>NZ_JBMKJF010000011.1:0-138620 GCF_049236945.1 Enterobacter cloacae complex sp. SHL020
TCGGGTGTGTAAGCGCAGCGATGCGTTGAGCTAACCGATACTAATGAACCGTGAGGCTTAACCTTACAACGCCGAAGCTGTTTTGGCGAAGAGAGAGACACGATTTTCAGCCTGATACAGATTAACAGAATTTGCCTGGCGGCTTTAGCGCGGTGGTCCCACCTGACCCCATGCCGAACTCAGAAGTGAAACGCCGTAGCGCCGATGGTAGTGTGGGGTCTCCCCATGTGAGAGTAGGGAACTGCCAGGCATCAAATAGAAGAACCCCGTACCGTAAGGTGCGGGGTTTTTTGCTTTTGTTTTTCTCCTCCCCTTGTTCCTGAAACTTTCTCACCTTGGACATGCAGACTCGACTTTCCAATCGTTTCTGGGTATCGTTAGCTATCTGGATGTCTAAACGTTTATACGTATGCTGTGAGGATATAAAGTTATGCCGATTCGGGTGCAGGACGAGCTACCAGCCGTCAATTTCTTGCGTGAAGAAAACGTCTTCGTCATGACGGCTTCGCGTGCGACAGGTCAGGAAATTCGTCCGCTGAAGGTGCTTATTCTCAATCTGATGCCAAAAAAGATCGAAACAGAAAACCAGTTCCTGCGTCTTCTGTCGAACTCCCCGCTGCAGGTCGATATTCAGCTGCTGCGAATCGATGCCCGCGAGTCGCGTAACACGCCTGCTGAGCATCTGAATAACTTCTACTGCAACTTTGATGACATTCAGGGGGAAAACTTCGACGGACTGATCGTGACCGGCGCGCCGCTCGGTCTGGTGGAATTTAACGATGTCGCTTACTGGCCGCAGATCAAACAGGTTCTGGAGTGGGCAAAAGATCACGTTACCTCCACATTGTTTGTCTGTTGGGCGGTACAAGCCGCGCTGAATATTCTTTATGGCATCCCCAAGCAAACCCGCACTGAAAAGCTCTCCGGCGTCTACGAACACCACATTCTTCACCCCCACGCGTTGCTGACGCGTGGTTTCGATGACTCTTTCCTGGCCCCGCATTCTCGCTACGCCGATTTCCCGGCCCAGCTGATTCGTGATTACACCGATCTGGAGATCCTGGCCGAAACGGAAGACGGGGATGCTTACCTGTTTGCCAGCAAGGATAAACGCATTGCTTTTGTGACCGGGCATCCTGAATACGATCCGCATACTCTCGCGTCAGAGTATTTCCGTGATGTCGAAGCGGGTCTTAATCCGGATGTACCGTACAACTATTTCCCCAAAGACGATCCGCAGAACAAACCGAGAGCAACCTGGCGCAGTCACGGGAATTTGCTTTTCACTAACTGGCTCAACTATTACGTCTACCAGATCACGCCATACGATCTGCGCCACATGAATCCGACGCTGGAGTAATCTTCTGCACTAAACGATCCTAAAGCGTTTCAGCTATTCAAATCAGGCACCTTCGGGTGCCTTTTTTATTTCCGAAATGTCACTCACCATTCGATAAAACTTTAATCTCAACAAAATCAATAAATTAATTGCAATTAACAATTAAAATGGAAATTGTTTTTGATTTTAGAAAAAATATAGATAGTCTTAATTCTGCTGAGCGAAAACTACCCAACGATCTTTCGTTCGCATCGGGGGCGTGATTTTGGATCTTTGATGAGGAGCAGAGTAATGACTCAACAGGCAACGACGGTCGATGAACTGGCCTTTACCCAGCCGTATGGCGAGCAAGAACAGCAGGTTTTGACGGCGGAAGCGGTAGAGTTTCTGACTGAACTGGTGACCCGCTTTACGCCGCAGCGCAATAAGCTGCTGGCGGCACGCATTCATCAGCAGCAGGAAATTGACGATGGCAAGTTGCCTGGCTTCATTTCGGAAACCACTTCCATTCGTCGCGGCGAGTGGAAAATCCGCGGCATCCCTGAAGATTTACAGGATCGTCGCGTTGAGATCACCGGTCCGGTAGAGCGCAAAATGGTGATCAACGCCATGAACGCCAACGTTAAAGTCTTCATGGCCGATTTTGAAGACTCACTGGCGCCGGACTGGCGTAAGGTCATCGAAGGGCAGATCAACCTGCGCGACGCCGTGAACGGCACCATCAGCTATACCAACGAAACCGGCAAAATTTACCAGCTCAAACCGAACCCGGCGGTGCTGATCTGTCGCGTACGCGGTCTGCACCTGCCTGAAAAACATGTCACCTGGCGTGGGGAAGCCATCCCGGGCAGCCTGTTTGATTTCGCGCTCTATTTCTTCCACAACTACAAAGCCCTCCTGGCTAAAGGCAGCGGTCCCTATTTCTATCTGCCAAAAACGCAGGCCTGGCAGGAAGCGGCCTGGTGGAGCGAAGTGTTCAGCTACGCGGAAGATCGTTTCAACCTGCAGCGCGGCACCATCAAAGCCACGCTGCTGATTGAAACGCTGCCTGCCGTGTTCCAGATGAATGAAATTCTGCACGCCCTGCGCGACCACATTGTCGGCCTGAACTGCGGACGCTGGGACTATATTTTCAGCTACATCAAAACCCTGAAAAACTACCCCGACCGCGTACTGCCGGATCGTCAGGTCGTGACCATGGATAAACCGTTCCTGAGCGCCTACTCGCGCCTTCTGATCAAAACCTGCCACAAGCGCGGCGCCTTTGCGATGGGCGGCATGGCGGCATTTATCCCGAGCAAAGACGCAGAGCGCAATAATCAGGTGCTCAACAAGGTGAAGGCCGACAAAGAGCTTGAAGCCCGTAACGGTCACGACGGCACGTGGATTGCCCATCCTGGCCTTGCCGATACGGCGATGGAGGTCTTCAACCGCGTTCTCGGCGACAACAAAAACCAGCTGTTTGTCACGCGTGAAGACGATGCCCCAACGGCTGAAGAACAGCTGCTGGCACCGTGTGCGGGCGAGCGTACGGAAGAGGGCATGCGTGCCAATATCCGCGTCGCGGTCCAGTACATCGAAGCGTGGATCTCCGGCAACGGCTGCGTACCTATCTACGGTCTGATGGAAGATGCCGCGACGGCGGAGATCTCACGTACCTCCATTTGGCAGTGGATCCACCATCAAAAAACGCTCAGCAACGGCAAGCCGGTGACCAAATCCCTGTTCCGCCAGATGCTGGCCGAAGAGATGCGGGTGATCCAGGACGAACTGGGCGAGCACCGCTTCAGCAGTGGGCGTTTTGACGACGCTGCGCGCCTGATGGAACAAATCACCACATCAGATGACTTAATCGACTTCCTGACCCTGCCGGGCTACCGCTTCCTGGCGTAACTCACCACATAACAATATGGAGCATCTGCACATGAAAACCCGTACCCAACAAATCGAAGAGTTGAAGAAAGAGTGGACACAGCCTCGCTGGGAAGGCATCCGCCGTCCTTACAGCGCGGAGGAAGTGGTGAAATTACGCGGCTCGGTCAATCCGGAATGCACGCTGGCACAGAACGGTGCGGCGAAAATGTGGAAGCTGCTGCACGGTGGCTCTAAAAAGGGCTACATCAACAGCCTCGGCGCGCTGACCGGCGGTCAGGCGCTGCAGCAGGCGAAGGCGGGTATTGAAGCTATCTATCTCTCCGGCTGGCAGGTTGCGGCGGACGCTAACCTGGCGTCCAGCATGTACCCGGATCAGTCGCTCTATCCGGCTAACTCCGTGCCGTCGGTGGTGGATCGGATCAACAATACCTTCCGCCGAGCGGATCAGATCCAGTGGGCCGCCGGTATCGAACCCAACGATCCGCGCTTTATTGACTATTTCCTGCCGATCGTCGCGGATGCGGAAGCGGGCTTCGGCGGCGTGCTGAACGCCTTCGAGCTGATGAAATCGATGATTGAGGCCGGTGCAGCGGCCGTTCACTTCGAAGACCAGCTGGCGTCAGTGAAAAAATGCGGACACATGGGCGGTAAGGTGCTGGTTCCTACACAAGAAGCCGTACAGAAGCTGGTTGCCGCGCGTCTGGCTGCTGACGTGCTCGGCGTGCCGACGCTGGTGATTGCCCGTACCGATGCGGACGCGGCGGACCTGATCACCTCTGACTGCGACCCGTACGACAGCGAGTTCATCACCGGCGAGCGCACCAGTGAAGGCTTCTATCGTACCCACGCGGGTATCGAGCAGGCAATTAGCCGCGGTCTGGCGTACGCGCCGTACGCGGACCTGGTCTGGTGTGAAACGTCTACGCCGGATCTGGCGCTGGCAAAACGCTTTGCCGACGCCATCCACGCGAAGTATCCGGGCAAACTGCTGGCCTACAACTGCTCGCCATCATTTAACTGGCAGAAAAAGCTGGATGACAAAACCATCGCCAGCTTCCAGCAGCAGCTGTCCGACATGGGCTACAAATACCAGTTCATTACCCTGGCCGGTATCCACAGCATGTGGTTCAACATGTTCGACCTGGCGCACGCCTATGCGCAGGGTGAGGGCATGAAGCACTACGTTGAGAAGGTGCAGCAGCCGGAGTTTGCGGCGGGTAAAGACGGTTATACCTTTGTGTCTCACCAGCAGGAGGTGGGAACTGGCTACTTCGATAACGTGACGACCATCATTCAGGGCGGCACCTCCTCCGTCACCGCCTTAACGGGTTCAACGGAAGAAGCACAGTTCTAATCTTTTCCCCCTCTCCCTTCTCGGGGAGAGGGTTGGGGTGAGGGGGAATATATGTCGCGTGGCCTGGAATTGCTGATTGCCCAAACTATTTTGCAGGGCTTCGATGCCCAGTATGGTCGTTTTCTTGAAGTGACATCCGGCGCGCAGCAGCGCTTCGAACATGCAGACTGGCATGCGGTTCAGCAGGCCATGAAGCACCGTATCCATCTCTATGACCACCACGTGGGTCTGGTGGTGGAGCAGCTGAGCTGTATTACCGACGGTAAAAGCCCGGACGCGGAATTTTTACTGCGCGTGAAGGAGCACTACACCCATCTGTTACCCGATTACCCGCGCTTCGAGATTGCGGAGAGCTTTTTCAACTCCGTCTATTGCCGGTTATTTGACCACCGCTCACTATCTCCTGAGCGGTTATTTATCTTCAGCTCCCAGCCCGAGCGACGCTTTCGAACCATTCCCCGTCCGCTGGCGAAAGATTTCTTTCCCGATCGCGGATGGGAAAAGCTCCTGCACCGCGTGCTAACGGATCTGCCGCTGCGACTGCCCTGGGAGAACAAAACCCGGGATATCGGTTATATCCACGCGCATCTCAACGAAACCTTCGGCGCGGAGGTGCTCAGCCATAGCCATTTGCAGGTGGCCAACGAGCTTTTCTACCGCAATAAAGCCGCCTGGCTGGTGGGCAAACTGGTTACGCCGACCGCCATTGTGCCGTTTCTGCTGCCCATTCACCGTACCGACGACGGGGAACTGTTTGTCGATACCTGCCTGACCACCAGCGCCGAGGCCAGCATTGTGTTTGGCTTCGCCCGCTCCTATTTCATGGTATACGCTCCGCTGCCTGCCGCCCTGGTGGAGTGGCTGCGTGAGATCCTGCCGGGCAAAACCACCGCCGAGCTGTATATGGCGATTGGCTGCCAGAAGCACGCCAAAACGGAAAGCTACCGGGAGTACCTGCGCTATGTCACCGCCGCCGATGAGCAGTTTATCGAAGCGCCCGGTATTCGCGGCATGGTGATGCTGGTGTTTACGCTGCCGGGTTTCGACCGGGTCTTTAAGGTGATTAAAGACAGATTCGCGCCGCAGAAAGAGATGACCGCCGCGCACGTTCGCGCCTGCTATCAGCTGGTGAAAGAGCACGATCGCGTCGGGCGCATGGCGGATACCCAGGAGTTCGAAAACTTTGTGCTGGATAAACAGCAGATCGACCCGGCGCTCATGGCGCTGTTAATGCAGGAAGCGCCAGCGAAAATCACCGATCTGGGTGATAAAATCGTGATTAGCCATCTCTACATCGAACGCCGCATGGTGCCGCTGAATATCTGGCTTGAGCAGTCCGAAGGTCAGGCACTGCGGGATGCCATTGAAGAATACGGCAACGCGATTCGCCAGCTTGCCGCCGCCAATATTTTCCCGGGCGACATGCTGTTTAAAAACTTCGGCGTCACCCGTCACGGGCGGGTGGTGTTCTACGATTACGACGAAATTTGCTACATGACCGAGGTGAACTTCCGCGATATACCCCAGCCCCGCTACCCGGAAGATGAGCTTTCCAGCGAGCCGTGGTACAGCGTCTCGCCGGGCGATGTGTTTCCGGAGGAGTTTCGCCACTGGCTGTGCGCTGACCCGCGCATCGGGCCGCTATTCGAAGAAATGCATGAGGATCTGTTCCGCGCCAGCTACTGGCGCGGGCTGCAAACGCGGATCAAAAATGGGCATGTGGAAGATGTGTACGCTTACCGCCGTAAACAGCGGTTTTGCATCAGGTTTTCTCCCTCTCCCTGTGGGTGAGGGCATCAGGCCGCCTCAATCTTAACGAATCCCACCGTACGCCAGCGTCACCTCTTTCGCCGCCTTAATCACAAGCGCGCCCAGCTCGGTCACGCGGTCGTCGGTCATGCGCGAAATCGGCCCGGAGATGGAGATGGCGGCAAACGGCTCGCGGTGCTCGTCAAAAATGCAGGACGCGAGGCAGCGCAGGCCCAGGGCATGTTCTTCATCATCAAACGAATAGCCGCGCTTGCGGGTCAGGGCCAGATCTTCTTTCAGATGCACGGGCGATACCAGCGTGGCGTGGGTATAGGCGTGCAGCCCTTTACGGTGCAGCAGCCCCGTCACCTGCTCTTCGCTTAGCTGCGAGAGAAACGCTTTCCCCGCCCCGGAGGCATGCATCGGCAGCTTACCGCCAATCGGTGCGGACATGCGCATCAGCTGCGTGCACTGCACCTGGTCGATGATAATCGCCTGGTGGTCGCTCTGGTCCAGCACCGCCAGGTTTACGGTCTCGCCGGACTCCTCCATCAGCTTGCGCAGAATCGGATGCACAATCGCCAGCAGGTTGCGGCTCTGCAGGAAGCTGCTGCCGACGATAAACGCATGCGCGCCCACCGCCCAGTGGCCAAGCTCGCCGACCTGGCGGACAAAGCCCAGCTGTTGCATGGTGGTCAGCAGGCGGTGCGTCGTGGAGTTAGGTAGGCCAGCCTGCTGGGCCAGCTCCGTCAGGGCCACGCTGCCGTGCGACTCGGCTATCCACTCCAGCAGCTTCAAACCGCGCGTGAGCGATTGAACCTGTCCGCCCTGTTGTGTGGCGGCGGTGGTGGCAGCAGGTTTTCTGCCGCGTTTAGCGGGAACGGTCGCGACCATGACGATCTCCTTTTTCTGTATCGTGGAAATCATTTTCGTTTTATTTGGTGAATTTGCAACCGTTATCCTGACTGATCGGAGGAGTGATGGTGAACATGTCTCATGTTACCGCTGTGCGGCTTTTCCACCCTACGAGATTGTGCCAGTATGGAACGCAGACTTTTGGCCTTGTTGAGCGTTGTCGGGAGCAAGTGTGAGCAGCAAAGTAGAGCAACTGCGTGCGCAGTTAAATGAACGAATTCTGGTGCTGGACGGCGGCATGGGCACCATGATCCAGGGGTATCGTCTGAGTGAAGACGATTTCCGCGGCGAACGCTTTGCCGACTGGCCCTGCGACCTGAAAGGGAACAACGACCTGCTGGTGCTCAGCAAGCCGTCCGTGATTAAGGATATCCACAACGCCTACTTCGAAGCGGGTGCGGATATCGTTGAAACCAACACCTTCAACTCGACAACCATCGCCATGGCGGATTACCAGATGGAATCCCTGTCGGCGGAAATCAACCTGGAAGCCGCGAAGCTGGCGCGCGCCTGCGCCGACGAGTGGACGGCCCGCACGCCGGACAAGCCTCGCTACGTTGCCGGGGTGCTGGGCCCGACGAACCGCACCGCGTCGATTTCACCGGACGTCAACGACCCGGCGTTTCGTAATATCACCTTCGATCAGCTGGTTGCGGCCTACCGGGAATCGACCAAAGCGCTGGTGGAAGGCGGTTCCGATCTGATCCTGATTGAAACCGTATTCGACACCCTCAACGCCAAAGCCGCGATTTACGCGGTGAAAGAGGAGTTCGAGGCGCTGGGCGTTGACCTGCCGATCATGATTTCCGGCACCATCACCGATGCCTCCGGCCGCACCCTGTCCGGTCAGACAACCGAAGCGTTTTATAACTCCCTGCGTCACGCCGAAGCGCTCTCCTTCGGCCTGAACTGCGCGCTGGGTCCAGATGAACTGCGCCAGTACGTGCAGGAACTTTCCCGCATCGCGGAATGCTACGTCACCGCCCACCCGAACGCCGGTCTGCCGAACGCATTCGGTGAATACGATCTCGATGCCGACACCATGGCGGCGCAAATCCGCGAGTGGGCCGTGTCTGGCTTCCTGAACATTGTTGGCGGCTGCTGCGGCACCACGCCGGAGCACATCGCGGCCATGAGCAACGCCGTCGCCGGTCTGCCGCCGCGCAAGCTGCCCGAGCTTCCGGTTGCCTGTCGTCTGTCCGGCCTGGAGCCGTTGACCATCGGCGACGACAGCCTGTTTGTGAACGTGGGTGAGCGTACTAACGTCACCGGTTCGGCAAAGTTCAAGCGCCTGATTAAAGAAGAGAAATACAGTGAAGCGCTGGACGTTGCCCGCCAGCAGGTTGAAAGCGGCGCGCAGATTATCGATATCAACATGGATGAGGGGATGCTCGACGCCGAAGCGGCGATGGTGCGTTTCCTCAACCTGATTGCCGGTGAGCCGGACATCGCCCGCGTGCCGATCATGATCGACTCGTCCAAATGGGAAGTCATCGAAAAAGGGCTGAAGTGCATCCAGGGTAAAGGCATCGTCAACTCTATCTCGATGAAAGAGGGCGTTGATATCTTTATCCACCACGCGAAGATGGTCCGCCGCTACGGTGCCGCCGTGGTGGTCATGGCCTTCGACGAAGTGGGTCAGGCGGATACCCGCGAGCGCAAAATTGAGATATGCCGCCGCGCGTACAAGATTTTGACCGAAGAGGTGGGCTTCCCGCCGGAAGACATTATCTTTGACCCGAATATCTTCGCCGTCGCGACCGGGATTGAAGAGCACAACAACTACGCCCAGGACTTTATCGGGGCATGTGAGGACATCAAGCGCGAGCTGCCGCACGCGCTGATCTCCGGCGGCGTATCAAACGTGTCGTTCTCGTTCCGCGGTAACGACCCGGTGCGCGAAGCAATCCACGCCGTGTTTCTTTACTACGCCATCCGCAACGGCATGGACATGGGGATCGTTAACGCCGGACAGCTGGCGATTTACGACGACCTGCCTGCCGAGCTGCGCGACGCCGTAGAGGACGTGATCCTTAACCGCCGCGACGACGCCACCGAGCGCATGCTGGACCTGGCGGAGAAGTACCGCGGCAGCAAATCGGATGAGGCGGCAAATGTTCAGCAGGCCGAGTGGCGTTCCTGGGACGTGAAAAAGCGTCTGGAATACTCGCTGGTCAAAGGCATCACCGAATTTATCGAGCTTGATACCGAAGAGGCGCGCCAGCAGGCAGCCCGCCCGATTGAGGTGATCGAAGGCCCGCTGATGGACGGCATGAACGTGGTCGGCGATCTGTTCGGCGAGGGCAAGATGTTCCTGCCGCAGGTGGTGAAATCCGCCCGCGTGATGAAGCAGGCGGTAGCGTATCTTGAGCCCTACATCGAAGCCAGCAAAGAGAAAGGCTCCAGCAACGGCAAGATGGTTATCGCCACCGTGAAGGGCGACGTGCACGACATCGGCAAGAATATCGTCGGCGTAGTGCTGCAGTGTAATAACTACGAAATTATCGACCTTGGCGTGATGGTCCCGGCGGACAAAATCCTCAAGACCGCGCGCGAAGTGAATGCTGACCTGATTGGCCTCTCCGGGCTTATTACGCCGTCGCTGGACGAAATGGTCAACGTGGCAAAAGAGATGGAGCGACAGGGCTTCACCATTCCACTGCTGATTGGCGGGGCGACCACCTCGAAAGCGCACACGGCGGTGAAAATCGAGCAGAACTACAGCGGGCCGACGGTCTACGTGCAGAACGCCTCGCGCACGGTGGGCGTGGTCTCCGCGCTGCTCTCCGACACACAGCGCGACGAGTTTGTTGAGCGCACCCGCAAAGAGTACGAAACCGTTCGCATCCAGCACGGGCGCAAGAAACCGCGCACCCCGCCTGTTTCACTCCAGGCTGCGCGCGATAACGATCTGGCGTTTGACTGGTCGAGCTATACGCCGCCGGTCGCGCATCGCCTGGGCGTTCAGGAGGTCAGCGCCAGCATCGAAACGCTGCGCAACTACATCGACTGGACGCCGTTCTTTATGACCTGGTCGCTGGCGGGCAAATATCCTCGTATCCTGGAGGATGAGGTGGTTGGCGAGGAGGCGAAACGCCTGTTTAAAGATGCCAACGACATGCTCGACATGCTGAGCGCGGAGAAAACCCTTAACCCGCGCGGCGTGGTGGGCCTGTTTCCGGCCAACCGCGTGGGCGACGACGTTGAAATTTATCGCGATGAAACCCGCACCCACGTGCTGGCGGTCAGCCGCCATCTGCGCCAGCAAACGGAAAAAGTGGGCTTTGCCAACTACTGTCTGGCCGATTTCGTTGCACCTAAGTTAAGTGGTAAAGCCGATTATATCGGCGCCTTTGCGGTAACCGGCGGTCTGGAAGAAGACGCGCTGGCTGACGCATTCGAAGCGCAGCACGATGATTACAATAAAATCATGGTGAAAGCGATTGCCGACCGCCTCGCGGAAGCCTTTGCCGAGTACCTGCACGAGCGCGTTCGTAAGGTGCACTGGGGCTACGCGGCGAACGAAAACCTCAGCAATGAGGAGCTGATCCGCGAAAACTACCAGGGCATTCGCCCGGCGCCGGGCTATCCGGCCTGTCCGGAGCATACCGAAAAAGGCACCATCTGGAAGCTGCTGGACGTAGAAACCCATACCGGCATGAAGCTCACCGAGTCGTTCGCCATGTGGCCAGGGGCGTCCGTTTCCGGCTGGTACTTCAGCCATCCGGACAGCAAGTATTTTGCCGTGGCGCAGCTGCAGCGGGATCAGATTGAAGATTACGCCCTGCGCAAAGGCATGAGCGTGTCTGAAGTGGAGCGCTGGCTGGCGCCAAATCTCGGCTACGACGCCGACTAAAATCACTTTTCCTTACAACAAACAGGGCGCTCATTGGGCGCCCTGTCTCTTTCTTACGTTTAAACCCTTATACTGAATCTAAGGAAAATGAATAACGATAAGGAGAAACCACTTCCGTGCTGACACTGTTACACCTGCTCTCTGCAGTCGCCCTGCTCGTATGGGGCACCCATATCGTCCGTACCGGCGTGATGCGCGTTTTTGGCGCCCGTTTACGTACCGTCCTCAGCAGCAGCGTTGAGAAGAAGCCGCTCGCCTTCTGCGCGGGCATTGGCGTAACGGCACTGGTTCAGAGCAGCAACGCCACGACCCTGCTTGTTACCTCCTTTGTGGCGCAGGATCTGGTGGCGCTGGCCCCGGCGCTGGTGATTGTGCTGGGGGCTGATGTGGGTACCGCGCTGATGGCGCGTATCCTGACCTTCGATCTCTCCTGGCTGTCGCCGCTGCTGATTTTTATCGGCGTTATCTTCTTCCTCGGCCGCAAGCAGACGCGCGCCGGACAGCTCGGGCGCGTAGGGATAGGCCTGGGGCTGATTCTGCTGGCGCTGGAGCTGATTGTGCAGGCGGTCACGCCAATCACCGAGGCCAACGGCGTGCAGGTCATCTTCGCTTCCCTGACCGGGGACATTATGCTGGATGCTCTGATTGGCGCGGTGTTTGCCATCGTCAGCTACTCCAGCCTGGCGGCGGTTCTTCTGACGGCGACCTTAACCGCCACAGGGGCGATCTCCTTCCCGGTGGCGCTGTGTCTGGTGATCGGGGCCAACCTCGGCTCCGGCCTGCTGGCGATGCTCAATAACAGCGCGGCCAACGCCGCAGCCCGCCGCGTGGCCCTCGGCAGCCTGCTGTTTAAGCTGGTGGGCAGCCTGATTATTCTGCCGTTCGTTCACCCGCTGGCGAACCTGATGGACAATCTCCCGCTGCCGAAGGCGGAGCTGGTGATCTACTTCCACGTGTTCTACAACCTGGTACGCTGCCTGGCGATGGTGCCTTTTGCCGGGCCGATGGCCCGCTTCTGCGAACGTCTCATTCAGGACGAACCTGAGCTGGATGCGCGCCTGAAGCCGAAGCACCTGGATACGTCCGCGCTGGATACCCCGGCGCTGGCGCTGGCGAATGCCGCGCGCGAGACGCTGCGCATGGGCGATGCGATGGAAACCATGCTCGAAGGGCTGCAGAAGGTGATGCACGGCGAGCCGCGTGAAGAGAAAGAACTGCGCAGACTGGCGGACGATATCAACGTGCTTTATACCGCCATCAAGCTTTATCTGGCGCGTATGCCGCAGGACGAGCTGGCGGAAGAGGAGTCCCGCCGCTGGGCGGAAATTATCGAGATGTCGCTTAACCTTGAGCAGGCCTCGGATATCGTTGAGCGTATGGGCAGCGAGATCGCCGACAAATCTCTGGCCGCGCGTCGGGCGTTCTCCGTGGAAGGCCTGAAGGAGCTGGAAGCGCTGCACGAACAGCTGGTCAGCAACCTCAAGCTGGCGATGCTGGTCTTCTTCTCCAGCGACGTCCCGAGCGCGCGCCGCCTGCGTCGCAACAAGCATCGTTTCCGTATTCTGAACCGCCGCTACTCGCACGCGCACGTTGAGCGTCTGCACCAGCAGAACGTGCAGAGCATCGAAACCAGCTCCCTGCATCTGGGGCTGCTGGGGGATATGAAGCGTCTCAACTCGTTGTTCTGCGCGGTGGCGTACAGCGTGATGGAGCAGCCGGATGAAGACGACGAGCGGGATGAGTATTAATCTCCGGCGTGTTTGATTGTTAACCCAAGACCCAATGCTTTCATGACCGCCAGAGTGGTTTTAAGCGTTGGGTTTCCTTTATCACTGAACGATCGATACAGTTGCTCTCGTGATAGGCCAGTTTGCTGTGAAATGGTCGACATTCCTTTCGCGCGCGCGATGACGCCCAGCGCTTTAGCAATATACGCTGAGTCGCCCGTTTCTAAGGCATCAGCCACAAACACGGCGATTTCCTCATCATCCACCAGCGCGTTTGCTGGATCGTAGGATGTTAATTTATGCATGCTCATTCACTCCTGCCATTGGGATACATTGCTCAGCATTTTTGCCATAAGTATGTCTCTGGCCTGGCTGCTTTTGTCACCACCAGACAACAGCACGATGATGCAATTGCCCTGGTCTTTAAAATAGATTCTGTAGCCCGGACCATAGTGGATCCTCAGCTCACTTATACCTTCCCCAACGGGTTTAATGTCGCCCGCTAAACCATTTGCCAACCGAAAGAGGCGGGAAGCGATAATGGTCTTCGCTCGCCGATCTTTTAAGTTTTGCTCCCAGCGTTGGAAGGATTCTGTCTGAACTATCTCCTTCATATTACTCCATGTGATTTATAAACTACAAATAGTTGTCTCTGGAGAGTAAAGCTAAAAGGAGTTAGCTCAAGGATAAATGGCCTGACGCTAAATCCTGAAAGCGTCTCGCAAACGAAAAAACCCGCTTCAGTTACCGTCAGCTAATCTTTTTTTTCGGCCCAAACCTAAGGTATATTTCGCCCTTCACAGGAGAAACTATGCTGCCAACTCAATCAACCCGATTAAACAAATACATTAGCGAGAGCGGGATCTGCTCACGTCGCGAGGCTGACCGTTACATTGAGCAAGGTAACGTGTTTCTTAACGGCAAACGCGCCACCATCGGCGACCAGGTGGTCCCTGGCGATGTGGTTAAAGTGAATGGTCAGGTCATCGAACCGCGCGATGCTGAAGACCTGGTGTTTATCGCGTTGAACAAACCGGTTGGGATTGTCAGCACAACGGAAGACGGCGAGCGGGACAACATCGTTGATTTCGTGAACCACAGCAGCCGTATCTTCCCTATTGGCCGTCTGGACAAAGACTCTCAGGGGCTGATTTTCCTCACCAACCACGGCGATCTGGTCAACAAAATCCTGCGTGCCGGTAACGACCACGAGAAAGAGTACATTGTGACGGTCAATAAGCCGGTCACGGACGAATTTATTCGCGGCATGGGCGCCGGGGTGCCGATCCTCGGTACCGTCACGAAAAAGTGTAAGGTGAAGAAAGAAGCGCCGTTCGCGTTCCGCATTACGCTGGTGCAGGGCCTGAACCGCCAGATCCGCCGCATGTGCGAGCACTTCGGTTATGAAGTGACGAAGCTGGAACGCACGCGCATCATGAACGTCAGCCTGTCCGGCATTCCGCTGGGCGAGTGGCGCGATTTAACGGATGACGAGCTGATTGAGCTCTTCAAGCTTATCGAGAACTCCTCGTCCGAAGCGAAGCCGAAGGCCAAAGCAAAACCGAAAACCCAGGCGATTAAGCGCCCGGTGGTGAAGGTGCCTCAGGTGGAAGAGAAAGGGCGAGGCAAGCCGGGTAATGGAAAACGCTTTACCCAGCCGGGGCGCAAAAAGAAAGGGCGCTGATTAGCGCCTTCCACGGGTAGACGTTGTGGCCGACCAGGAAAAGGTCGCTTCTGCATTGGGTTTATAAGCCTGCTCTTTTTTCAGCTTGCGGGCTTTTTTCGCCGCAGCGTCACGCTGCGCCATCAGCTTATCGATGTACTCTTTTTTCACCTGATTGGTTTCGGCGTTGGTCAGCGTGCGGCCATGTGCGATACGGGCGCGGTCGAGAAGCGTTTTCAGTTCACGCTGCTCGGCTTCCGTCATGTCTTTCTGGGTCAAACGTGGTGTAGCCATTGCTGAAGCCTCCTGATAGAGAGGCTTCAGTGTAAAGCAAGCCGCGTAAATTAACCCTGCTTCACCGCATCTTTTTTCGTTTGTTCATCAATCGGTTTGCCGGACCAGTAGCCCGCCAGCAGCGAGCCGGAGAGGTTATGCCAGACGGAGAACAGCGCGCCAGGCAGGGCCGCCAGCGGGGAGAAGTAAATTTTACCGAGCGCCGCCGCCAGGCCGGAATTCTGCATGCCGACCTCAATTGCCAGCGTGCGGCAGGTCGATTCGTCAAAACCAAACAGCTTCCCGCCCCAGTAGCCGCCAAGCAGGCCAATCGTGTTATGCAGCACCACGGCGATAATCACCACAAAGCCCACGGAGGCAATGTGCGATGCGGAACCCGCCACCACGGCGCTGATGATCGCCAGAATGCAGACCATCGAAAACGCAGGCAGGTACGGCTCAACGGCCTTCACCACGCGCGGGAAAAGATGGTGAATGACCAGCCCCAGCGCAATCGGGATCACCACAATCTGCAGAATGCTGAGCAGCATGCCCGTCACGTCCACCTGAATATGCGCGTCCACGTACAGGCGGGTTAACAGCGGTGTGGCAATCACGCCCACCAGCGTGGAAACGGACGAGATCGTGACGGAGAGCGCCACATCCCCTTTCGCCAGGTAGATCATGACGTTGGACGCCGTGCCGCTGGCCACGCTGCCCACCAGCACCATCCCGGCGGAGAGATCGGGCGGCATCTTAAAGGCCATCGCCAGCAGCCACGCCGCAAGCGGCATCACCAGGTAATGCAGGAAAATCCCTGCCGCGACGGGAGCAGGGCGAGACAGCACGCGTTTAAAGTCGTCGATTTTCAGATGCACGCCCATACCGAACATGATCAGCATCAGCAGCGTGGCGACCCACGGACCAATGCCTGTGAACGTGGCGGGGGTGTAATACGCGAGTACGGAGAGCAGCAGCGCCCATAACGGCAACAGCCGAGTAATAGCGGATAACATAGTGGATTCCTTGCAGTATTGTCGTGTTGTTTAGTTATGAAAAAGCCGGGTCTGTGCCCGGCTTATAGGTATTGTTTATCGTGCTAACGAATTTTATTCAAACAAATTCTGATGAAGTTTCTGCACGACCTGCTCGGCCTGATCGGCAGGCACCAGGAAGCAGAGGTTGTAGCTGGATGCGCCGTAGCAGATCATGCGGATGCTGAACGGGTCGAGCACGCCGAACACCTCTTTACCCACGCCGCAGGCGCGCGATAGCTTGTTGCCGATGATGGCAACCAGCGCCAGGTCTTCTTCCACTTCCACGCGGCACAGCTCAGACAGCTCAATCAGCAGCGACTGCGTCAGCAGCGTGTCGCCGGTGGAGGTCGAGCCGGTGGTGTCCAGCGTTAGCGCAATGCTCACTTCAGAGGTGGTGATCAGATCCACCGAGATATTGTGGCGCGCCAGAATGCCAAACACTTCCGCCAGGAAACCGCGTGAATGCAGCATATTGTGGCTGTGGAGCGTCACCAGCGTCTGACGACGGCGCAGGGCCAGGGCGCGGAACAGCGGTGGGTTTTCCGTTTTCTTGCAGACCAGCGTCCCGCCCGCTTTCGGATCTTTACTGGAGCCGACGAAGACCGGAATATCGCTGCGTACGGCTGGCAAAAGCGTCGCCGGGTGCAGCACTTTTGCACCGAAGGTGGCCATTTCAGCCGCTTCTTCAAAAGCGATCACATCAATACGTTTAGCTGCGGAAACGACGCGCGGGTCGGTGGTGTAAATACCCGGAACGTCAGTCCAGATATCCACGCGCGTTGCATGCAGGGCTTCGCCCAGCAGCGCGGCGGTGTAGTCGCTGCCGCCACGACCAAGCGTGGTGGTGCGGCCTTTCGCTTCACTGCCGATAAAGCCCTGGGTGACCACGATACCGTCTGCCAGGCGCGGTGCCAGCTGCTGATTGGTCAGCTCCGCCAGCGCTTCAACGTCCGGCTCGGCGCGGCCAAAGCGATCGCTGGTACGCATTACTTTACGCACGTCAAACCACTGCGCCTGAACGTTACGCTCGCGCATGATTTCAACAAACAGCAGGGTGGACATCAGCTCGCCGTGGCTGACCAGTTCGTCGGTCAGGGCGGTGGAGGTGGCCAGAGAGGCCGCTTCTGCCAGAGTGGTGATATTTTCCAGCAGACGTTCCACTTCCTCGCGAATGACGTTCGGGTTCTGCAGACGTTCAAGGATGTCGAACTGAATTTTGCGCAGTGCATCCAGCTTCACGAAACGTTCTGTCGCTTCCAGTCCTTCAGACAGAGAAACCAGCAGGTTCGTCACGCCGGCGGATGCAGACAGCACCACCAGGCGGGTATTCGGATCGGCCAGCACCACATCGGCGCTGCGGTTCATGGCATCGTAATCGGCCACACTGGTGCCGCCAAATTTGGCGACCACAAAACTCGTCATAACAACCTCGTGTCAGGGAATGAATAAGCGACCATGGCACAAGAGTGAAACGAAAACAGGTGCAGGCGCAAAATACGGCCCTATAAATAAAATGCGGGGGAGGTCCTGTCAATGCTGGGATTATGCGGATTTTTTATGGGGGGGTACCCCTGAGAAACAGGACTTATAACAGCGCCAGATTTTATGCTCCGTTTTAGGGCTTTTTGACCGACATTTCGCCGCCCCGGGAGGGCGCTTCAGCAGCTATACTTTTCGGGTCTTTTCACCTGTGTTTGATGCAGGCCAGGGCAATGGCATAAAAACCATCACAATTTTTATTTGCAGGCGCTACAATCGACCGCAGTCACAATTCTCAAATCAGAAGAGTATTGCTAATGAAAAACATCAACCCAACGCAGACCGCTGCCTGGCAGGCACTCCAGAAACATTTTGATGAAATGAAAGACGTCACCATTGCGGATCTGTTCGCGAAGGATGCCGATCGTTTCTCTAAGTTCTCCGCGACCTTCGACGACCTGATGCTGGTGGATTTCTCTAAAAACCGCATTACCGAAGAAACGCTGGCAAAACTGCAGGATCTGGCGAAAGAGACTGAGCTTGCCGACGCCATCAAATCCATGTTCTCCGGCGAGAAGATCAACCGTACCGAAGACCGTGCCGTGCTGCACGTGGCCCTGCGTAACCGTAGCAATACGCCAATCATCGTTGACGGCAAAGACGTCATGCCGGAAGTGAACGCGGTGCTGGAAAAGATGAAAACCTTCTCCGAAGCGATCATCTCCGGTAGCTGGAAAGGCTACACCGGCAAAGCAATTACCGACGTGGTGAACATCGGTATCGGCGGTTCTGACCTCGGTCCGTTCATGGTGACCGAAGCGCTGCGCCCGTATAAAAACCACCTCAATATGCACTTTGTGTCTAACGTCGATGGCACCCACATCGCCGAAGTGCTGAAGAACGTGAACCCGGAAACCACCCTGTTCCTGGTTGCGTCCAAAACCTTCACCACTCAGGAAACCATGACCAACGCCCACAGCGCGCGCGACTGGTTCCTGAAAACCGCGGGCGACAACAAGCACGTGGCGAAACACTTCGCGGCGCTGTCTACCAACGGTAAAGCGGTCAGCGAGTTCGGCATTGATACCGCGAATATGTTCGAGTTCTGGGACTGGGTTGGCGGCCGCTACTCCCTGTGGTCTGCGATTGGCCTGTCCATCATCCTGTCCGTGGGCTTCGACAACTTCGTTGAGCTGCTCTCCGGCGCGCACGCGATGGATAAACACTTCTCCACGACCGCACCAGAGAAAAACCTGCCGGTGCTGCTGGCGCTGATCGGTATCTGGTACAACAACTTCTTCGGCGCTGAAACCGAAGCGATCCTGCCGTACGACCAGTACATGCACCGCTTCGCAGCCTACTTCCAGCAGGGCAACATGGAATCCAACGGTAAGTATGTTGACCGTAACGGCAACGCGGTGGATTACCAGACTGGCCCAATCATCTGGGGCGAGCCGGGCACCAACGGCCAGCATGCCTTCTACCAGCTGATCCACCAGGGCACCAAAATGGTACCGTGCGATTTCATCGCCCCGGCTATCACCCATAACCCGCTGTCCGACCACCATCCGAAGCTGCTGTCGAACTTCTTTGCGCAGACCGAAGCGCTGGCGTTCGGTAAATCCCGCGAAGTGGTTGAGCAGGAATACCGTGACCAGGGTAAAGACCCGGCCACGCTGGACCATGTGGTGCCGTTCAAAGTGTTCGAAGGCAACCGCCCAACCAACTCCATCCTGCTGCGTGAAATCACGCCGTTCAGCCTGGGTGCGCTGATCGCTCTGTACGAGCACAAAATCTTCACGCAGGGCGCCATCCTGAACATCTTCACCTTTGACCAGTGGGGCGTTGAGCTGGGCAAACAGCTGGCAAACCGTATTCTGCCAGAGCTGGGTGACGATAAAGCGATTGCCAGCCATGACAGCTCGACAAATGGTTTGATCAACCGTTATAAAGCATGGCGTGGGTAATTAAAACGTCATGAAAACGTGCCGGCTTAATGCCGGCATTTTTTTATCGGATAATTCCTGATGTCTGTTAGTTAACTCAAATTCTGAATCTGAGTTTAATCCGAAAAAGACGCTTAACCCGTTAATTCCTGCGGTTTATTTTAAGAAAATACGCAGTAATCCATTAATATCTTTATATTATAACTTATTGATTTTAATAATTTATATATTAATGCTATTTGTCTTTCATTTCCATTTTAACCATTATTCCGAAAACCCCCTCCCTATTTCCCCTTACGGCAAACCCACGGCACTAGTTGTGTATACTCGATTCCGCCTGAAATTCTTTTCGGGCAAATCTCCATTCATTCATTGAAGGGAAATTGTTATGAAGAAAGTACTGTATGGCATTTTTGCCATATCTGCGCTTGCGGCGACATCTGTCTATGCAGCTCCGGTTCAGGTCGGGGAAGCGGCAGGTTCGGCTGCGACGTCTGCGTCTGCGGGAAGTTCTACCGCAGCCAGCGCCAGCACCGTAAGTTCAGCCGTGGGTGTCGCGCTGGCGGCAACCGGTGGCGGTGATGGCTCCAATACCGGAACCACGACCACCACGACAACCAGCACCCAGTAATAGCGGGTGTTTTAATCATAACCACACTTCGGTGTGGTTATTTCGCCCCTTCGGAGAAGAGTCGTGAAGCGACCTGCAATCATTCTGATTTGCCTGCTGCTGCAGGCGTGCTCGGCCACCACCAAAGGGCTGGGAAACTCACTGTGGGAAAGCATGTTCGGTACACCGGGCGTGCATCTGACCGATGACGAACTTCAAAACATGCCCTATGCCAGTCAGTACATGCAGCTAAACGATGGCCCGCAGCTGTTTGTGGTGCTCGCTTTCGATGAAAACGGGCAGCAGAAATGGGTGACGCAGGATCAGGCCACCATCGTGACGCAGCATGGCCGTATCGTGAAAACCCTGTTGGGCGGCGATAACCTGCTGGAGGTGAATAATATCGCCGACGACCCGCTAATCAAGCCGAACCAGATCGCCGACGGCGCAAGCTGGACGCGCACGATGGGCTGGACCGAACATAAGCAGGTGCGTTACGCCACGGCACGCTCGACCTTCCGCTGGGACGGCACGGACAGCGTGAAAGTCGGCAGCGACGAAACCCGTGTCCGCGTGCTGGATGAAGAAGTTACCACCGACCAGGCCACCTGGCACAACCGCTTCTGGATCGACGAGGAAGGGCAGATCCGCCAGTCCCTGCAGTATCTCGGTGCCGGATTCTTCCCGGTGAAAACCACCCTGATCAAGGCGGCGAAATCATGAAAACGCTCATCCACGTTGCGCTTATCGCCAGTTTTGCCGCGCCGCTGGCATGGTCCGCAGGGACGGTGAAGGTCTACACGCCGGACAGTGAAAAACCCAAAACCTTAACCCACGCTGAGCATCTGCTCGATCTCGTCGGACAGCCAAGGCTCGCCAACAGCTGGTGGCCGGGGGCAGTGATCGCTGAACGTCAGAAGACCGCTGAAGCGGAACAACAGCACAAGGCGCTCCTTGCCAGGCTGACGGGGTTAGCGGAGCAGGAGGATGGCGACGACGCGGCTGCCATTAACAGCGTTCGCCAGCAGCTGCAGGCGCTGAAGGTGACGGGCCGTCAGAACGTGAACCTTGATCCCGATGAAGTGCGCATCACGGAAAAGGGCAACCCCACGCTTGAAGGGGAGTATACGCTCTGGCTGCCGGAGAAGCCGACGACGGTGACCGTTATGGGGCTAATCAGCAGCCCGGGTAAAAAGCCCTTTACGCCCGGTCGTGACGTGGCGAGCTACCTCGACGAGCAGAGCCTGCTGAGCGGTGCCGATAAAAGCTACGCCTGGGTGGTTTACCCTGACGGGCATACACAAAAAGCCCCCGTCGCTTACTGGAATAAACGGCATATTGAACCTATGCCGGGCAGCATCATTTTTGTCGGTTTTGCCGACCATTTCTGGACGAAGGCGTATGACGGGCTTAACGCCGATATCCTTCACTCCCTGATTCAGCGGATACCGGAATAATGAAAAGAACCTATCTCTACAGCATGCTGGCGCTCTGCGTGAGTGCCGCGTGCCATGCAGAAACGTATCCGGCACCTATTGGCCCGTCTCAGTCAGACTTCGGCGGCGTCGGTTTGCTGCAAACGCCCACCGCGCGGATGGCGCGCGAAGGGGAAATTAGCCTTAACTACCGTGATAACGATCAGTATCGTTACTACTCGGCGTCGGTGCAGCTGTTCCCGTGGCTCGAAACCACGCTGCGCTACACCGACGTGCGTACGAAACAGTACAGCAGCGTTGATGCGTTCTCCGGCGACCAGACCTACAAAGATAAAGCCTTCGACGTCAAGCTGCGCCTGTGGGAAGAGAGCTACTGGATGCCGCAGGTGTCCGTGGGCGCCAAAGATATCGGTGGTACCGGTCTGTTTGATGCGGAATACATCGTGGCCAGTAAAGCCTGGGGGCCGTTCGACTTCTCGCTCGGCCTGGGATGGGGCTACCTGGGCACTGGCGGTAACGTGAAAAACCCATTTTGCTCCTACAGCGATAAATACTGCTACCGCGATAACAGCTATAAGAAAGCGGGTTCCATCAACGGGGATCAGATGTTTCATGGCCCGGCATCGCTGTTTGGCGGCGTGGAGTATCAAACGCCCTGGCAGCCATTACGCCTGAAGCTGGAATATGAAGGGAATGACTACTCGCAGGACTTCGCCGGGAAGATTGAGCAGAAGAGCAAGTTTAACGTCGGCGCCATTTATCGCGTCACCGACTGGGCCGACGTTAACCTCAGCTACGAGCGCGGCAACACCGTGATGTTTGGCTTCACGCTGCGCACCAACTTTAACGATATGCGGCCGCACTACAATGATAACGCGCGCCCTGCATACCAGCCGGAGCCGCAGGACGCGATTCTGCAGCACTCCGTGGTGGCAAACCAGCTGACGCTGCTGAAATACAATGCCGGCCTGGCGGATCCGAAAATTCAGGTGAAAGGCGATACGCTGTACGTGACCGGCGAGCAGGTGAAATACCGCGACTCGCGCGAAGGGATCGAACGCGCTAACCGGATCGTGATGAACGATCTGCCGGAGGGGATCCGCACGATCCGCGTGACGGAGAATCGTCTTAACCTGCCGCAGGTGACGACGGAAACGGACGTTGCCAGCCTTAAGCGCCACCTGGAGGGCGAACCGCTCGGGCATGAAACCGAGCTGGTGCAAAAACGCGTAGAGCCGATCGTGCCGGAGACCACCGAGCAGGGCTGGTATATCGACAAATCGCGCTTCGATTTCCATATCGATCCGGTGCTGAACCAGTCCGTGGGCGGGCCGGAAAACTTCTACATGTATCAGCTAGGCGTCATGGCGACGGCGGATCTGTGGGTCACCGACCACCTGCTGACCACCGGCAGCCTGTTCGGCAATATCGCTAACAACTACGACAAGTTCAACTACACCAACCCGCCAAAAGACTCACAGCTGCCGCGCGTGCGTACCCGCGTGCGTGAATACGTGCAGAACGATGCTTACGTGAATAACCTGCAGGCCAACTACTTCCAGTACTTCGGCAACGGCTTCTACGGCCAGGTGTACGGCGGGTATCTGGAAACCATGTACGGCGGCGCGGGGGCGGAAGTGCTTTATCGTCCTGTTGACAGCAACTGGGCGTTCGGGGTTGATGCCAACTACGTCAAGCAGCGTGACTGGCGCAGCGCGCAGGACATGATGAAGTTCACCGACTACAGCGTCAAAACGGGCCATCTGACCGCCTACTGGACGCCGTCGTTCGCGCCTGACGTGCTGGTGAAGGCCAGCGTCGGCCAGTACCTGGCGGGCGATAAGGGCGGTACGCTGGATATCTCTAAACACTTCGACAGCGGCGTCGTGGTGGGCGGCTATGCCACTATCACCAACGTTTCGCCGGACGAGTACGGGGAAGGGGACTTCACCAAAGGGGTTTACGTGTCGATTCCGCTGGATCTGTTCTCGTCAGGCCCAACCCGCAGCCGTGCGGCCGTGGGCTGGACGCCGCTGACGCGCGACGGCGGCCAGCAGCTTGGACGTAAGTTCCAGCTGTATGACATGACGAGCGATAAGAACATTAACTTCCGCTGAGGCCTCTCACCCTCTCCCCTTAGGGGAGAGGGGAATCCTCTCCATTGCGTCAAACATAAACAAAAAATATAGATCCCCGTCACATTTTTGCGTTATACAGGAACCTCGCCCTGGAGAATGAGGTGCTGTATGACATCCCTGACTCGCCCGCGCGTTGAGTTTATCTCAACTATCCTCCAGACCGTGCTGAACCTCGGTCTGTTGAGCCTTGGTCTGATACTGGTCGTCTTTTTGGGTAAAGAGACGGTGCATCTTGCGGATGTACTGTTCGCTCCTGAACAAACCAGCAAATATGCGCTGGTGGAAGGCCTGGTGGTCTACTTTCTCTACTTTGAATTTATCGCCCTGATTGTGAAGTACTTTCAGTCCGGCTTTCACTTCCCGCTGCGTTATTTTGTCTACATTGGGATCACTGCAATAGTGCGGCTGATCATCGTCGATCATAAATCCCCGCTCGACGTGCTGATCTACTCGGCGGCGATCCTGCTGCTGGTGATCACCCTCTGGCTGTGTAACTCGAAGCGGCTGAAACGCGAATAAAAAAATGGCGGCCCGGAGGCCGCCTAACAACAGTCACAAGTTGGGTCAATACAATACGTCTAAAGTTGAGGGTTGCAGTGGCATAACAAAATGAAACTTAACCTTTCACACCGCCCGCCGTCAGGCCGTTGACCAGCCAGCGCTGCGCCAGCAGGAACACCACGGTAATCGGGATGGCAGAGAGTACGGCCGCCGCGGCAAAGTCGCCCCACAGGTAGTTTTGCGGGTTGAGGTATTGCTGCATACCTACGGCCAGGGTGTAGCTGTTCACATCACGCAGTAACAGTGAGGCAACCGGTACTTCGGTGATCGCAGCGATAAACGACAGGATAAACACTACCGCCAGAATCGGCACCGACAGCGGCAGCAGCACCAGGCGGAACGCCTGCCACGGGGTTGCGCCATCCAGCGCGGCCGCTTCTTCCAGGGAGCCGTCGATGGTTTCGAAATAGCCTTTAATGGTCCATACATGCAGTGCGATACCGCCAAGATAGGCGAAGATCACGCCGCCGTGGGTGTTCAGGCCGATAAAGGGGACGTACTGGCCCAGACGGTCAAACAGGGCATACAACGCCACCAGTGACAGCACGGCCGGGAACATCTGGAAAATCAGCATCCCTTTCAGCAGTGAGGCTTTGCCCGGGAACTTCATACGGGCGAAAGCGTACGCACAGGTCGTGGAGAGCGTCACGATACCTATCGCGGTGATCCCGGCGATTTTCACCGAGTTCCACAGCCACAGCAGCACCGGGAACGGCGGCGGCGTGACGCGGCCATCCGCGTGTTCCACGCTGAAGCCCAGCGCGAGCTTCCAGTGCTCCCAGGAGATTTCGTCCGGGATCAGGCTCCCGGTGGCGAAGTTACCCGAACGCAGGGAGATGGCGATAACCATCAGCAGCGGGAACATGATCGCCGCGATGAAAATCAGCAGGCCTAAGTGCGTCGCCAGGAGGCGCAGTTTTTGAGATTTGGGTTGTACCATTGCCATGATCGATGCCCTCCTTAGTCAAATTTCATACGTGTGGCTTTCAGGTTCACAATCGCCAGGGCGCCTACCAGCAGGAAGATCAGGGTGGCAATCGCTGCTGCCAGACCGAAGTCCTGGCCGCCGCCGCCTTCGAAGGCGATACGGTAGGTGTAGCTCACGAGCAGGTCGGTATAGCCTGCTGGCGTCGTGGTGCCAAGGCGGTCCGGGCCGCCGTTGGTCAACAGCTGAATCAGCACGAAGTTGTTAAAGTTAAAGGCGAAGCTGGCAATCATCAGCGGCGTCAGCGGCTTAATGAGCAGCGGCAGCGTAATTTTAAAGAAGTTCTGGAACGGGCCCGCGCCGTCCATCGCCGAGGCTTCGTACAGATCGTCCGGGATAGCCTTCAGCAGGCCCATGCACAGGATCATCATGTACGGATAACCGAGCCAGGTGTTCACGATGATAATCATCGAGCGAGCGGTGGTCGGGTCGCTGAACCAGGCAGGTTTGATGCCGAACAGGGCGCTCAGCATCATGTTGATTTCACCGAAGCTCTGGTTAAACAGCCCTTTGAAAATCAGAATCGAGATAAACGACGGTACGGCATACGGCAGGATCAGCAGCACGCGGTAAATCGCTTTGCCTTTCAGGGATTCCCACTGGACCAGACAGGCCAGCACCATGCCCACGGCAACGGTCAGGATCACCGTCAGCACCGAGAAGACCACCGTCCAGACGAAGATGGCGAAGAACGGTTTCTGAATGCCTTCGTCGGTAAACACGCGGGTAAAGTTGTCCCAGCCGATGGTGACGGTATAGCCTGGGCTGAGTTTGTCATCACCCCATTTGCCGTCGGCAGTAATGGACTGATAGAAACCAATGTCGTTATTCGGACGGTATTTCACGCCGCTCTGGTTGTTGGTCAGCGTGCCGTCGTCCGCCAGGGTATAGAGCGGCTGTGTGCCGGAGAACTGGCGCAGCGAGCTCATGGTCACTTTGCTTTCGTCTGGCAGCACGGCGGTGAGCTGGGTCAGCGCCTGACGGTTCTGGGTAATGACGCGCAGGTTGGCACGTTCACCCTCTGGCAGGGCCTGTGCCTCTTTTAAGGCCAGCTTCTGCTCGCCGCCAAATTTGAACGCGTCGGAGACATAGTATTTGCTGCTTGCTTCGTCAGTAAGCGCTAACTTCCACTCGTTACCGGCAGGATACAGGCCGAAGTTAAAGGTCTTGCCTGCCTGATATGAGCGATCCAGCAGGACCTGCTGCGCGCGTTCCTGCGCAAGCTGGTTGGTGCTGCTGTAGTTGGTAAACGCAATAGCAATGGTACAAATCAGCGGGAACAGGACAAACAGCCCCATCCCGGCCACGCCCGGGTAGACATAGCGCCAGGCATAGGCTTTACGATTAGCGAAAATATACAGGCCAGCAGAGCTTAAAATCAGCGTCATGATGGCAAACAGATATTCCCCTTGTACGTACATTAAAACAACAAGGTAACCCACCAGCAGACACAGCAGACCTATCGCTGACCACTTCAGCGCGTCGCTTTGCCACCAGCGTTTCTTTTTAATGACATCCATGGGGTTTTTCCTCTACAACGTTTGATCTTTTCTCCCTCTCCTGGGGGAGAGGGCCGGGGTGAGGGCGTGCGGATAGCGCCAACCCTCACCCTAACCCTCTCCCAAAGGGAGAGGGGACTACGTCATTACTTAGTAATACGACCCTGAGCATCTTTCAGCGCGGCATCGACAGTCTGACGACCGCTTGCAGCGTTGATGACCGCGGTACGCGTGGCGTACCAGAACGCAGCCATCTGTGGAATGTTCGGCATGATTTCGCCTTTCTGGGCGTTATCCATGGTGGCCGCGATACGTGGGTCTTTCGCCAGCTGATCCTGGAAGGATTTCAGCGCGACGGCGCCCAGCGGTTTGTCCTTGTTCACTTCATCCAGACCCTGATCGGTCAGCAGGTAGTTTTCCAGGAACTCTTTCGCCAGCTCTTTGTTCGGGCTGGCGGCGTTGATGCCCGCGCTTAGCACGCCAACGAACGGTTTAGATGGCTTGCCTTTGAAGGTTGGCAGCAGCGTCACGCCGTAGTTGACTTTGCTCTTGTCGATGTTGGTCCAGGCCCACGGACCGTTGATGGTCATCGCGGTTTCGCCTTTGTTGAACGCCGCTTCCGCGATGGAGTAGTCGGTATCCGCGTTCATGTGTTTGTTCTTGATCAGATCAACCAGGAAGGTCAGACCAGCTTTCGCGCCAGCGTTGTCCACGCCCACGTCTTTAACGTCATATTTGCCGTTTTCAAACTTGAACGCGTAACCGCCGTCGGCAGCAATCAGCGGCCAGGTGAAGTACGGCTCTTGCAGGTTGAACATCAGCGCGGATTTACCTTTCGCCTTCAGCTCTTTATCCAGTTTCGGGATCTCTTCCCAAGTTTTCGGTGGGTTTGGTACCAGGTCTTTGTTGTAAATCAGAGACAGGGCTTCAACCGCGATAGGGTATGCGATCAGCTTGCCGTTATAGCGAACGGCGTCCCAGGTGAACGGGAACAGTTTGTCCTGGAAAGATTTGTCCGGCGTCACTTCAGCCAGCAGGCCAGACTGCGCGTAACCACCGAAACGGTCATGCGCCCAGAAGATGATGTCCGGGCCGTCGCCGGTTGCTGCAACCTGCGGGAACTTCTCTTCCAGTTTGTCCGGATGTTCTACGGTCACTTTGATGCCGGTATCTTTTTCGAATTTTTTGCCCACTTCGGCCAGGCCGTTATAGCCTTTGTCGCCGTTAATCCAGATAACCAGTTTGCCTTCTTCAATTTTGGCGAGCGCTGGGGCGGAAACCATCATTGCTGCAAGGGCGGACAATGCGAAAACGCGTGCGCCAGTCTTGATATTCATATCTGCCATCCTTTTTGGTGATGTCTCGTGGTATGACTTCAGTGGTTCAACGTGACTCAGTCTCCTTATTTGACATCCTCTTTCCATCCTCCCAACCCCTACGCCCCACCCCCCGTTTGTGTGATCTCCGTTGCATAAATTTAAGTTATGAGTGCTGGCGCACATAAAAACCCACCGAATTTTGCAGGCGGCTTCACGAATTTTGCCTCAGCCCGCCCACGGCGGTCGCAGAGCCTGCTCTCTCATCCTCCCGCCTCCTCCCCCATAAAAAAGGCGGGGGGTGGAGGATTCGGGAAAGTAATGGATACCCCATAGTGAACTTATCTTGAATGTTTCTGTCGGTGACAGGTTGTAACGAAGGGAGAAGGGCATGGCGAGCGTACAGCTGCGTAATGTAACGAAAGCCTGGGGTGACGTTGTGGTGTCGAAAGACATCAATCTGGACATCAACGAAGGCGAATTCGTGGTGTTTGTTGGCCCATCAGGCTGTGGTAAATCTACTCTGCTGCGTATGATTGCCGGTCTTGAAACGATTACCAGCGGCGACCTGCTGATTGGTGATACCCGAATGAACGACATCCCGCCTGCCGAACGTGGTGTAGGCATGGTGTTCCAGTCTTATGCACTCTATCCACACCTTTCCGTTGCCGAAAATATGTCCTTCGGCCTGAAGCTGGCTGGCGCGAAGAAAGAGGTGATTAACCAGCGCGTGACGCAGGTGGCGGAGGTGTTACAGCTGGCGCATCTGCTGGAGCGTAAACCGAAAGCGCTTTCCGGCGGTCAGCGTCAGCGTGTGGCGATTGGCCGTACCCTGGTGGCCGAACCGCGCGTGTTCCTGCTCGATGAACCTCTCTCTAACCTGGATGCCGCCCTGCGCGTCCAGATGCGTATTGAAATCTCCCGTCTGCACAAGCGTCTTGGCCGCACGATGATTTACGTCACCCACGATCAGGTGGAAGCGATGACCCTCGCCGACAAAATCGTGGTGCTGGATGCCGGTCGCGTGGCGCAGGTGGGCAAACCGCTGGAGCTGTACCACTACCCGGCAGACCGCTTTGTTGCGGGCTTTATTGGCTCGCCAAAGATGAACTTCCTGCCCGTCAAAGTGACCGCGACAGCCATTGAACAGGTACAGGTGGAGCTGCCAAACCGCCAGCAGGTCTGGCTACCGGTCGACAGCGCCAACGTACAGGTCGGGGCAAACATGTCCCTCGGTATTCGTCCTGAGCACCTGCTGCCGAGCCACATCGCTGATGTGACCCTGGAAGGTGACGTTCAGGTCGTCGAACAGCTTGGTCACGAAACACAGATTCATATCCAGATCCCCGCCATCCGTCAGAACCTGGTCTACCGCCAGAATGACGTGGTGTTGGTAGAAGAGGGTGCCAGATTCGCTATCGGCTTGCCGCCAGAGCGTTGCCATCTGTTCCGTGAGGATGGCACTGCATGTCGTCGGTTGCACAAAGAGCCAGGCGTTTAAGCAATCCCAAAAGAAGACACGAAACCGACAGGTGAAGTGTTCAAAGAAAAGCAATGATCTCAGGAGATAGAATGATGATTACTCTGCGCAAACTTCCTCTGGCAGTTGCCGTCGCAGCGGGCGTAATGTCTGCTCAGGCACTGGCCGTGGATTTCCATGGTTATGCTCGTTCCGGTATCGGCTGGACGGGTAGTGGTGGTCAACAACAATGCTTCCAGGCAACCGGTGCTCAAAGTAAATACCGTCTCGGTAACGAATGTGAAACCTACGCGGAACTGAAACTGGGCCAGGAAGTGTGGAAAGAGGGCGATAAAAGCTTCTATTTTGACACCAACGTAGCTTATTCAGTTAACCAGGAAAACGACTGGGAAGCCACCAGCCCGGCGTTCCGTGAAGCAAACGTGCAGGGTAAAAACCTGATTGAATGGTTGCCAGGTTCTACTATTTGGGCCGGTAAGCGCTTCTATCAGCGTCATGACGTCCACATGATCGACTTCTACTACTGGGATATTTCAGGGCCTGGTGCTGGTCTTGAAAACATCGATCTAGGTTTCGGTAAACTGTCTTTAGCCGCGACACGCTCCACTGAAACAGGCGGCTCTGCTACCTTTGGTAGCGATAGCATTTATGATTACAACCAAAAAACGGCGAACGATGTTTTCGATGTTCGTTTAGCTCAGATGGAAATCAACCCAGGGGGTACACTGGAACTGGGCGTTGACTACGGTCGTGCTAACCCACGTGATGATTATCGTTTGGTTGACGGCGCGTCTAAAGATGGTTGGATGTTCACTGCCGAACATACCCAGAGCATGCTGAAGGGCTATAACAAATTTGTGGTTCAGTATGCCACCGATTCAATGACTGCTCAGGGTAAAGGCCTGTCTCAAGGTTCTGGTGTAGGTATCGATCCTAACTCACATTTTGCCTATGACATCAACAATAACGGTAGCCTGCTGCGTATCCTGGATCATGGTGCAATCTCTTTGGGCGATCGTTGGGACCTGATGTACGTTGGTATGTATCAGGATATCGACTGGGATAATAACAACGGCACCAAGTGGTGGACCGTGGGCGTTCGTCCAATGTTCAAATGGACGCCAATCATGAGCACCTTGCTGGAAGTTGGCTACGACAACGTCAAATCACAGGAAACTGGCGAAACCAACAACCAGTATAAAATCACCCTGGCGCAACAGTGGCAGGCAGGTGACAGCATCTGGTCACGTCCAGCAATCCGCGTCTTTGCAACCTATGCCAAGTGGGATGAAAAATGGGGCTACGACTACACCGGTAACCCTTCCAACAACGCGAACTTTGGTAAAGCAGTCAAAGATGGCTTTAACGGTGGTTCCTTCGGTCGCGGTGACAACGACGAGTGGTCCTTCGGCGCCCAGATGGAAATCTGGTGGTAATCCCGTCTTAACCTGACGTAATGACCAAACTGAGGGGCGCAAGCCCCTCAATCCTTGGGACGGCGCGCTATTGCCTGGCTACCGCTGAACCTGTGCATTTTGAGGTGATAACAATGAAAATGAACAAAACTCTCCTTGCCCTTTGTTTAACCGCAGGGCTGCTGGCGAGCGCGCCTTCTGTAACGCTCGCTAACGTCAATTTCGTTCCACAAAACACAACATCCGCGCCAGCCATTCCGACAGCGGCATTGCAACAGCTGGTCTGGACCCCTGTCGATCAGTCTAAAACCCAGACCACCCAGCTTTCAACGGCTGGTCAGTCACTTAATGTTCCGGGTATTACCGGCCCGGTCGCTGCGTATAGCGTACCCGCCAATATTGGTGAACTGGCCATTACCTTGACCAGTGAAGTTAATAAGCAGACGAGCGTATTTGCACCAAACGTGCTTATTCTCGATCAGAACATGACGCCATCTGCCTTTTTCCCTAGTGAATACTTTACATATCAGGAACCCGGCGTAATGAGCGCCGACCGTCTGGAAGGCGTCATGCGCCTTACGCCAGCGCTCGGCCAGCAAAAACTCTACGTGCTGGTCTTTACCACTGAGCAGGATCTTCAGAAGACCACCACGTTGCTCGATCCGGCTAAAGCCTACGCAAAAGGTACCGGTAACGCGATTCCTGATATTCCAGACCCGATTGCTCGTCACGTCACCGACGGAACGTTAAAGCTGAAGGTGAAAACGAACAGCGGTTCAAGCGTGCTGGTCGGCCCGCTGTTTGGCTCTTCCGGTTCCGGCCCTGTCACTGTAGGTAACACAGCTGCTCCTGCCTATACCGCGCCAGCGGCCACGGCAGCCGCACCGGTAGCGGCCGCAGCGCCTGCCCCGGCGAAGAAGGCTGAGCCGGTACTGAACGACACCGAAGAGTACTTCAACAACGCCATTAAGCAGGCGGTGAAGCGCGGCGATGTCGATAAAGCGCTGAAACTGCTTGATGAAGCCGAACGTTTAGGTTCAACCACTGCCCGTTCCACCTTTATCAGCAGTGTAAAAGGCAAGGGGTAACCGTTTCCCCACAGTGCTGATTTGTTAGTAGTTTGGTGCGCCTGAGTGGGCGCACTTTTTTTCGTAGCCGCCAGTCTGTTGCGCCCATGTTGCGACCGTGATCGTTAAATAACGTTTGGCCCCCCTCAATCCGTGTTTCTGCGATACAATGCCATTACGTTATGTATCGGAGAGTCTGGCATGTCACACCCTGCGCTAACGCAACTGCGTGCGCTGCGCTATTTTGACCAAATACCTGCGCTTGATCCTCAGCAACTGGACTGGTTGTTGCTGGAAGATTCCATGACGAAACGTTTTGAGCAACAGGGTAAAACGGTCACGGTGACCCTGATTCAGGAAGGGTTTGTCTCTGGCGATGAGATCGCCAGCGAGCTGCCGCTGCTGCCGCAGGAGCCACGCTACTGGCTGCGCGAAATTTTACTCTGTGCTGATGGTGAACCGTGGCTTGCCGGACGGACGGTGGTGCCCGAGTCAACTCTTTCCGGGCCAGAGCTGGCGCTGCAACGTCTGGGGAAAACGCCGCTGGGGCGTTACCTTTTCACCTCGTCTGAGCTTACCCGGGATTTTATTGAGATTGGTCGTGATGCCGAACTCTGGGGGCGTCGTTCCCGCCTTCGCCTGAGCGGTAAACCGTTAATTCTGACGGAGCTTTTTTTACCGGCATCACCGTTGTACTAAGAGGAAGAAAAAATGGAGTGGAGCCTGACGCAGAATAAGCTGTTGGCGTATCACCGCTTAATGCGTACCGATAAACCCATTGGCGCGCTACTGCTGCTGTGGCCGACCCTGTGGGCGCTGTGGCTCGCCACGCCGGGCGTGCCGCCGCTGTGGATCCTTGGCGTGTTCGTTGCCGGCGTCTGGCTGATGCGCGCGGCGGGCTGCGTGGTCAACGACTATGCCGATCGTAAATTCGACGGTCATGTTAAGCGTACTGCCGGTCGTCCGTTACCCAGCGGGCAGGTCACCGGGAAAGAAGCCCGCGTGTTGTTCATTGTGCTGGTGCTGCTCTCTTTCCTGCTGGTGTTGACCCTAAACACCATGACCATTCTGCTTTCCGTTGCGGCGCTGGCGTTGGCCTGTGTATATCCCTTTATGAAACGCTATACCCACCTGCCTCAGGTGGTGCTGGGCGCGGCGTTTGGCTGGTCGATTCCGATGGCGTTTGCGGCGGTTAGTGAGTCCTTACCGCTCAGCTGCTGGCTGATGTTCCTGGCGAACATTCTCTGGGCCGTGGCGTATGACACGCAATACGCGATGGTAGACCGCGATGATGACCTGAAAATTGGCATCAAATCCACCGCCATCCTCTTTGGTCGTCAGGACAAGCTGATTATCGGTATCCTGCAGGTTGCGGTACTGGCACTGATGGTCGCGATCGGTCGCCTGAACGGGCTGAGCTGGGAGTTTTACTGGTCCGTGCTGGTGGCGGGACTGCTGTTTGCGTACCAGCAAAAGCTGATTGCTAAGCGTGAACGTGACGCCTGTTTTAAAGCGTTTATGAACAATAATTACGTCGGTCTGGTGCTGTTTTTAGGCCTGGCGATGAGCTATTTCTTATAAAAAAGTCGGGTGGCGGCTTCGCCTTACCCGACCTACGAGTTAGCAGGACATTTAGGCCCGGTAAGCGTTAGCGCCACCGGGCTTTTTTTACCGGCGACGCAGCAGCCGCAGCGCGTTCGCCGTCACCAGTACCGTTGCCCCGGTATCCGCCAGCACCGCCAGCCACAGTCCGGTCATGCCGAGCAGCGTCGTCACCAGGAAAATCCCCTTCAGCCCGAGCGCAATGCCGATGTTCTGACGAATGTTGGCCCGCGTCGCGCGCGCCAGGGCGATGGTCTGCGCCAGCCCGGTCAGGCGGTTGTGCGTCAATGCCGCGTCGGCCGTTTCCAGCGCCACGTCGGTACCGCTGCCCATCGCAATACCGATGGTGGAGGCTTTCATCGCCGGGGCATCGTTAATCCCGTCACCGACCATCGCCAGCGGCGCGCGAGCGTTCAGCTCCGTTACCGCGCTGACCTTATCCGCAGGCAGCAATCCGGCTTTAAACTCCAGCCCCAGCTCACCGGCAATCGCTGCTGCCGCGCGAGGGTTATCACCGGTAAGAATAACGCCCTGCACGCCCAGCTTGTGCAGCGCCGCCACGGCTTCTTTGGCGTCATCGCGCAGGGTATCGCGCAGTGCCAGCATCCCTTTCGCGACGCCGTCCTGCAGGACCGTCACGACAGTTTGTCCGGTCTGTTCTAACGCCTCAACCTCTGGACTGGAAGACTTGCCCGCCGCGACAATCAGCACCTTTTTACCGCCAACGGTGGCCTCAATCCCTGACCCGACCAGCGCTCGTTGGGCGGTTGCCGTAGGGATGCTCAGCCCGCGCGACTGCGCTTCTTGCACAATCGCCTGCGCCAGCGGGTGAGTGGACCCCTGCTCAACGGCGGCGGCCAGTGTAAGCAGCTCATCTTCACTGATTTCCTGCGGATACACGCCGGTTACCTGCGGCTTACCCACGGTTAACGTACCGGTTTTATCGAAGGCGATATGCTGAACCTGGCTCAGCTGTTCCAGCGCCGCGCCGCCCTTAATCAGCGCCCCGCGACGTGCCGCTGCCGCCAGACCTGAGGTAATCGCCGCCGGGGTGGAAATCACCAGCGCGCACGGGCAGCCGATCAGCAGCAGCGTCAGCCCTTTATAAATCCAGCCCTCCCATTGCGCGCCAAAGAACAGCGGCGGAACGACGGTGACCAGCAGGGCAACCAGCATGATGGCAGGGGTATAAATTCGGCTGAAGCGATCGATAAAGCGTTCGACCGGCGCGCGGCGCTCCTCTGCCTCTTCAATCAGCTTCAGGATACGGTCGATGGCGCTGTCGCCCGGCTCGGAAAGCACGGTGAGCTGCACCAGACGGTCGACGCTGGTGGCGCCAGCAGGCACTTTTTCACCCGCGGCGCGCTCTACCGGAATGGATTCCCCGGTCAGGGCGCTTTCATCAAAGCTCGCGGTGGCGGTAAGCAGCGCGCCGTCTGCAGGCAGACGCCCCCCTGCGGCCACCTCAATCACGTCGCCCGGGCGTAGCGTGTTAATGGCAACCGTTTCACGCGTGCCGTTTACCACGCGAATGGCGGTTTCCGGCTTCAGCGCCATCAGCGCGCTGATCCCTTTACGCGCCCGGCTCGCCGCCCAGCCCTCAAGGCGTTCGCCGATTAAGAACAGCAGCAGTACCATCGCCGCTTCTGCCGTCGCGCCAATGAACAGCGCGCCGATTGCCGCCACGCTCATCAGCGTTTCGATGGCAAACCAGCTGCCGCTTTTCATCAGGCGCAGCGCCTGACGGGCAATCGGGAACAGGCCGACCAGTGTGGTGGCGATAAACGCCAGATTGCCGAACGGATGGTTAATCTGCTCCAGCCCCCAGCTCAGGGCCATCATGATGATGAGGGTAATGAGCGGCAGGTTTTCTTTCAGGGTGGAGGCTTTTTCAACGGGAGTCGTTTCGCTGCGCAGGGTATAGCCCGCCTGGCTGACGGCGGCTTCAACCTGCTTGCTGACGTCGGTATCGGCGCTAACCAGCAGCTTTTCGGTGGCGAACAGCACCTGAACGTGACTCACGCCCGGCACCTGTTTGACGGCGTTTTCCACCTTACGGGCGCAGGCCGCGCAGTCCATGCCGTTGACGACCCAGCTGTAGCGGTTGCCACTTTCAGGAAGCGTTTGAGTTGGCGTTTCGCACGCGCCTTCGCAGCAGCAGTCGTCTTTCGACGGCACCGGGCTGAGCTTAAGTGCCGAGAATTGAGGTACTTTTTTAGGTATTTCTGGAGTCGACATGGCAGTCTCCGGCAATGATAATTTTCTCATTAACCGCAGCATACACTCTGGAGTCGACTCCAGAGTCAAGCGCTATTTAGATATACAGCGAACGCACAATCAGGAAATGCCCGGCAAAGTAACAGGCGGAGGCTATCGCGTTATCCGCCCGGAAGCGGCGGCGATAGTGGCTGCCCAGCCACACGATATTCCCGATCAGCAGCAGGGCGGCGCCGAAGAACGCGGACATCGCCGGAGCGGTCGGACGGAAGAACCACAGCTCGCCCGCCAGCCACACCATCACCAGCGTCATGGCGATAAAGGTACAGACCGGCAAACGCATCTCTTCCAGTCGTGACCAGATCACCGCAATCAGCAGCGCGCCAATCACCAGCAGCACCAGCGGCAGCGGCCAGAAGAAGGAGAGCGTCATCTGGCTGGCAAAGTAGATGGTATAGAGCAGATGCGACAAGAAGAACGCCCCAACGGCGTAGAGCAGGCGCTGGCGTGGCAGCAGGGTTAAGGCATCGCCAATCAGGGATGCACACAGTCCGGCTAGCACCAGATAGCTGACGGCGTTGAACATCGGCGCTTGCCAGGCCAGCAGCAGCAGGAGCAACAGCGTGACCGGTTTAAACAACCAGCGCTGCCAGGTGGGACCGCGGTAGGACGCATCGACATAAAGCCATGCGGAAAAACAGACAGCGATAAATGACCAAAGCATATTAACTCCCTGTATCTGTTAAGTCTGAATAATCAGTTTCTGATCCAGTGTAGTGACGCGGGCGGGCGTTTGGCAATGCCGGGGAAGGCAGGGTATCCTGAATTCCGCATAATCTGATGGGATTGTAGAATGAGCAAGATGCCGCTGTTTTTCATTATCGTGGTGGCGATTATCGTCATTGCCGCCTCGTTCCGCTTCGTGCAGCAGCGCCGCGAGAAGGCGGATAACGATGCCGCGCCGCTGATGCAAAAGCGCGTGTTGGTGACCAACAAACGCGAGAAACCGCTCAACGATCGCCGCTCGCGCCAGCAGCAGGTGACGCCTGCGGGCACAGCAATGCGCTATGAGGCGAGCTTTAGGCCGGAAACGGGCGGCCTGGAAATGACCTTCCGCCTGGAGGCGCAGCAGTACCATCAGCTGACGGTGGGGGAGAAAGGAACGCTGAGCTACAAAGGGACGCGGTTTGAAGGGTTCAGGACGGAATAATGCACGAACGGTCCCCTCTCCCTGTGGGAGAGGGTTAGAGTGAGGCCATCAGGCCGCACCTTACTTCTTCACCTGCGCCTTAAACTTCTTCATCCACACCAGCAGCTCAAACACGCCGAAAATAAATACGCGAAGCTGCTGCCAGCCCGTCATCTGCGGGCCGTCTTTCGGCAGGCCGTTTTTCAGCATCACCATCTGCAGGGCGTGCATAAACGACGTGAAAATCAGCGCGACGTTAACGAAAATATTCATCGGGCGCGGGAACGGGTGCACCAGATTCAGAATCAGGAACGCCCAGACGCCCAGCATCAGCAAACGTCCCAGGTTAATCAGTACCGGCATCGGAGCCTCCTTGTGCCTGACGGTGATAAAGACGGTAGGCCACCTGACCAGCGACCTTTTCGCGGTGCAAATCCCAGTGGGCGGGAACCGGCGGTAAACCGTTTTCCACTTCGCTTTCAACGTAAATTAGCGCGTCATCCGCCAGCCAGCCGTTTTGCTCCAGCAGGGATAACGTCTCTTCCAGCAGCCCCTTGCGGAACGGCGGGTCGACAAACACCACGGTGTGCGGCGTGCCTTTCTGCGCAAGAAAACTCAGCGTGTTGGTGTTCACGACTTTGGCGTTGCTCGCTTTCAGCGTCGCCAGATTTTGCTGCAGCGTCTGCGCCACGCCGCGCTCCATCTCCAGCAGCGTGGCGCTGGCGGCATAGCGCGACAGCGCTTCCAGTCCGAGCGCGCCGCTTCCGGCGAAGCAGTCCAGGCAGTGGGCGTCTACCATTGACGGGGCCAGCCAGTTAAAAAGCGTCTCGCGCACGCGGTCGGTGGTAGGGCGTAAACCGGGGCTGTCCGGCACCGGTAATTTCCGGCCTCGCCACTGACCGCCGATAATACGAATTTGACCGGCCGGGGCGCGGTTGGGTTTCTTCATCTCAGGAAAGCTCTGTTAACAATTGGCCTGCGATTGCGGGCGGTGATGTCAATTAAGTAAAGTGTTAGACTATTTCATCATTTTTTTAGCTTCCATGTATATAGCGCCGCGAGGAGTGTAGTCGCAGATGGCAAAACAAAAAAAACGTGGCTTCTTTTCCTGGCTGGGCTTCGGTGAAAAAGAGCAAGAAACAGAACAGAAAACCGAAGAGCAACAAGCCGTTGAAGAGCAGTCACAGCCTGAAACGCCTGTAGAAACCGCCGCAGTAGTCGAAGCGGAAGAGACGGCGCACAGCAAAGAAGAGATTGGAACCTTTGCACAAGAGGTGGTTGAGGTCACGGAACAGGTTCAGGAGAGCGAGAAGCCAGAACCGGTTATCGTTGAGGATATTACCGAAGCGCCACAGGCCGTTATCGAGCACGAAGAGCTGCCGCTGCCGGAAGAGGTGAAAGCCGAAGAGGTCTCTGCCGAAGAGTGGCAGGCGGAAGCGGAAACCGTTGAAATTGTTGAGGCGGTGGAAGAAGAAGCGGCACTCGAGCCAGAGCTGACCGACGAAGAGCTGGAAGCCCAGGCGCTGGCAGCACAAGCCGCGGAAGAAGCGGTCATCGTCGTGCCGGTGGAAGAGCAGGCCGAAGAAGAGATCGTCCAGGAGCAGGAAAAACCGACCAAAGAAGGTTTCTTCGCGCGCCTGAAGCGCAGCCTGCTCAAAACCAAAGAAAACTTAGGTTCCGGATTTATCAGTCTGTTCCGCGGCAAGAAGATCGACGACGATCTCTTTGAAGAGCTGGAAGAACAGCTGCTGATTGCGGACGTCGGCGTGGAAACCACCCGTAAGATCATTGCCAATTTGACCGAAGGGGCGAGCCGCAAACAGCTGCGCGACGCCGAAGCGCTGTACGGTCTGCTGAAAGACGAGATGGGCGAAATTCTCGCAAAAGTTGACGAACCGCTTAATATTGAAGGCAAAACGCCATTTGTTATTCTGATGGTCGGCGTGAACGGCGTGGGTAAAACCACCACCATCGGCAAGCTGGCGCGTCAGTTCGAACAGCAGGGCAAATCGGTGATGCTGGCGGCGGGCGATACCTTCCGTGCGGCGGCGGTTGAGCAGCTGCAGGTCTGGGGCCAGCGCAACAACATCCCGGTGATTGCTCAGCATACCGGCGCGGATTCCGCGTCCGTGATCTTTGACGCCATCCAGGCGGCGAAGGCGCGCAGCGTGGACGTGCTGATTGCCGATACCGCAGGGCGTTTGCAGAACAAATCGCACCTGATGGAAGAGTTGAAGAAAATCGTTCGCGTCATGAAGAAGCTGGACGAAGACGCACCGCATGAAATTATGCTGACCATTGATGCCAGCACCGGACAGAACGCCATCAGTCAGGCGAAGCTGTTCACTGAAGCGGTAGGACTGACGGGGATCGCGCTGACCAAGCTGGACGGCACCGCGAAAGGCGGGGTGATCTTCTCCGTGGCCGACCAGTTCGGCATTCCTATCCGCTACATCGGTGTGGGCGAGCGTATTGAGGATTTGCGTCCGTTTAAGGCGGACGACTTTATTGAGGCATTATTTGCCCGAGAGGACTAACAATGATTCGCTTTGAACACGTCAGCAAGGCCTATCTCGGTGGGAGACAAGCGCTGCAGGGGGTGACATTCCACCTGCAGCCGGGCGAGATGGCATTCCTGACCGGCCATTCCGGCGCGGGGAAAAGTACCCTGCTCAAGCTTATCTGTGGGATCGAGCGGCCAAGCGCCGGGAAAATCTTTTTCGGCGGCCATGAGATCAGCCGCCTGAAAAACCGCGAAGTGCCGTTCCTGCGTCGTCAGATCGGCATGATTTTCCAGGATCACCACCTGCTGATGGATCGCACCGTTTTCGATAACGTGGCCATTCCGCTGATTATTGCCGGCGCCAGCTATGACGATATCCGCCGTCGCGTCTCTGCGGCGCTGGATAAGGTCGGGCTGCTGGACAAAGCGAAGAACTTCCCTATCCAGCTCTCCGGCGGTGAACAGCAGCGCGTGGGCATTGCCCGCGCGGTGGTGAACAAGCCTGCGGTGCTGCTGGCGGATGAACCGACCGGTAACCTGGACGATGCCCTGTCAGAAGGGATTTTGCGTCTGTTTGAGGAATTCAACCGCGTAGGGGTCACGGTATTGATGGCGACGCACGACATCGGGCTCATTTCCCGCCGTTCGTACCGCATGCTGACCCTGAGCGACGGTCATTTGCACGGAGGCCACGGTGAATAAGCGTGATGCAATAAACCAGATTCGGCAGTTCGGAAACCGGTTTGACCGTTTCCGTAAGCCGCAGGGCGGTGGTGACGGCAATCGTAATGCGCCGAAGCGCCAGAAGGCCGCGCCAAAACCGGCCTCCCGTAAAACCAACGTGTTCAACGAGCAGGTGCGCTACGCTTTCCACGGCGCGCTGCAGGATCTGAAAAGCAAACCGCTGGCGACGTTCCTGACGGTGATGGTGATCGCTATTTCCCTGACGCTGCCAAGCGTCTGCTATATGGTCTATAAAAACGTCAACCAGGCGGCCTCACAGTATTATCCATCTCCGCAAATCACGGTCTATCTGGATAAAGCCCTCGACGATAACGCCGCCGCGCAGGTGGTTGGGCAAATCCAGGCCGAGCAGGGCGTGGAGAAGGTCAACTATCTCTCGCGTGAAGACGCCCTGGGCGAGTTTCGTAACTGGTCAGGCTTTGGCGGCGCGCTGGATATGCTCGAAGAGAACCCGCTGCCCGCCGTGGCGGTGGTGATCCCGAAGCTGGATTTCCAGGGGACCGATTCGCTTAACACCCTGCGCGATCGCATCACGCGCGTTAAGGGCATTGATGAAGTGCGCATGGATGACAGCTGGTTTGCGCGTCTCTCAGCCCTGACCGGGCTGGTAGGACGCGTCGCGGCGATGATTGGCGTGCTGATGGTGGCGGCGGTCTTCCTCGTCATCGGCAACAGCGTGCGCCTGAGCATCTTTGCCCGTCGCGATACCATCAACGTGCAGAAACTGATTGGTGCGACGGATGGCTTCATCCTTCGACCGTTCCTTTACGGCGGCGCACTGCTCGGTTTTTCCGGTGCATTTCTTTCACTGATATTGTCAGAAATTTTGGTGATGCGGCTCTCGTCTGCCGTCACTGAAGTGGCGCAGGTTTTCGGAACGAAGTTTGATATCAGTGGCTTAGGCTTCGATGAGTGCCTGTTGCTGCTGCTGGTTTGTTCGATGATTGGGTGGGTGGCAGCCTGGCTGGCAACCGTTCAACATTTACGTCACTTTACTCCCGACTAATAAAAGCGTGATATAATCTTTCCCTGCACCGATAAGTTCGCTCTGCAGGGAAAGCGTCCCTGTTGTCGCTTCCCCTGTTATCATCTCCATGTCACAATTTGTGCGTAATTTATTCACCGTTGCACCTGGAACTTGTGGATAAAATCACTGTCTGATAAAAGAGTGAATGCTAATCTCGTTGCTCAAACGCTTTGGCATGGTTGTTGCCTGACGGGGACAACCTGGACCAGAAGAAACATTGAGAGGAATGAATGACCAAAGAAATGCAAACTTTAGCTTTAGCCCCTGTTGGTAACCTGGAATCTTATATCCGGGCTGCGAACACCTGGCCAATGTTAACGGCCGAGGAAGAAAAGGAGCTTGCTGAAAAGCTGCATTACCAGGGCGATCTGGAAGCAGCTAAGACGCTGATCCTGTCTCACCTGCGCTTTGTTGTTCACGTTGCTCGTAATTATGCGGGCTACGGCCTGCCGCAGGCGGACTTGATTCAGGAAGGTAACATCGGTCTGATGAAGGCTGTACGTCGCTTCAACCCGGAAGTGGGTGTGCGACTCGTCTCCTTCGCTGTGCACTGGATCAAAGCAGAAATTCATGAATACGTGCTGCGCAACTGGCGTATCGTGAAGGTCGCCACGACAAAAGCGCAACGCAAACTGTTCTTCAACCTGCGTAAAACCAAGCAGCGTCTGGGCTGGTTCAACCAGGATGAAGTGGAAATGGTGGCGCGCGAGCTGGGCGTATCCAGCAAAGACGTGCGTGAGATGGAATCCCGTATGGCCGCGCAGGACATGACCTTTGATATGTCCTCCGACGACGACGCATCTGACAGCCAGCCGATGGCCCCGGTTCTGTATCTGCAGGATAAAACCTCTAACTTTGCTGATGGCATCGAAGAGGACAACTGGGAAGATCAGGCCGCGAACAAGCTGACCCATGCGATGGAAGGCCTCGACGAACGTAGCCAGGATATTATCCGCGCCCGCTGGCTGGACGAAGACAACAAGTCCACGCTGCAGGAGCTGGCCGACCGCTACGGCGTTTCTGCGGAACGTGTCCGTCAGCTTGAAAAGAACGCCATGAAAAAACTTCGCGCCGCTATCGAAGCGTAATTTCCGCGAAGTACACCGAGAACCCTCGAATGCAAATTCGGGGGTTTTGTTTTTTTAGCGCCCGCTCTGGCGAATTCCCTCCCCCTGGCAAACACTTACTGATGCGCTAAGCAGGCGACATTCTCAGGGGGACAGGGTGAAAAATAACGAACTGAACGACCGGCGTTTACAGGCGACGCCGCGCGGCATCGGCGTGATGTGTAACTTCTATGCCGATAAAGCTGAAAACGCCACGGTGTGGGACGTCGAGGGCAACGAGTACATCGACTTCGCCGCCGGGATCGCGGTGCTGAATACCGGCCATCGTCATCCCAAAGTCATTTCCGCCATCGAAAAACAACTCCACGCCTTTACCCATACGGCGTACCAGATTGTGCCGTACGAAGGCTATGTGGCGCTTGCCGAACGTATCAACGAACGCGTGCCCGTTGACGGTCCGGCCAAAACCGCGTTCTTCTCCACGGGGGCTGAGGCGGTCGAAAACGCGGTCAAAATTGCCCGGGCGTACACCAAACGTCCCGGCCTTATCACCTTTGGCGGCGCGTTCCACGGCCGCACCTTTATGACCATGGCGCTGACCGGCAAAGTTGCGCCGTACAAGCTCGGCTTTGGCCCGTTCCCCGGTTCGGTTTATCACGCGCAGTATCCGAATGAACTGCACGGCGTCAGCACGGCGGAAGCGTTGAAAAGCCTGGAACGTATCTTTAAAGCGGATATCGCACCTGACCAGGTCGCGGCCATTATTCTCGAACCGGTTCAGGGAGAGGGCGGTTTCAACATTGCGCCAGCTGATTTTATGCAGGCGCTGCGCGCCCTGTGCGACACCCACGGTATTTTGCTGATTGCCGACGAGGTGCAAAGCGGCTTTGCCCGTACCGGCAAGCTGTTCTCGATGGAACACCACTGCGTGAAGCCCGATCTGATCACCATGGCGAAAAGCCTGGCGGGCGGGATGCCGCTCTCAGCGGTGTCGGGCCGGGCAGCGGTCATGGACGCTCCTGCACCAGGCGGGCTGGGCGGTACCTACGCCGGAAACCCGCTGGCGATTGCGGCGGCGCATGCCGTGCTCGACGTGATTGATGAAGAGGATCTCTGTACGCGCTCGGCGCATCTGGGCCATCACCTGGTGGAAGTGCTGAACAAAGCGAAGGAACACTGCCCGTATATCGCTGACATTCGCGCCCAGGGCTCGATGGTGGCGGTGGAGTTTAACGACCCGCAAACGGGGCAGCCTTCGCCGGAATTTACCCGCCAGGTGCAGGATCGCGCATTGCAGGAAGGGCTGCTGCTGCTGAGCTGCGGCGTCTACGGCAACGTCATTCGTTTCCTGTATCCGCTGACTATTCCTGAAGCGCAATTCCGTAAAGCGCTGGACATTATCTCCGCGTCGCTGACACGTTAAAGCCATATGCCCGGCGAAAATCCCTGCCGGGCTTATCATATATTCATTTCAAATTAGCTATTCCAAAATCATAAAAATCGGGTATGTTTTAGCAGAGTATGCTGAAAAAGCGCGGACAGCACACCTATAACTGACATAAAGCGCTGCACAACAACATCACAACAATCGTAATAACCATAATAATGGGGAATCTCAGGATGAACATGAAGGGTAAAGCGTTACTGGCAGGATGTATCGCGTTGGCATTCAGCACCATGGCACAGGCAGACATCAAGGTGGCTGTGGTTGGCGCAATGTCCGGTCCGGTAGCACAGTACGGCGACCAGGAATTTACCGGCGCTGAACAGGCGGTTGCAGACATTAATGCTAAGGGCGGTATCAAAGGCGAAAAACTGCAGATCGTAAAATATGATGATGCCTGTGACCCGAAACAAGCGGTCGCGGTCGCGAACAAAGTGGTGAACGACGGGATCAAATACGTTATCGGTCACCTGTGCTCTTCCTCTACTCAGCCAGCGTCTGACATCTACGAAGACGAAGGTATTCTGATGATCACCCCGGCAGCGACCGCACCGGAGCTGACGTCGCGGGGTTATAAGCTCATCCTGCGCACCACCGGCCTGGACTCTGACCAGGGCCCAACCGCGGCGAAATACATCGTTGAAAAAGTGAAGCCGAAGCGCATTGCTATCGTTCATGACAAGCAGCAGTACGGTGAAGGTCTGGCGCGTTCAGTGCAGGATAACCTCAAGAAAGCGAATGCCGACGTGGTGTTCTTCGACGGGATCACCGCCGGTGAGAAAGACTTCTCCACCCTGGTGGCGCGTCTGAAGAAAGAGAATATTGATTTCGTTTACTATGGTGGCTACCACCCGGAAATGGGTCAGATCCTGCGCCAGGCGCGCGCCGCGGGCCTGAAAACCCAGTTTATGGGCCCGGAAGGGGTGGCGAACGTTTCCCTGTCTAACATTGCGGGTGAATCAGCTGAAGGCCTGCTGGTGACCAAACCGAAGAACTACGATCAGGTCCCTGCGAACAAACCTATCGTAGATGCCATCAAGGCGAAGAAACAGGATCCAAGCGGCGCGTTCGTCTGGACCACCTACGCGGCGCTGCAGTCTCTGCAGGCGGGCCTGAACCAGTCAGCCGATCCGGCTGAAATTGCCACCTGGCTGAAAGCGAACACGGTCCAGACCGTCATGGGACCACTCTCCTGGGACGCGAAGGGCGACCTGAAGGGCTTCGAGTTCGGCGTGTTTGACTGGCATGCTAATGGCACGGCGACAGACGCCAAATAATTTTCCCGTCGCCTTTCGCGCCGCAGATGCGTTGGCTGCGTTATTCAACCCCGGTCACTTACTTATGTAAGCTCCCGGGGATTTCATAACTTGCCGCCTTCCTGCAACACGAAATGCTTGGGAAAATGCGGCAGATAATGAATGTAGGCCGGGTAAGGCGCAGCCGCCACCCGGCTTTCTTTTAGCGCTTCTCCCACCCGCTCTCCTGCGCCGTAAACCCTAACGCCTGCATAAACGCCGCCATCACGCCGCGGTCTTCCACGCCCACGTCAGCCATCCACCATGAGGTCACGCTCGGGTTTTCGCGGATCACTTCTTCAATTAAATACTGGCCCACGCCGCGACGACGGGTGACGTCACGTACGCGCAGCGAGTCCAGCGCTCCTTCTGTACCGCTCAGGGTGACGCGAACCGCTGCCAGCAGGCGCTCGTTAAAACGCGCGGCATAAATGCGGTGGGTCTCATCAACGCGCAGCGACGAAGGGGAATATTCCGGCCAGATCTTGCCCAGGTCGATATGATCCTGGTCGCTAAAGGTCACCAGACGCACGATAGTCAGTTTCATTAGCTACTTGTCCAAATCAAATTGAGTAGACGCAGTGTACTCAATTTATTCACTCAGCGGCTTTCTCTTTTTATTCTCATTAACCAGGTGATTAGTTTTTTGACAACGCGATGGGCAGTTTGAAAACACACGGATCGAAAAATAAGCAGAATTTTAACCTGAACGGTAGTGATTTATTCGGCGCTTTGTACCGTTATTTTATGCTGCAAACTGCACTTTTATTTGTTTATCTCTGCCTGATTTCAGAATATTATCTTTGCTTAATAGCCTGAAAAATAGAGATTTTAGTCTGGTTTTTGACAAAAAACTGCGCTAAACCATTAAAGGCACTGGTAAAAATAGCGTTGTTCATTAAAAGTACAGAATGCTTTTTAACCATAATAAAACAAAATATAAACACGACATCACGAATGGGGATTCAGAGATGAAAAGGAACGCGAAGACGTTAATCGCGGGGATGGTCGCACTGTCGATCTCGCATGCCGCCATGGCGGAGGACATTAAGGTTGCGGTAGTGGGTGCGATGTCCGGCCCTGTTGCCCAGTGGGGTGACATGGAGTTCAACGGCGCGCGCCAGGCCATCAAAGACATCAATGCTAAGGGCGGCATCAAGGGCGACAAGCTGGTGGGCGTGGAATATGACGACGCCTGCGATCCTAAACAGGCCGTCGCGGTCGCCAACAAAATCGTCAACGACGGTATTCAGTATGTGATCGGCCACCTGTGCTCATCGTCCACGCAGCCGGCGTCTGATATTTACGAAGACGAAGGCATTCTGATGATCACCCCGGGCGCAACTAACCCGGAGCTGACCCAGCGCGGCTACCAGCACATCATGCGTACCGCCGGTCTGGACTCCTCGCAGGGCCCCACCGCCGTCAAATACATCCTTGAGAGCGTTAAGCCACAGCGCATTGCCATTATTCATGACAAACAGCAGTACGGCGAAGGCCTGGCGCGCTCCGTGCAGGACGGCCTGAAAAAAGGCGGCGCGAACATCGTCTTCTTCGACGGCATTACCGCCGGTGAGAAAGACTTCTCCGCGCTGATTGCTCGCCTGCAAAAAGAGAATATCGACTTCGTTTACTACGGTGGCTACTACCCGGAGATGGGCCAGATGCTGCGTCAGGCGCGCGCCACCGGTCTGAAGACCCAGTTTATGGGGCCAGAGGGCGTGGGCAATGCATCCCTGTCAAACATCGCGGGGGATTCTGCCGAAGGCATGCTGGTGACGATGCCAAAACGCTATGACCAGGATCCGGCCAACAAGGCTATCGTGGATGCGCTCAAGGCGCAGAAGAAAGATCCGAGTGGTCCGTACGTCTGGATCACCTACGCGGCCGTACAGTCTCTGGCCACCGCGCTGGAACGCTCCGGCAGCAAAGAACCGCTGGATCTGGTGAAAGATTTAAAAGCGCACGGGGCGAATACCGTGATTGGGCCGCTGAACTGGGATGAGAAAGGCGATCTGAAGGGATTTGAGTTTGGTGTCTTTAAGTGGCACGCCGACGGTTCATCCTCGGCCGCCAAATAATCATCCCACCGCCCGGCATGACGGGCGGGTATAAAAAGGTTTGCATATGTCCGAGCAGTTTCTCTATTTCCTGCAGCAGATGTTTAACGGCGTTACGCTGGGAAGCACCTACGCGCTGATCGCCATCGGCTATACGATGGTTTACGGCATTATCGGCATGATCAACTTCGCCCACGGCGAGGTGTACATGATCGGTAGCTACGTCTCCTTTATGATTATCGCCGCCCTGATGATGATGGGCATCGACAGCAGCTGGCTGCTGGTCGCCGCCGGGTTTGTCGGCGCGATTGTGATTGCCAGCGCCTACGGCTGGAGCATTGAGCGCGTGGCCTACCGGCCGGTGCGCAGCTCCAAGCGCCTGATTGCGCTGATTTCCGCGATCGGGATGTCGATCTTCCTGCAAAACTACGTCAGCCTGACCGAAGGTTCGCGCGACGTGGCGCTGCCAAGCCTGTTTAACGGCCAGTGGATTGTGGGGGCCAGCGAAAACTTCGCGGCCTCTATCACCACCATGCAGCTGGTTATCTGGGTCGTGACCTTTATTGCGATGCTCGCCCTGACGCTGTTCATCCGCTACTCGCGTATGGGACGCGCCTGCCGCGCCTGCGCGGAAGACCTGAAGATGGCGAGTCTCCTCGGCATCAACACCGACCGCGTGATTGCCCTGACCTTCGTGATTGGCGCCGCGATGGCGGCGGTGGCGGGTGTCCTGCTCGGCCAGTTCTACGGCGTGATCAACCCGTACATCGGCTTCATGGCCGGGATGAAAGCCTTCACCGCGGCGGTTCTGGGCGGTATCGGCAGTATTCCGGGCGCGATGATCGGCGGCCTGATCCTGGGCGTGGCGGAAGCGCTCTCCTCGGCGTACCTGAGCACGGAATATAAAGACGTGGTGTCGTTTGCCCTGCTGATTCTGGTTCTGCTGGTGATGCCTACCGGTATTCTGGGCCGTCCGGAGGTAGAGAAAGTATGAAACCGATGCATTTTGCAATGGCGCTGCTTTCTGCCGCCATGTTCTTCGTGCTGGCCAGCGTCTTTATGGGCGTCCAGCTTGAGCTGAATGGCACCAAACTGGTTGTCGATACCGCAGCTGACATCCGCTGGCAGTGGGTATTTATCGGTACGGCCGTGGTGTTCCTGTTCCAGCTGCTGCGTCCGCTGTTCCAGAAGACGCTGAAAAACGTCTCCGGTCCGAAATTCGTGCTGCCGGCAATCGACGGTTCTACGGTTAAGCAGAAGCTGTTCCTCGTGGCGCTGCTGGTGGCCGCCGTGGCGTGGCCGTTTGTGGTGTCTCGCGGCACCGTGGATATCGCCACTCTGACCATGATCTACGTGATTCTCGGCCTCGGTCTGAACGTGGTCGTGGGGCTCTCGGGCCTGCTGGTGCTGGGCTACGGCGGCTTCTACGCCATCGGCGCCTATACCTTCGCGCTGCTGAACCACTATTACGGTCTCGGCTTCTGGACCTGCCTGCCGCTGGCGGGGCTGGTCTCTGCCGCTGCTGGCTTCCTGCTTGGCTTCCCGGTGCTGCGCCTGCGCGGTGACTACCTGGCGATTGTGACCTTAGGCTTCGGTGAAATCGTCCGTATCCTGCTGCTGAACAACACCGAAGTGACCGGCGGCCCGAACGGCATCAGCCAGATCCCGAAACCGACCTTCTTCGGCCTGGAGTTCAGCCGTACCGCCCGCGAAGGCGGCTGGGATACCTTCAGCAACTTCTTCGGCGTGAAGTATGACCCGTCCGACCGCGTAATCTGGCTCTATCTGGTGGCGCTGCTGCTGGTGGTGATTACCCTGTTTGTGATCAACCGCCTGCTGCGCATGCCGCTGGGCCGCGCGTGGGAAGCGCTGCGTGAAGATGAGATCGCCTGCCGCTCCCTGGGCCTGAACCCGACCCGGATCAAGCTGACCGCGTTCACCATCAGCGCCGCGTTTGCCGGTTTCGCCGGAACGCTGTTTGCCGCGCGTCAGGGCTTCGTTAGCCCGGAATCGTTCACCTTTGCCGAATCCGCCTTTGTGCTGGCAATTGTGGTGCTCGGCGGGATGGGCTCGCAGTTTGCCGTTATCCTCGCGGCCATCCTGCTGGTGGTCTCACGCGAGCTGATGCGCGACTTTAACGAATACAGCATGCTGATGCTGGGTGGTTTGATGGTGCTGATGATGATCTGGCGTCCGCAGGGTCTGCTGCCGATGACCCGTCCACAGCTGAAGCTGAAGAACGGGCAAGCGAAAGGAGAGCAGGCATGAGTCAGCCATTATTATCCGTTAACGGCCTGATGATGCGTTTTGGCGGCCTGCTGGCGGTCAACAACGTGAATCTGGATCTGCACAAGAAAGAGATTGTCTCCCTGATTGGTCCGAACGGCGCGGGGAAAACCACGGTCTTTAACTGCCTGACCGGCTTCTACAAGCCAACGGGCGGCACCATCATGCTGCGCGATCAGCACCTGGAAGGGCTGCCTGGCCAGCAGATCGCCCGCATGGGCGTAGTGCGTACCTTCCAGCACGTGCGTCTGTTCCGCGAGATGACGGTGATTGAGAACCTGCTGGTGGCACAGCATCAGCAGCTGAAAACCGGGCTGTTCTCCGGCCTGCTGAAAACCCCGGCCTTCCGCCGCGCGCAGGATGAAGCGCTTGACCGCGCCGCCACCTGGCTCGACCGCATTGGCCTGCTGCAGCACGCCAACCGTCAGGCGAGCAACCTGGCCTACGGCGACCAGCGCCGCCTGGAAATCGTGCGCTGCATGGTGACGCAGCCGGAAATCCTGATGCTCGACGAACCGGCGGCAGGGCTCAACCCGAAAGAGACCAAAGAGCTGGACGAGCTGATTGCCGAGCTGCGCGACAGTCACGACACCACCATCCTGCTGATTGAGCACGACATGAAGCTGGTAATGGGCATTTCGGACCGTATCTACGTGGTAAACCAGGGCACGCCGCTGGCAAACGGCACGCCGGAAGAGATCCGCAACAACCCGGACGTGATCCGCGCATACCTTGGTGAGGCATAAGATGGAAAAAGCGATGTTAACGTTCGACAAGGTCAACGCGCACTACGGCAAGATCCAGGCGCTGCACGACGTCAGCCTGCATATCAATCAGGGTGAAATCGTGACCCTGATTGGCGCCAACGGCGCGGGCAAAACCACGCTGCTCGGCACCCTGTGCGGCGACCCGCGCGCCACCAGCGGGCGGATTGTGTTCGATGGTAAAGACATTACCGACTGGCAGACCGCCAGAATCATGCGCGAGGCGGTGGCGATTGTTCCGGAAGGGCGCCGCGTATTCTCGCGTATGACGGTGGAAGAGAACCTGGCGATGGGCGGTTTCTTCGCTCACCGCGATGAATACCAGACCCGCATTAAGTGGGTATATGAACTCTTCCCGCGCCTGTGGGAGCGCCGCATCCAGCGTGCGGGCACCATGTCCGGCGGTGAGCAGCAGATGCTGGCGATTGGCCGCGCGCTGATGAGCCAACCGCGCCTGCTGCTGCTGGACGAACCGTCGCTCGGTCTGGCGCCGATCATCATTCAGCAGATTTTCGACACCATTGAGCAGCTGCGCAAAGAGGGGATGACTATCTTCCTCGTCGAGCAGAACGCCAACCAGGCGCTGAAGCTCGCCGACCGTGGCTACGTGCTGGAAAACGGCCGCGTGGTGCTGGAGGATACCGGCGACGCGCTGCTGGCGAACGAAGCGGTGCGGAGCGCGTATCTGGGCGGATAGGTAAAAGCAAAAAGGCAACGCAAGTTGCCTTTTTTAGTGTTTGCTCCCTCTCCCCGTGGGTGAGGGCACCAGACAGCACCCAAACCAACCCCCCTTCACACAACCATCATCCCCCTGACGCCTGGCTGTCACTTATCTGTAAACAAACAGTTATTTTTCTGTAATTCGAGCATGTCATGTTACCTCGCGAGCATAAAACGCGTGATATCGCGCATCCGGCACAATAAGAGAGATGACAATGACATCGTTACGACACACAGCTTTGGGTCTGGCACTGGGTCTGGCTTTTGCGACGAACGCAATGGCTGTGACCACCATTCCGTTCTGGCATTCCATGGAAGGGGAGTTGGGTAAAGAAGTTGACTCCCTGGCGCAGCGTTTCAACGACACCCACCCGGATTACAAAATTGTGCCGGTGTACAAAGGCAACTACGAGCAGAGCCTGAGCGCGGGCATCGCCGCCTTCCGTACCGGTAACGCACCGGCCCTGTTACAGGTTTATGAAGTGGGTACCGCCACCATGATGGCCTCCAAAGCCATCAAGCCGGTCTATGAAGTGTTCAAAGAAGCGGGCATCAACTTCGATGAGTCGCAGTTCGTGCCGACCGTAGCGGGTTACTACACCGATTCCAAAACCGGCCATCTGCTGTCCCAGCCGTTTAACAGCTCCACGCCGGTGCTGTACTACAACAAAGACGCCTTCAAAAAAGCCGGTTTAGACCCGGAGCAGCCGCCAAAAACCTGGCAGGACCTGGCGGAGTACACCGCGAAGCTGAAAGCGGCGGGGATGAAGTGCGGCTACGCCAGCGGCTGGCAGGGCTGGATCCAGATTGAAAACTTCAGCGCCTGGCACGGCCTGCCGGTTGCGACCAAAAACAACGGCTTCGACGGTACCGACGCGGTGCTGGAGTTCAACAAGCCGGAACAGGTGAAGCACATCGCGCTGCTTGCCGAACTGAACAAGAAGGGCGACTTCAGCTACTTCGGACGTAAAGACGAATCCACCGAGAAGTTCTACAACGGCGATTGCGCCATTACCACCGCCTCGTCCGGCTCGCTGGCGGATATCCGCCACTACGCCAAATTCAACTACGGCGTGGGCATGATGCCATACGACGCTGACGTGAAGGGCGCGCCGCAGAACGCCATCATCGGCGGGGCGAGCCTGTGGGTGATGCAGGGTAAAGACAAGGGCACCTACAAAGGCGTAGCCGAGTTCCTCGACTTCCTGGCGAAACCTGAAAACGCCGCCGAATGGCACCAGAAGACCGGCTACCTGCCGATCACCAAAGCCGCGTACGACCTGACCCGCGAGCAGGGCTTCTACAGCAAGAACCCGGGCGCGGACATCGCGACGCGTCAGATGCTGAACAAGCCGCCGTTGCCGTTCACCAAAGGCCTGCGTCTGGGCAACATGCCGCAGATCCGCACCATCGTGGATGAAGAGCTGGAAAGCGTGTGGACCGGTAAGAAAACGCCACAGCAGGCGCTGGACTCTGCGGTAGAGCGCGGGAATCAGCTGCTGCGCCGCTTTGAGCAGTCGACGAAATCGTAATCAAACCTGCCCCTCACCCTAACCCTCTCCCCATAGGGGAGAGGGGACTGCGCGGAGCCGTCTTTTCTCCCTCGCCCCTTTGGGGAGAGGGCCGGGGTGAGGGGTGAATACCTACAGAGCAAACCTATGTCATCATCCCGTTCGGTGTTCCGTTCCCGCTGGCTGCCGTACCTGTTGGTCGCGCCGCAGCTGGTCATCACCGTTATCTTCTTTATCTGGCCTGCGGGCGAAGCGCTGTGGTACTCGGTACAAAGCGTCGACCCGTTCGGGCTTTCCAGCCAGTTTGTTGGCCTGGACAACTTTACCGCGCTGTTCCACGACAGCTACTACCTGGACTCCTTCTGGACGACGATGAAGTTCAGCGCGCTGGTGACCGTCAGCGGCCTGGTTGCCTCGCTGTTTTTCGCCGCGCTGGTGGACTACGTGGTGCGCGGCAGCCGTATTTATCAAACCCTGATGCTGCTGCCTTACGCCGTAGCTCCCGCCGTCGCCGCCGTGCTGTGGATCTTCCTGTTTAACCCGGGGCGCGGGTTGATTACCCACTTCCTGGCAGAGTTCGGCTACGACTGGAATCACGCCCAGAACAGCGGCCAGGCGATGTTCCTGGTGGTGTTCGCCTCGGTGTGGAAGCAGATCAGCTACAACTTCCTGTTCTTCTTCGCCGCGCTGCAGTCCATTCCGCGCTCGCTGGTGGAAGCCGCGGCAATTGACGGCGCAGGGCCCATTCGTCGTTTCTTCAGGCTGTCGCTGCCGCTGATCGCCCCGGTGAGTTTCTTCCTGCTGGTGGTTAACCTCGTGTACGCCTTCTTCGACACCTTCCCGGTGATCGACGCGGCGACCGCAGGCGGCCCGGTGCAGGCGACCACGACGCTTATCTATAAGATCTATCGCGAAGGCTTTGCGGGGCTGGATCTCTCCGCCTCTGCCGCGCAGTCCGTCGTGCTGATGTTCCTCGTCATCATCCTCACGGTGGTGCAGTTCCGCTATGTTGAAAGTAAGGTGCGCTACCAATGATTGAGAACCGTCGCGGGCTGACGATTTTCAGCCATACCATGCTGATTTTAGGGATCATCGTCATCCTCTTCCCGCTGTACGTGGCGTTTGTCGCCGCCACGCTGGACACCAAAGCGGTGTTCGACACGCCGATGACGCTGCTCCCCGGCGGGCACCTTTTTGAGAACATGAAGACCATCTGGACCCAGGGCGTGGGCGCCAACAGCGCGCCGTTCTGGCTGATGATGCTCAACAGCTTCATCATGGCGTTCGGCATTACGGTGGGCAAAATCACGGTGTCGATGCTTTCGGCCTTCGCCATCGTCTGGTTCCGCTTTCCGCTGCGTAACCTCTTCTTCTGGATGATTTTTATCACCCTGATGCTGCCGGTGGAGGTGCGTATCTTCCCGACGGTGGAGGTGATCGCCAACCTGAAGATGCTCGACAGCTACGCGGGCTTAACCCTGCCGCTGATGGCCTCGGCGACCGCCACCTTCCTGTTCCGCCAGTTCTTTATGACCCTGCCGGACGAGCTGATTGAAGCCGCGCGCATCGACGGCGCGTCGCCGATGCGCTTCTTCCGCGACATCGTGCTGCCGCTGTCGAAAACCAACCTTGCAGCGCTGTTTGTGATCACCTTTATCTACGGCTGGAACCAGTACCTGTGGCCGCTGCTGATTATTCAGGACGTTAACCTCGGCACCGCCGTGGCGGGCATCAAAGGCATGATCGCCACCGGCGAAGGCACCACCCTCTGGAACCAGGTGATGGCGGCAATGCTGCTCACCCTTATCCCACCCGTAGTCATTGTTTTAGCCATGCAGCGCGCGTTTGTCCGCGGCCTGGTCGATAGCGAGAAATAAGATGGCAGGTTTAAAACTTCAGGCAGTAACCAAAAGCTGGGACGGCAAAACCCAGGTGATTCAGCCGCTCACGCTCGACGTGGCGGACGGGGAATTCATCGTGATGGTCGGCCCGTCCGGTTGCGGCAAATCCACCCTGCTGCGCATGGTGGCGGGGCTGGAGCGCGTGACGTCGGGGGATATCTGGATTGACCGTCAGCGCGTCACCGAGATGGAGCCGAAAGACAGAGGCATTGCGATGGTGTTCCAGAACTACGCCCTCTATCCGCACATGAGCGTGGAAGAGAACATGGCCTGGGGGCTGAAAATCCGCGGCATGGGCAAAGGCCATATCGACGAGCGGGTGAAAGAGGCGGCGCGCATTCTCGAGCTGGACGGCCTGCTGAAGCGCCGCCCGCGCGAGCTCTCCGGCGGCCAGCGCCAGCGCGTGGCGATGGGGCGCGCCATCGTGCGCGATCCGGCGGTATTCCTCTTCGACGAACCGCTCTCTAACCTCGACGCCAAGCTGCGCGTGCAGATGCGTCTTGAGCTGCAGCAGCTGCACCGTCGTCTGAAAACCACCTCTCTGTATGTGACCCACGATCAGGTCGAAGCCATGACCCTCGCCCAGCGCGTGATGGTGATGAACAAAGGCATCGCCGAGCAGATTGGCACTCCGGTGGAAGTGTACGAGAAACCGGCCACCCGCTTTGTGGCGAGCTTTATCGGCAGCCCGGCAATGAACCTGCTGGAAGGGCGTATCAGCAGCGCGGGCTCGCACTTTGAGCTGGAAAGCGGGATGGCGTTGCCGATCAACTGGTACTATCGTGGCTACGCCGGGCGTAAGATGACGCTCGGTATCCGCCCGGAACATATCGGTTTAACCACTCAGGCGGACGGCGGCGTGCCGCTGGTGATGGACACGCTGGAGATGTTGGGTGCAGATAACCTGGCGCACGGGCGCTGGGGCGAACAAAAAATGGTGGTGCGCCTGGCACATCAGGAGCGCCCTAAAGCCGGCAGCACGCTGTGGCTGCACCTGCCGGAAAACCATCTGCACCTGTTTGACGGTGAAACAGGACAACGAGTATGAGCAACTGGCCTTATCCCCACGTCGTCGCCCACCGTGGCGGCGGTAAGCTTGCGCCGGAGAACACCCTGGCGGCGATTGACGTTGGCGCGCGCTACGGTCACACGATGATCGAGTTCGACGCCAAGCTGTCGAAAGATGGCGAAATTTTCCTGCTGCATGACGATAACCTCGAACGCACCAGCAACGGCTGGGGCGTGGCGGGAGAGCTGCCGTGGCGCGATCTGCTGAAGGTGGACGCCGGAAGCTGGTACAGCGGCGAGTTCAAAGGCGAACCGCTGCCGCTGCTGGCGGAGGTGGCGGACCGCTGTCGCCAGCACGGCATGATGGCCAATATCGAAATCAAACCGACCACCGGCTCCGGGCCGCTGACGGGCAAAGTCATTGCCCTGGCCGCGCGCGAGCTGTGGGAAGGGATGACCGCGCCGCTGCTGTCATCATTTGAAATCGATGCGCTGGAAGCCGCACAGGCGGCCGTGCCGGAGCTGCCGCGCGGGCTGCTGCTTGACGAGTGGCGCGAGGACTGGCGCGAGCTGACGACACGCTTAGCGTGTGTCTCTATCCATCTCAACCACAGGCTGCTGGATGAGGCGCGGGTGAAGATGCTGAAAGACGCGGGTCTGCATATTCTGGTCTACACGGTTAACAAACCCCAGCGCGCAGCCGAACTGCTGCGCTGGGGCGTGGACAGCATCTGTACCGATGCAATCGACCTGATCGGCCCGGACTTTAGTTCTGCGGATTAAGCATACTGCCATTCGACTGCGGCGGCAGCATATGCTGCTGTCCGCTGCCTGACGACGTCATTCCCCCTAACATCCCGCCGTTTTTATTCGGCAGCGGCTGCTCGCGCACCTGCCCCTGCTGCACGCGCTGGGTGTTGGCGTTCATCTGATTTTGCAGGCTTTGCTGCTGCATCTGGGTTTGCGTTTTAAGCTGCTGATTAAGCATTCCTTTCTGCTGCTGTTGCTGGCTCATCATCTCCGTCTGCATACGCTGCTGGCTCGGAATGACGTAACCCTGCTGGTTCGGGTTGTTCATGGTGTTGAGTGGCTGTGCGAGCGCGGCAAACGGGATCAGCGCCGTAAGAATCAGTAAGCGTTTCATTGTCATTTCCTCCTTTTGAGGTCTCTCTTAAGTTTACCCCGATTTCACCATGACGATGATTTTTTAGGAGTTGTGAACCAGGCTTAAGCGGGGAATATGGATCCCTTCACCTGGAGAACAATAATGATGAAACCAACGTTTTTGCGCTGGGTCGCCATCGCCGCGCTGATGGCAGGCGGTACATTTAGCGTGGCGGCCAACCCGCCAGCGGCGCCTCCGGTCTCTTACGGCGTGGAGGAAGATGTTTTTCATCCCGTGCGGGCAACCCATGGCATGGTTGCGTCAGTGGATGCGCTGGCAACAAAAGTGGGCGTCGACATTCTCAGGCAGGGCGGTAACGCGGTGGATGCAGCGGTCGCCGTCGGCTATGCGCTGGCGGTAACGCATCCGCAGGCGGGGAACCTGGGCGGCGGCGGCTTTATGATGCTGCGCACCAAAGATGGCAAAACCACCGCCATCGATTTCCGCGAAATGGCGCCTTCTCAGGCGTCCCGCGATATGTTCCTTGACGATCAGGGTAACCCTGACAGCAAAAAATCCCTGACTTCGCACCTCGCCACCGGCACGCCGGGCACCGTTGCGGGCTTCTCGCTGGCGCTGGAAAAATACGGCACGATGCCGCTGAACAAGGTGGTGCAGCCTGCCATTAAACTGGCGCGGGACGGCTTTGTGGTGAACGATGCGCTGGCGGACGATCTTAAGACCTACGGCAGCGAAGTCATTCCCAATCATGAAAACAGCAAGGCCATCTTCTGGAAAGACGGCGAGCCGCTGAAGAAGGGCGACAGGCTGGTGCAGAAGAACCTCGCCAAAAGCCTGGAGCTGATTGCGGAGCACGGTCTGGACGCCTTCTACAAAGGGGCGATTGCCGACCAGATTGCCGAAGAGATGCAAAAGAATGGAGGGCTCATCACCAAAGCGGATCTGGCGGAATACAAGGCGGTGGAGCGCGAGCCGATTAGCGGCACCTATCGCGGATACGAGGTATTTTCCATGCCGCCTCCGTCCTCCGGTGGGATCCACATCGTGCAGATCCTCAACATTCTTGAAAACTTCGATATGCACAAGTTCGGCTTCGGCAGCGCGGACGCCATGCAGGTGATGGCGGAAGCGGAAAAACGCGCCTACGCCGACCGTTCGGAATATCTCGGCGATCCGGACTTCGTGAAGGTGCCGTGGCAGGCGCTGACCAACAAGGCGTATGCCAAATCCATTGCCGATCAGATCGACATCAACAAGGCTAAACCGTCGAGCGAGATCCGCCCCGGCAAGCTGGCGCCGTATGAAAGCAACCAGACCACCCACTTCTCGGTGGTGGATAAAGACGGTAACGCGGTGGCGGTGACGTACACGCTCAATACCACCTTCGGCACCGGGATTGTGGCGGGCAATAGCGGCATTCTTCTGAACAACGAGATGGATGACTTCTCTGCCAAGCCGGGCGTGCCGAACGTCTACGGGCTGGTCGGCGGCGATGCGAATGCGGTGGGGCCGAAGAAACGTCCGCTGTCGTCCATGTCGCCCACCATTGTCGTGAAAGACGGGAAAACCTGGCTGGTGACCGGAAGCCCTGGCGGCAGCCGTATTATCACTACCGTGCTGCAGATGGTGGTGAACAGCATCGACTTTGGCATGAACGTCGCCGAAGCGACAAACGCTCCGCGTTTCCATCACCAGTGGCTGCCGGACGAGCTGCGCGTGGAGAAGGGCTTTAGCCCGGACACCATCAAGCTGCTGGAACAGCGCGGGCAGAAGGTGGCGGTGAAGGAGGCGATGGGCAGCACCCAGAGCATTATGGTGGGGCCAGACGGGGCGCTGTTTGGCGCGTCGGATCCGCGGTCGGTGGATGATTTGACGGCGGGGTATTAACGTGTTGTTGCCGGGTGGCGGCTTCGCCTTACCCGGCCTACGTTTATCATTCCCTCTCCCAGTGGGAGAGGGTTAGGGTGAGGGCAACAAACTACTTCATTCGCGCCATATAGTACGCATCCACATACTCGCCGTTGCGCAGGGCAAATTTCCTGCCGGTCCCTTCGATTTCAAAGCCAAAATGTTTATAGAGCGCAACAGCCGCTGGGTTATCGGCAAAGACCGTCAGTTCGATACGTTCGATGCGCAGCCAGTTGTCGCACAGATTAACCATTTCGCTCATGAGCCTGCGGCCTACGCCGCGACCCTGCATATCCGCTGCCACGCTGATACCGAATGTGGCAACGTGGCTGCGACGCGGGTTTTCCATCACGTCCAGCGCCATGTGCCCAATGACGCGCTTTTCCAGACAGGCAACAAGATGGCGTCGACCTGGTTTTGTCGCAACGCGTTCGTGCCACATTTCCATTGAGGGATGAGGGAGCTGTAGCGTGTCGTGATACACATCAGGATGCGACATGATGTCGCGCAAAGCTTCTGCATCGCTGGGTTCGATGTGGCGTATCACTATCTCACTCATTCCTTATTCCTCAGTCAGTTAAACGTCCCTTCCAACATCAATGACTTTAAAATTTGAGTCAACCGCTATTTTTTGCAAAAAGTATTGGACAAGTGCGAATGAGAATGATTATTATTGCTCTGCATTCAGGAAGACCGCTACGGGAACCTGAAAGCACGACATTGCTCACATTGCTTCCAGTATTACTTTAGCCAGCTTTTAGCTGGCTTTTTTTTTGTTATGGTTAGACTCAGTAACCTTCCAAAAGGACTGAGCCATGACACTACATTGCGCATTTATTGGATTTGGTAAAAGTACGACCCGTTACCACCTGCCGTATGTTCTCAACCGTAAAGACAGCTGGCACGTCGCGCACGTCTTCCGCCGCCGCGCGAAGCCGGAAGAGCAATCCCCGCAGTATTCTCATATCCATTTCACCAGCGATCTTGATGAAGTGCTTAACGACCCGCAGGTCAAACTGGTTGTCGTCTGCACCCACGCCGACAGCCATTTTGACTATGCCAAACGCGCGCTGGAAGCGGGTAAAAACGTGCTGGTGGAAAAACCGTTCACCCCGACCATCGCCGAAGCAAAAGAGCTGTTCGCGCTGGCGAAAAGTAAAGGCCTCACCGTTACGCCGTATCAGAACCGTCGCTTTGACAGCTGCTTCCTGACGGCGAAAAAGGCGATTGAAAGCGGCAGGCTTGGCGACATTGTGGAAATCGAAAGCCACTTCGATTACTACCGTCCGGTAGCGGAAACCCAGCCCGGACTGCCGCAGGACGGCTCGTTCTTTGGTCTGGGCGTGCATACGATGGACCAGATCATCTCCCTGTTTGGCCGACCGGATCATGTCGCATACGACATCCGCAGCCTGCGTAACAAAGCTAACCCGGACGACACCTTTGAAGCTCAGCTGTTCTACGGCGACCTGAAAGCCATCGTCAAAACCAGCCATCTGGTGAAAATTGACTACCCGAAATTTATCGTTCACGGCACCAAAGGCTCGTTCATTAAGTACGGCATCGACCAGCAGGAGACCAGCCTGAAGGCCAACATCATGCCGGGCGAACCGGGTTTTGCGGCGGATGACTCCGTGGGTGTGCTGGAATACGTAAACGATGAGGGCGTCACGGTGAGAGAAGAGCTGAAACCGGAAATTGGCGACTATGGCCGCGTCTACGATGCGCTGTATGAAACCCTCACATCCGGCACGGCGAATTACGTCAAGGAATCTGACGTTCTGACCAACCTGGAAATCCTCGAGCGGGCCTTCGAGCAGGCTTCTCCTGCCACGATAACCCTCGCGAAATAAGCAAAAACGGCTCCTCTGCGCTTATTCATAATTTTTGAACAGAGGAGTCAATTTTCACCCTCTATGATCCCAGGCCGTTTGCGTCCACACTTACTCCATCGAAACGAACTGAGGGTGAAACAATGATCTACTTACGCAAAGCAAACGAACGTGGTCACGCGAATCATGGCTGGCTGGACTCATGGCATTCATTCTCGTTTGCCGACTACTACGACCCGAACTTCATGGGCTTCTCCGCACTGCGCGTGATTAACGACGACGTGATTGATGCAGGCCAGGGCTTCGGCACGCACCCGCACAAAGACATGGAAATCCTGACCTATGTGCTGGAAGGGGCGGTGGAACACCAGGACAGCATGGGCAACAAAGAGCAGGTTCCGGCGGGCGAGTTCCAGATTATGAGCGCGGGTACCGGGGTGCGTCACTCCGAGTACAACCCGAGCAAAACGGAAAAACTGCACCTGTATCAAATCTGGATCATTCCAGAAGAGACCGGCATCACGCCGCGCTACGAGCAGCGCCGCTTCGACGCGAAACAGGGCAAACAGCTGGTGCTGTCCCCGGACGCGCGTGAAGGTTCCCTGAAGGTGCATCAGGATATGGAACTGTACCGCTGGGCGCTGGCGAAAGACGAACAGTCTGTGCACCAGATTGCCGCCAACCGCCGCGTCTGGATCCAGGTGGTGAAAGGTGAAGTGTCCATCAACGGCACCAAAGCGACAACCGCCGATGGCCTGGCCGTCTGGGATGAGCAGGCGCTCTCCGTGCATGCCGACAGCGAAAGTGAAATTCTGCTGTTTGACCTGCCGCCGGTGTAATAAATCATAAATAAATGCCCATCCTTCCCTTTGACAGGGGAAGGATGGGCTTTGTCCGTGATAAACTGAGCAAATCTCTCACTTCAAGATTTCTCAGGACGATGAAAAAGAAACGCCCCGTACTTCAGGATGTCGCCGATCGCGTCGGTGTGACCAAAATGACGGTCAGCCGTTTTTTACGTAACCCGGAACAGGTTTCCGTGGCGTTACGTGGCAAGATTGCCGCTGCCCTTGATGAACTGGGTTATATTCCCAACCGCGCGCCAGATATTCTCTCCAATGCGACCAGCCGCGCGGTGGGCGTCCTGCTTCCTTCCCTGACCAACCAGGTTTTCGCCGAAGTTTTGCGCGGCATTGAAAGCGTCACCGATGCTTTTGGTTATCAGACCATGCTCGCCCACTACGGGTACAAGCCGGAACTGGAAGAGGAACGTCTTGAATCGATGCTTTCCTGGAACATCGACGGCCTGATTTTAACCGAACGTACCCACACTGCCCGCACGCTCAAAATGATTGAAGTGGCCGGTATCCCGGTGGTGGAACTGATGGACAGCCAGTCGCCGTGCCTCGACATCGCCGTGGGGTTCGATAACTTCGAAGCGGCGCGGCAGATGACGGCGGCCATCATTGCCCGCGGTCATCGCCATATTGCCTATCTGGGTGCGCGTCTTGATGAACGTACTATCATCAAACAGAAGGGATACGAGCAGGCGATGCTCGACGCGAACTTAACCCCGTACAGCGTGATGGTGGAGCAGTCCTCCTCCTATACGTCGGGTATTGAGCTGATGCGTCAGGCACGACGCGAGTATCCGCAACTGGACGGTATTTTCTGTACCAACGATGACCTGGCGGTTGGCGCGGCGTTTGAGTGCCAGCGTCTGGGGCTCAAGATCCCTGATGATATGGCGATCGCCGGTTTCCACGGCCACGACATCGGCCAGGTGATGGAGCCGCGTCTGGCGAGCGTCCTGACCCCGCGTGAACGTATGGGCCGCATTGGCGCAGAACGCCTGCTGGCGCGCATTCGTGGCGAGACGGTGACCCCAAAAATGTTAGATTTAGGTTTCACCTTGTCACCGGGTGGATCTATTTGAACTGACAAATTTGAAGTAGCTCACACTTATTCACTTCGCGCACGTTTGGATATTGCTTCTCTTTTGCCCCGGCAGGACAATGTTACCGATAACTGTTACCCGTAACAATTGACTGAGGGACACCCTTTGAGCACGACTAATCACGATCACCACGTCTACGTCCTGATGGGCGTTTCCGGTAGCGGGAAATCAGCCGTAGCCAGCGAAGTGGCGCATCAACTCCAGGCTGCGTTTCTTGATGGCGACTTCCTCCATCCGCGCAGCAATATCATGAAAATGGCCTCCGGCGAGCCGCTGAACGATGACGACCGCAAGCCGTGGTTGCAGGCGCTGAATGACGCCGCGTTCGCTATGCAGCGCACCAACAAAGTCTCCCTGATCGTCTGTTCCGCGCTGAAAAAAACCTACCGCGACCTGCTGCGCGACGGCAACCCGAACCTCTCTTTCATCTACCTGAAAGGGGATTTCGAGGTGATTGAAAGCCGCCTGAAGGCGCGTAAAGGTCACTTCTTCAAAACCCAGATGCTGGTGACGCAGTTCGAAGCGCTGCAGGAGCCGGGTGAAGACGAGAAAGACGTCTTAGTGGTTGATATCGATCAGTCACTGGAGGGTGTTGTTGCCAGCACCATCGAGGTCATCAATAAAAGGCAGTAAGTTTTGAGTACATTAACGCTAGTTTTGACAGCAGTGGGTTCGGTATTGCTGCTGCTGTTTTTAGTGATGAAGGCGCGTATGCACGCCTTTGTTGCTTTGATGGTGGTTTCTATAGGTGCAGGTCTCTTTTCCGGTATGCCGCTCGATAAGATCGCCGCGACGATGGAAAAAGGGATGGGCGGCACGCTGGGCTTCCTGGCGATTGTGGTCGCGCTGGGCGCGATGTTTGGCAAGATTTTGCACGAGACGGGGGCGGTCGACCAGATTGCCGTCAAGATGCTGAAATCCTTCGGCCACAGCCGCGCGCACTACGCGATTGGTCTTGCGGGACTGATTTGCGCGCTGCCGCTGTTCTTCGAAGTGGCCGTTGTGCTGCTGATAAGCGTCGCGTTCTCCATGGCGCGCCATACCGGTACTAACCTCGTGAAGCTAGTCATTCCGCTGTTTGCGGGCGTGGCGGCGGCTGCAGCGTTTCTGCTGCCGGGGCCTGCGCCGATGCTGCTGGCATCCCAGATGCACGCCGACTTTGGCTGGATGATCCTGATTGGCCTGTGCGCGGCAATTCCGGGGATGATTATTGCCGGCCCGCTGTGGGGCAACTTCATCAGCCGTTACGTTGAGCTGCATATTCCGGATGACATCACCGAGCCGCACCTGGGCGAGGGCAAAATGCCATCCTTCGGCTTCAGCCTGTCGCTTATCCTGCTGCCGCTGGTTCTCGTGGGTCTGAAAACCATCGCCGCGCGCTTTGTGCCGGTGGGTTCCAGCGCCTACGAATGGTTCGAGTTTGTCGGTCACCCGTTCACGGCGATCCTGGTGGCCTGTCTGGTGACGATTTACGGCCTGGCAATGCGTCAGGGGATGCCAAAAGACCGGGTGATGGAGATCTGCGGCGCAGCGCTGCAGCCGGCGGGTATTATCCTGCTGGTGATCGGCGCCGGCGGCGTGTTCAAGCAGGTGCTGGTGGATTCCGGCGTGGGTCCGGCTCTGGGCGAAGCGCTGACCGGGATGGGCCTGCCGATTGCGGTAACCTGCTTCGTGCTGGCTGCGGCGGTGCGTATCATCCAGGGTTCCGCAACCGTGGCGTGCTTAACCGCCGTGGGTCTGGTGATGCCGGTGATTGAACAGCTGAACTACTCCGGTGCGCAGATGGCCGCGCTGTCTATCTGTATCGCGGGCGGTTCGATTGTGGTCTCTCACGTTAACGACGCGGGCTTCTGGCTGTTCGGTAAATTTACCGGCGCTACCGAAGCGCAAACCCTGAAAACCTGGACGCTGATGGAAACCATCCTCGGCACGACGGGTGCGATTGTCGGGATGATTGCTTTCACACTGCTGAGCTGAATGCGGTGATTTAACAAGGCTCAAAAATAAGGCCCGGTAGCGTTAACGCTTACCGGGCCTTTATATTTTGCAGAACGCCAGGCCGGGTCAGGTGAAATCACCACCCGGCTTTTTCACATCACTCGCCCTGCGTCGCGCTCTCGATCGTCAAGCGAACGTCCGAGGTGATCAGTTCGGCCAGCATCTGGTACACCTTCAGCGTCTCTTCCGGCTCGGCATCGCCCGTATCGCTGATGTAGCCTTCGTCACGCAGCGTCAGGACCAAAGAGCTGAAGACCGCTTTGTCGAAGAACTCCGGGGCGTTAATGCCGTGCAGAACGGACAGGCGCTGTGCCAGCGTCCGGCTCTCTTTCTCCAGCGTGCCGCGGTTGATAGACGGGTTCGCACTCAGCAGCCAGAACGTAATGGCGTAGCGCTGCAGCGTTTCACGCGCACCAGCCGCCAGCAGTTGCAGTGTACGGGAACGCGACGGATTGATGTGCAGCTCGTCGTTTGAAACGGTGATCAGCCCCTGACGACGCAGCTCTTCCGTCAGTTTGTCCAGTTCGCCCGCCAGCTCGTCTTTGCTCCAGCGCAGGAACAGCTCCGCTTTCAGCATCGGATAGAGCGTCTCAACGTGACGCAATAGCTCCTGACGCGAAATACGGCGATGCTGGGTGATGATAGCCGCCATGAGCGACGGCAGCATCAGCATATGGGTGATGTTGTTGCGGTAGTAGGTCATCAGCACTGCCTGCTCGCGCGGCAGAATGATGATGTCGCCGATCGTGTCCTTTTCGACTTCAAACTTGTTCATCTGCAGCGCGTGATCGATAAGCTCACTGGCGGTAGCAGAAGGCACGGTTGAATCAACGGAATACGGCACGTTGCGCATCATGTCCAGATAGCAATCCAGCTGCTCCGTGAGCTGTTCGCGGGTCAGAGAACGCTGACGCGAAGCCAGAAGCGCCGTACAGCACAGGTTCATGGCGTTAGCCGCACCGGCGTTGTTAATGCGCACCATCAGCTCGGACGCGATGCCGTTGACCGTTGGCGTCAGCCAGGCCGGACGAATCGCTTCGATAGGATCGATGGATTCGCGCCACTCGGGAACGTGATGGTTCAGGTACGTCATCAGCGGCATCGGTTCGCCGAAGTTCACGTAGCCCTGACCGAGATTGCGTAGCTTGCTCAAGCCGCGCAGCATCTGCGGCAGGCTCTCTTTCTCTTTGGTCGCACCGCGCAGCTCTTTGGCGTACGTGCCCACTTCCATCACGTGCTCATAGCCAATGTAGATTGGCACCAGCGTGATTGGACGGGTTCCTCCGCGCAGCATCGCCTGAATGGTCATCGACAGCGTGCCGGTCTTCGGATCGAGCAGACGTCCGGTACGGGAACGACCGCCCTCCACGAAGTACTCAACGGAATAGCCGCGGCTGAACAGCTCGCCCAGATATTCGCGGAACACGGTGGAGTAGAGCTTGTTGCCTTTGAAGGTGCGACGGATAAAGAACGCGCCCAGGCGGCGGAAAATCGGACCTGCTGGCCAGAAATTCAGGTTGATACCGGCAGCAATATGTGGCGGTACCAGCCCCTGGTGATAGAGCACGTAGGAAAGAAGCAGGTAGTCCATGTGGCTGCGGTGGCAGGGAACATAGACAATCTCATGGCCATCGTGCGCCAGCTGGCGTACGCGCTCGGCGTTATGAACGTTGATGCCCTGATACAGGCGGTTCCAGGTAAAGCCGAGAATACGATCCGACAGGCGAATCATCTCGTAAGAGAAGTTCGCTGCAATCTCTTCCATCAGCGCAATGGCGTTCTGCTGGGCTTTCTCATGCGATATTTTCTTGCTGCGCGCTTCGTCTTCAACGGCGCGTGCAATCGCTTTGGAGGCCAACAGCTTGTTGAACAGATCCTGACGCGCCGGGAGACGCGGCCCTACGGCAGCCAGGCGCTGGCGGGCGAAGTGCATACGCGCCACGCGCGCCAGTTTTTGCGCGATGATCTTGTCGGTGCCGTGCTCGTCCGCCATTCGACGCAGCGAAACGGAAGGGGAGAAACGCACAAAGCTGTCGCGTCCCAGCCAGGAGACCGCGAAGAACTTCTGGATGCCGTTAAGCATACGCAGCGGCGGGTTTTCCTCACCTTTTTCACGGCCCGGACGACGACCAAACATCACCGATACCGGCACCATCTGTACATCCAGATCGGGGTTGCTGCGGTGCAGGTCAAGATAGTCGTGGAACAGCTTGATGGACTCTTCTTTTGGCGTGTAGTAGGTAAACACGCGCGGTCCACCGTGAATGAACACGTAGCGCGGCAGTAAAGAGCCGTCAACTTCAAGCGGTTCAAGCGGGTCAGGTAAGTCATGCGCCAGACACTGGGCGCGAAGCGTCAGTAAGTCTGCCTTCGAGTTATAAGGCAAAACGTACATAATAGGACGCGACGTATCGAGCCCCAATTCCAGCGCGGGTTCTGCTGGGATAGACTTGCTTTTTACCAGGATGCTTAATGGTAAATTAAGTAATTTGTAGTAAATTCGTGGCCAGCCGGACATAAACGATGTAAAGCCTCTGGTTAATAATGCAATTGCGGCGCAAGGATAACAGAAAGCGCGCAAAATTTCTGTTGTTACCCGTCATACTTCAGGCTGTAGCGAAACGCGCTACAGTTCCTGTTACTGACGCTTTTTTTCATAAAAGGTTCTTTTAATGGCCAATAATACCACTGGGTTAACGCGTATCATCAAAGCCGCCGGCTATTCATGGAAAGGTTTCCGTGCCGCGTGGATCAACGAAGCTGCCTTTCGCCAGGAGGGCGTCGCCGCTATCATCGCGGTGATCGTCGCCTGTTTCCTTGATATTGATGCTATTACCCGCGTACTTCTAATCGGTTCCGTGCTTCTGGTGATGATAGTGGAAATTCTTAATAGCGCTATTGAGGCCGTTGTTGATCGCATAGGTTCAGATTTCCATGAGCTTTCTGGCCGCGCAAAAGACATGGGCTCTGCTGCCGTGCTGCTGGCGATTATCACTGCTGTTATCACCTGGGTCACGCTGCTTTGGTCACATTTCCGATGAGCCTCGAGGAATAATTAAGTCCCTGGTTTTTTGTGCAGTTTTTGGTTCCAAAATCGCCTTTGACTGTATATACTCACAGCATAACTGTATATACACCCAGGGGGCGGAATGAAAGCGTTAACGACCAGGCAGCAAGAGGTGTTTGATCTCATCCGGGATCATATCGGCCAGACGGGTATGCCACCCACGCGTGCGGAAATCGCGCAGCGTCTGGGCTTCCGTTCTCCGAATGCTGCTGAAGAACACCTGAAAGCGCTGGCGCGTAAAGGCGTGATTGAGATTGTTTCAGGCGCGTCACGCGGTATCCGCCTGCTGGTGGAAGAAGAGACGGGCATTCCGCTGATAGGCCGTGTTGCTGCCGGTGAGCCTTTACTGGCACAGCAGCATATTGAAGGCCACTACCAGGTCGATCCTGGCATGTTCAAACCGAGCGCTGATTTCCTGCTGCGCGTCAGCGGTATGTCGATGAAAGACATCGGTATTCTTGACGGCGATCTGCTTGCAGTGCACAAAACGCAGGATGTGCGTAACGGCCAGGTGGTTGTCGCGCGCATAGATGATGAAGTCACCGTCAAGCGTTTGAAAAAACAGGGGAACACCGTTCAGCTACTGCCTGAAAACAACGAGTTCTCCCCGATTGTGGTCGATCTCCGCGAACACAACTTCTCTATCGAAGGACTGGCGGTTGGGGTCATTCGCAACGGCGAATGGCTGTAACCTCTTCCTGACAGGCTATGGCGCCGCTGTAGCCTGCTTCATTCTCGACTCCCGGTATTTTTCATGTCACTGCTGACGGCATCCGATAAGGCATTGTGGCGTCTTGCTCTGCCGATGATTTTCTCCAATATTACTGTTCCCTTGCTGGGTCTGGTCGATACTGCCGTTATTGGCCATCTTGATTCGCCGGTTTATCTTGGCGGCGTGGCGATTGGCGCGACGGCAACCAGTTTCCTGTTTATGCTGCTGCTCTTTTTGCGCATGAGCACCACCGGGCTCACGGCACAGGCTTATGGTGCAAAAGATCCGCTGCGCCTGGCACGCGCGCTGGTCCAGCCGCTGATTCTTGCGCTTGGTGCGGGAGCATTAATCATTGTATTGCGTGCGCCCCTGATCGACCTTGCGCTCCATGTTGTCGGCGGCAGCGAGGCGGTACTGGCTCAGGCGCGCCGTTTCCTTGAAATCCGCTGGCTCAGCGCGCCCGCCTCGCTGGCAAACCTGGTTCTGCTGGGTTGGCTACTGGGCGTGCAGTACGCCCGTGCGCCAGTGATTTTGCTGGTGGTAGGCAACCTTCTCAACATTGTGCTGGATGTCTGGCTGGTAATGGGCCTGCATATGAACGTGCGGGGCGCGGCGCTGGCGACGGCAATTGCCGAATACGGGACCTTTATCATTGGCTTGTGGATGGTCTGGCGCGTGCTGGCGATGCGCGGGATCTCCCTGACGCTGCTCAAAACCGCATGGCGCGGCAATATCCGTAAGCTGCTGGCCCTTAACCGTGACATCATGCTGCGCTCGCTGCTGCTTCAACTCTGCTTCGGCGCGCTGACGGTTTTCGGGGCCCGACTGGGGCCAGAAATTGTCGCGGTCAATGCGGTATTGATGACGCTGCTTACCTTTACCGCCTACGCGCTGGATGGCTTTGCCTATGCGGTAGAAGCGCATTCGGGCCAGGCGTACGGTGCGCGTGAAAGCGGGCAGCTGCGGGACGTCTGGCGGGCAGCCTGCCGCCAGTCTGGACTGGTGGCGCTGGCGTTCGGCCTGGTTTACGCCTGCTTTGGTGAGCAGATTGTTGGATTGCTGACGTCTATCCCTGCGCTGCGCGAACTGGCGAGTCACTATCTCATCTGGCAAGTCATCTTACCGGTGGTTGGTGTCTGGTGTTATCTGCTGGACGGCATGTTTATTGGGGCGACGCGCGGAGCTGAAATGCGTAACAGCATGGCTGTTGCGGCCGTAGGGTTCGGCCTGACGCTGCTGACGCTTCCCTGGCTGGGTAATCACGGTTTGTGGCTGGCCCTGGCCGTTTTCCTCTCGCTGCGTGGGTTATCGCTGGCTTTTATCTGGCGGCGCCACTGGCAGAACAATACCTGGCTCCCCTCGCGGCACGATATATCGTAACGGTTAAAGATTCCGAATATGAAATCAACTGCCGAGTCCTTAACTACAATAATTATCACGTCCAGCAGAAAAGAACGTAACGGACGTTACGACCCGACGCTTAACTAAGAGGACTCGATGATGAATAAAGACGAAATCGGCGGCAACTGGAAGCAGTTCAAAGGTAAAGCGAAAGAACAGTGGGGTAAGCTGACTGATGACGATATGACCGTCATTGAAGGTAAACGCGATCAGCTTGTCGGTAAAATCCAGGAGCGTTACGGCTACGCGAAAGACCAGGCGGAAAAAGAAGTGGGCGACTGGGAAAAACGCAACGACTACCGCTGGTAACCGGGCTATACCCGCAAGTACAAGGAAGTACACCCTGAGGGCGGCCATGAGCCGCCTTTTCTTTTGCCGTTAACGCGGTTTTTTCTTCACAAGAATAGAGTGGTCGTGCTGACACGCGTCCTGATGACGACAGGCTTCCACTTCCACGCAGGCAGAACACAGCCCGTGCGCTTCAATTACGTTATGACGCAGGGCAAACCCCATTTTCGCTGCCAGCGTATGCATAATATCTTCCACGCCTTCCGCAGCCTCTTCTTTCACCACGCCGCATCGGTCACAGATAAACATCGCCGATGTGTGGGTGGGCTGATCGAACAGATGGCACAACACATAGCTGTTTGTGGACTCAACTTTATGCACGAATCCTTGTTCCAGCAGGAAATCCAGGGCGCGATACACGGTCGGTGGTTTCGCCTGCGGCTCGCTTTCGCGGAGCAGGTCGAGCAGATCGTAGGCGCTGATGGCACCCTGCTGCAGGCTCATCAGACGTAAGACTTCAAGGCGCTGCGGAGTCAGGCGCACATTGCGTTGGGCGCACAGCTTTTCGGCCTGCGCTAACAGCTCTTTTGTGGACTTATCCATTTAGCACCCCGGATGTTATAGGACGGAAACCCCCACTTTATCATGTTCTGGTAAAAACGCCGAGATCCGCCAGTCTGTGCTATACCTGACCCATTACAAACCGGGAAATAAACAATGAAAAAACCTGACTGTATTCGGCACTGGCGCGACGTAGAAGGCGCGGATGATTCGACCTATCCCGACAGCGACGAGCTGTTTTCTATCGGTGCCCCGCTAGCGCGCAAGCTTGGGCTCGGGCGCATTGGTATCCATCATGAGCGTTTACCGCCCGGGCGCAGGACGTCCTATCCGCATGCGGAAAGTGATGAAGAAGAGTTCGTTTATGTGCTCGAAGGTCATCCAGATGCGTGGATCAATGGCTATTTATGGAAACTTGAACCGGGCGACAGCGTGGGGTTCCCTGCCGGAACCGGTATTTGCCACACCTTTATCAACAACACGGACGAAGAGGTGCGGTTGCTGGTCGTTGGCGAGGCCAACAAGAAGCACAACCGCATCTACTATCCGCTCAACCCGGTGTATGCCGCCACGCGTGAGGATCGCTGGGTAGATCACCCGCCCCAGTTTTTTGGACCGCATGATGGAAAACCTGGGAAAAAATAATTTCCTCTTCTATAAATATTGAGGGCCGTCACAAAATATAACAGGCCGTAAGGGAGTTTTACTTAGGGATAGAAATAGCGGGTCTTTTACTACTTATTCACAGCAATAGTTCGTTCCTGTTTGGGTGATAACAGACAGGGGTTATTTCATAACAGACTATAACGGGCATACTGTGAAAAAATATTTTAAATTTTCGGTGGTGAGTATCGCTGTTTCCTTGTTTATGGCAAATCAGGCGGGAGCAGCCAATACCTGGACAGAATCACGGAGTGACGCAATGGGTGGCACTGGCGTTGCCTCCGGGAGCTATGGTAGCGGGGCGTTAATCAACCCCGCGTTGCTGGCAAAGGCAAAACCGGACGATGATGTGACGGTCATTTTGCCGGCCGTTGGCGTCCAGGTGACGGATGAGGACAATCTTCAGGATGAGATTGATACCATCAACGACAAAATCAATCACTATAAGGATGTGGTTGATAACCTTACGCCAATTCAGGTCATCACCAATCCGTTAGGTTCCATTAATCAATTCCAGGGCGCGGCCAAAGATCTGGCCGATGAGCTGGACTATCTCAAGGGCAAAACCGCACGCGCGACGGCAGGCGCTGGGCTTGCCGTGAGTATTCCTAACGATGTGCTTTCCGTGGCCTTTATGGCGAAAGGGTACGCCCATGGCCGGGTGAGTTCGTCTATCGATCAGCAAGATATTGATTACCTGCGCGGTATTCAACGAAGCAACGTGGTGGCTGCCGGTGTTGCCCTGGACGCTGCGCTGAACGGCACGGATCAGATCACTAAAAACCTCAACTCAACGGCGTCTGGCCGTGCGGCGATTGTGTCCGACTACGGCGTTGCCATTGCCCGTCAGTTTGACCTCGGCGGCGTCCCGGTTTCCGTAGGGGTAACGCCAAAGCTGCAAAAAACCTGGGTCTATAACTACACCACGTCAATCTACGATTACGACAGTAACAAGTGGAACGACAGCCGCTACCGCACGGACGACACGGGCTTTAACGTCGATGCCGGTATTGCGGCTGATTTCGGCGAGAACTGGACGGTCGGCGTGAGCGGCCAAAACCTGATGTCGCGCGACATCGACACCAAAGATATTCGTATCCGCAACGGCCGTACGGGGGAAGTGGTGAGCTATAAAGACACCTATCAGATCCGTCCGCTGGTAACCGCCGGTGCCGCCTGGCACAACGACCTGGTGACGCTGACCGCCGATGGCGATCTGACGGAAACCAAAGGCTTCAAGAGCGAAGATACGTCGCAGTACGTTGGTGTCGGTGCCGAGGTTACGCCGCTCAGCTGGCTGGCGGTGCGTGCGGGTTATCGCGCGGACGTGAAGGGTAACGACAGCAACGTCTTTACCGGTGGTGTCGGTTTCGCACCGTTCAGCACCGTTCATGTTGACCTGATGGGCCTGTACGGCGAGGACGAAACCTGGGGCGCCGGGGCTCAGCTGAGCATGACGTTCTAAAGTCCACCGGAGGCGCTGCGCCTCCGGCTTTTCTTTGTGCTATAGTAGCGCCCCCTTTTCCACCAGATGCTTAAAACTTCGCCATGTCGTCAGAATTACAGACCGCTTTCCCTGCACACCGTTTCTCCATTGCGCCGATGCTCGACTGGACGGACAGACACTGCCGCTACTTCCTGCGCCAGCTCTCCCGCCATACGCTGCTGTACACCGAAATGGTGACCACGGGCGCAATCATTCACGGGAAGGGCGACTATCTGGCCTATAGCGAAGAAGAGCATCCGGTTGCCCTGCAGCTGGGCGGCAGCGATCCGGCCGCGCTGGCGCAGTGCGCGAAGCTGGCGGAAGAACGCGGCTACGACGAGATCAACCTTAACGTTGGCTGCCCGTCCGACCGCGTGCAAAACGGCATGTTTGGCGCCTGTCTGATGGGGAATGCACAGCTGGTAGCGGACTGTATCAAGGCGATGCGCGATGTGGTCTCCATTCCGGTCACGGTCAAAACCCGCATCGGCATTGACGACCAGGACAGCTACGAATTCTTGTGCGACTTTATCAGCACGGTATCCGGGAAAGGCGAATGCGAGATGTTTATCATCCACGCGCGAAAAGCCTGGCTCTCCGGCCTCAGCCCGAAAGAGAACCGTGAGATCCCGCCGCTGGACTATCCGCGCGTGTATCAACTAAAGCGTGACTTCCCGCACCTGACGATGTCCATCAACGGTGGCATCAAGTCGCTGGAAGAGGCCAAAGCGCATCTGGAACATATGGATGGCGTGATGGTCGGGCGCGAGGCGTATCAGAACCCGGGCATTCTGGCGACGGTCGATCGCGAAATCTTTGGCATCGAAGGTGCGGACACCGATCCGGTTGCCGTCGTGCGTGCGATGTACCCTTACATTGAGCGCGAGTTGAGCAATGGCACGTATCTCGGCCATATCACCCGCCATATGCTTGGCCTGTTCCAGGGTATTCCGGGCGCGCGCCAGTGGCGCCGCTACCTGAGCGAGAATGCGCATAAAGCCGGAGCCGATATTGAGGTGCTGGAACATGCGCTGCGACTGGTGGCAGACAAGCGATAACTTTCGCTAAAAGTTCGTCAAATTCACCACGCCCTGCGAACGTTCGCGGGGCGTTTTGCTTTAATAACAACAGGTTAATGCTGGCATGATTCTTGTAATGCTTACGGCATTACTCGGGAACTCGTGGGAGAGCACCATGCTGGAACTACTTTTTGTGATTGGCTTTTTTGTCATGCTGTTAGGGACAGGCGTTTCGCTGCTCGGCATTCTGGCGGCTATCGTGGTGGCGACGGTGGTCATGTTTATTGGCGGACTGTTTGCGCTGACGATCAAACTGCTGCCGTGGCTACTGCTGGCCATTGCGGTTGTGTGGGTGATTCGGGCGATTAAAGCGCCAAAAGTGCCCAGTTATCAGCGCAATAACCGCTTCCGTTACTAAGGTATTGAGGGGTTCGTCACATACTTGTAACTTTTCCGGCGGCATGGCTTAGAACAGAATAGGATTTAGTTATCGAATCTGTCACTATGACTGCCGTTAAAGAATTCATCGAGCTGTACCCTACATACAGCCGAACTAAAAAAAGAAAGGGCTTCCCACGGGAAGCCCAATTTCTTTTTGGGACTCAGGGAATCAACAAGCTCGACCCCTGCGTCGCCCGGCTCTCCAGCACCTCATGCGCGCGCTGCGCATCGGTCAGCGCGAATTTCTGCGCATCTGACACATCCACTTTGATGACGCCGCTGGCGATCAGCGAGAACAGCTCGTTGCTGGCTTCCTCAAGTTCTTCCCGGTTGGTGATGTATCCTTGCAGGGAAGGGCGAGTCACATACAGCGAACCTTTCTGATTCAGAATACCGAGGTTAACGCCGGTTACCGCGCCTGACGAATTGCCGAAGCTGACCATCAGACCACGGCGCTGCAGACAGTCCAGCGACGCTTCCCACGTGTCTTTCCCCACCGAGTCATACACTACGCGCACTTTTTTGCCGCTGGTGATCTCCTTCAGCCGCTCAACAATGCTCTCTTCACGATAGTTAATCACCTGCCAGGCGCCCGCCTGCAGCGCGCGCTGCGCTTTTTGTGCATTTCCGACGGTGCCGATCAGCTTCGCGCCCAGTGCCTTTGCCCACTGACAGGCGATGAGCCCGACGCCACCCGCTGCGGCATGGAACAGGAACTGCTCGTCGGGCTTAATTTCATAGGTTTTGCGCAGCAGGTAATAAACCGTCAGACCTTTCAGGAACGAGGCCGCCGCCTGCTCAAAAGAGATAGCGTTAGGCAGCAGGGCGGCTTTATCCGCCGGAACGTTGTGAACGGAGCTGTAAGCGCCCAGCGCAGACTGCGCGTACACCACGCGGTCGCCCTCTTTAATATGCTTAACCGCGCTGCCCACTTTGACGACGACACCGGCCGCCTCGGTGCCCAGGCCGCTCGGCATTGACGGCGGCGGGTAGAGACCGCCGCGAATATAGGTGTCGATGTAGTTTATGCCGATGGCTTTGTTTTCAACCTGCACTTCGTTTTCGCCAGGCGCGGTGGGGGTAAACTCCACCGCTTTGAGTACGTCCGGCCCACCGTGTTTCTGGAATTCAATGCGCGTTGCCATGCTCCCTCCGTAAGAAAAATATGGTAATCTTTCGAACCACTCTTTATCTCGGTAACTCCATTCACTATGGCAGGAAACAAACCCTTCAACAAACAGACTGAACCTCGCGAGCGTGATTTCCAGGTCGCAGGGTTAAAAGTCCCGCCGCACTCGATTGAAGCGGAACAGTCGGTGTTGGGCGGTTTAATGCTGGATAACGAGCGCTGGGACGACGTCGCCGAGCGCGTCGTCGCGGAAGATTTCTACACCCGCCCGCACCGCCACATCTTTACCGAAATGGCGCGTCTGCAGGAGTCGGGCAGCCCGATCGACCTGATAACGCTCGCGGAATCGCTGGAGCGTCTTGGTCAGCTCGACAGCTGCGGCGGGTTTGCCTATCTGGCGGAACTGTCAAAAAACACGCCTAGTGCGGCGAACATCAGCGCGTATGCCGATATCGTGCGCGAACGTGCCGTCGTCCGCGAGATGATTTCGGTGGCGAATGAGATCGCCGAGGCCGGTTTTGATCCGCAGGGGCGCACCAGCGAAGACCTGCTCGATCTGGCTGAATCCCGCGTCTTTAAAATCGCCGAAAGCCGCGCCAATAAAGACGAAGGCCCGAAAAACATAGCCGATGTCCTCGACGCCACCGTGGCCCGTATCGAACAGCTGTTCCAGCAGCCGCACGATGGCGTCACCGGCGTGAACACCGGCTATGACGATTTGAACAAGAAAACCGCCGGTCTGCAGCCGTCGGATTTGATTATCGTCGCCGCACGTCCGTCGATGGGTAAAACTACCTTTGCGATGAACCTCGTCGAAAACGCGGCGATGTTGCAGGATAAGCCGGTGCTGATCTTCAGCCTTGAGATGCCCTCCGAGCAGATTATGATGCGTTCTCTGGCGTCGCTGTCGCGCGTAGATCAGACCCGCATTCGTACCGGCCAGCTCGATGATGAAGACTGGGCGCGCATCTCCGGCACCATGGGCATTCTGCTGGAAAAACGTAACATCTATATCGATGACTCGTCCGGCCTGACGCCGACGGAAGTGCGCTCCCGCGCGCGCCGCATTGCCCGTGAACACGGTGGCATCGGCCTCATCATGATCGACTACCTTCAGCTGATGCGCGTCCCGTCGCTTTCCGACAACCGTACGCTTGAGATTGCGGAGATTTCCCGCTCGCTCAAGGCGTTAGCCAAAGAGCTGCACGTACCGGTAGTCGCGCTGTCGCAGCTGAACCGCTCTCTGGAACAACGTGCCGACAAGCGCCCGGTCAACTCTGACCTGCGTGAGTCCGGCTCCATCGAGCAGGATGCCGACTTAATCATGTTTATCTACCGTGATGAGGTTTATCACGAGAACAGCGACCTGAAAGGGATCGCCGAAATTATTATTGGTAAACAACGTAACGGCCCAATCGGGACGGTGCGTCTGACCTTTAACGGACAGTGGTCGCGTTTCGACAACTATGCCGGTCCTCAATATGATGATGAGTAATTTCTAAGGAATTCAAATGCAAGCGGCAACTGTTGTTATTAACCGCCGCGCTCTGCGACACAACCTGCAACGTCTGCGTGAACTGGCGCCTGCCAGCAAGCTCGTTGCAGTCGTGAAAGCGAACGCTTACGGACACGGTCTTCTTGAGACCGCGCGAACGCTCCCCGATGCCGACGCCTTTGGCGTCGCCCGTCTTGAAGAAGCCCTCCGCCTGCGCGCGGGCGGTATTACTCAACCCATACTGCTCCTCGAAGGCTTTTTCGAAGCCAGCGATCTGCCGACCATTGCTGACCAGCATCTGCATACCGCGGTACATAACGAAGAACAGCTAACCGCACTCGAAACCGCCGAACTGAGCGAGCCGGTGACCGTCTGGATGAAGCTCGACACGGGCATGCACCGTCTGGGCGTGCGTCCGGAAAGCGCGGAAGCGTTTTATCAGCGTTTATGCCGGTGCAAAAACGTGCGCCAGCCGGTGAATATCGTCAGCCACTTCGCCCGTGCCGATGAGCCCGAGTGCGGTGCGACCGAGCGGCAGCTGGATATCTTTAACACCTTCTGCGAAGGCAAGCCGGGGATGCGCTCGATTGCGGCATCCGGCGGGATTCTGCTGTGGCCGCAGTCGCATTTCGACTGGGCGCGACCAGGCATTATTCTCTACGGCGTGTCGCCGCTGGAGAACAAACCCTGGGGGCCGGACTTTGGCTTCCAGCCGGTCATGTCGCTGGTCTCTAACCTGATTGCCGTGCGTGACCATAAAGCGGGCGAGCCTGTGGGCTACGGCGGTACCTGGACCAGCGAGCGTGACACCCGTCTCGGCGTAGTGGCGATGGGCTATGGTGACGGCTATCCGCGCGCCGCACTGTCGGGTACGCCGGTTCTGGTCAACGGTCGCGAGGTGAAGATTGTTGGCCGCGTGGCAATGGACATGATTTGTGTCGATCTGGGGCCTGAAGCCCAGGATAAGCCCGGTGACGATGTGGTGATGTGGGGCGAGGGGCTGCCCGTCGAACGTATTGCTGAAATTACGAAAGTGAGTGCTTACGAACTTATCACGCGCCTGACGTCAAGGGTGGCGATGAAGTACATCGACTGAGACTCGCAGATAGTCGTCCAACGGCATTAGCTGCCGTTGGACGCATAACGTTTATTTCAACACGTTATAGATCGCCTGATTAGTCAAATAATCCGACGCGAGCCCTGACTCCGGACTGAAGCGCGAACCCTGGATGGACGAGAACCGTTTTCCGGTGCTGCCCAGCGAGACATAGCGCTCCCCCCCATCGTTTTCCGAAATGGTGTACACCTTTTTCTGCATCTCGGCGAATAGCGGAGCGTTGCGCTGAATGGCCTGATGCAGTTCCAGCAGCTGCACCCCATCCAGATTGAGCTTTTTATCCAACGTGACGCCCCATCTTTGCAGGCAAACTTCTGCGAAATGACGCACGATCGTGCCGGGCTCATGGACCACTTTTTCCCCGCTATTCCCATTGGCCGAAGCATTCCCTACCAGCGTAGCGTGGCGACCAGACATGGGATAAATATGGACTTTTGTCGCGCTATCGGTCTGCGGAATGACGCACGAGAAACCTTTTGATCGCTCATGTCTGGCATAGAAAGCCACATACTCCTTCACGTTGCTGCCCAGAGTAACTTTGTCCGCCTGGAAATTACCCATGCCCGGAACCGGATCGACCGCAAAAATATTCACCGGAATCGTCGTTAAAAGGGGATCGGCCAGCATTGCATTGGCAAGCATATGACAGCTAATTCCGCCCCGGCTCCACCCAACAAGGTTCACCTGAGTGGGCAGGATCTGCCCCTGACGGAAGGTTTTGATGATTTGCTGCTGCAGCGCCTGCTGGGTCACTTTACGATCGCCATAGTCATATTTGCGCCACCAAAAGGAACCGGTAACCTCAACGTCCTGAATCGGTACGCCCGCCTTTTTAAGCTGCTCATAGTTTTCTTTTGTGAGCTTCTCACGCTGCCAGTCAACGTGTCCTTTGATAATATTGATCGCATGCTGAACATTCTCATTCCAGCCGCTGCCCAGAAGCTGGGCGCGAAGCTGAGAATATTCTCCGCTTTTGACCCAAAGCTCATCGCTTTGTAGATTGCCGCTACCCGGACCATCAAGAATGACCCATTCGGCGAACTCTTTACCCTTATTATTGGCTGCCAGAGAAGAGATGAGCTCGCCGTTCCAGTAATTAGTATGAGACTCATCAAATTTATTAGATCCAGTACCACAGAAATACACTGTTAGTATTGTCATAAATGACCTCATTGAAATATTAATATGTAGGTAGATGGCACGCGTGCAGTTAAATAATACGTGTCAACAATTTTTCGGGGAATATGCTATTAAGCCCAGGCTGTTTTTGATAATGATAAGATCGTTTTTAATTAAATATGGCTATGTCTAATGTGTAGTGCTGCTTAACTTTTTGCTTTGGGTATATGACATTTGCCTTATGCCGAATGCTGTTTTTACAGTTTTGTAATAGCACGCATACTTAATTTCGGAATAAGTTGGTTGAATAACCTAAGAAAATAGATTTCACACGGGGTTATGCTACGATGAATATATTAATGATCGATGAATTACCGATCTTCATTCACGGTATGAAAACAGAGCTGGAACGCGTAATGCCGGAATGCACTGTTTTTGCAGCGAACAATTTTGAAGATGCGCACGCAATTTTAACCTCTATGCCGGTCAGCATTATTTTGCTGGATGGTGAAATGAAGTGCCGTGATTTTATCACTAATTTGATGATAAACTGGCCTGAGCTACCGATCGTGGTGATGTTACGAAAAACGACGGATAAGATATTCAACTTCTACATCCGCCAAAGCATTAAGGGCATTTTTACCAAGGATCTCCCCGCCGAGAAAATCAGCCAGATACTTTGCATGGTCTCCTCGGGGGTGGTCTGTTTTCCGGAGCAAGCCGTGGTCCAGCGAGAACAACCCACTGGCGGTTTGCCAATCTATTCCCTGAGTCGTCGGCAGAAGGAAGTTCTTAAGCTGCTGGCGAATGGAGGAACAAATAAGCAGATCAGCCGGCAATTGAATATCAGCGCAGGTACGGTCAAAGTGCATCTGGAATCCATCTTTCACCGACTACAGGTCAACAATCGGACACAGGCCGCAATGCTCTATTTTAAATATATGTCTAATTAGCCGCTTTTCAGCAAAGTGAAGGGCTGCAGTCAAAATGCGTTAAAAGAAAAGCGCAACAGACAGACCTCTGTTGCGCTTTGTTTTTTTAACGGTACTGAGATTTGAAATAATATATCACCACTACCAGCGTCCCGAAGTCCTGCAATAGCCAGAATGGAAAACTGTCACTCAGTATATCAGCACCGGTAAGAATAAATTTCATGTTTAAGCTGCTCTCACCAAAAAAACCAAAGGCGAGGGCGGCTAAGCCAATTTTACACATTACCGGCAGGGCATGGACTCTTCGGCTATAGGCGGCAAACAAAATCAGCAGCGATGTTATCAGGTCGACGAAGATAATAAAGGGAAGCACCCAGCCATTCATTATGTTAAGCATTTATTCTCCATCGGGTTTGTTGTGGGTTAAATCAGGCGGAGAAAGTGATTCATGTCTGACTTTACTTTTGATGACGCTTGCAACATCAAAAATATCGCGTTGTTCATGCCGGCGAAAAAAGTTTGCCAGCCAGACGATCAGGCCATTACTCATTGCCCCGAGGATATACCCTAAACCAAGCGTGATATCGGCCTGATTAAGGTCTATCTTTAACCAGCGGGCTGCTAATCCACCTAATGCGACGGCCGCACCCATGCTGATTCCACCAAAAATAATGCCTGCCATAAATCGGCTGTGCTGGTGCAATCGCTGCGGTTGCCAGAAAAACGAGATACTGACGCCGCCAAATAAACCTGAAAAAGCCAGCAAGGCTTCACTGATGAGGGTCGGGAGATAGATGTCAGACATACGTTCATCCTCTGCAAGGATAAATCCCCTCGGAAAAGGGGATTTATTATCGTAACGGGCGCTTATTATTGGCAGGGATCCAGCTCAACAATATGCTGATACTTATCGGTTGTAATAAAGCGCTGTTGCCCTGACAGGCTGTAAATCAAACGCTTGGGAGAGCGATACCCCTTCACGACATCCACATCCGCGCTAAGCCATGGCTGACTGGCAGGAAGAGCGCGATGGCTGTATTTATCGCCACCGATCCATTTTTGATGGGTGAGTTTCACTCCCCAAAGCGATTCGCTTTCACTTCCCGACCAGCCGAGGCGTTTAGCCTCCTCCGAGGTGATATAGCGATCGGGCAGGCGCCCAAAATTTTTTATATGACGAAGCGTTGTCGCCAGATCGGTCACGTTATTGACGGGCACCATACCCTGAGAAGATAAAAAGGCGTTGGCTTCCTTTATTTCCTCTTCGCAGGTTGGCATGGCGGCGGTTGCCTGTAACACGGTGAATAACGAAACAGACAGTACGGCCATTTTCACTATGGATAGTGGTTTCATTGTAATTTTCCTGTTGAATTAACTAAGAAATAGCTTCATTTCCGCTTCACGGCGTCGGGTAAGCCCGGTCAAAACCTTACCACCTGCCTTATTCCAGCTTTTGAACTGCAGTGCGGCGCCCTGGATATCGCCTGCGTTGAATTTTTTGAGCAGCGTGGATTTCTTTAAATTGCCCACGCCAAGGTTGAAGGCGAACGAAACCAGCGCGTCGAATTGGTTCTGTGTCGAAGCGCTGCTCAGTAGTTTTTTCACGCCGTCCTCGGTGCGTTTCAGATCTTTGCGCAGCAGATCTTTGGCTTCACCGGTGGTAATTTTGGTGAGCTTTTCCATTTCCTCTTTGAGGATCAAATGGCCGTAGCCGATGGTCCATAAACCTACGGCATCGCGATAACGCTCCAGCCTCAGCCCTTCAAACTGGCAAATAAGCTGAATGCCCTTGTCACCTGTACGTTCTGGTTGTTTTTGCATTAGGGAGTCTCCTCTGCTTTCGGACGGGGAATCACCTTGTTGGTGTATTCGTCAATCAAACGCATGACGCTTTCCGGTGGCTCAAGTGCGGTAAATTGCATCTCTACATCGACGTGGCGGCTGTCACGCCCGCCTTTGTTATCGCTGGAAGGCGAAAGGCTGACGTGAAAGCGGCCAAATTCGTTTTCACCGGACTGGCGGGAAGGCGCCTGCATGCCTTCCGTACGGATCGTCAGGTTGACCTTCATCTTTTCCAGCATCAGCCCGCGCGGTGTCGAAAGCGCGACTAAGGGCAGGTCAAAGTAGTGCTTTTCATCCAGCGCCAGCTGTACCGTGCGTGGAATTAACGAACCGTCTTCTGCGGGTTCGAAAAAGGGATCCAGCGCCTTCATATACTGCTGAGCAATCAGTTCGTTGGCCGCAGTGGCCGCGTACTGCATCCCACGCGTGATATCTTCAAGCGAGATCGGCACGCCGGGAATATCGGCTGGAGGCGCTGGAGGCGTGTTTTCCTGTGCCGGCGGCGTGCCTTGATCCTCTTTGCCCGCCCTGTTTTCCGGCTCCTCATCCTTGCCGCCGCGCAGCCATTTTTTAAAAGACATATTTCGCTCCTGGAAAAAGGGCTACCCGGGTAGCCCCTGCGTTACGGAATCGCACGTATGTCGCGGCGTGGAAGATTATTGCGCGGCGACAGGCTTGGTTTTGGCGTTGGTCAGGTAATCAATCACGCGCTGCAGAGCTTCAGGTGGCTCCTGGCGTTTAATCTGGGTATGAATGGAATATTTCGCGCGTGTATCGGTCGAACGGGTCTGCTCCGATTTATGGGAGACTTTGCCGGTCATTTTCGCTTTGAATACGCCCCAGCCGACGGACGCTTCCACGGAGGCCTCCGCTTCGGTGCTGCTGGAACTGGCTTCGCTCTGGCTCACTTCCAGCTCAAAGTCGATAGTGCCGTCCTCGATGCAGATGATGGGGTGGGTGACCGCCGCCAGGAGCGGAATACTCATCTTGCGGGTCACGCTACCTTTATTGACCCCCTGTTCGTCTACCACGGTTTCGTCGTAATCGAACTCGATCGCGACAGCTTTGCCGTCTTTAATACAGACGGAGAGCAGAAAGTCGGTATAGGCCTTGCTCGCCTGGACCTGTGCTTTGATCATCGCCTGCAGCGGACCGCCGATCATATGTTCCAGCGGCAGGGCGTTAATAACTGAACCAATAAATTGTGAATCCATGATGTGAACTCCTTGAATCAGTGAATGCGCGGTTGCGCAGGAGCCACATTACGGAAAGCGAGAAGGGGAAAATATTGGGTAAATGTCATGGCGAGAGGACGCAAAAAACCTATGCCGATCGCAGGATAATCTTAAGGGGTGGTGTTGAGTGATATTCCAGTTTATTGTTGAAATCCCTGCCTCATCGAATTCCGGAGAACCATCGCGTGTTTCAGAAAGTTGACGCCTATGCCGGCGACCCTATCCTCTCCTTAATGGAGCGTTTCAAAGAAGATCCTCGCAGCGACAAAGTGAATCTCAGCATCGGTCTGTACTACAACGAGGATGGCATCATTCCTCAATTAAAAGCCGTTGCCGAAGCCGAAACGCGTCTGAACGCTGTTCCACACGGTGCTTCTCTTTATCTGCCGATGGAAGGCTTAAACGCCTACCGCAACACCATCGCACCGTTGCTGTTTGGTGCCGATCACGCGGTGCACGCGCAAAAACGTGTGGCGACCATCCAGACGCTGGGCGGCTCGGGTGCGCTGAAAGTGGGTGCAGACTTCCTGAAAAAATATTTCCCGGATTCAGGCGTGTGGGTCAGTGACCCGACGTGGGAAAACCACGTTGCGATCTTCGAGGGCGCAGGTTTCAACGTGGCGACCTATCCGTGGTTCGACAGCGAAACGAACGGCGTGCGCGTCGAAGCGCTGCTGGAAAAACTGAACACCCTGCCGGCGCGCAGCATTGTGCTGCTGCACCCATGCTGCCATAACCCGACCGGTGCGGATCTCACCAACGCCCAGTGGGATGCGGTGATTGAGGTACTGAAAGCCCGCGACCTGATTCCGTTCCTCGACATCGCCTACCAGGGCTTTGGCGCGGGTATGGAAGAAGATGCTTACGCCATCCGCGCCGTGGCCAGCGCCGGGCTGCCAGCGCTGGTCAGCAACTCCTTCTCTAAAATCTTCTCCCTGTACGGTGAACGCGTTGGCGGTCTGTCCGTGGTCTGTGAAGACGCCGAAGCGGCGGGTCGCGTGCTCGGCCAGCTGAAGGCGACGGTACGCCGCATTTACTCCAGCCCGCCAAACTTTGGTGCGCAGGTGGTGGCGACGGTTCTCGGTGACGAACAGCTGAAAGCGTCCTGGCTTGCCGAAGTGGAAGCGATGCGTAAGCGCATCCTGTCCATGCGACAGGAGCTGGTTAACGTGCTGAAAGAGGCGGTGCCGGGGCATAACTTCGGCTATCTGCTCAAGCAGCGCGGGATGTTCAGCTATACCGGTCTGAGCGCGGCGCAGGTCGATCGTCTGCGTGAAGAGTTCGGCGTCTACCTGATCGCCAGCGGCCGTATGTGCGTGGCGGGACTGAATGCCAGCAACGTTCATCGCGTGGCGCAGGCCTTTGCTGCTGTAATGTAAGTACTTACTATTCGCTTCCCCCTCTCCCTGTAGGAGAGGGGCGGGGTGAGGGCATCTGGCCGCACAGAAACCTTGCCCGGTGGCGCTTCGCTTACCGGGCCTGCGGGCTGGGTGTTCTCCCTCTCCCTATGGGAGAGGGCTGGGGTGAGGGCATCTGGTCGCACAAAAACCTTGCCCGGCGCTTTGTGATCGTCTTCTTTTTATTCAGCTTCATAAGCAAAAACTCCTTCCCTTCACCTCCCGCTGGGGTTATGGTCGGATAGTTTTTTGACCATCTACTCAAATTAAAACGATAACAAACTGAATATTCAGGGGAAAATATGCGCAAGATCACACTGGCGCTCAGCGCCGCCTGCTTATTGTTCTCGCTTAATAGCGCCGTCGTCGCGCGAGCTTCTGCCCCGACGCCGCTTTACACCGGCACCACCGCCGCCATTCTCGCCGAGCAGGCACCCATTCACTGGGTTTCCGTGGCCCAAATCGAAAACAGCCTGATCGGCCGCCCGCCAATGGCCGTGGGTTTTGACATTGACGATACAGTGCTGTTCTCAAGCCCCGGCTTCTGGCGCGGGAAGAAAACGTATTCACCCGACAGCGAAGCGTATCTGAAGAACCCGGAATTCTGGGAAAAAATGAATAACGGTTGGGACGAATTCAGCATCCCGAAAGAGGTTGCCCGTGCGCTTATTGCCATGCACGTGAAGCGCGGTGACAGCATCTACTTTGTTACCGGCCGCAGTCAGACCAAAACCGAAACCGTCTCTAAAACGCTGCAGGATGATTTCCAGATCCCGGCAACCAGCATGAATCCGGTCATTTTTGCCGGTGACAAAGAAGGGCAAAACACCAAAACCCAGTGGCTGGAAAAGAAAAATATCAAAGTATTCTACGGCGATTCGGATAACGACATCACCGCCGCGCATGACGTGGGAGCCAGAGGGATCAGGGTGTTGCGCGCCTCTAACTCGACCTATCGACCGCTTCCGATGGCCGGAAAGTTTGGCGAAGAGGTGATCGTCAATTCGGAGTATTAAGTGCATGGCAGCGGGTTTGACTCTTTTTTAATCAAATCTCGCTGCTGCGGGTTTTACCTTTCGTCTTCTTGCTGCACACTTAGAAAGATTCATCTTTCATCACGGAGCAGCACATGTGGTACCAACAGACCCTGACCTTAAGCGCTAAACCACGCGGATTTCACCTGGTGACGGATGAAGTCATCGGGCAACTCCGCGACCTGTCGCGGGTGAAAACGGGTTTGCTGCATCTGCTGCTTCAGCACACGTCCGCCTCTCTCACGCTTAATGAAAATTGCGATCCCACCGTCCGGTCCGACATGGAGCACCATTTTCTGAAGAGCGTCCCGGACAACGCGCCTTACGAGCATGACTATGAGGGGGCGGACGATATGCCTTCGCATATTAAATCCTCCCTGCTGGGCGTATCGTTGATGCTGCCGGTTCACAACGGGCGGTTGCTGTTGGGAACGTGGCAGGGGATCTGGCTGGGAGAGCATCGCATTCACGGTGGTTCGCGTAAAATTATCGCCACGCTACAAGGGGAATAAAGATGACAATTTCGGAGATACTACAGTACTGCATGAGCAAGCCCGGCGCGGAGCAGAGCGTCCACAGCGACTGGAAAGCCACGCAGATTAAGGTGGGTGATGTGCTGTTTGCGATGGTGAAAGAGGTGGAAGGCCGTCCGGCGGCGTCGCTGAAAACCAGCCCTGAACTGGCGGATTTGCTACGTCAACAGCATGATGACGTGAGGCCGAGCAAGCACCTCAATAAGGCGCACTGGAGCACCGTCTATCTGGATGGATCGATTCCTGGCTCGCAGATTTACTACCTGGTGGACGCGTCCTATCAGCAGGCGGTTGAGCTGCTGCCGGAAACCACCCGACAGCAACTCTCCGTGTGACAATTACAGCAACGGTTTAAGGAAGCGCGCGGTGTGCGACGCTTCGCACTCTGCAACGGTCTCTGGCGTACCGGAGACGAGAATTTCACCGCCGCCGCTGCCGCCTTCCGGACCGAGATCGACAATCCAGTCCGCGGTTTTAATCACGTCCAGGTTATGCTCGATGACCACGATAGTGTTGCCCTGGTCTCTGAGCTGATGCAGAACCTCGAGCAGCTGCTGGATATCGGCAAAGTGCAGGCCGGTGGTTGGCTCATCCAGGATGTACAGCGTCTGACCGGTGCCGCGTTTTGACAGTTCACGCGCCAGCTTCACGCGCTGCGCTTCACCGCCGGACAGCGTGGTGGCGGACTGTCCCAGACGAATGTAGGTCAGGCCTACGTCCATCAGCGTCTGCAGCTTACGCGCCAGCGCAGGGACGGCATCAAAGAATTCGCGCGCCTCTTCGATGGTCATGTCCAGCACTTCGTGGATGGTCTTGCCCTTGTACTTAATCTCCAGCGTTTCGCGGTTATAGCGCTTGCCTTTGCACTGGTCGCACGGCACGTAGATATCCGGCAGGAAGTGCATCTCAACCTTGATCACGCCGTCGCCCTGGCACGCTTCGCAGCGACCACCGCGAACGTTAAAGCTGAAACGTCCTGGCGTATAGCCGCGGGAGCGCGCTTCCGGCACACCGGCGAACAGTTCACGTACGGGCGTAAAGACGCCGGTATAGGTTGCCGGGTTAGAGCGCGGGGTACGGCCAATCGGGCTCTGGTCAATGTCGATAACCTTATCGAAATGCTCCAGCCCCTGGATGTCGCGGTACGGTGCAGGCTCGGCCAGCGTCGCGCCGTTCAGCGCCGTCTGCGCAATCGGGAACAGCGTATCGTTGATCAGCGTCGATTTACCGGAACCGGACACGCCGGTGATGCAGGTAAACAGGCCAACCGGCAGCGTCAGGGTGACGTCTTTCAGGTTGTTGCCGCGCGCGCCGGTCAGCTTCAGCACTTTTTCCGGGTTCGCCGCCACGCGCTGTTTTGGTACTTCAATCTTGCGCTTGCCGCTCATGAACTGACCGGTCAGCGATTCGGGTACCGCCATGATGTCCTTCAGCGTCCCTTCAGCAACCACCTGCCCGCCGTGCACGCCAGCGCCTGGGCCAATGTCGATCACGTGGTCAGCGGCGCGAATGGCGTCTTCGTCGTGCTCGACCACAATCACCGTGTTGCCGAGGTTGCGCAGGTGGACCAGCGTGCCGAGCAGGCGCTCGTTGTCGCGCTGGTGCAGGCCGATGGACGGCTCGTCCAGCACGTACATCACGCCCACCAGGCCCGCGCCAATCTGGCTCGCCAGACGGATACGCTGGGCTTCACCGCCGGAGAGCGTTTCTGCCGAGCGGGAAAGCGTCAGGTAGTTCAGGCCGACGTTCACGAGGAACTTCAGGCGATCGCCAATCTCTTTCAGCACTTTTTCGGCGATTTTCGCGCGCTGGCCGGAGAGCTTCAGGTTGTTGAAGAAGTCCATCGCGTGGCCGATGCTCATGTCTGAGATGGTCGGCAGCGCCGTGTTTTCCACAAACACGTGGCGCGCTTCGCGACGCAGACGCGTGCCCTCACAGGTTGCGCAGGAGCGGTTGCTGATGAATTTCGCCAGCTCCTCGCGCACCGCGCTGGATTCGGTCTCTTTGTAGCGGCGCTCCATGTTGTGCAGCACCCCTTCGAACGGGTGGCGACGCACGGAGGTATCGCCGCGATCGTTCATATACTTGAACTCGATGTTCTCTTTGCCGGAACCGAACAGGATCACTTTGTGCACGTTCGGGGTCAGGCTCGCCCACGGGGCTTCGACGTCGAACTTGTAGTGCTCCGCCAGCGATTTCAGCATCTGGAAGTAATAGAAGTTACGCTTGTCCCAGCCGCGAATGGCGCCGCCCGCCAGGGACAGCTCCGGATTCTGGATCACGCGGTCCGGGTCGAAATACTGCTGCACGCCCAGACCGTCACACGTCGGGCACGCGCCCGCCGGGTTGTTGAATGAGAACAGGCGCGGCTCAAGCTCGCGCATGCTGTAGCCGCAAATCGGGCAGGCGAAGTTGGCGGAGAAGAGCAGCTCTTCCGCTTTTGGGTCGTCCATATCGGAGACCACGGCCGTGCCGCCAGAGAGTTCCAACGCCGTTTCAAAGGATTCCGCCAGGCGCGTGGCGAGATCGTCGCGCACCTTGAAGCGGTCAATCACCACCTCGATGGTGTGCTTCTTCTGCAGTTCCAGCTTGGGCGGGTCGGACAGGTCACACACCTCGCCGTCAATACGGGCGCGGATATAGCCCTGGCTTGCCAGGTTTTCCAGCGTTTTGGTGTGTTCGCCCTTACGCTCTTTAATGATTGGCGCCAGCAGCATCAGGCGTTTGCCTTCCGGCTGCGACAGCACGTTATCCACCATCTGGCTCACGGTCTGTGCCGCCAGCGGGACGTCGTGGTCCGGGCAGCGCGGCTCGCCCACGCGGGCATACAGCAGACGCAGGTAGTCATGAATTTCGGTAATGGTACCGACCGTTGAACGCGGGTTATGCGAGGTGGACTTCTGCTCAATAGAGATAGCAGGGGACAACCCTTCAATGTGGTCGACATCCGGTTTTTCCATCAGCGACAGGAACTGACGCGCGTACGCAGAGAGCGATTCAACGTAACGACGCTGTCCTTCGGCATACAGAGTGTCGAAAGCCAGTGAGGATTTGCCAGACCCCGAAAGCCCGGTCACGACAATGAGTTTGTCGCGAGGGATTATGAGGTTGATATTCTTGAGATTGTGGGTGCGGGCGCCCCGAACTTCGATCTTATCCATTCACCTTTCCCGGTTGGAACACGGATTGCCTGGTTTGTTTGAAGGACAAACGGCTGTCAGAAACGGCTAATTATGACACAATTTGACCTGTTTGAATATACAGTATTGGAATGCATTTTCTGATTGGTTGTGTAACAATGTCGAGTTCGCGAGAGATTTCTGAACCGACTACGCAACTATGCAAATTGCGGCGTGGAAATGGTACACTCGCGCGTTTACACTATTAAGAAACGTATTCAGGAGACACGAACATGGCCAGCAGAGGCGTAAACAAGGTGATTCTCGTCGGTAATCTGGGCCAGGACCCGGAAGTACGCTACATGCCGAGTGGTGGCGCAGTTGCCAACATTACGCTGGCTACTTCCGAATCCTGGCGTGATAAAGCGACCGGTGAGATGAAAGAGCAGACCGAATGGCACCGTGTAGTGCTGTTTGGCAAACTGGCAGAAGTGGCCGGTGAGTATCTGCGTAAAGGTTCTCAGGTCTATATCGAAGGCCAGCTGCGTACCCGCAAATGGACCGATCAGTCCGGCGCTGAGAAGTACACCACGGAAGTCGTGGTCAACGTGGGCGGCACCATGCAGATGCTGGGTGGCCGTCAGGGCGGTGGCGCACCGGCAGGTGGCGGTCAGAGCCAGCAGCAGGGCGGTTGGGGTCAGCCTCAGCAGCCGCAGGGCGGCAACCAGTTCAGCGGCGGCGCGCAGTCTCGTCCGCAGCAGCAGTCTGCTCCGGCACCGTCTAACGAACCGCCAATGGATTTCGACGACGACATTCCGTTCTGATTTCCGCGCGCTGAAAACAAAAAACCCAGACTAGCGTCTGGGTTTTTTTATTCCGGAAGGGATCAGGTAATCACCATCGGCCAGTCTGGCGGCGTGTGGCTCATCGCCTCAACCATCACCACTTTAATATTTTCCCAGACGGCGGCGATATCCAGCAGGGTGATGCCAAGCAGGCCCGTTGCAAACCAGCAGGCTGCGCCCAGCCCCAGCAGGGTGCTGATGACAGCAAGACCCGCATAGTCAGATTTACGAAACTGAATGTTCAGCGTGCTGGCTAAAAACATCAGTACCGCACTCAACAAAGGCCAGCGCAGGAGAACCATGCTGGTGGTAATGGTTGCCATAAAACCCATCCTCTATAAAACAGACGAACTGAATGAAACGGTGTTTCTCGTTACAAAATATGTGTGAACTATATCACATTTGTTGATTTATTCGCCAGTATCTGTGCGATCAAAAAAGAGGATTTTATTCCTCAGGAAAGGCGATTGAGCAGGCAGACCCGGCCTCGGCGCATGAGAAGGCAGACCCACTGCGTGCAGGAAGCACCCTTCGGGCAAGTGGGACTAACTCAAATTCAGTTCTTATAAGTGGGGACATTATTCTGTGCCAATCCTGAAAATAGTGTGGCGAAGACTGATTATTTATAAATCAACGAACACAATATCTCAGAGCAAATAGCATAAAACGTCATGGTGAAGTTGTACTTTTTTCATGCTGTCAGACATTTGGCTTAATCAACGATCGTCTGTTGTGTTATCTTCCCGCCTGCCCCGGCGGGCTGGATAATTATTTTCCTTAATTGAAACGGAACGAATACTTACAGTTTAACTTACGGGAAAATATTATCGTCATAACGAAATTTAAGATTTTTAATACTAAAAGTCAGTTGCTAACTTCGCATGATTCATGCAACGTAATCACCTGTTTAACAAAGCATCCGGCCTTCATTACTACAGGCGTACAACATGCAGGGATATAGGGCGGGAAATGAATCGTAGCGCGCGGCGCAAAATGCTCAGGGTGGTAGGGATCATCATGGTAGTTATGCTGCCGGTGATGCTTGCGCTATGGTTTGCCCAGCTACGAGCCGTGTCTGAAACAAGCGCCCAGCTACGCACATTTGCTGAACTGGCTTTAGACAAAACAGAGCTGGTTATTCAACAGGTTGAGCTGGCCAGGGACGAGGCTGTAAAATATCAGGGCGAGCTTTGCACGCCGGGACACCGTCAATATATGCTGAACGTTGTTCGTGGCCGCCTGTTTGTCGCCGATTTAATTTACGCTGAAGGTCAGAATTTTCTTTGTTCGACCGTTTTTACACCGGATCACCCCTACGCCATTCCTGTCGCTAATTACACGCGTAAACCAGACGTCGCTATCTATTATTATCGCGATACCCCATTTTATACTGGCTATAAAATGACATATATGCAGCGCGGAAATTATGTGGTGGTCGTCAACCCGCTTTCATACAGCGAAGTCATGTCCGCGGATCATTCTCTCTCCTGGGGTGTGTACGACACGGTAACCAATGCTTTCTTTTCGGTCAGTCAGAAAGCCAATGTTTCTTTATTAAATTCGATGATTCGGGATAAGGAATCGGTATTTCAAAAAGATAACCGCTTTTATACGATCGTAACATCCCCCAAAAGACCAATTGCGGCCATTGTGTCGACATCAAATAAACGCTTTTATGAAACGCTTTATCACCAGGCGACGTTGACGCTACCGCTGGGCATGATCTGCAGCATTATTATTTTGCTGGTATGGTCCCGTACCCATCGTGAGCTCAATTCGCCGGGGCGCTTACTGCACCGGGCGCTGAACAAACGACAGCTTTGCGTCCACTATCAGCCGATTATCGATATCAAGAACAACCGGTGTGTAGGCGCGGAGGCATTGTTACGCTGGCCTGGCTTTAACGGGCAGGTGATGAGCCCGGCTGAATTTATTCCGCTGGCAGAAAATGAAGGTATGAGCGAGCGGATTACGGACTATGTCGTTGAGGAGGTGTTCAACGATCTGGGCCATTTCCTGGCCGAGCATCCGCATCTCTATATTTCGATTAACCTGTCGGCCACGGATTTCCACTCTTCGCGACTGATTGCCATGATTTCCGACAAGGCCCGCCACTACGCCGTCCGTGCGCAGCAAATCAAAATAGAAGTGACGGAGCGCGGTTTTATCGATGTGCCAAAAACCACGCCGGTGATTCAGGCTTTCCGTCAGGCGGGTTACGAAGTCGCGATCGATGATTTCGGTACCGGCTACTCGAACCTGCACAACCTCTACTCGCTGAACGTGGATATTCTGAAAATCGATAAATCGTTTATCGATACCTTAACGACCAACAGCACCAGCCACCTGATCGCCGAGCACATTATCGAGATGGCGCAGAGCCTGCGGCTGAAAACCATTGCGGAAGGGGTAGAAACGGCAGAGCAGGTGAGCTGGCTGTTGAAGCGCGGCGTCCAGTTTTGTCAGGGATGGCACTTCGCGAAAGCGATGCCGCCCCAGGAATTTATGACCTGGCAGCAGCAGCCTTTGCACTGAGGGTGATTAATTCAACTGGTGGCGATAGTCGCTCGGCGTGCGGTCAAACTCGCGGCGAAACACGCGGGAAAAGGTTTGTTGCGATACATAGCCCAAATCCATCGCGATATCAAAAATGGGCCGCTGCGTTGAGCGTAGCGCCTGCGCCGCCAGCAGCAGTCTGCGCTGGCGAATGTACTCACCCAGCGTCTGATGCATGACCGTGCGGAACATTCTCTGTAAATACCATTTCGAATAGCCCGACTTTTTAGCGACCACATCAATGTTCAACGGTTGGTCGATATGGTCATCAATCCATTCAATAAGCGTCTGAATAATCTGCTGATGCGACATAAGGTTGCCCCTCTGTAGATACAACTATCTCGGTTAATTCGTCGTTTTCTCTGCGGGGGAGTATAATTCCTCAAGTTAACTTGAGGTAAAGAGGTTTTATGGAAAAGAGATTGCCGCGAATTAAAGCGCTTTTAACTCCCGGTGAAGTGGCGAAGCGAAGCGGCGTTGCGGTATCGGCGCTCCACTTCTATGAAAGTAAAGGGTTAATCAAGAGCATCCGTAACGGGGGCAACCAGCGCCGCTATACCCGCGACGTGCTCCGCTACGTGGCGATTATTAAAATTGCGCAACGAATCGGAATTCCCCTGGCCACGATCGGCGAGGCGTTTGGCGTGCTGCCGGAAGGGCATACGCTTAGCCCGAAAGAGTGGAAAGAGCTGTCGTCCCAGTGGCGTGAAGAGCTGGACCGGCGTATTCATACGCTGGTCGTCCTGCGTGATGAGCTGGACGGTTGTATCGGCTGCGGCTGTCTGTCGCGTAGCGATTGTCCGTTGCGTAACCCTGGCGACAGGCTGGGCGAGCAGGGGACGGGGGCGCGGCTGCTGGAAGAGGATTGAGTTTGTGCGGCCGGCAAAAAGCATTATAAAGAACTAAAGCGCCACATAAGGGCGCTTTAGTTTTTCCCGGTCTTTGTCTTTCACTCTATCCCGCTGGTTCACGGGAGGGTTTCCCCCGACGTCAGCACCCCTCAGTGTCGAGCTGGTTGGGGAGGTTCCGGATTGTGCTGACACTTTAATTCTATGCAAGACCCGTTTTTTCGCCAGCCTCACCGACCGTTTTTTAGACGAATTTTTTTCGCGGTGTTGTTCAATTTTCTATAGTTAAAAAGTATGAATAACAGGAGAAAGCCATGCTCACGGTACACCACCTTAACCAGTCGCGCTCGCACCGCGTGATTTGGGCGCTGGAAGAACTCGGCCTGCCTTATGAGATCGTCCACTACCAGCGTGAAAAGAACATGCTGGCGCCGGAGGCTCTCAAAAAGGTGCATCCGTTGGGTAAATCACCGGTCATCGAAGATAACGGGCTGATCCTTGCGGAGTCTGGCGCCATCCTGGAATATCTGCAGGAAACGTACGATGCCGAGTCACGCCTTAAGCCTTTAGATCCGGCACATAAGGTGCAATACCGTTTCTGGCTGCATTACGCCGAAGGATCGCTGATGCCGCTGCTGTTAATGAAGCTGGTCTTCAACAGCCTCGGCAAGCCGCCGGTGCCGTTTGGTATCAGAACCCTGGGCAAAGCGCTGGGGCAGGGGGTGCAGAAAGCGTATCTCAACCGTCAGCTGGAGACCCATGCGCGCTTTATTGAGTCACATCTTGCCGAAAACAGCTGGTTTGCCGGGCATTCGCTCAGCATGGCCGATATCCAGATGAGCTTTCCGATCTTTGCGCTGCTGGCGCGCGGCGGTATCGCTAATCTGCCGCATATTCAGGCTTGGAAGACAAAAGTTGAGAACACCCCAGGCTGGCAAAGAACCCTGGAACAGGGTGGCCCATTATCTATCCCGGGCGAGGACTGAAATGTAAACAAATTGCGCATAGACGATAACGTTTGCGCATCCTCTGTTTATTTCTTCAGCGTCATAAGTGAATTTTAGCGAAAAACGAGAAAGTTCAGTTGAAAAGGGCGGGGATTACGCTAGATAATCGTTTGCCTTAATTTGACCACCCGTTTGTAAGCGCGGAGCTAAACGTTTGCTTTTTTTGTGACGCCCTTTCGTCACAAACGCAACACAAGGATTTGACGTTCAGCTGGCAGTGGCGTCTCCACCTCGCTTACGGACTTCCTAAAAAACTCTCAGGGGATGTTTTCTATGTCTACGCCATCTGCGCGTACTGGCGGTTCACTTGACGCCATGTTTAAAATTTCGGCCCGCGGCAGCACCGTGCGCCAGGAAATTGTTGCCGGTTTGACAACGTTTCTGGCGATGGTTTATTCCGTCATCGTTGTGCCGGGCATGCTGGGCAAAGCAGGCTTCCCGCCAGCGGCCGTCTTTGTGGCGACCTGCCTCGTGGCCGGCGTGGGCTCCATCGTGATGGGCCTGTGGGCGAACCTGCCGCTGGCGATTGGTTGCGCCATCTCCCTGACCGCGTTTACCGCGTTCAGCCTGGTGCTGGGTCAGCACATCAGCGTACCGGTTGCGCTGGGCGCCGTGTTCCTGATGGGTGTGCTGTTTACCGTGATTTCAGCGACCGGCATCCGTAGCTGGATCTTGCGCAACCTGCCGCAGGGCGTGGCGCACGGTACCGGTATCGGTATCGGCCTGTTCCTGCTGCTGATCGCCGCCAACGGCGTCGGTCTGGTCATCAAGAACCCGCTGGACGGTCTGCCGGTAGCGCTGGGCCACTTCGCCAGCTTCCCGGTGATCATGTCGCTGATCGGCCTGGCGGTGATTATCGGTCTGGAAAAACTGAAGGTCCCGGGCGGCATTCTGCTGACCATTATCGGCGTTTCTATTGTCGGCCTGATTTTCGATCCAACCGTCCACTTCTCCGGTATCTTCGCCATGCCGTCGCTGAGCGATGACAAAGGCAACTCCCTGATTGGCAGCCTGGATATCGTTGGCGCGCTGAACCCTGTGATCCTGCCAAGCGTGCTGGCGCTGGTCATGACCGCCGTGTTTGACGCGACCGGTACCATTCGTGCGGTGGCCGGTCAGGCGAACCTGCTGGATAAAGACGGTCAGATTATTGACGGCGGCAAAGCGCTGACCACTGACTCCCTGAGCAGCGTCTTCTCTGGTCTGGTGGGCGCGGCGCCTGCGGCGGTGTACATCGAGTCCGCAGCGGGTACGGCGGCAGGCGGTAAAACCGGCCTGACGGCGATCACCGTCGGCGTGCTGTTCATGCTGATCCTGTTCCTCTCTCCGCTCTCCTATCTGGTTCCGGCGTATGCGACCGCGCCAGCGCTGATGTACGTTGGCCTGCTGATGCTGAGCAACGTAGCGAAAATCGACTTTGCGGACTTCGTGGACGCGATGTCTGGCCTGATTACCGCGGTCTTTATCGTCCTGACCTGTAACATCGTGACCGGCATTATGATCGGCTTCGCGTCGCTGGTGATTGGTCGCCTGGTTTCCGGTGAATGGCGCAAGCTGAACGTCGGCACCGTGATTATCGCCGTTGCGCTGGTGGCGTTCTACGCGGGCGGCTGGGCAATCTAAGTTGTCCATTGATGCGAAAACGGGTGGCTCAGGCCGCCCGTTTTTATTTTCAGGACTCATCCTGTTGCCTTTTGCGTTACTCTGGGGAAGATAGAATAAAAGGCACGACGCCTTCCGGAGTACATAAGCAACACAGCAAACAGGGAACGCATGGAAATCTTCTTCACAATACTCATCATGACCCTTGTGGTCTCGTTATCCGGGGTGGTTACACGCGTACTGCCCTTTCAGGTCCCCCTGCCATTAATGCAAATTGCCATCGGCGCGCTGCTGGCGTGGCCGACGTTTGGCCTGCACGTGGAATTTGACCCCGAACTGTTCCTCGTGCTGTTTATCCCGCCGCTGCTGTTTGCCGATGGCTGGAAAACGCCCACGCGCGAGTTCCTTGAGCACGGGCGCGAGATCTTCGGCCTGGCGCTGGCGCTGGTGGTGGTCACCGTCGTCGGGATTGGTTTTCTGATCTACTGGGCGGTACCGGGTATTCCATTAATACCGGCTTTTGCGCTGGCCGCCGTGCTGTCGCCAACCGATGCCGTGGCGCTGTCCGGCATTGTGGGTGAAGGCCGTATTCCGAAGAAAATCATGGGGATTTTACAGGGTGAGGCGCTGATGAACGACGCCTCCGGCCTGGTCGCCCTCAAGTTTGCCGTGGCCGTTGCGATGGGCACGATGGTCTTTACCATCGGCGGCGCAACCCTGGAATTCTTCAAGGTGGCGATTGGCGGTATTCTGGCGGGCTTTGTGGTGAGCTGGCTGTACGGCCGCTCGCTACGCTTTCTCAGCCGCTGGGGCGGCGATGAGCCCGCAACGCAGATCGTACTGCTGTTCCTGCTGCCGTTTGCCTCTTATCTGATAGCCGAACATATCGGCGTGTCGGGCATTCTGGCGGCGGTGGCGGCAGGGATGACCATCACCCGCTCCGGCGTAATGCGTCGCGCGCCGCTGGCGATGCGCCTGCGTGCCAACAGCACCTGGGCCATGCTGGAATTTGTCTTTAACGGCATGGTGTTCCTGCTGTTGGGCCTGCAGCTGCCGGGCATTATGGAATCCTCGCTGGTGGCGGCCGAAGCCGATCCGAACGTTGAGGTCTGGATGCTGTTTACCGACATCGTGCTGATCTACATGGCGCTGATGCTGGTGCGTTTCGGCTGGCTGTGGACGATGAAAAACTTCAGCGTACGTTTCCTGAAGAAAAAGCCGATGGAGTTCGGCTCGTGGACAACGCGTGAGCTGCTGATCGCCTCTTTTGCGGGCGTACGCGGGGCGATCACCCTTGCCGGTGTACTCTCCATTCCGCTGCTGCTGCCCACGGGCGACGTCTTCCCGGCGCGCTACGAGCTGGTCTTCCTGGCGGCGGGCGTGATTCTGTTCTCACTGTTTGTCGGCGTGATTATGCTGCCGATTTTACTCCAGCATATTGATGCCGGTGATTCGACCCAGCAGCATAAAGAGGAGCGTATTGCCCGGGCGGCCACCGCCGAAGTGGCAATTGTCGCGATTCAGAAGATGGAAGAGCGTCTGGCCGCGGATGCGGAAGAGAACATCGACAATCAGCTGCTGACGGAAGTCAGTTCCCGTGTGATTGGTAACCTGCGCCGCCGCGCGGACGGGCGTAACGATGTGGAAAGCTCGCTGCAGGAGGAAAACCTGGAGCGTCGGTTCCGCCTGGCGGCGCTGCGCTCAGAACGTGCCGAGCTGTACCATCTGCGCGCCACGCGGCAGATCAGCAACGAAACGCTGCAAAAGCTGCTGCACGATCTGGACCTGCTGGAAGCGCTGTTGATAGAGAATCAGTAGCGCTGTTTTTGCCCGGTGGCGCTGCGCTTACCGGGCCTACCTTCGAACCGTAGGCCGGGTAAGGCGAAGCCGCCACCCGGCACTATTCAGACTGCACCCAAAACCCCTCACAACACTGCAGCCACGCCTGCGCGCTCTGCGATAAATAGACCCCTTCACGCCAGATCATCCCCAGCTGCCAGTGCAGGTCGCTCTTCAGCGGGATCCAGCGCAGCGTATTTTTATCCAGACGCTCGCAGATAGGCTGCGGCAGAATGGCAATCCCCACGCCGGCCTGTACCATCGCCGCCAGGAAATCCCACTGTCCGCTGCGCACCGCTATGCGCGGCTTGACGTTATGCTGGTTAAACAGCGTCATCAGCTGGCGGCTGAGGGCGAAGTCTTCGTTGTAGATCAGCAGAGGGTGCTCGCCGAGCAGTTCAGGTCTCACCGAGTCTAACTTCAGCCAGTCGCCGGAGCGGGGAACCAGCACGCACAGCGGGTGGCTAAAGAGCGGAAGCGTCGCCAGACCGCTCTCTTCCTCAACGGGAAGGGCGGTCATTGCCACGTCGAGCTCGCCGTTGGTGACGGCCTGCTGGACGGTTAACCCACCAAACTCCGAAATCTTCAGCTCTACGCCGGGATAACGCTGGCGAAAGAGGCTAATCGGTCCGGCCATCATCATCCCCACCATTGGCGGAATGCCGAGGCGAAGGACACCTTTCTTCAGATGATTGATATCGCCCAGCTCCGCTTCCAGCTGGCGAAACTCCGCCAGAATCGCCAGCCCGCGTTCGAACACCACGCGTCCGGTGTCGGTCAGCAGCAGCTTGCGCCCGTCGCGGATCAGCAGGGTACAGTTAAGTTCATCTTCGAGGTTTTTCAGCATCTTGCTGATGGTGGGCTGGGTAACAAACAACTTCTCCGCTGCGCGGGTAAAACTTTGCTGACGAACCACTTCGACAAAATAGCGCAGCGTTCTTATGTCCATGATTATTCCTCGAAACTATACCTTTGATGATTTTAATTCATTTCAGTCCATACCGTGCGCTCTCTATACTGGCGCCTCGTCTCATTTTTGAGGAAAACCCCCATGGCCGTGGCGTTAAGCCGTGTTACGCCTGCCGTTGTGCAACGACTCCAGGTCCCGGTGCAGGTACTGCTCTACGCGGGACTGTTTGTTTTCGCGGAATATCTTGTCGGCTGGCTGCATCTGCCGCTGCCCGCCAATCTTGTCGGGATGCTGCTGATGCTGACGCTTATTCTGTGTCGCGTGATCCCCCTTAACTGGGTGCGCGCCGGGGCGCGCTGGCTGCTGGCAGAGATGCTGCTGTTCTTTGTTCCGGCGGTGGTGGCGGTGGTGAACTATGCGCAACTGCTGATGGTGGACGGCTGGCGAATCTTTGCGGTCATCGCGCTGAGTACGCTGATGGTGCTGGGGGCAACCGCCTGGGTGGTGGATAAAGTGTATCGCTTTGAAATCAACAGGCACAAACATGACTAACTTTCAGGTAAGCGTCCTGTGCCTGATTGCGACGCTGGCGATTTACTTTACCAACAAGCGGCTCTATCGCCGCTTTCACGCTCTGCCGCTGATGCCGCTGGTCTTCACGCCGATCCTACTGGTGCTGATGCTGGTCTTCGGCCACATCTCCTGGCAGAACTACATTGGCGAATCCCACTGGCTGCTGTGGCTGCTCGGCCCGGCGACCATCGCTTTTGCCGTCCCCGTTTACGACAACCTCGCCATTATAAAACGCCACTGGATGTCGCTCAGCGCAGGCGTCATCACCGCCACGGTGGTCGCGGTATGCAGCTCCGTCTGGCTGGCGCGGCTGTTTACGCTTCCCGATGAAATTCAGCGCAGCCTGGCCGTGCGTTCGGTGACCACGCCGTTTGCGCTGGCGGCCGCTAAACCGCTCGGCGGGCAGCCGGACCTGGTGGCGCTGTTTGTGGTGGTGACGGGCGTCTTTGGGATGGCCGTCGGCGATATGTTGTTCCTGCGCTTGTCGATCCGTGAAGGGATGGCGAAAGGCGCGGGGTTTGGCGCGGCGTCGCACGGGGCGGGCACGGCACGTTCGTATGAGCTGGGGCAGCAGGAGGGCGTTGTCGCGAGCCTGGTGATGATGCTCTCAGGCGTAGTTATGGTGCTGATTGCGCCGCTGGTGGCGTGGGTGATGTTTTAAGCTCCCCGGCCAGAATGACCGGGGAGAAAGGTTTAGTGCGCGCGGCCCTGCTCAACGCCCAGGCCGGTTTGTGAACGGATAAACTGGGCGCGGAATTTCTCACGCTCCAGGTTACCCTCCGGCGAATTGTCGGTAGCCGAGAAGAACCAGATGCCGATAAACGCCACGGCGATCGAGAACAGCGCCGGGTATTCATACGGGAAGATAGCGCTTGCGTGACCGAGGATCTGCACCCAGATGGTCGGGCCCAGAATCATCAGGATCACCGCCGTCAGCAGCCCCAGCCAGCCGCCAATCATCGCGCCACGGGTGGTCAGTTTCGACCAGTACATGGAGAGCAGGATGATCGGGAAGTTGCAGCTTGCCGCAATCGAGAAGGCCAACCCCACCATAAAGGCGATGTTTTGCTTCTCAAACAGAATGCCTAACAGAATCGCCACGACGCCCAGCACCAGCACGGTGATTTTCGAGACCTTCAGCTCGTCGCGCTCGCTCGCGCCTTTGCGGATAACGTTGGCGTAGAGGTCATGCGACACCGCAGACGCGCCGGCGAGCGTTAAACCCGCAACCACCGCAAGAATGGTGGCGAAGGCCACGGCGGAGATAAAGCCGAGGAACAGGTTACCGCCCACCGCGTCCGCCAGGTGCACCGCCGCCATATTGTTACCGCCAATCAGCGCGCCCGCCGCGTCTTTAAACGCCGGGTTCGCCCCCACCAGCATGATCGCGCCAAAGCCGATAATAAAGGTGAGGATGTAGAAGTAACCCATGAAACCGGTGGCGTAAAAGACGCTCTTGCGCGCTTCACGCGCATCGCTCACGGTGAAGAAACGCATCAGGATATGCGGCAGGCCCGCGGTACCGAACATCAGGCCGAGACCGAGCGAGAGCGCGGATATCGGGTCTTTCACCAGCCCGCCCGGGCTCATGATCGCTTCCCCTTTCGGGTGGACCGCCATGGCTTCGGTAAACAGATTATTGAAGCTGAACCCGACGTGCTTCATCACCATAAAGGCCATAAAGCTGGCGCCGAACAGCAGCAGAACGGCTTTGATGATCTGCACCCATGTGGTGGCGAGCATGCCGCCGAACAGGACGTACATCACCATCAGCACGCCCACCAGCACCACCGCGACGTGGTAGTTCAGGCCGAACAGCAGTTCGATCAATTTACCCGCGCCCACCATCTGCGCAATCAGGTACAGCGCCACCACCACCAGCGAACCGCAGGCGGAGAGGGTGCGAATCGGCCCCTGCTTCAGGCGATACGAGGCCACGTCTGCGAAGGTATAGCGGCCCAGGTTACGCAGGCGCTCGGCAATCAGGAACAGGATGATCGGCCAGCCGACGAGGAAGCCGAGGGAGTAGATCAGGCCGTCATAACCGGAGGTATACACCAGCGCGGAGATCCCGAGGAAAGAGGCGGCGGACATAAAGTCACCCGCGATTGCCAGCCCGTTCTGGAAGCCGGTAATGTTGCCGCCAGCGGTGTAGTAATCGTTACGGGAGCGCACGCGTTTCGACGCCCAGTAGGTGATGTACAGCGTCAGCAGGACGAAAATCAGGAACATCACAATGGCCTGCCAGTTGGTTGGCTGGCGCTGGACCTCGCCGGTAATGGCATCCGCAGCGTGGGCGGCAAAGGGAAGCGTGGCGGCGAGCGCCGTCAGAACTCTCTTCATGATGCTTTTACCTCTTGCAGTACCGCTTTATTAAGTCGATCGAATTCACCGTTCGCGCGCCAGACGTAGACGCCTGTCAGCAAGAATGAAATCACAATCACGCCAATGCCAATCGGAATACCGCGCGTCACGCTGGTCCCCTCGTGCAGCGGGGTGCCCAGCCAGTGCGGGGCAAAGGCGATCAGCAGAATAAAGCCGACATAGATAACCAGCATGATGATGGAAAGGATGAAGGCAAACCGTTGCCGCTTATCGACGAGCTCCCTGTAGTGCGCACTATTCTCTATCTGCTGACAAATATCGTTATTCATCACAGAGTCTCCAAAGGTAAGGTAGGTTTGTTTTTAGTCCCCTCTCCCCTTTGGGGAGAGGGTTAGGGTGAGGGGAGGAAGGGGCGGTCTGATGCCCTCACCCCGGCCCTCTCCCACGGGGAGAGGGAGAAAACACTAGGAAGGCATCGCGATGGACTGCTTCTCTTCGAGCAGTTTTTCCACCACGCCAGGATCCGCGAGCGTTGAGGTATCACCGAGGTTGCTGGTGTCTCCAGCCGCGATTTTGCGCAAGATACGACGCATAATTTTGCCGGAACGGGTTTTCGGCAGCGAGTCGGTCCAGTGCAGCACGTCCGGCGTCGCCAGCGGGCCAATCTCTTTACGCACCCAGTTGCGCACTTCAGCGTAGAGTTCTGGCGACGGTTCTTCCCCGTGGTTCAGGGTGACATAGGCGTAAATCGCCTGGCCTTTGATGTTATGCGGAATGCCCACAACCGCCGCTTCGGCAATCTTCGGATGCGACACCAGCGCCGATTCAATCTCAGCGGTGCCCAGACGGTGGCCGGAGACGTTCAGCACGTCGTCCACGCGCCCGGTTATCCAGTAATAGCCATCTTCGTCACGACGCGCGCCGTCGCCGCTGAAGTACATGTTTTTAAAGGTCGAGAAGTAGGTCTGCTCGAAGCGATCGTGATCGCCAAACAGGGTACGCGCCTGACCCGGCCAGGAGTCCGTGATCACCAGGTTGCCTTCGGTGGCGCCTTCCAGCGGGTTACCTTCGTTATCCACCAGCGCAGGCTGCACGCCGAAGAACGGACGGGTTGCGGAACCGGCCTTCAGCTGCGTGGCGCCCGGCATCGGGGTGATCATGAAGCCGCCGGTTTCGGTCTGCCACCAGGTGTCCATTACCGGGCATTTCTCGTTGCCGATTTTCTTCCAGTACCACTCCCAGGCTTCCGGGTTGATTGGCTCACCCACGGAACCGAGGATGCGCAATGAAGAGCGGTCGGTGCCTTCGATGGCTTTATCGCCTTCCGCCATCAGTGCGCGGATCGCCGTTGGCGCCGTGTAGAGAATGTTGACCTGGTGTTTGTCGACCACCTGGCACATCCGCGCCGGAGTCGGCCAGTTCGGTACGCCCTCAAACATCAGCGTAGTTGCGCCACAGGCCAGCGGGCCGTACAGCAGATAGCTATGTCCGGTAACCCAGCCCACGTCGGCGGTACACCAGTAGATGTCGCCCGGATGGTAGTCGAAGACGTATTTGAAGGTGGTGGCCGCATAGACCAGATAGCCGCCGGTGGTGTGCAGAACGCCTTTCGGCTTACCTGTCGAGCCGGAGGTGTAAAGAATGAACAGCGGATCTTCTGCGTTCATCTCTTCAGGCTGATGCTGGTCGCTCGCTTTCTCAATCAGATCGCTCCACCACAGGTCGCGCCCCTCGGTCCAGTCGATTTTGCCGCCGGTACGCTTAAGGACGATAACGTTACTGACCGTTTTGACGTTCGGGTTTTTCAGCGCTTCGTCGACGTTTTTCTTCAGTGGGATACCGCGCCCGGCGCGCACGCCTTCATCGGCGGTGATCACCAGTTTTGAACTGGAATCGACAATACGGCCCGCTACCGCCTCTGGAGAGAACCCGCCGAAAATCACCGAGTGGATCGCGCCGATACGCGCGCAGGCCAGCATGGCCACCGCCGCTTCCGGCACCATCGGCATATAGATAGCGACCACGTCGCCTTTTTTAATGCCTTTATCCAGCAGGACGTTGGCGAAGCGGCACACGTCGCGGTGCAGCTCTTTGTAGGTAATGTGTTTGCTCTGCGAGGCGTCATCGCCTTCCCAGATAATCGCCGTCTCATTCCCGCGCTCGGCAAGGTGACGATCGAGGCAGTTCGCCGCCAGGTTCAGGGTGCCATCTTCATACCATTTAATGGAGACATTGCCGGGCGCAAAGGAGGTGTTCTTCACCTTCTGATAAGGTTTGATCCAGTCAAGGATATGGCCCTGCTCACCCCAGAAGGTGTCCGGGGCGGTGATAGATTGCTGATATTTCTCGTGGTACTGCTCCGGGGTGATCAGGCAACGGTCCGCAATGTTTGCGGGAATGTCATGTTTGTGTATTTGGCTCATGGCTTTTTTTCTCCTTGTAAGATGTTAATAATATGTCGCAAAAACGTTAATTGTAGGGGCTTTACAAGCTTTGTTTATTATTTGGGCTGCAGATCACGCATTGTTTGAAGAGTATGAAAATTGAGCGAATGAATCTTTGAAGGAAAATAATTTATGCTGACGATTATTCACATTTATGTTTAAAAAAGCGTTTTTATAACAAAAGGTTATTTATCAGAATTAGAACAAACTCCCGTCATCGTCGCTTTTGTGAGTGAAACGCGTCGTTCTTTAAGGCTTGCGCAACAGGTCGCGCAAATGATACTCATACGCCGCGTTAAAAAATCCCATAAACCAACGCAACACAATTCATACCCTTTCAGTATGTCTCCATATTCATGCAGTTTGAGTGAATAAGGCGCTTCATTGAGGAAGTCAGTTTCTATGAAAAACGTTAAAGTCAGCCTTGCCTGGCAGATCTTAATCGCCCTTGTGCTGGGCATCTTGCTGGGCAGTTACCTCCACTATCATAGCGACAGCCGCGAATGGCTGATTGCGAACCTGCTTTCACCGGCAGGGGATATCTTTATTCATCTGATCAAGATGATCGTGGTACCGATTGTGATCTCGACGCTGGTGGTCGGTATTGCGGGCGTCGGTGATGCGAAGCAGTTAGGCCGTATTGGCGCGAAAACCATTATCTATTTCGAAGTGATCACTACGGTTGCGATTATCCTCGGTATCACGCTGGCGAACGTGTTCCAGCCGGGTTCCGGGATTGATATGTCGCAGCTGGCGACGGTGGATATTTCGAAATACCAAAGCACGACCGCTGACGTGCAAAGCCATGCGCACGGCCTGATGGGCACTATCCTGTCGCTGGTGCCGACCAACATTGTGGCGTCAATGGCGAAGGGCGAGATGTTGCCTATCATCTTCTTCTCGGTGCTGTTCGGTCTGGGGCTCTCTTCCCTGCCGGCGACGCACCGTGAGCCGCTGGTGACCGTGTTCCGCTCTATCTCTGAAACCATGTTTAAAGTGACGCACATGGTGATGCGTTACGCGCCGGTAGGGGTGTTTGCGCTTATCGCCGTCACCGTGGCGAACTTTGGTTTTGCCTCCCTGTGGCCGCTGGCGAAGCTGGTGCTCCTGGTGCACTTCGCCATTCTGTTCTTCGCGCTGGTGGTGCTGGGGATCGTGGCGCGTCTGTGCGGGCTGAGCATCTGGATCCTGATTCGCATCCTGAAAGATGAGCTGATTCTGGCGTACTCCACGGCAAGTTCTGAGAGCGTGCTGCCGCGTATTATTGAGAAGATGGAAGCCTACGGCGCGCCAGCTTCTATTACCAGCTTCGTGGTACCGACCGGCTATTCCTTTAACCTGGACGGTTCGACGCTGTACCAGAGCATCGCCGCTATCTTTATTGCGCAGCTGTACGGCATTGACCTGTCGCTGTGGCAGGAGATCGTGCTGGTGCTGACGCTGATGGTGACGTCCAAAGGTATTGCAGGCGTTCCGGGCGTCTCCTTCGTGGTGCTGCTGGCGACGCTTGGCAGCGTCGGTATTCCGCTGGAAGGTCTGGCGTTTATCGCCGGTGTCGACCGTATCCTCGACATGGCGCGTACGGCGCTGAACGTGGTGGGGAATGCCCTGGCGGTGCTGGTTATCGCCAAGTGGGAACACAAATTCGATCGTAAAAAAGCGCTGGCGTATGAACGCGAGGTGCTGGGTCGTTTTGATAAGACTGCTGACCAGTAATGTAACGTTTTCTTCCCTCTCCCCTTTGGGGAGAGGGTTAAGGTGAGGGGATTTTATTCCCCGCTCAACGCATCAAACTCTTCGCACCCCGTATCAAACCCTTCCGTACAGCTCAGGTTCAACCAGTACAGCGCTTTCTGTTTATTGGGCGTGATAAAGCCTTTCTCACCCTGCCTGAACAGCATCCCCGCCCAGTACTCGGCGTAGCCCGTGCGTGAAAGTGCCGAGCTCCGCTTGAACCACGAGGCAGCCTGCACGTCGTCCTGGGCCACTTCAACGCCGTTGGCATAAATCAGCCCCAGCAGCATTTGCGCATCTACCGCTGAGTCGTTGTCGATATCTTCAGTCGCCGTTTGCAGCAGTTTGATGGCCTGGGGATAGTCGGTTGTTCCAGCCTGAGTGTTGACCAGCACGCGCGCCAGCATGATCGCGCCGCGTTTGCTGCCCGCGATGGTTGCCTGCTGTGCCAGTGCCTTAGCTTGCGCATAATTTCCCTGGGTAAAGAGGATTTGCGAGAGCAGCCCCATGGCATCGACATCGCCGCCTTTAGCGGCTTTCTCGGCCCACAGAGCGGCCTGCTTGACGTCACCTGAGCTGAAGTACGTATCGGCAAGATAATACTGGGCGCGGGCATCGCCGGCTTCTGCCTGTTTCAGATACTGGCTGCCTATCTCATCCGCGCGGGCGAAGGACGTTAAAAACACTAACAACAGAAAAATGGCTTTCATGGACTCTTATCATCTGGGTACACGCCGCGCAGTATAATCGCGGTGGCGAAAGAAAAAAATGGGTGCATTAAGACCTCAGCATCCTGCAAGCCGGGCGGAACCGTGGTTCCGCCCGTAGAGGTTAGCCTGCGTTACAGGCTAATTTTGCCGCCACCTCCTGATGTTCACCCTTTATTGAAAACTCGCATAACTTCCCTCGAGTAATAAAGGTAAAGATCACTATCGTCAGGCAAATAATAAAGACGATGCCTAACGCAGTTTTTAATGGCGTCATGCCTTTTACTCCTTGTCAAAAAAAGAATAAGAGGCTACTCTCAACTTGTTCGGAGTTGAGGGAGTAGCCTCGGGTAAATGAAAGTTTCCCGGGGCTTTCTACTTTCTGTCCCTCAACAATGCTCAAGACAGAAAGTCTTAAGCACCCGCCGCACATCTTATCCCTCTGAATTAAAATACAAAGATGTAATTATTTTTCGCGAAAATTACATTATTTCTGCGAGCCGCTTTCCAGAATAATAATTGATATATTTGATGAGTTAATCGGAAATAAAAAGGGAGTGAATATTTCACTCCCTTTATTCATCGATGAATTAACGGCTTCACCCCATTGCGCTTTCGCGCAGCCGTGCTTTCAGCTTGTTATATTCGTCGATGACATACTGTTCCGCAGCGTGCTGATCCGCAATCGGCTCCACGCGTACGGCGCAGTATTTATACTCCGGCGTTTTGGTTATCGGGCTTAAGTTCTCCGTGACCAGCTCGTTACAGGCGCCAATCCACCACTGGTAGGTCATATAGACCGCACCTTTGTTCGGACGATCGCTGACCTGCGCACGGGTAATGATCCGCCCTTTGCGCGAGTTCACCCACACCAGCGCTTCATCCTCAATGCCGAGGCGCTCTGCGTCGGCGGTGTTGATTTGCGCGTAGCCCGGTTCGTCCGCCAGCGCCGCCAGCGCGGCGCAGTTGCCCGTCATCGAACGGCAGGAGTAGTGGCCCACCTCACGCACGGTGGAGAGCACCATCGGATACTCGTCGGTGAGCTTATCGATCGGCGCGACCCAGTCGCAGGTGAAGAACTGCGCCAGCCCGTTCGGGGTGTCGAACTTCTCTTTAAAGAGGTATGACGTCCCCTGATCGGCTTCGGACTCATCGCGACACGGCCACTGGATATACCCAAGCTCACCCATTTTTTCATAGGTGGCGCCGTAGAAGTCAGGACACAGACTGCGCAACTCGTCCCAGATCTCCTGGGTGTTGTTGTAGTGCATCGGGTAGCCCATGCGGGTGGCGATTTCACTGATGATCTGCCAGTCCGTTTTCAGGTCCCACTTCGGCTCGACCGCCTTAAAGAAGCGCTGGAAGCCGCGGTCCGCCGCCGTGTAGACGCCTTCATGCTCGCCCCACGAGGTCGACGGTAAAATCACATCCGCCGCCGCCGCGGTTTTGGTCATGAAAATATCCTGGACAATCACCAGCTCCAGATCCTCAAACCCTTTGCGCACCGCAGAGAGCTCGGCGTCGGTCTGGAGTGGATCTTCACCCATGATGTAGGCCGCACGCACTTCGCCGTGCGCCGCGCGGTGCGGCAGCTCGCTGATGCGATATCCGGTATGTTCTGGCAGGCTTTCCACGCCCCAGGCCTTCGCGAATTTCTCGCGGTTTTCCGGGAACTTCACGTACTGGTAGCCCGGGTAGGTGTCCGGCAGCGCGCCCATATCGCATGCGCCCTGAACGTTATTCTGACCACGTACCGGGTTGACGCCGACGTGCGCTTTACCCAGATTGCCGGTCAGCATCGCGAGGCTCGTCAGAGAACGCACGGTTTCCACGCCCTGATAGAACTGGGTCACGCCCATTCCCCACAGGATGGCGGCGGTTTTCGCCCCGGCATACATCCGTGCCGCCTGGCGGATCTCCTGCGCGCTGACGCCGGTGATTGTTTCCACCGACTCTGGCGTATAGCCTTCGATAATTTTCCGATACTCTTCAAAACCTTCCGTACGGGTCGCGACAAACGCCTGGTCGTACAGGTTCTCCTCAATAATGACGTGCCCCATTGCGTTCAACAGCGCGATGTTCGAGCCGTTTTTCAACGCGATGTGCATATCCGCAATGCGCGCGGTTTCAATTTTGCGCGGATCGCAGACGATGATTTTCGCCCCGTTCTGCTTAGCGCGAATAACGTGGTTCGCGACGATAGGGTGAGAATCCGCCGGGTTATAACCAAAGATGAAGACGAGATCGGTGTTATCTATCTCGTTGATGGCATTACTCATTGCGCCGTTACCGACCGACTGGTGCAGACCTGCAACCGATGGGCCGTGTCAGACGCGAGCGCAGCAGTCGACGTTATTGGTACCAATAACGGCGCGCGCGAATTTTTGCATCACATAGTTGGTTTCATTTCCCGTCCCGCGGGAAGAGCCGGTGGTCTGAATCGCATCCGGGCCATACTTGGCCTTGATGGCGCTTAGGCGCGTGGCGACGTAATCCAGCGCCTCGCTCCAGGAGACGGCTTCCAGCTTGCCGCCGCGCTCGCGGCGGATCATAGGGGTTTTCAGGCGCGGAGTAAGGATTTGAGTATCGTTAATAAAATCCCAGCCGTAGTAACCTTTCAGGCACAGCGTGCCCTGGTTGGTTTTCCCCTGTGCGGCCTCCGCCCGGACGATTTTGCCGTTATCGACCACCAGGTGGATCTTGCAACCTGAGGCACAATAAGGGCAAACCGTGACGACTTTTTTCATCAGTCTGCTCCAGTTAATCGAATCATTCGCACCCACTATGCAGCTTCTATGCCATGTTTTTTGTATGGGTATGCCCTGACTTTACGGTCCCTTCGCGGTGAAAACCCTGACAAAAAGCAGCCAATCGTCAAAATTGACGTGTCGACCGGGCAGCGGATGTGACATGGGTTGAATTTCCGTCACTGAAAAAACCATTTGACTGGAGCCGACGGCAGAATGGTTCAGACTTAACATAATCCCATGACGGAAGCATATGATGAAACCGGCAATCCTGGTGGTTGATGACGATACGGCAGTCTGCGAACTGCTTCAGGACGTGCTGAGCGAGCACGTCTTTAGCGTGCTTGTCTGCCATAACGGCCAGGATGCACTGCGGCAGGTACAGCAGGAGCCGAATATTGCGCTAGTGCTGCTGGATATGATGCTGCCGGATATCAACGGCTTACAGGTTTTGCTGCAGCTGCAAAAGCAGCGCCCGGCGCTACCGGTGATCATGTTAACCGGGCTGGGCAGTGAGTCAGACGTGGTGGTGGGGCTGGAGATGGGGGCCGATGATTATATTGGCAAACCGTTCAACCCGCGCGTGGTGGTCGCCCGCGTTAAAGCGGTATTGCGCCGTACAGGCGTGCTGGCTGCGGAAGTCCCTGCAGCGCCCGTAGCGGGCATTGCTTTTAACGGATGGACGCTCGATACCACCCGCTGTGAGCTGAGCGATCCGCAGCGTAACCCTGTCCCCTTAACCCAGGGCGAGTACGGCCTGCTGCTGGCGCTTACGCAAAATGCCCGTCGGGTGCTGAGTCGTGACCGGCTGCTTGAGCTGACCCACAGCGAAAGCGCCGACGTGTTCGACCGCACGATTGACGTGTTGATCATGCGCCTGCGCCGGAAGATTGAGGCCAACCCGCATCAGCCTGCGCTCATCAAAACTATCCGCGGGCTGGGTTACGTGTTTGCTACCGATGTTTCCCATAGCGAGAAAGCGGCCTAAGTATTCTCTTTGATAAACAGCTGCAGCTCGGCCAGCATTTTCGCGCCGTCAATCGCGTTGGCGGCCAGCAGGCTGGCCCGCGCGCAGGCGTGTGCCAGATAAATGCTCTCCGTGAGCGGGAGCGATTCGTGGCAGCCGTATAAAAACCCCGCGCAAAACGCATCGCCCGCACCGACGCTGCCGACAATCTCTTTCTGCTCCAGTAGCCATGAGGGGATCCAGCGACCTTGCTCACCTGGCGCTTCGCCCCATGCGCCTTCCGGACAGTGGATCACCACCCGCTGACGCACGCCTGCCGCCAGCAGCTGCGTCGCGGCATCGGCGATATGGGCCATGTTCAGCGCGTCACTGCCGTCGCGCATCTCCAGCCCGCTAAACTCCCCGGCTTCCAGCTCGTTAATCACCAGATAATCAAGGTGGCGCAGGGCAGGGAGCACCAGCGGCTGATAGCGCGGGTCGCCCTTGCGGGAAACCAGATCGAGCGACGTTTCATACCCCTGGTCGCACATCTGCGCCAGCAGCCGCGCGCTGCGGGTGCCGAACTCGTCATCGGGCATATCCAGGCTGTCGAGCAGCAGGAGATAGCCGAGATGGAAGATCTTCATCGATCCGTCTAAGCGATCGAAGGCGGGAAGATCCAGCAGGCGGTTGGCGCCCGGCGAGTGGAAAAAGGTGCGCTGTCCGCTGGGATCGGTCATTACCTGCGACATGGAGGTCGGTGCAAAGGTGGTGCGCTGGACGCGCTGACGGTTGACGTGGTACTGGTCGAGCATCGCCAGAATGTAGTCCCCGTCGGCATCTTCGCCAATCAGCCCCACCGCCTGCAGCGGCAGGCCAACGTGCATTTTCGCCAGCGTCAGCAGTACGTTGAGCGGCGCGCCGCCGGTTGAGCGTTCGCTGTGGGTGATTTCCGCCAGCCAGCCGCGCTCCGGCCACTGCACGATCTGGTGGACGTGATCCACCAGCATGTTGCCTGCGGCAATGATCCCTTTACGTTCCATCAGGCTTTCCCCGCGCTGCCGAAGATGCGCATCTGTTCGGCGACCGTATCGGCAATCGCCTCTTCTATCCCCAACAGCAGTTCGGCAAATTCATCATACAGCGGCTGGCGGTTCGCCATGCGCTGCTCAACGGCGGCGAGTGCGGCCTGCGACATGCCGGTGTAGAAGTTGATTTTATTTATGCCGAGCTCGATGGCGCGGCGGAAGTCAGCATCGCTAATCCCGGAGCCGCCGTGTAAAACCAGCGGCAGCCCCGTCTGCTGGCGAATGGCGTCCAGGCGTGGGAAATCGAGCTTTGGCTCGCCCTTGTATTTGCCGTGCGCGTTGCCGATGGCAACCGCCAGCGCGTCAATGCCGGTTGAATCGACAAACTCACGCGCCAGCTGCGGGTCGGTAAAGAACGCTTCATCCGCATGACCGTACAGCGCGCCGCCTTCATCTCCACCGACCGCGCCCAGCTCCGCTTCCACCGACACGCCGACCGCGTGGCACATCTTCACCACCTCCCGCGTCTGGCGAATGTTCTCCTCATAGCTCAGCGTAGAGCCGTCGAACATCACCGAGCTGAACCCTAAGCGCAGGGCGCGCACCACCGCCTCGAAATGCAGGCCGTGGTCGAGATTGAGCACCACGGGGATATCGTGACGGGCGGCCTCGAACTTCACCGCTTCGACAAGCGAATCCAGAGACACGTACTTAAAGTGTACTTCGGCGATGTTGATAATAAACGGCGAGCGTTCCTGCTTTGCGGCGGCGAACAGCGCGCGCAGGAAGTGGGAGTCGAGCACGTTAAACGCACCCAGCGCGTAGCGATGCGCCCTGGCGTGCTCCAGACCGTCGGCAAGAGAGATCAATGGCATCATTTACTCCTTATATCCGAAACAGGTTGTACTCGTTGCACAGCACCAGCAGCGCCGGTTCGTCTTCTTCGATGTTGTTATAGCGGGCAACGGGCTGCAAAAAGTGGTTATCGTGCTCGTCGTCGTTTACCGATGACACCTCCCCAACCAGCACGTCGCCGAAGCCGCGTTCGCCCCAGAAGCTGTGGTACAGAGTGGGTGTCAGACAGATGCTTTCCCCTGGCATGAGGCGCAGCTGGCTGCCGGGCGCGTGGGTCTGACGGCAGCCGTCGACGGTGACCGTCACGTCGGTGTTCTCCGTCTCTTCATGCGCCCCGGCATTCCATAACTCAATAATCAGATTCCCGCCGCCCCGGTTGATGATGTCTTCCCGCTTGCGCCAGTGAAAATGCATCGGCGTCACCTGGCCGTCGCGCACGTGCATAATTTTTTCGGCATAGCACTTTTCATAAGGCACGCCGTTGGGCGAGCCGTTGCGCAGGGTAAACAGCGTCAGGCCCTCAGCGGCAAAGCTGTTGCCGCCGAACGCCGTCACGTCCCAGCCGAGCTTGAGGTCGAACACTTCCTGCCATGCTGCCTGGTCAAGCTGCTGCCATTTTGTGGGCGGGAAGCTGGCAAACGGCGGGAGATGCACGTCGTGCATGGAAAAGAACTGTCGCGTGTGGCCGAGAATTTCATTGATGTCGGAGCGTTTCATGGGGACTCCTTGAAAACAGTTCCCTCTCCCTGCGGGAGAGGGAAAAGGATCATTTAACCGTCCAGCCCTTATACGTGCCGACGTTCTTTTTATCGATCATCGTCACCGGGATCAGCACGGGCGCTTTCGGCGCAGGTTTGCCCTGTAGAATGTCATAGCCGATCTCCACCGCTTTTGCCGCCATGACCTGCGGATCCTGCGCCGGGGTCGCGACAAACAGCGAGTTTTCCCGCTTCAGCGCTTCCTCGCCGTCCGGGCTGCCATCCACGCCGACGATAAAGAACTCGTTGCGCTGAGCCTGCTTCGCGGCCAGATCGGCGCCGATCGCCGTCGGATCGTTAATCGCAAACACGCCGTCGATCTTCGGATTGGCCGCCAGCAGGGAGGTCATGACTTCCAGACCGCCTTCACGACTGCCCTTGGCGTTCTGGTTATCCGAGAGCACCTTGATATCCGGATGTTTTTTGAATTCCGTCTGACAACCTTCCACGCGGTTTTGCACCGCAGAGACCGGCGGTCCGTTGATGATCACCACGTTGCCTTTGCCTTTCAGGCGATCGGTAATGTACTTACAGGCCATTTCGCCCGCCTGGGTGTTATCGGAGGTGATGGTCGCATCCGCCCCTTCCGCCGCCACGTCAACCGCAACGACCACGATCCCGGCGTCCTTCGCGCGCTTCACCGCCGGGCCGATCCCTTTGGAATCCGCAGCGTTGAGGATGATCATGTCCACCTTCGCGGCGATGAAGTTATCGATCTGCGCCACCTGCTGGCCCAGATCGTAACCGCTGGAGACCAGCGTCACCTTGACGTTATCGCCAGCCAGCTTGCGCGCTTCCAGCTCGGCACCTTTGGTGATCTGCACGAAGAACGGGTTGGCCAGGTCGCCCACCGTCACGCCGATGGACTTCAGATCTTTTGCCTGCGCAAACGGCGTTGCGGCAAGCAGTGCGCCAGCACAGAGCGCGGTCACTAAGGGTTTCAAACGCATAGGGTTTTCCTCGAAGCTGTAGGGTGTTGTTGTTATGCACTTTGATGGTGTCGGGTACGGTATTTGTCGATCAGCACCGCTATGATGATCACCGCCCCTTTGATCACCAGCTGCCAGAAGTAGGAGACGCCCATCAGCGTCATGCCGTTGTTGAGGGTGGCGATGATCAGCGCGCCAACCAGCGTGCCGGTGATCGTGCCGATCCCGCCGACGAAGCTGGTGCCGCCGAGGATCACCGCCGCAATCGCATCCAGCTCGTAACCCGTGCCGAGGTTGCCGTTGGCGCTGTAGAGGCGCGAGGCGCTCATCACGCCGCCAAGCCCGGAGAGCAGGCCGCTCATGCCGTAGACAAACAGCAGCACCAGCCAGACCTTGATGCCGGTCAGTCGCGCCGCCTGCATGTTGCCGCCGACCGCGTAAATGTGGACGCCGAGCGTGGTGCGGCGCAGGATGAACCAGCACACCGCAATTACCGCAAGGGCAATGACAACCAGCCACGGGATCGGGCCGAGGTAGTTATTGCCGATCCACTCGAAGTTAATATTGGAGTTAATGACCGTCGTGCCGTCCGCCAGCAGATAGGCCGCGCCGCGCAGCGCCGTATAGGTGCCGAGCGTCACGATGAAGGGCGGCAGTCCGGCAAAGGCCACCAGCGCGCCGTTGAACAGCCCCAGCACCATGCCGAGCATTAGCGCAGCCGGAATGGAGAGCATCGCAAATTCAGGGATAAGCGAGACCACCATCGCCGCTACCGCCGTGGTGCCCAGAATCGAGCCCACGGAGAGGTCAATCCCGCCGGTCAGGATGATGAAGGTCATCCCCGCCGCCAGCACGATGTTGATCGACGCCTGACGGGTAATGTTGAGCAGGTTGCTCTCGGTGAAGAAGTTCGGGGCGATAAAGCCAAATACCGCCACAATCAGGATAAGAATCGGCAGGATGCCGACCGTTTGCATCAGATCGCTCATCAGCATTTTTTTGGCGGAGGCGGATTTCGCCACCTGCTGCGGATGGGTTGGAGTTGTCATGATTGCACCGCCTGATGATGAGTGTCGTTCACGCCGGTTGCCAGCGTCATAATGTTTTCCTGAGAGATGTCGCGCCCGTGGAGTTCACCCGCAATGCTGCCTTCCCGCATCACGTACACCCGGTCGCTCATGCCTACCACTTCCGGCAGCTCGCTGGAGATCATTAAAATCGCCACCCCTTTGCGCGCCATCTGGTTCATGATGCGGTAGATCTCGCTTTTCGCGCCGACGTCCACGCCGCGCGTGGGTTCGTCCAGGATCAGAATGCGCGGGCCGATGGCCACCCAGCGGGAGATCAGCAGCTTTTGCTGATTGCCGCCGGACAGCCCGCCCGCGCGCACCTGCGAATGGGGCACGCGGATGTTGAGCAATGCAATGGCGTCATCAGAAATCGACTGGGCTTTTTTGCGGTTTAGCATGCCGAAGGTGGCGTCGCGCTCCAGCGTCGCCATGGTGATGTTCTCCTGCGCCGCCAGCTCCAGAAACAGCCCCTGCTCCTTGCGGTTTTCGGTGAGAAAACCGATGCCGTTTTCGATGGCCGCACGCGGGGAGTGGATCACCACCGGCTCGCCGTCGACCTCAATCATGCCACCGGTGGCTTTACGCACGCCGAAAATCAACTGCGCCAGCTCGGATCGTCCGGCCCCGACCAGGCCCGCCAGCCCGACGATTTCACCGGAACGCACCTGCAGGCTGCACGGCTGTACTTTTTTACCGTCGGTGAGGTGGTGGACGTTGAGGCGCGGGCTGCCGAGGGGAATATCACGCTCCTTGTTGAACAGATCGCTTAACGGGCGGCCCACCATCATGCGCACCAGCTCGGAGGCGTTTAGCTTGTCGCGCGTCAGGCTGCCGACGTACTGCCCGTCGCGCAGAACGCTGACGCGGTCAGAAAGTTCATACACTTCCGCCATGCGGTGGCTGATATAGATGATCGCCATCCCTTCATCGCGCAGGCGCAAAATCAGTTCAAACAGGCGGTGGGTTTCCCGCGAGGAGAGGGCGGCGGTGGGTTCATCCATCACCAGAATGCGGCTGTTGCGGTGCAGCGCGCGGGCGATTTCCACCTGCTGCTGCTCGGCGATGGTCAGCTTCATCACCAGGTCGGTAGCATTGAACTGTGCCCCGAGGCGCTCAATCACCGCCTGCGCCTGGGCGGCCATCTCTTTGCGCTGCACCATCCCGCCGCGCGACAGCTCGCTGCCAAGAAAGATATTTTCGGCAACGGTCAGGTTGGGCGCGAGCTGCATCTCCTGATAAATCAGGGTAATGCCTGCGGCCAGCGCATCTTTCGGCCCTTTAATGTGAAACGGCTGGCCGTCGATCAGGATCTCGCCGCTGGTGGCGGTATAGGCTCCCGCGAGGATTTTCATCAGCGTGCTTTTCCCCGCGCCGTTTTCGCCCATCAGCGCGTGGATCTCTCCGGGAAAGACCGTCAAATCTACACCCTTGAGCGCGTGGAAACTGCCAAACGTTTTGGCAATGCTGCGCATCTCTAATACCGGGGTTCTGCTCATGGCGGATCTCCTGCGAATGCCGATATCTGCACTTCATCACAGGTGCGTAAATGCAAAATGTCAGAAGCTGTTCATATTTGTCATAGTTATGAATAGCTAATGTAGATCACAGTTATTGAACTACCCTCACCCCGGCCCTCTCCCTGAAAGGGAGAGGGAGCAAATCATTCCCTCGCCCCTTTGGGGAGAGGGTTAGGGTGAGGGGACACCAAACCGCGCAGGAGCCCGAACCCATGCCATCACGCCGTCCGCCCTTTTTCGCCAGCGCCCGAGGCCGCCTGCTGATTTTTAATCTGCTGGTGGTCGCCGTGACGCTGATGGTGAGCGGCGTGGCGGTGCTCGGCTTTCGTCACGCCAGTCAAATCCAGGAGCAGGTTCAGCAGCAAACGCTGGATGACATGACCGGCAGCATGAACCTGGCCCGCGATACCGCCAACGTGGCGACGGCGGCGGTGCGGCTTTCACAGGTCGTCGGGGCGCTGGAGTACAAAGGCGAAGCCGAGCGCCTGAATCAGACGCAAATGGCGCTTCGCCGCTCGCTGGAACAGCTTGCGGAAGCGCCGCTGGCGCAGCAGGAGCCGGCGCTGGTGGCGCGCATTATTCAACGAAGCAATGAGCTACAGCAGAGCGTGACGGAGATGCTTGAGCGCGGCCAGCGGCGCCATCTGGAGCGTAACGCGCTGCTGAGTTCGCTGTATCAAAGCCAGAGCTATCTGCGTCATCTTCAGGACATCAACCGCCGTTACGACAGCAACGTGCCGGATGCGCAGCAGCTGATGGAGATGGACCGGCTGATTGCCGCCGCCATCGACACCCCTTCGCCGCGCGCGACCGTTCAGCAGCTGGACGCCGTGGCCGCAGCGCTGCCCCGGAGTGCCGTACAGCCGGTCGTGAAGGGGGTTCTGCCAGATTTTAATGCCGAGTTAGGCAAGCTCGCCCCGCTGTCGAAGCAGCTGGAAGAGAGCGATCTGGCGATAAGCTGGTATATGTTCCACATCAAGGCGCTGGTGGCGATCCTCAACAGCGACATTAATCAGTACGTCGGGCAGGTGGCGCAGGCCTCCCGGCTTCGCACGGCCCAGAGCCATCACGAGCTGCAGTCCATCAGCGTGTTTATCAGCATCTTCGCCGTGCTGGCGCTGATCATTACCGGGTGCGCCTGCTGGTATATCTACCGCAATCTGGCCTCTAACCTGACGGCGATTTCCCGGGCGATGTCGCGTCTTGCTCACGGCGAACAGGATGTCTCCGTTCCCGCCCTCCAGCGGCGAGATGAGCTGGGCGAGCTGGCGCGCGCGTTTAACGTTTTTGCCCGTAATACCGCCTCGCTTGAGCACACCACGCGCCTGCTGAAAGAGAAAACCACGCAGATGGAGATCGACCGCGTTGAGCGTCAGGGGCTGGAAGAGGCGCTGCTGCACAGCCAGAAGATGAAGGCGGTCGGACAGCTGACCGGCGGGCTGGCGCATGATTTTAACAACCTGCTGGCGGTGATCATCGGCAGCCTTGAGCTCACCGACCCCGAATCAAAAGACGCGCCGCGCATTACCCGGGCGCTGAAGGCGGCCGAGCGCGGCGCCTTACTGACGCAGCGCCTGCTGGCGTTTTCCCGCAAGCAATCCCTGACGCCGCATGCGGTAGAGATGCTGCCGCTGCTGGAGAACCTCCGGGAACTGCTGCGCCACTCCCTGCCTGCCACCCTGACCCTGGAGATTGAAGCGCAAACCCCGGCGTGGCCCGCGTGGATTGACGTTAGCCAGCTGGAAAACGCCATCATCAACCTGGTGATGAACGCGCGCGATGCGATGGAAGGGCAAAGCGGGGTGATTAAAATCCGGACCTGGAATCAGCGCGTCACCCGCAGCGACGGGCGCAGGCAGGATATGGTGGCGCTGGAGGTGATTGACCGCGGCAGCGGCATGTCGCAGGAGGTAAAATCCCGGGTCTTTGAACCGTTCTTCACTACCAAGCAGACCGGAAGCGGGAGCGGGTTAGGCCTGTCGATGGTCTACGGCTTTGTGCGTCAGTCCGGCGGGCGCGTGGAAATTGAAAGCGCGCCGGGGCAGGGAACGACCGTCCGGCTTCACCTCCCGCGCTCGGTGCTGCCTGCTGCGGCAGACGATGAAGCGCTGTCAGCCACCGCCTCCGTCGATAGCGAGCGGCTGGTCCTGGTGCTGGAAGATGAAGCCGATGTGCGTCAGACCCTGTGCGAGCAGCTGCATCAGCTCGGCTACCTGACGCTGGAAGCGGACAACGGCGAGCAGGCGCTGAACATGCTGGCGGCGTCGCCGGACATTGGCATGTTTATCAGCGACCTGATGCTGCCCGGCAGCCTCAGCGGCGCCGAGGTGATTAACCACGTGCGCAGCCATTACCCGCAGCTTCCTGTGCTGCTGATCAGCGGTCAGGATCTACGTCCCGCGCATAACCCGCAGCTGCCGGACGTTCAGCTACTGCGTAAGCCGTTTACGCGGGTGCAGCTGGCGCAGGCGCTGCGCAAGGTCATGGTAATTTGAGATTCCTCCGCTACCCCGGCTTCCCGCCGTTCATTATCGTAAAGCCAGTTCACCTGCGAGTCTGGCCTTATGAAACGTTACTCAACTGCTCTGTTATTTGGTCTGCTGTCACTCACCAGCCAACTGGCTCATGCCGATATTGTTGATGATGCTATTGGCAACATTCAGCAGGCGATCAACGATGCCTATAATCCCGGCAGCAGCCGCAGCAATGACGACGACGATCGTTATGACCGCAGCCGTCAAATCGACAGCCGACAGTACGACGATCGTCGTCGGCAGCTCGAAGACCGACGCCGCCGTCTGGACGAGCGCCAGCGACAGCTGGATGACGACAGACGTCGTCTGGAAGAGGATGAGCGGCGGTTAGAAGACGATTACGATCGAGGCTAAGTGCGGCCTGCTGCCCTCTCCCACGGGAGAGGGAGAAAACCTAATCCAGCACCAGCACCATCCCGTCATAGCCCGCTTCTATGCCCCGCGGCAGCGGGTTATCCATCATCCACACGTCAAACTGATGGCTGATGTGCGTCAGGATCACCTGCGGGCAGCCAATCGCTTCGTTTAACGCAATCACGGTATTTAAGTCGCAATGGTTTCGCGGCGTTTCCTCGCGCGGTTCATGGCTGCAGTCGATAATCATCGCCTGCGGCTGGTTGTTGAGCAGGAACTTCACCGTTTTTTCCGGCAGTCCGGCGGTGTCGGAAAGCCAGGCCACGCGGCTGTGGGCCGACTCCAGCAAATACCCGAAGGTCAGTTTCGAATGGTTGAGCGGCAGCGGCGTGACCCGCAAACCCTGAAGCTCAAACATCACAAACGGTTCGACCGTGTGGCTGAAATCCAGAATGCCGGGGTGCTTAAACAGATCGTCGCATCCGGCGTCGTCCGGCGGACCGTAAACCGGAATCGTCGCGCCCACGCCCCAGCGCAGGGGGAACAGCCCCTGAACGTGATCCATATGGTAATGGGTGAGCAAAAACTGCTGGAAGCTGCCCGCCGGCCAGTCGTCCATCAGGTGCGGAATACCGGCATCCAGCAGGGTGACGGCATCGTTGAATTTAACCACCGCGCTGCAAGGGCGACGGCGATAGTTATCCTGCAGGCGCGCCCGGCGACACGCCGCGCAGTCGCAGCCAAAGACCGGCACCAGCTGGGCGCCACCCGTTCCCGTCAACGTGATGGTCAGACTCATAACGCACCTCTACAGCGGTTTGGTGAATCGGAAATGGCTCTGCGTGTATCCTTCACGAACGTAAAAACGATGGGCGTCCACGCGCTTCACGCTGGTGGAAAGTTCGGTCAGCTCCGCGCCGGCCTCTCGTGCCACCCCTTCCGCCCAGGCCAGCAGCTGGCTGCCCACCTTTAACCCGCGCGCCTGCGGCATCACCACCAGCTCCTGGATCTCGCCGATCCAGCGCGCGTGATGGAGGTGAAACTGCAGGTGCAGGCCGATCATGCCGATGACCTGCCCGCCCAGTTCGGCAAGCTGATAGCGCATGTTGCGATCCTGCAGGTTGGCAAGATAGCCCGCGTGAAACGCCTGATGGTCGAACTCTGCCTGCTTCAGTTCGCAGATCAGGGCATAGACAATCTGCGCATCGTCGGCGGTGGCGGGGCGAAGCTGGCAGTCAGGCATGCTGTTTCTCCTTCTGACGGATAAGCGATAAAAAGGTATCGACTGACTGTAGCAAACTTCCGTCATTATTGAGGATGTGGCAGTCCGACGGGGCATAGCGGGCCGCACGCTCAAGCCGCTGATCGATCTCACGGGCTGACTCACGCCCCCGGCTTTGCAACCGGCTGCGCAGAACGTCCGGCGAAACCTGCAGGCAGACCGGCAGCAGAGCCGCCCCATAGCGGGCGCGCGCCTGTGGCAGATGCGCACGCGAGCCGTTAACCAGCACGTCGAACCCCGCGTGCAGCCAGAGGTCGATTTCGATGCCCACGCCATAGTAAAAGCCGTTGGCGTGCCAGCTCAGCGCCAGCAGGTTTTGCCCGGCACGGGTGAAAAACTCCTGCTCGCTCAGGGCGATATGATTTTCGCTCCCGGCATGGGCCGCGCGGGTAATATAGCGGTGCGCGACCAGCAGCTGCGGATGTTCCCGCTGCCGTAAGGCGGACAGCAGGCTGTCCTTACCGGAGCCAGAGGGCCCCATTAACCAGATGAGCCTTCCCATCAGAACACCCTTTTTCCCTGACGCCAGACGTGGTCGATATGAACATGCTCGCCCTTGCGGTGGGCGAGTACCAGATCCGCGCGTTTACCCTCGGCGATTTCACCGCGATCCTGAAGATTAAGCGCCGAGGCCGGGTTTTTCGTCACCAGGCGAATCGCCTGCGGCAGCGTAAAGCTATTGCCCTCGTCGTCGGCCACCCGGAACGCCGCATCCAGCAGGCTGGCGGGATAGTAGTCGGATGAGAGGATATCCAGCAGACCAAGGGAGGCAAGCCTGCTTGCCGCGACGTTGCCGGAGTGCGATCCGCCGCGCACGATGTTCGGCGCGCCCATCAGCACGTTCATGCCGTGCCTGCGGGAGGCTTCAGCCGCTTCAAACGTGGTGGGAAATTCGGCGATCACGCTGCCTAGCTGGTGGGATTCGCGCACGTGATCGTGCGTGGCGTCGTCATGGCTGGCCAGGGCGATGTTGCGGTCCCGGCACATCGCGGCAATCCTGAGACGGTTTGGCTGCGACCACTGCGCCGCAAGCGCCAGCTGTTCTTCTTCATAACGGGCCATCTCCGCATCGCTGAGAGAATATTTGCCCTGATAGTATTCGCGATACTTTTCAATGTTGGCGAACTGGCGCTGCCCCGGCGAGTGGTCCATCAGGGAGACCAGCGAGACCGGCTCGCGCCCGACCAGCTTTTCAAACAGCGGCAGGGTAGTGTGGTGCGGCAGCTCGCAGCGCAGGTGCAGACGGTGCTCGGCGCGGTTGAGGCCGCGTTTTTGCGTCTCCTCCACGGCGTTGATCATCTTCTCCAGATTCTCCAGGCGATCGCCGCCGTCGCGCACGTCGCCAATCGCCACCGCGTCCAGCACGGTGGTGATGCCGCTGGCGACCATCAGCGCGTCATGGCTGCTCATCGCCGAATGGGCGGGCCAGTCGACCTTCGGGCGCGGGGTGAAGAATTTGTCCAGATTATCGGTATGCAGCTCAATCAGCCCCGGCAGCAGCCAGCCGCCTTCACCGTCCATCGCTTCAGGAGTACAGCTCTGGGTTTCGGCAAAGGCGCGAATAACGCCTTCATGAACTTCAACCGAGCCATTAACGACTTCATTTTCCAGCACCAGCCTGACGTTATTGATAATCATGCGTTTGTCCCCATCGGGTGCAATCTGTCCGCCACGCGGCTGCGTACGGTTTCGTCGTGGAAGATCCCGACGATCGCCGCGCCGCGAGCTTTGGCCTGTTCGATCAGCTCCACCACGGCGGCGCTGTTTTTACCGTCGAGCGAGGCGGTGGGTTCATCCAGAAGTAAAATCGGGTAGTCGACGATAAATCCGCGGGCGATATTGACGCGCTGCTGCTCGCCGCCGGAAAAGGTCGACGGGGCGAGATGCCACAGGCGCTCCGGCACGTTGAGGCGCGTCAGCAGGCTGGCGGCTTTGGTGGCGCAGGCTTCTCGCGGCACGCCGAGATCCAGCAGGGGCTGCATCACCACGTCCAGGGCGGAGATCCGCGGGATCACCCGCAAAAACTGGCTCACCCAGCCGATCGTCGTGCGGCGCACTTCCAGCACTTTACGCGCGGGGGCCTGCACCAGATCGACCCACTCATCGTTGTGGCGAATGCGGATGTGGCCTTCATCCGGCAGATAGTTGGCATACAGGGAGCGCAGCAGGGTGGATTTTCCGCTGCCGGAATGGCCGTGCAGCACCACGCATTCACCGCGGCTGACCTCTAACGAGGCATTTTGCAGCACCGGCAGGCGCACGCCGTTTTGCTGGTGGAGCACAAAGGTCTTACTTACGTTTTCTACGCGGATCATGTTGGCCTCTTAATTCTGCAATACGGACGACACCAGCAGCTGGGTGTACGGATGGTGCGGATCGTCGAGCACCCGGTCGGTTAACCCACTTTCCACCACCTGGCCCTGCTTCATCACCAGCAGACGGTCCGCCAGCAGGCGCGCAACGCCTAAATCGTGGGTGACAATCACCACCGCGAGGTTCAGCTCCACCACCAGGCCGCGCAGCAGGTCGAGCAGGCGCGCCTGCACGGAGACGTCCAGCCCGCCGGTGGGTTCATCCATAAATACCAGCTTCGGATGGGTGACCAGGTTGCGCGCAATCTGCAGGCGCTGCTGCATCCCGCCGGAGAAGGTTGTCGGCAGGTCGTCGATGCGCGATGCGGGGATTTCAACTTCCTCCAGCCAGTGCTGGGCGGTAGCGCGGATGTTGCCGTAGTGGCGCGCGCCGGTGGCCATCAGGCGTTCGCCGATATTGCCCCCGGCGGAGACCTGACGGCGCAGGCCGTCCATCGGGTGCTGATGCACCACGCCCCACTCGGTGCGCAGCAGGCGGCGGCGTTCGGCCTCGCTCATGCCGTACAGCGAGGCGCCCTCATACAGAATGTCGCCGTTCTGCGGCGTCAGGCGCGCGGAGATGGACTTCAGCAGGGTGGTTTTGCCGGAGCCGGACTCGCCGACGATCCCCAGCACTTCGCCCGGCCACAGCTCGAACGACACGTCGCTAAAGCCTTTGCCCGGCGCATACAGGTGAGTCAGGTGATTAACCGAAAGCAGCGGTTTCATTGGCTTTTCGCCTCGCTCTGTTGGCGGCAGTAATCGGTGTCGGAGCAGACAAACATCCGTTTGCCCGTGTCGTCCAGCACCACTTCGTCCAGATAGCTGTGTCTTGAGCCGCAGATGGCGCACGGCTCGTCCCACTCCTGCACCGTAAACGGGTGATCGTCGAAATCCAGGCTTTCCACGCGGGTGTAAGGCGGGACGGCGTAGATGCGTTTTTCGCGCCCGGCGCCGAAAAGCTGCAGGGCGGGCATCATGTCCATCTTCGGGTTATCGAATTTTGGGATTGGCGACGGGTCCATCACGTAGCGCCCGTTCACCTTCACCGGGTAGGCGTAGGTGGTGGCGATATGGCCGAAGCGGGCGATATCCTCATACAGCTTCACCTGCATGACGCCGTACTCTTCCAGCGCGTGCATGGTGCGGGTTTCCGTTTCGCGCGGCTCGATAAAGCGCAGCGGCTCAGGGATCGGCACCTGGAAAATCAAAATCTGATCTTCAGTGAGCGGGGTTTCCGGGATGCGGTGTCGGGTCTGGATCAGCGTGGCGTCTTCGGTTTTTTCGGTGGTATTGACGCCGGTGACGCGCTGGAAGAAGCTGCGGATCGACACGGCGTTGGTGGTGTCGTCGGCGCCCTGATCGATGACCTTCAGCACGTCAGCCTCGCCGATTACGCTGGCGGTGATCTGTATACCGCCCGTGCCCCAGCCGTAGGGCATCGGCATTTCGCGGCCGCCGAACGGCACCTGATAGCCCGGTATGGCCACCGCTTTAAGTATCGCGCGGCGGATCATGCGTTTGGTTTGCTCATCCAGATAGGCAAAGTTGTAGCCGCTTAAGTTAGCCATTTTTGCGCTCCCGTTGCAGGCGTTTCAGCAGTTCCAGTTCGGCCTGGAAATCGACGTAGTGCGGCAGCTTGAGGTGCGAGACGAAGCCGGCGGCCTCAACGTTATCCGCGTGGGCCAGCACGAACTCTTCGTCCTGCGCCGGGCCTGCAATGTGCTCGCCGTAGTCCGGCGCCTGCAGGGCGCGGTCGACCAGCGCCATGGCCATGGCCTTGCGCTCGCCCATGCCGAATACCAGCCCGTAGCCGCGGGTAAAGTGCGGGTCTTCGTCTTCCGGGGCGACGAAACCGTTGACCATTTCACATTCGGTCATCAGCAGTTCGCCGACGTTCACCGCAAAACCCAGCTCTTCCGGTACGATCTCGACGTCGATGTAGCCGCTGCGAATTTCGGCTGCAAACGGGTGGTTGCGCCCGTAGCCGCGCTGGGTGGAGTAGGCCAGCGCCAGCAGATAGCCTTCGTCGCCGCGCATCAGCTGCTGCAGGCGGGACGAGCGCGAGCACGGGTAAACCGGCGGCGTGCGGGTGATGTCATCCGGCTGCGCACCTGAATCTTCTTCCGTCTTCGCCAGGCCCTGTTTTGCCAGAAGGCTGAAGACGTGCGGAGATGGTTCTTGTTCAGCGTCGGAGGTGCTGAGCGTCGGCGCTTCGCCGTTCGCCAGCAGGGTAAAATCCAGCAGGCGGTGGGTGTAGTCACAGGTGGGGCCAAGCAGCTGGCCGCCGGGAACGTCTTTATAAACGGCAGAAATGCGGCGTTCCAGGCGCATCTGTGCCGTATTCACCGGCTCGCTGACTGCCAGTTTCGCGAGCGTGGTGCGGTAGGCGCGCAGCAGGAAGATGGCTTCCACGCTATCGCCGCTGGCCTGCTTCAGGGCCAGCGCCGCCAGCTCGCGGTCGGCGATGCCGCCCTCGGTCATCACGCGGTCAACGGCGAGGTTTAACTGCTGTTCAATCTGGGCGACGCTCAGCTCGGGAAGCCGTTCATCGCCCCGTCGTCTGTGCGCCTGTAGCGCATGGGCGGCGGCGATGGCCTTCTCGCCCCCTTTGACGGCAACGTACATCAGCACACCTCCACGTGGGTGGTCCGCGGGATTGCCAGCAGGCGCTCGCCGCAGGTCAGGATCAGGTCAATGCCCAGCGGGAACGGGTGCGGGCGCTCGGTCAGCTCGTGAATGATGCACTCCGGCAGCTGCGGCGCGACCATGCGCTCGTCGGCGATGCCTGCCCCCGTGAGGCGCAGCATGCGGCCGCCGCTCAGGCTGGAGACCTGCAGGATCAGCGTGGCGCTGGTCTCCGGGGCGACGGCGCTGCCTTCGCTCAGGGCGTTCAATTGCTCATGGCTGATTTGCTCATCGGCCACGGCAAAAACCGCCTGCTGGGGCTGATCGACCAGCGGAGCGCTGGTGTGAAAACGCAGGTTCTGGCTGGCGATATCGTTCGACAGCGCGCCCGAGAGCCACACCGGAGTGTCGTTATCGGCAAGCGTCAGCAGCACGCTGGTGGTCGCCAGGTTCAGCGGCAGCCAGCCCTGGGAGAGCTGGTGCAGCGAGACGATCGCGCCCGGCTCGCTCATTGCCTTCAGCAGGCGACGAAAACTGTGTTGGGCATCCTGGACGGCCAGGGTAAAAGCAGGTTGAAGCGTCATGCGTTGTCTCCGCGAACGAGCGTAAAGAAGTCGACCCGGCTGGTGTTCACTTCGGCCTGACGCGCGGCAATGCGCGCGGCGCGGTCGGCTTCCAGCGGGGCAATAAGGGTTTCCATTAACGACTGGAAATAGGGTTGTTCCTGTAAAAGCGCGTCGATCACCGCGCAGCGCTCGGCGTGCGCCTTATCGCGCCCCAGCACGTAGCTGTATCCCAGCGTGCCGCTGTTCAGACGGATCGCGGCGCGGGTGAGGGTGGCGTCTCCGGCGAAGAAGCGCTCGCCGGTGCCGCCCATGCGCGCCTGGATCTGAACAAGGCCGATCTCCGGGGCGCGAAGGGTGTCGTAGTCTGGCGTCAGGCTGAGCGCGTTCATGCGGGCAGCCAGCTCAGCAGGCTGGCTGTGGGCCAGCACGCGCATCCAGCGCTGTCGGGTGGCGGTGTCGAAGTGCATTCAGTGCTCCATGGTGAATTCGATCATGTCGGCGCGGGTCAGACTGACGGAGTATTCCGTCGCGTCGATCTCGCCGTCACGGTGGTTGAGGGTGCGCACGCAGAGCAGCGGGGCCATATTGGGGATTTCGAGCACCTTGCTTTCTTTCGCCTGCGCGCGACGGGCGCTGATGCGCGTCTGGGTGCGCTTGAGCGCAATGCCGGTCGCATCCTGAAGAAAGTCATGCAGCGAGCCGCTGGAGAAATGCTGGAGTACGGGCCAGAGGGCGAGGTCCGCAAAGTAGTGGTCTATCTGGCATACCGCCACGCCGTTAACGCGACGCAGGGTGCGCAGGTGAATGACGTCGTCGCCTTCCTGAATACCCAGTGCGTCCGCCACGTGGCTGGAGGCCGGACGCAATACCGAGAGCAGCTTTTCGCTGGTCGGGTGGCTGCCCTGATCCAGCAGGTTCTGGCTAAAGCGCGCCTGGGCGTTCAGCGGATAGTCGAACGGGCGCATCAGCACCAGCACGCCCACGCCCTGGCGGCGCTGGACCCAGCCGCGCTCGACCAGCTGGTCAATGGCGCGACGCAGGGTGTGGCGGTTCACTTCATAGTGGTCGGCAAGCTGCTGCTCGGCGGGCAGGTAGTCCCCGCAGCGGTAGTGCGTGCGCAGCTCCACTTCGAGCTTTGCCGCAATCTCTTGCCATCGGGTGGGGTAACTGGTCGGAGGTCTGGATAAGTGCATACAAAACAAAGCCTCGCTTCTCAGATGAAGTGCTTACGCAAACGTTGAGAGAGGAAATCCAGCAGGCTGACGGTGACGATGATGAGCACCATCAGGGCGCAGGTTTGCTGGAACTGGAAACCGCGAATCGCTTCCCACAGGGTGACGCCAATCCCGCCTGCGCCCACCATGCCGACCACCGTCGCGGAGCGGACGTTGGACTCGAATCGGTACAGGGAGTAGGAGATCAGCAGCGGCATCACCTGAGGCAACACGCCGTAAAGGATCTCTTCGATTTTGTTGGCGCCCGTGGCGCGGATGCCTTCCACCGGGCCGGGTTCAATGGCTTCAACCGCTTCGGAGAGCAGCTTGGAAAGCACGCCGGTAGTGTGGATGAACAGTGCCATCACGCCGGCGAACGGACCCAGGCCGACGGCGACCACGAACAGCATCGCAAAGACCATTTCATTGATGGCGCGACAGGCGTCCATCAGGCGGCGCATCGGCTGGTATATCCACCACGGCACGATGTTTTCGGCGCTCATCAGGCCAAACGGAATGGAGAGAACGACGGCAAGGGCGGTGCCCCAGACGGCGATTTGCAGGGTGACCGCCATTTCGCTGAGATAGTCCTGCCACTGGCTGAAGTCCGGCGGGAAGAAGTCGGCGGCGAAGGTCGCCATGTTGCCCGCGTCTTTGAAGAGCAGCAGCGGATCCATTTCCGCGCCCTTCCAGGAGATAACCAGCACCGCCAGCAGGATGGCCCAGCTTATCAGCGAGAACCAGCTGCGCTTAGGCGGCGGTAGGGTGATGGTTTGCATGTTGGCTCCTTTGGGTTTAGTCCCCTCTCCCTTGAGGGAGAGGGTTAGGGTGAGGGGGAAATGTGCGCGCTGATGCCCTCACCCCGACCCTCTCCCACGGGGAGAGGGAGAAAGGCACTACTGCACCGCTTTATTCACGCTCGTCATCGCGCCGAGCGCGGCGGTCAGGCGGTCGAGGTCTTCCAGCTGGGCCTCAATTGCGGCCACTTTGCTGGTCTTCTCGTCGTCCTTCAGCCCTTTGTTGTCCTTCACGCCCTGCATCTCTTTAAACAGCGCCAGCTGGCGAATCGGGACCAGCTGCAGGTCGCTTGACGGGCGGAACGGTGCCCAGCCCAGACGCGCCAGGACCGCTTTCTCTTCCGGCGTTTTGCCATAGGTCATGAAGAAGTCGTAAACCTTGTCCTTGGTGCTCTCGGAGAGGTTTTTACGCCAGACGATCGGGTCGCCCGGAATCAGCGGCGATTTCCAGATAACCTTGATCTCTTTCAGCTTGTCCGGCGCTGAGGTTTTCAGCTTGTCGAGGTTCTCGGTGTTGTTGGTAGCAACGTCCACCTGCTTGTTGGCCACGGCCAGAGCGTTGGTTTCGTGGCTGGCGTTCACCGTGCGTTTGAAGTCGCTGGCGGAGGCGTTGTTTTTGGCGAAGACGTAGTAGCCAGGGACAAGGTAACCGGAGGTCGAGTTCGGATCGCCGTTGCCGAAGGTCAGCTCTTTGCGTTTGGCGAGCATGTCGTTGAGGTTGTTGATCGGGCTGTCTTTGTTGACGATCAGCACGCTCCAGTAGCCCGGGGAGCCATCTGCCGCGACGGTCTGGGCAAAGACCTGGCCGTTCGCGCGGTCCACCGCTTCCATGGCGGAGAGGTTGCCGTACCAGGCGATGTCCACTTTATTAAAGCGCATCCCCTGGATGATGCCCGCGTAGTCCGGGGCGAAGAAGGCGTTCACTTTGATCCCCAGTTTGGTTTCCATATCTTTCAGGAACGGTTCCCACTGAGGCTTCAGGTTCTGCTGTGATTCCGTCGAAATAATGCCGAAGTTCAGCGCTTTTTCCTGTTCTTGTGCATACGCCGGGCTTAACAGGGTGCTGAGGCTGAACATGCTGGTAAAGGCCAGCGCGGCAACGGCTTTGTAGCTCATGTACTTTCCTCGGATCGGGTTTAATTAAGCAGCCTGCGCGTTCTCTTCGACGCGGTTAATGCTGCGGTAGAGATGGTCAAAACGTTCGTTATCAAACTGATGGCTCGCGCCATCAAAGAACACATGTCCCTGACGCAGGGCGACAATGCGTTCGCAGTAGCGCAGCGCGTAATCCACCTGATGCAGCGTGACCACTACGGTGATACCGTCGTTCTGGTTAATGTCGCGCAGGGTTTCCATCACGATGCGGGCGGACTCCGGGTCCAGCGAGGCAATGGGTTCGTCAGCGAGAATGATTTGCGCTTTTTGCATCAGGGCGCGGGCAATGGCGACGCGCTGCTGTTGTCCACCGGACAGGGTGGAGACGCGCTGGTGGGCAAAATGCGCCATGCCGACGCGGGTCAGCGCCTGTAAGGCTTCCTGCTTCTGGGAAGGGGAGAACCAGCGCAGACAGGTGCGCCAGAACGGGGTGCTGCCGAGCGCGCCAATCAGCACGTTCTCCAGCACCGTCAGGCGGTTCACCAGGTTGAACTGCTGGAAGATGTAGCCCGTCTGGGCGCGGCTCTTGCGGATATCCCTGGCGAGACGCCCCGCGCGCTGCACGGTATTGCCCAGCAGCTCGACGTGGCTTGCCGGCGTTTTATCGCAGGTGATAAGGCCGCTTAAATGACGCAGAAGGGTGGATTTACCTGAACCGGATGGCCCCAGCAGCGCCACCATTTCGCCCTGCTGGACGGTCAGATCAACGGCATGCAGAGCCTTATTGTGATTGAAGGTTTTGCTCAGTTTCTCGACGCGGATGACGGTTTGCATGTGCTGGGCCTCACGATAAATGTGGCCTCATGCTGGCGCATCAATGTGACATTTGGGTTAAGTCTGGGTTGCGGGAGTTTGAAGAGTTGAGCGGAATTTGATGACAGGCGGAGGCAGACCGCCCACCGCCCGAAAATTAGTGCTGTTGCTTAACGACGTTAATCATCCACGGCACGCCGTATTTATCGGTGACTTTACCGAAACCGTGTGCCCAGAAGGTTTCTTGCCAGGCCATGTCGATATTCCCGCCCGCGGCGAGGTTGTCGAACCAGCGCTTGCCTTCATTAACGTCCTGAGTATCGAGTACCAGCGTGAAGCCCGCGTACTGCGCGTTGCTGCCCGGCGGCATCCCGTCGCTCATCATGATATCGCTGCCCGCAATGCGGACGTTGGAGTGAGCGATAGCCGAATCCGGAAATTGCATACCGGACGGACAGCCTTCTTCGCTGTTATCGCTTTTTGGCATTTCGCCGAAGGTGATTTTATAGAGAAGCTCTGCGCCGACGGCTTGCTGGTAGAAAGAAGTGGCTTCTGCACAGTTGCCGGCAAAAGAGATGTAGGGACTTAACGGCATAATCTTTACCTCACGTAAGAAAAGCCCGTTAAGTGTAGTTCCCGAAAGCCCGGTAAGCGAAGCGCCACCGGGCGGGTAAATCAGTTCTTTTTCACGAACTCTGATTTCAGCTTCATCGGACCGAAGCCGTCAATTTTGCAGTCGATATTATGATCGCCTTCAACCAGACGGATATTCTTCACTTTGGTGCCGATCTTCAGCATGGAAGAACTGCCTTTCACTTTCAGATCTTTAATCACGGTTACGCTGTCGCCGTCCGCCAGCAAATTGCCGTTCGCATCTTTTACGACAAGTGCATCAGCATCGTGTGATGGTTCGGCATCGTTCCATTCGTGAGCGCATTCCGGGCAGATGAACATGCCATTATCTTCATAGGTGTATTCAGAATTGCATTTTGGGCAGTGTGGGAGTGACATATCGGTATCCTCAAAAAGTGTAAACGCGCTGGAAAGTGCCAGCTAAATGACGGCAGCGTGCCGAAAAAGGCGGCAAGTATAGCGCAAATCCACACGTTTGTCGGTGACATTGTGAATTAAAAAAATGCAAAAAGCGTATCGGGAGTGACACTTCCTGTCAGTCAGTTAAGCGATGCTTACCTCATTAACACGGTGGGAAGAAATGACGCTAAATATATCGAATATTTTATTGCAGCAAATTGCTACGCTCCTTCATTTCGGATAAGGTGAAGCGACACATTGTTATTTATCTCCTGACTTCGCTGCCATCCATATCTTTTGGCAGGGGCGTATTACCTCTCTTTTTAGGTGGGTAAATAATGATGATATATCCTGAAGTTTCTTAAAATTGGGCTACGCTTTTTTCCTTTGGCCGTCAGGCCAGGAGGGGAGCTATACACGCCATGCAAGGATAGCGAATTATTTCTGATTATCATCAATCAGTTATATTTCGGCGGACATGTTTTCCACACGTGATCATATAAGCCTGAACAACATAATTAATACCAGTGGCTTAATAAAAGTAATAAATTTGCGTTAAGGAAAGGCTTTTATCATGCACACACAGACCATTTTTGAATTAAGCCAGGAAGCTGAGCGTTTGCTACAGCTCGCCCTGCAAAACCTCGATACCTTGAAATCAATGCCGACTGCGATGCTGGAGAGCACCGCAGCTGCTATTACGGGTGAAAAGAACAACGTTTTACCTTTGCATTTTAGCGCGCGTGGTGTCGAAGCGCAGCAGGCGATGCTGAATAATGAATTACGAAAAATAACCCGGCTGGAAATGGTCCTGGCTATTGTGGGCACCATGAAAGCAGGGAAATCGACCACCATTAATGCGATTGTGGGGACTGAAGTGTTGCCGAACCGCAATCGTCCGATGACGGCGCTTCCTACCCTGATTCGCCACACGCCGGGCCAGAAGGAGCCGGTGCTGCATTTCTCACATGCCTCGCCCATTGATGAATTGATCCAACTGCTCCAGAAAAAGCTATGCGATTACGATCGCGGGAAGCTGGCCCAGCATCTGGAAATTGATAAAGACATGAATACGCTGCTGGAGCGCATTGAAAAAGGAGAAGCTTTTGAGAAGCATCACCTGGGCGCGCAGCCGATATTTCATTGTCTGAAAAGCCTCAACGATCTGGTGCGGCTTTCCCAGGCGTTAGGCGTGGCGTTTCCGTTCTCTGAGTATGCGGCTATCGAACACATTCCGGTCATTGAAGTGGAGTTCGTGCATCTTGCGGGTCTGGATGCTCACCTCGGGCAGCTGACGCTGCTCGATACGCCCGGGCCGAATGAGGCGGGACAGCCGCATCTGCAAAAAATGCTCAGCGAGCAGTTGTCCCGCGCGTCGGCGGTGCTGGCCGTGATGGATTATACCCAGCTTAAATCCATTTCTGATGAAGAAGTCCGGCAGGCCATTTCCGCGGCGGGAAAATCCGTGCCGCTGTATGCGCTGGTCAATAAATTCGATCAGAAAGATCGCAATAGCGACGATGAAGAGCAGATCCGGGCGATGATCTCCGGCACCTTAATGAAAGGCAATATTTCGCCTGGCCAGATCTACCCCGTTTCGTCCATGTGGGCCTATCTGGCAAACCGCGCTCGCTACGAGATGAGTACCCACGGACAACTGCCGGATCATCAGGATCAACCCTGGGTGCAGGATTTTGCCGAAGCGGCGCTTGGGCGGCGCTGGCGTACGGCGGACCTGGACGATATAGACCATATTCGTCATGCTGCCGATTTGCTCTGGGAAGATTCGCTTTTCGAACAACCGATACGCAAGCTGATCTACGCCGCCTATGCCAATTCCTCGCTTTACGCGCTGCGTTCGGCCTCGCACAAGCTGCTCAACTACGCACAAAATGCCCGGGACTACCTCGACTTCCGCTATCAGGGGCTGACGGTTGCCTTTGAGGCGCTGGAACTGAATATCGCACGTCTGGAAGAGGACATGGCGCTTCTGCAGACGCGTCAGAGCGTGGTGAGCGATGAGGTGAAACATGAAGTTGAGGAGGCGCTGAACGCTACTGCGGACTTTATGGGAGCGCAAAAAACCGCGCTTAACCAGGCAATTGGCGAGGTGTTCAGCACCCAGCATATTCTTGATTTGGCTGGCATCGATCGGCAGACCCCTCACGGTGACGAGCTGAAGCAGCTGGTTCTGGACGATGAAGGGCAGGCGCAGATCGCGCTGAGTAAAATCCGCTCCTCATGCGAATTGGTGATGCTGGATGCACAGACGAAAATCTGCCGGGAGCTGGCATTACGCTTCGACCAGCTGGAGTCAACGCTGGCGCGTTCCCTGAACGAAGCCATGCGCCCCATCGAAACGCGTATTAAAGAGCATCTCAGCCATGCGGGTTTTCGGGCGCGAATCAGTTTCCCGGCGTTTCAGGCTCACCAGCTCAACTTCAATACGCGGGCGCTGTTTAACGATGCGATAGCGCAGGATGACAGCCAGGCAGGCCCGTCATCAGGCGGGAGCAGTATGCGAGAAACGGTCGCTCGCTGGCTCAATAGCCCGGGCTGGGGCTGGGATGAGTATGTGGAAACGCGCACGCGATATGTTATCGATATTGCGCAGCTACATGACAAATTTAAGCAACATATTGAGCTGTTTTGTGAACAAATACGTAAAGCTTTGTCCGCGCAGGTCGATGTCTCTGTTACGGCAGGAATGGCGACGTTCTTTGCAGAATTTTCGTTGTGCCTGACCGGGTTACAGGAAAGCTTGCGTGATAGCCTCGCAGTGCGTCAACAGAATGAGCATTCAACCCGAGCGCTCTGCCAGCTGTTGAAGCAAAGCATTACGACTGCGACGTGGATACAGGAAGATACCCGACTGTTACGCGATGATATTCAAACTCTATTCGCGGCAGAGCAACCATGACAACACCACTACTGGACGGCCCCGGGCGAACGCTGGAGTGTATAAATCCAAAATTTATGGTCGATCTGGTGCAGGGCGTGGACGCGGCGCGTCATCCTCACCTGGGACCACAACAGCTTCAGTTTCGTGAGCGTTTGACTCAGGAAATCATGACGCATACCCGGCTACGCCCCTGGGCGATGGCGGGTATGCTCAATGAAAATGCAGCGCTGCGCCTGGGGCTGGCGGAAAAACTGGCCGGCATGCTTGACCCGGGTCATCTCGCCCTGACTCTGATGGCAGAGAAGCTGATTGCTTTGCGCCAGCAGACGCACCCGCGCGCCCAGCAGTCCCCCGGCCTGATGCAGCAGTACGCTGAACTCGCTTCTCATTTTACCCAACGCGCCGCCTATAAAGAGAAGGCGCTAACCCAGCGCGGGCTGACGGTGCAGGCGGGTGAGCATAGCGAGCAGATTTTTACCCGCTGGCGGGCCGGGCTTTATGATGGCTGGTCGCTGGCCGGGCGCTGTTTTATCGTCCTGGAAGAGCTGCGCTGGGGGGCATTTGGTGACGCATGCCGCCTCGCGAATGAAGATGTGGCGGCAATGCTTAAGGATAACCTGCGCAGCATGGCGGCTAACTATCTGGCACAGGGCATCAGTGCGTCCCCCACGACCCGCCATTTCTATCACCAGTGGCTGACAACGCCGGCCTCTCCGGGTTTAATCGATCATAAAGACATGCTGGGCTGGCTGGGGGACTGGTGTCAGGCGGATCAACATCCGGTGAGCTGGTCAGTGACGCAAAACTGGCAGACCGTCGCGCTGGGCATGCCGAGGCTTTGTTCGGCAAAACGGCTGGTGGACGCGATGGTGGAAGAGATTTTTGGGTAAATCCCTCACCCTCTCCCCGTTGGGAGAGGGAATGGTGCGGTGTGTTAATGATTCATTTCTATCGGCTTCGGTTCTGGCAGGGTCTCTTGCATATTTCCGTAGCGTTTCGCATACAGCGCCGTGATGATGGGGACCAGAATCGCGGTGACGATCACGCTCGCGGCAACCAGCGCCGTCGCTGAAGCGGCGACCGGTTCGAAGGCCGGGTTAATTTGGGCAATAATCACCGGGTTTGCAACCGCAGCCCCCGCGGCTGAAGAGGCGGCGACGCCGGCCGTGCCGTTTCCTCCTCCGATGACGCGATCGGCAATAATCAGCGGAATACCGGTGATGACGATCACGGCGATACCCAGCACAATACCCAGCAGGCCGGTATCGAGAATGACCTTCAGGTTGATGGTGTTCCCCAGTGCGAAACCGAAGAACGGGATCAGCACCGGCGTGGCTTTGCTGAAGAAATCACGCAGATCGCGATCGAGATTGCCAAGGGCGAAGCCGACCAGGAAGGGCAGGATCGCGCCGACAAAGTGGTGCGGTTCAAACGAGGCCAGGCCAGCAGACCCCAGGATCAGCATCGTCATAAGCGGGCCGGACTCCAGAGACATCAACACAAATGCGCCGGACTCTTCTTTCGTTCCGTACTGATTCATCAGGCTGGCGTACAATCCGCCGTTGGTCATATCCATCGCCGAGACAATTGCCAGGACCGATAAACCCGCGAAGAACCCGGTCTGAATTCCATTCTCCGGAATGAACGTCGCGCATATCATTGCCACCGCCCAGGCTACAGCTATTTTGGTTATCACCAGCGTGCCGGATTTCCGTAATACTGTCCCCGTTGCCCGCAAATTAATGGATGCGCCGATACAAAAAAACCAGACGGCAAGAATGGGAACCGTGCCTGTTATCATGCCTTTTGTGAAACCGCCAAAATAAGCTCCGGTATTGGGAGCAAAGGTATTCAGGATCGCGCCCAGTACCAGCGGAACTAGCATCATACCGCCGGGTATACGTTCTATCGTGGCTTTAATCTTCATAGACAAACCTCACATCGGATCCCGCAGTACGGGGGATAGGTGTTAAAAATTAGTCAATAAATTCAATTGATTGCTTGTATTGCTTGTGGTGTTTTTTCGAAAGCCCTGCAACAAAATTAAATGCGTGCTCTCAATTAACCTTTTCCTGAAACACGTAAAACGCTGAATTCGGATTTATGATGCGATCATTGGAATATTGATTCAATGAAAATAAAACATCGTTTTAGTTATCTTTATCACATATTCAATGTAAAACCTGAGGCCGGTTCCCGTTGATGAGAATTTATGTAAATCTGATGTGAATTAACGTGGTTTATTTTTCTGTTACGAAAGAAATAATGACGTGCGGGAGGATGTTCTTCAGGTGGGGTAAGGAAGTACTTATTGGCACTCCCTGACAAAAATTTGCCTGAGTTGACCGGATACGAAAATATGTGTGAAGTTGATCACAAATATAAACGCTGGTAGGGTAAAAAGGTCATTAACTGCCCAGGCAGGCGTCAACAGGTTCGGTTGTATCGACGTAAAACGTCAATGTAAGTAAACCTGCTACGCTTGAATAAGGCGATTCGCATGGAGCGGATCCCATGATTCACAGAACGCTAACTGAACTGTGAAACAGACAGGGCCGAGTCAACGAGGATAGCTATGCTGAGAAGGAAAAAGATTAAACCCATCACGCTTCGCGACGTCACCATTATTGATGACGCAAAGCTGCGTAAAGCCATTACCGCAGCCTCGCTCGGTAATGCGATGGAATGGTTCGATTTTGGTGTCTACGGCTTTGTGGCCTATGCGTTAGGTAAAGTGTTTTTCCCCGGGGCCGATCCCAGCCTGCAGATGATTGCCGCATTGGGTACGTTCTCCGTTCCCTTCCTGATTCGCCCGCTGGGCGGTCTGTTCTTCGGTATGCTCGGCGATAAATATGGTCGTCAGAAGATCCTGGCCATCACCATCGTCATTATGTCGATCAGTACATTCTGTATCGGCCTTATACCGTCTTACGCCACCATCGGCATTTGGGCACCCATTCTGCTGCTGATTTGTAAGATGGCGCAGGGCTTCTCCGTAGGCGGTGAATATACCGGTGCCTCGATCTTCGTTGCTGAGTATTCCCCGGACCGTAAGCGCGGATTTATGGGGAGCTGGCTGGACTTCGGCTCGATTGCCGGGTTTGTTATGGGCGCGGGCGTAGTCGTACTGATTTCAACCGTGGTAGGTGAAGATAACTTCCTCGACTGGGGCTGGCGTATCCCGTTCTTCCTGGCATTGCCGCTGGGGATAATTGGTCTTTACCTGCGTCATGCGCTGGAAGAAACGCCTGCTTTCCAGCAGCACGTCGATAAACTGGAACAGGGTGACCGCGAAGGGCTGCAGGATGGTCCGAAGGTGTCGTTTAAAGAGATTGCCACTAAGCACTGGCGCAGCCTGCTGACCTGTATTGGTCTGGTGATTTCGACCAATGTGACCTACTACATGCTGTTGACCTACATGCCGAGCTACCTGTCGCATAACCTGCACTACTCGGAAGATCACGGTGTGCTGATTATTATCGCCATCATGGTGGGTATGCTGTTTGTGCAGCCGATTATGGGCCTGTTGAGTGACCGTTTTGGTCGTCGACCGTTCATTATTCTGGGAAGCGTTGCGCTGTTTGCTCTGGCAATTCCGGCATTCATTCTGATTAACAGTGATGTGCTGGGGCTGATTTTTGCCGGTCTGCTGATGCTGGCGGTGATCCTTAACTGCTTTATCGGGGTGATGGCCTCAACGTTGCCCGCGATGTTCCCGACGCATATTCGCTACAGCGCGCTGGCCGCGGCCTTTAACATCTCGGTGCTGATTGCCGGTCTGACCCCGACGCTTGCCGCCTCGCTGGTCGAGAGCACGCAGAACCTGATGATGCCGGCTTATTACCTGATGGTGATTGCGGTGATTGGTTTGATTACCGGTCTTACCATGAAGGAGACGGCGAACCGTCCTCTGAAAGGTGCAACGCCTGCGGCGTCTGACATCCAGGAAGCGAAAGAGATCCTGCGCGAGCACTACGACAACGTAGAACAGAAGATTGAGGATATTGACGCAGAGATTGAAGAGCTGCAGAAAAAACGCTCCCGACTGGTGGACCAACATCCACGCATCAACGAGTAATAAAGAAACCCGCCAACGGCGGGTTTTCTTTTATTAGCATCCAGCAGCGATGTAATCGCCATTGGCGCTGATGGGTATCACCGTCAGGAACAGCACCGTCGCAAACAGGATCAGGACTATCCCGCCGGCTATTTTGACTGCCGGTACGAGCCATCTTAATGAGGTGCTTTCGCCGAACCAGGTCACCGTGCGCTCGCGGGCATAACGTACTGCCAGTGAAAGCCCCACAATAGAGAGTGCGGTTCCCAAAGACATGGTCATGACCGCGGCCATTCCCCAGGTGACAATACCCAGCGCATTCGAAAACATCAGAATCATGATCGCCCCGCTGCACGGGCGTGCGCCGATCGCCAGAATGACACCCAGGCGCGTTTTCCAGTCGCCCTGCGTCAGGTCTGTACCTACGCCGTGATGGCCGCAGCCACAGTGTTCATCGTGCTGATGAAGCGGCTTAATGGCGGAGATGGTCATCCTGCGCGGGCGCAGGCTCTTCAGCGCCTGGTAAATAACAAACGCACCAAAAGCGCCAATAAGCACTGCGCTTATCTTCTCCACGTACCAGCGGCTGGTACTGATATCCCCTGAGGCGAGGTTAAACCCCACCGCCAGAATAAAGACAAACAGAATGGCGCTGACGCCCTGCATCAGGCTACCCAGGAAGGGGACGACCCGGGCGGCCAGCTCGCTTTCCTTATTGGTGGTCAGATAGGTCGTCACGATGAATTTTCCGTGCCCGGGTCCGATGGCGTGAAGGACACCATAAAGGAAAGCCCCCGTTAACAGCCATAATCCGCCGCTGTACTGGTGGTTATTAAGCTGCAGCAGATACATCACAAGATAGCGGTGCAGCGTAATTTGCGTGGCGAGACACCACTGGATAAAGGCGTTCCAGTGCGCATGCAGGGTAAAACCCGCAAAGAGGAGTGCCAGCAGCATCACCCCTGCTGTAGGGAGACGCCAGTCGCGGGCGAGGGGTTGTGTGGTCATGAGGGTGGGCCTGCACTGAGGAGAATATTTGCCGCTAGTATAGTTGATCTTCTCGCTCAATTCGTGGGATCGCATCGCGATCCGCTCATGATTGTGGATAACTTTGTGCATAAAAGGGTATAAGGCGGGGTTTTGCTGTGGAATGCAGCAGTCAGTGATTTTTCTGTCATTTAGCGGTTGCGGCCTGCTGAGAACTCCCTATAATGCGCCTCCATCGACACGGCGGATGTGAATCACTTCACACAACAAGCGGTTCGACTGAAGAGAAAAAATCCTGA
>NZ_JBMKJF010000012.1:0-115280 GCF_049236945.1 Enterobacter cloacae complex sp. SHL020
GAACTCAGAAGTGAAACGCCGTAGCGCCGATGGTAGTGTGGGGTCTCCCCATGTGAGAGTAGGGAACTGCCAGGCATCAATTAAGTGAAGAGGCCATCCGCAAGGATGGCCTTTTTGCGTTTAAGCACCTCAGAAATTTGTAGGCCGGGTAGGGCGAAACCGCCCCGCGGTAAGTCAGATGGCACTCCACTCCACAATAAACTCCGCAATCCCATCCACATCATTTAAATCCAGCATCGGAACTTCAAGCGGCAATACAACATCACTGACCACCGCAATCACATGCTCATCCAGCGTTAATTCGCTGAAATCATGCCCGGCATCGCTTCTGAACAGCAGGATCTTAGGCACGGCCTCATGCTTAAATCCCTCAACCAGCACCAGATCCAGCGTGGCGTGATCCATACGGCTGACCAGATAAGCGAGGTCCAGCGGCGCCTCATCCGGCGTTTCTGTCATCAACGCCCAGCGCTGAGGACTTGCTACCATCGTTTGCGCAGCTCCGGCCTTACGCAGCTCATAGCTGTCTTTTCCTGGCGTATCGATATCCATGTTGTGATGGCTATGCTTAATCAATCCTGGACGGATACCTCTGGCACAAAGCGCAGGAATGAGCTTTTTAAGCAGCGTGGTTTTTCCGGTCCCACTCCAGGCGGAAATGGCGACAACAGGTATCATCTTTTCTCCTGCATCATCTGCAAATCGTCAGGCGTATTCACATTCACAAAAGCTGATTTTAAATCGCTAAAATCAACGGGATGACCGCCAGACTCGCGCATAAAAGCCATCACCCTGCGCTCTCCCGCAGCCAGATAGGACTGCAGGGCTGGCGCTAGGGAACGGCGCATCATTGCGATAGCAGGATGATCACGCTCGCCGTCATGTACCCAAACCACAGGAGCCGTACCGCGAAGCAGCAACAAACGCTCGACAAGACAGGACGGAATAAACGGGGTATCGCAGGGACAGAAGATGAACCACTCTCCGTGAGACTGTTGCATGACCGAAAGCATCCCGGCCAGCGGTCCCGGGTAATCCTCAAGGATATCCTGGTAAACGGCATACCCGCTGAGCTGGTAAGTATCGATATGCCGGTTAGCACTGATGACCATTGTCGACACCTGGCCTGCGAGCGTATCAGCGACACATTGCCATAAGGGTTTGCCGTTCAGGCGTTGAAGCCCCTTATCTTTTCCCCCCATTCGCGTCGCTCTGCCACCTGCCAGAACGACCCCAATGATTTCCTGGCTAAGATTCACGAATATCGCCTCTTTTATTGTGGGATTGACCCTGCTAACGTGTCACTCTAAATGAAAGGAGCACCACCATGAAATGTAAACGTCTGAATGAAGTTATTGAACTCCTCCAGCCCGCCTGGCAAAAAGAGCCAGAGCTAAATCTGATGCAATTTTTACAGAAACTGGCGAAAGAGTCAGGTTTTGACGGCGATCTGGCAGACCTTTCTGACGACATCCTGATCTATCACCTTAAAATGCGTGACTCTGCCAAAGATGCTGTTATTCCTGGTATTCAAAAAGATTATGAGGAAGATTTTAAGACCGCATTACTGCGCGCCCGAGGCGTAATTAAAGAGTAAAAGCTTGTAAGCGGCGGCACCGAAATCGCCACAAGATGATATCCTGAATCATTCGTATAATTTCCGGATGATCGGATGAACGACCAGGCTTTTACTTTCCAGACATTACACCCGGACACCATTATGGATGCCCTGTTTGAACAGGGTATTCGGGTGGATTCCGGGCTAACACCGTTAAACAGCTACGAAAACCGCGTCTATCAGTTTCAGGATGAGGATCGTCAGCGCTTCGTCGTAAAATTCTATCGTCCTGAACGCTGGTCCGCAGAACAAATTCAGGAAGAGCATCAGTTTGCTCACGATCTGCTGGATGACGATGTTCCCGTTGCCGCACCGCTAAAATTGAATAACCAAACGCTCCTCACGCACGAAGGGTTTTACTACGCTGTATTCCCGAGCCTGGGTGGCCGCCAGTTTGAAGCGGATAATATCGATCAGATGGAGTGGGTTGCCCGCTATCTTGGGCGCATACACCAGACGGGACGCAAAAAAGCCTTTATTGCCCGCCCGACTATCGGGATTCAGGAATACCTTCTTGAGCCACGCGGAATATTCGAAACGTCTGCCATGATCCCCACTGCGTTAAAGGATGATTTCCTCAACGCCACCGATAAGCTCATTGCTGCTGTTAAAACCTTCTGGCGCGACGATATTTCCGTCCTGCGCCTGCATGGCGATTGCCATGCCGGAAATATCCTCTGGCGTGATGGCCCGCTGTTTGTCGATCTCGATGATGCGCGTATGGGGCCAGCGGTTCAGGACCTGTGGATGCTGCTCAATGGTGATAAAGCCGAGCAACGCATGCAGCTTGAAACCATTATTGAAGCTTATGAAGAATTTAGCCCGTTTAATTCAGACGAAATTGCCCTGATTGAGCCTTTACGTGCGATGCGTTTTGTTTATTATCTCGCATGGTTAATCAGGCGTTGGGACGATCCCGCATTTCCCCGGAATTTCCCGTGGCTTACCGGAGAGGATTACTGGCGTAGCCAGATATCTACATTTACTGAGCAGGTTAAGGTTCTTCAGGAACCCCCTCTGCAATTAACGCCGATGTATTAATTGGACACACCCAGGAGAGAGTTAATCATGAAAAAAATTTGGCTGGCGCTGGCAGGTATGATTCTGGCATTTAGCGCTTCTGCTGCGCAGTTTACCGACGGAAAACAGTTCATCACGCTGGACAAGCCGGTCGCTGGCGAGCCACAGGTTCTGGAGTTCTTCTCGTTCTATTGCCCACACTGCTATCAGTTCGAGCAGGTTCTGCATGTGTCTGACAACGTTAAGAAAAAGCTGCCAGAAGGCACCAAAATGACCAAGTACCACGTCGAGTTCCTGGGCCCATTGGGTAAAGACCTGACCCAGGCGTGGGCGGTTGCGATGGCACTGGGCGTGGAAGATAAGATCACTGCGCCAATGTTTGAAGCCGTACAGAAAACCCAGACCGTTCAGACTACTGCGGATATTCGTAAAGTGTTCGTTGATGCCGGCGTGAAAGGTGAAGAGTATGACGCTGCATGGAACAGCTTTGTGGTGAAATCTCTGGTTGCTCAGCAGGAAAAAGCGGCTGCTGACCTTCAGCTTCAGGGCGTTCCGGCGATGTTTGTTAACGGCAAATACCAGCTGAACATGCAGGGCATGGACACCAGCAGCATGGATATTTTCGTACAGCAGTATGCTGATACCGTGAAATACCTGGTTGAGAAGAAGTAATTTCATTGATGTAAAAACGCCGGTCACTGACCGGCGTTTTTGTATGAAGATTTAATATTGTCTATCTGTTCGTCTTTCTCTTTCCAGAGCGTATTAAGCCACTGCTGGAAACGACGCTTGAAATTCTTATCGTTAACGTAATCACCGTGCAGCCCGGCATCTATCGGAACCAGATCGACACGCACAACAATGCGCGTCAGTTTGCCGCTGAGCATATCGAAGAACGGCGTCTTATCGTTTTCCGGATAGCAGAGCGTGACGTTAAGGAGCTTATCGAACTGTGCTCCCAGCACGTTAAGCGCCATCGCAATACCCGCAGCCTTTGGCGGCAGCAGATGCTGATAAGGGGAGCGAGTTTGTTGATGCTTCTCTTCCGTAAACCGGGAGCCTTCAACAAAGTTCACGATGGTCGTAGGATGCGCGCGAAACTTTTCGCAGGAACGGCGCGTGGTCTCCACATCTTTGCCGCGACGCTCGGGATGACGAATCAAATAGCTGCGCGAATAGCGTTTCATAAACGGCATATCAAGTGCCCAGCAGGCCAGCCCGATAAAAGGCACCCAGGCGAGCTGCTGTTTCAGAAAATATTTGTTCATCGGGATGTGTTTGCGAAAAAGTACGCATAACACCACGATGTCCGCCCAGCTGTGGTGATTGCAGATCAGCAGATACCAGTTCTTCTTGCTAAGACTCTCCAGCCCATTGATATCCCACTTCAGATGAGGATTCAGGCACAGCAGGATCGCCAGTCCTTCGCACCAGCAGTACATCATGAAATTACAAAATGCGGACACGGCTCGCCACACCACAGGGACAGGCAGCAGCAGTTTAACGATCCCGGCGATAATGATCGGCACAGAGCAGGCGACAGTCACCAGGATAGTTAAAATGATGCTTAACAGTAATGTTATTGCTGCGAGCAATCTCGGCATGATGAGCTTTTTCAGGTAGTTAGCTGTAAGTGAGCTGTCGGCTATGCGACGCCGGGCGCTGATTTTACCAGAAAACAGACAAATTAATGGCGCTTTGACGTGATGATTTGGCCGCTTTTACCCTGTCGCAGACGATTTCTCTGTGATTGCGCGCTTAACAAGGCTTATATCCACATAGACTAAATTGCCATCAGTTGACCATATAGATAAGATCTAATGCTATAACAGCATGATAATTAAGATCTAAAAATTAATGCATATGTATTTTTTACGTCTGTTATTCATATGAAGTGAAAATATACACAAACTTATCCACAGTTTGATTTTTGCGAGCGATCCTCACAATCGCAAAATCTTTTCCTGTATCTGGCGCTAATACCTGATGTTTTCATCCTTCTGTGGCATCCTTTACCCATAAATTGATTAAAGGCACGGACATTATGGTTCAGATCCCAGAAAACCCTCTTATTCTCGTCGATGGCTCTTCTTACCTGTATCGGGCATATCATGCGTTTCCTCCTCTGACCAATAGCGCAGGGGAACCCACCGGCGCAATGTACGGCGTGCTGAACATGCTGCGCAGCCTGATCCTTCAGTATCAGCCAACCCATGCGGCTGTGGTCTTTGATGCGAAAGGTAAAACTTTCCGCGACGAGCTGTTTGAGCATTACAAATCTCACCGTCCGCCAATGCCTGACGATCTGCGCGCGCAGATTGAGCCGCTGCACACCATGGTAAAAGCGATGGGGCTGCCACTGCTGGCCGTCTCTGGCGTAGAAGCCGATGACGTCATCGGTACGCTGGCGCGTGAAGCAGAAAAGATGGGGCGTCCTGTGCTGATCAGCACCGGTGATAAAGATATGGCGCAGCTGGTGACGCCAGGCATCACCCTGATTAACACCATGACCAACACCATTCTGGGGCCAGAAGAAGTGGTCACAAAGTACGGCGTGCCGCCTGAGCTGATTATCGACTTCCTCGCGTTGATGGGCGACTCCTCGGATAACATCCCGGGTGTTCCTGGCGTCGGTGAAAAAACCGCGCAGGCGCTGCTCCAGGGGCTGGGTGGTCTGGACACGCTCTACGCGGAATCGGATAAAATCGCCGGGCTCTCCTTCCGTGGTGCAAAAACCATGGCCGGAAAACTGGAAGAGAACAAAGAGGTGGCTTATCTCTCTTATAAGCTGGCCACAATCAAAACCGATGTCGAACTGGAGCTGGGCTGTGAGCAGCTTGAAGTGCAACAGCCTTCTGCTGACGATCTGCTGAGCCTGTTTAAGAAATACGAATTCAAGCGCTGGACCGCTGACGTGGAAGCCGGTAAATGGCTGCAGGCGAAAGGGGCCAAACCTGCTGCAAAGCCGAAGGAGACGATCGTCGTTGACGCAGAAGAGCAGGCGGAAGAAGAAGCCGTGGCGCTTTCCTTCGACAACTACGAAACCATTCTTGAAGAGTCACGGCTGATCGCCTGGATCGATAAACTGAAAAAGGCGCCGGTCTTTGCTTTTGATACCGAAACTGACAGTCTCGATAACATCTCTGCCAATATGGTTGGCCTGTCATTTGCGACAGAGCCGGGTATTGCCGCCTACGTTCCTGTGGCGCACGATTACCTGGATGCGCCGGAGCAGATCTCCCGTGAACGCGTGCTCGAACTGCTAAAGCCGATCCTGGAAGACGAAAAGGCGCTCAAGGTTGGGCAAAACCTCAAGTACGACCGCGGCATTCTGCAAAACTACGGCATTGAACTGCGCGGGATTGCCTTCGACACCATGCTTGAATCCTACATTCTGGACAGCGTCGCGGGCCGCCATGATATGGATTCCTTATCTGACCGCTGGCTCAAGCACAAAACGATCACCTTTGAAGAGATTGCCGGTAAAGGGAAAAATCAGCTCACCTTTAACCAGATTGCTCTGGAAGAAGCGGGGCGCTACGCGGCGGAAGACGCAGATGTCACGTTGCAGCTGCACCTGAAGATGTGGCCAAAACTGCAGAAGCATGAAGGTCCACTGAACGTGTTCCAGCATATCGAGATGCCGCTGGTGCCCGTGCTGTCTCGCATTGAACGCAACGGCGTGAAAATCGACCCAACGGTGCTGCATAACCACTCCGGGGAGCTGGCGCAGCGTCTGACCGAGCTCGAGCAAAAAGCGCATGAACTTGCAGGCGAGCCGTTTAACCTCTCTTCGCCGAAGCAGCTGCAGACCATCCTGTTTGAAAAGCAGGGCATCAAGCCGCTGAAGAAAACTCCGGGCGGTGCGCCTTCAACCTCGGAAGAGGTGCTGGAAGAGCTGGCTCTGGATTACCCGCTGCCAAAAGTGATTCTGCAGTACCGCGGTCTGGCGAAGCTGAAGTCTACCTACACCGACAAGCTCCCGCTGATGATCAACCCGAAAACGGGTCGTGTGCATACGTCGTACCATCAGGCTGTTGCGGCGACCGGTCGTCTCTCGTCGACCGATCCCAACCTGCAGAACATCCCGGTACGTAACGAAGAAGGCCGCCGTATTCGCCAGGCTTTCATCGCACCAGAGGATTATCTGATTGTCTCTGCTGACTACTCGCAAATCGAACTGCGCATTATGGCGCATCTGTCCCGCGACAAAGGCCTGCTGACCGCGTTTGCCGAAGGGAAAGATATCCACCGGGCAACCGCGGCGGAAGTCTTCGGCTTGCCGCTGGACAGCGTGACCAACGAGCAGCGCCGCAGCGCTAAGGCGATCAACTTCGGTCTGATTTACGGCATGAGTGCATTTGGTCTTTCGCGCCAGCTCAACATTCCGCGCAAAGAGTCGCAGAAGTATATGGATCTCTACTTCGAGCGTTATCCGGGCGTGCTGGAATATATGGAACGCACCCGCGCGCAGGCGAAGGAAAAAGGTTACGTCGAAACCCTGGATGGCCGCCGTCTCTACTTACCGGACATCAAATCCAGCAACGCGGCGCGTCGTGCTGGCGCAGAGCGTGCGGCGATCAACGCCCCGATGCAGGGTACCGCGGCGGACATTATTAAGCGTGCAATGATCGCCGTTGATGCCTGGCTGGAAAAAGAGAAGCCTCGCGTGAAAATGATCATGCAGGTACACGATGAACTGGTATTTGAAGTGCACAAAGACGACCTCGACGCCGTGTCGAAGAAGATCCACGAACTGATGGAAAGCAGCATGACGCTCGACGTGCCGTTGCTGGTGGAAGTGGGAAGTGGCGAAAACTGGGATCAGGCTCACTAACGGTTCTTCGCATAACGCGCCTTTTATGTAAGTTTGCAACATAACAACGCGCGTTTTGTGACAATCATTAGAATTCCCTATGTAAAGAATGAAAAAAAACTACAAAAAGTGCTTTTTCTGCAGCACAAAAAGGGGTAGAGTTGTCGGCGTAGGGTACAGAGGTAAGATGTTCTATCTTTCAGACCTTTTACTTCACGTAATCGGATTTGGCTGAATATTTTAGCCGCCCCAGTCAGTAATGACTGGGGCGTTTTTTATTGCGGCAAAGAAAAATTCAGGCAAAAAAAACGCGGCTATCGCCGCGCTCGGTATTACTCTTCTTCCGCTTCTGTCGCGGGTTCCAGCTCGCTAAACCAGGCGTCGAGTTTCTGACGCAGCTTGTCCACGCCCTGCTTTTTCAGCGAGGAGAATGGCTCAACCTGCACATCACCGTTGAACGCCAGCACCGCTTCGCGAACCATATTCACCTGCGCTTTGCGCGCGCCGCTCGCCAGCTTATCGGCTTTCGTCAGCAGCACCAGCACGGCGATATCGCTTGCTACAGCCCAGTCGATCATCTGCTGATCCAGATCTTTCAGGGGATGACGAATATCCATCAGCACCACCAGGCCTTTCAGGCACATGCGTTTTTCCAGGTATTCACCCAGCGCACGCTGCCACTTGATTTTCATCTCTTCCGGTACCTGCGCGTAACCGTAGCCCGGTAAGTCGACCAGGCGTTTGCCCTCTGCGACTTCAAACAGGTTGATCAGCTGGGTACGGCCAGGTGTTTTTGAGGTGCGCGCCAGGCTCTTCTGATTGGTCAGCGTATTCAGGGCGCTGGATTTCCCCGCATTGGAGCGGCCAGCAAATGCCACTTCAATACCGGTATCAGAAGGAAGGTGGCGAATATCGGGCGCACTGGTGACAAAATGCGTCTGTTGGTAGTTCCAGGTAGTCACGTGGTCGTCTCCAAAATCGTAATCTGAAGGGGATTATACCCGAATGCAGGCAAAAGGCTTTTCTGATTGCTATGAGCAGTAGTCGAATGCCACAACCGGTGTGAGAGATCGGCCAGTAATGCTATGCGAGATTTCAGAGAATTCGCAGGCGTAAAAAAATTCAAACTGTTTTAAATCATAAGCTTATTTCCAGGTAATTATCTGAAAATCCCTTTCTGTACCGTTTCGTTGCTTGTTAGTTTAACTGAACAAGGTAAAGTGTGCGTCAGGGCGAGGAAGCCAACAGGAAATCGACTTAAGGATGAGGGTCAGGAGCGCCAGGAGGCGAAGACGCAGGATTGTCAGGATGACCAGCGCCTGGAGGCGTTTTTTACAGGAAATGGAACCGTATCACGGACGGTATTAGCCAAGGGATAAACAGGGTTTGTTGTTGGCAAACACGGAATGTCTGACCCGCTAAGGGTTGTGAGTCAGGAAAAAAGGCGACAGATTGCTCTGTCGCCTTTTTTCTTTGCTTGCTTTCTGCTAGATTTCGCCGCAATTCTATACTGAAGAAAACGACTTAAAGATAAAACATCATGAAAAAACCAACCTCCGCTGCAGGCGCGAAACGCCCTGTAAAAGCACGCCGCAAAACGCGCGAAGAACTGAACCAGGAAGCGCGCGATCGCAAACGCGATAAAAAACATCGCGGTCATGCTGCGGGTAGCCGTGCCAACGGTGGTGGTGCAGCGGGTGCTTCTGCAAAAGGCAAACAGCAGAAAGACCCTCGTATCGGCAGTAAAACTCCCATTCCACTGGGCGTGACAGACACCCCGGTCACTAAGCAGCACAAACCAAAGAGCGAGAAACCTATGCTTTCACCGCAGGCTGAGCTGGATTTGCTGGAGAACGATGAGCGCCTGGACGCGCTGCTGGAACGTCTTGAAGAGGGTGAAACCCTGACCGCTGAAGAGCAGTCATGGGTGGATGCCAAACTGGATCGTATCGATGAACTGATGCAGAAGCTGGGCCTGTCATACGACGATGACGAAGATGAAGAAGAAGACGAGAAGCAGGAAGATATGATGCGTCTTCTGAAGGGTGGAAACTAACATTTGCACCCGGCAGGCACGATAGTCCTGCTTATAACCCTTCCGGTTATATGTTATCTGGTGTGGTTATTCGTTAAACTACGGCGGTTGTCGCGGCGACAGAAGTGGCTGCGCACCCGAATGATGGCCCGCAATGGGGTCAGAACGGGCCGCCGTATACGAACGCGACACCAACGGAAGGAGTGAGCATGTCAGCACCAACTATCGACTGGGATTTGGCCCTAATCCAGAAATATAACTATTCCGGGCCGCGTTATACGTCATACCCCACCGCGCTGGAGTTCTCCGATGCCTTCGGCGAGGCTGATTTCCAGCAGGCTGTCGCGCGCTATCCTGAGCGTCCGCTGTCGCTCTACGTCCATATTCCGTTCTGCCACAAGCTCTGCTACTTCTGCGGGTGCAATAAAATCGTTACCCGTCAGCAGCACAAAGCCGACCAGTATCTTGATGCGCTCGAACAAGAAATTGTGCATCGCGCGCCGCTGTTTGCTGGCCGTCACGTCAGCCAGCTTCACTGGGGCGGCGGTACGCCAACCTATCTAAATAAAGCGCAAATAAGCCGCCTGATGACCCTGCTGCGCGGCAATTTCAGTTTTAACGCCGACGCTGAAATCTCGATCGAAGTCGATCCGCGTGAAATTGAGCTGGATGTACTGGATCACTTACGCGCCGAAGGCTTCAATCGTCTGAGCATGGGCGTGCAGGATTTCAATAAAGAGGTTCAGCGTCTGGTGAACCGCGAGCAGGACGAAGAATTTATCTTTGCCTTACTCAATCACGCGCGTGAGATTGGTTTCACCTCGACCAATATTGACCTGATATACGGCCTGCCAAAGCAGACGCCGGAAAGCTTCGCCTTCACCCTGAAGCGCGTGGCCGAACTCAACCCGGACCGCCTGAGCGTCTTTAACTATGCGCATCTGCCGACGCTCTTTGCCGCTCAGCGCAAAATAAAAGATGCCGATCTTCCTTCTGCCCAGCAGAAGCTGGATATTCTGCAGGAAACCATTACCTCGCTGACCGAAACCGGCTATCAGTTTATCGGGATGGATCACTTTGCTCGTCCGGATGACGAGCTAGCGATTGCTCAGCGTGAAGGCGTTCTGCACCGTAACTTCCAGGGCTACACAACCCAGGGCGATACCGATTTGCTGGGGATGGGCGTCTCTGCTATCAGCATGATTGGTGACTGTTACGCGCAGAATCAGAAAGAGCTGAAGCTTTACTATCAGCAGGTTGATGAAACGGGCAACGCGCTGTGGCGAGGCATCGCGTTAACGCGCGACGACTGCATCCGGCGCGATGTGATTAAGGCGCTAATCTGCAACTTCCGTCTCGATTTCAGCGACGTTGAGTCGCAGTGGGATCTGCACTTCAGCGATTATTTTGCGGAAGACCTGAAGCTGATTGCACCGCTGGCGAAAGACGGGCTGGTGGATGTGTCGGAGAACGCGATTGAGGTCACGCCGAAAGGGCGTCTGTTGATCCGTAATATCTGCATGTGCTTTGACGCGTATCTGCGTCAGAAAGCGCGACTGCAGCAGTTCTCGCGGGTGATTTAAGGCGCATTGCCAAAAGCACTAAACGTAGGCCGGGTAAGGCGAAGCCGCCACCCGGCTTTTACGTTCAACTCGCTAGCTAAACAGCCCAACCAGCGCCGCACACAACATAGCCGCAACGGCTGTTTGTGGCGTGTGGCTTTCAGCGGCTCCGCTAGAGAGCATATTCACGATTGTTTCCAGCATGATGTTCACCCCCAATTTCCGGGCACGATCATACAAAACTCATCGGAACAGTAAAGCGCAAAATAACGGCAATTTGCGCTCAATTAATAGCCTTTACACAGCGGCGTACGATCACTCCATTCCCAGCTCTTTAAGCTTGCGCGTAAGGGTATTACGTCCCCATCCCAGAAGGCGAGCAGCTTCCTGCTTATGACCCTGCGTATGACGAAGCGCGGTAGTTAACAGCGTACGCTCCATCTCTGGCTGAGCTTCAGACAGCAGGTTTTGATGACCGGAACGCAGCGCGCGGTCGGCCCACTGCGCCAGCAGCGTCGCCCAGCTGTCCGGCAGCGCGTGCCCGGTACTGCTTTCAGGCGCGGTCGCTTCAAACAGCTCGGCCGGTAAGTCCTGAATCAGCACTTCCTGCCCGGCGGCCATCACGGTTAACCAGCGGCAGGTGTTTTCCAGCTGACGCACGTTGCCCGGCCACGCCAGACGCGTCAGAGCGGCATCGGTTTCCGGGTGAAGCTGCTTGGCCTCCACACCCAGCTCACGAGCGGCTACCTGCAGGAAATGGCGTGCCAGGCGGGGAATATCTTCCCGACGCTCACGCAGCGGCGGCAGATGAACGCGGATGACGTTCAGACGGTGGAATAAATCCTCACGGAATTTTCCTTCCTGCACGCGTTGCTCCAGGTTCTGGTGGGTCGCGGCGATAATACGCACGTCCACCTTCACCGGCGCATAGCCGCCCACGCGATAAAACTGCCCGTCGGCCAGCACGCGCAGCAGGCGTGTCTGCACATCCAGCGGCATATCGCCGATCTCATCCAGGAACAGCGTACCGCCGTCAGCCTGTTCAAACCGCCCCTGGCGAATGGTATTGGCGCCGGTAAATGCCCCTTTTTCATGGCCGAACAGTTCGGACTCAATCAAATCCTTCGGGATCGCCGCCATATTCAGGGCGATGAACGGCGCTTTTGCCCGCGGGCTGTGGCGGTGCAATGCATGCGCCACAAGCTCTTTACCGGTTCCCGACTCACCGTTAATCAATACGCTGATGGACGAACGCGACAGACGCCCGATAATGCGAAACACGTCCTGCATCGCCGGCGCTTCGCCGATGATGTCTGTCGTTGGCCCAAAATCGGGCGCGTGGCGCGGCTGTTGCTGCTCCTGATAATGGCTAATCGCGCGCTCAACCAGCGCCACCGCTTCGTCGATATCAAAGGGTTTGGGCAGGTAATCGAACGCCCCTTGCTGATAGGCGCTCACTGCGGCATCCAGATCGGAGTGCGCGGTCATTATGATGACCGGAAGCATAGGGTGGCGTTGTTTGATCTGCTTTAACAGCGCCAGCCCGTCCATGCCCGGCATACGAATATCCGAAAGCAGAACGTCTGGCGTTTTGGTGGTGAGTGCGTCGAGCACTTCGCTGCCGCTCTCAAACGTCGTGCAGCTTAATCCTGCCCCTGTGAGCGCGCGTTCAAGCACCCAACGGATGGAGCTATCGTCATCGACTACCCAGACTATCCCTCGTTGCATAAACGTCACCTTTATTTTTTAATCGGCAGGAAAACCGAAAACTCGGTATGTCCCGGCCAACTGGTAAATTCAATTTTCCCGGAGTGTTGATCGATCAAACTGCGGGCAATGGATAGGCCCAGGCCGGTTCCGCCTTCGCGACCGCTTACCATCGGGTAGAACAGGGTGTCCTGCAGATGCGATGGAATGCCGGGCCCGTTATCCTCAACGTCGATTCGGGCCGCCAGCCGGTAGCGCACGCCGTGTAACGTGAGCTGAAAGGCGGTGCGGGTGCGTAAAATAATCTCGCCGCCTTCAGGCCCCAGCGCCTGCAGGGCATTACGCACAATATTCAACAGGACCTGCTCAATCTGGTCCGGGTCATGGGCCAGTTCCGGCAGGCTTGGGTCGTAATCACGTACCAGCGTGATGTTCTCCGGCAGCTCCATTGAGACGAGCTTCACCACCCGCTCAGCCACTTTATGGATGCTTTCCGTGACGTGCATTCCCGGCTGCTGCGGACCGAGAAGACGGTCTACCAGATTCCGCAGACGGTCCGCCTGCTCAATGATGACATTGGTATACTCCGCCAGCGCGGGATCGGGCAGCGCCTTGGTCAGCAGCTGCGCCGCGCCGCGTAATCCACCCAGCGGGTTTTTGATTTCATGTGCCAGACCGCGCACCAGGTCACGGGCGGCAATTTGCTGCGCATGCTGAAGCTGCTCCTGGCTCAGTCGACGCTGATTATCCATCGGTGCCATTTCCAGCAGGATCAGGCCTTCGGGAAGACGTTGCGCGGTTAGCGACAGAATGTGCGAGCGCCCGTCGATCACCAGCGTGACTTCGTTATCGGTAAACCCCTGGCCAGCCTGCAAACTCTCCTGCATCAGGCCAATATTCAGCGAAAAATAGCTCAGGAGTTCAGGAAGCGGGGTGCCGAACAGTTTACGTGCGCTTTGGGCGAGCAGCTGCTGCGCGGCCGGGTTGGCGTAATGAACGGCCAGCTCGTCATCGACCAGCAAAATGCTGTTAATCAAAGAATTGAGGATCTGCCCAGCATCGGGCAGCGTGCCAGTTGCCATTCAGCAGTCTCCTGGAGTCGTTTGCACTAATTTAGTGCAGTATAGCGTTTTCGGCGTAAAAAGCGCGTGAGATCAGGTTGTTGGTGGAGAAAAAAGCCCATCCGGAGATGGGCTAAAAGTTTCCACGGCAACTACCCCCGGCGCTTATCGCGCCGGGTAAAACAACTTTAATTAAACGCTGTAGTACAGCTCGAACTCAACCGGGTGTGGAGTCATACGCACGCGGTCGTTCTCTTCCATACGCAGGGCGATGTAAGCATCGATAGCGTCGTCAGTGAATACGCCACCTGCAGTCAGGAACTCGCGGTCTGCGTCCAGCGCCTGCAGGGCTTCTTCCAGAGAGCCAGCAACCTGTGGGATCTCTTTCGCTTCTTCTGGCGGCAGGTCGTACAGGTTTTTGTCCATCGCTTCGCCCGGGTGGATCTTGTTCTTGATACCGTCCAGACCGGCCATCAGCAGTGCTGCGAAGCACAGGTATGGGTTAGCCGCTGGGTCCGGGAAGCGCACTTCGATACGACGCGCTTTAGGAGAAGCCACCACCGGGATACGGATAGAAGCAGAACGGTTACGTGCAGAGTAGGCCAGCATCACTGGCGCTTCGTAGCCCGGGACCAGACGCTTGTAGGAGTTCGTGGTTGGGTTCGCCAGGGCGTTGATCGCTTTAGCGTGTTTGATAACACCACCGATGTAATACAGCGCCTGCTCGGACAGACCGGCATATTTGTCGCCAGAGAACAGGTTGGTACCGTTCTTGGACAGAGACATGTGGCAGTGCATACCGGAACCGTTATCGCCAAACATTGGTTTTGGCATGAAGGTCGCGGTTTTACCGAAACGGTGCGCAACGTTGTGCACAACGTATTTGTAGATCTGAATTTCGTCTGCTTTTTTGGTCATGGTGTTGAAGCGGGTAGCCACTTCGTTCTGACCAGCAGTCGCCACTTCGTGGTGGTGAGCTTCAACAACCAGACCCATCTCTTCCATCACCAGACACATGGTGGAACGGATGTCCTGTGCAGAGTCGACCGGAGGAACCGGGAAGTAACCGCCTTTCACGCCAGGACGGTGACCTTTGTTACCGCCTTCGTATTTGGTAGAGGAGTTCCATGCACCTTCGATGTCGTCGATAGCCACGTGGGAGCCAGAAATAGAGGCACCGAAACGGATGTCATCGAACAGGAAGAATTCTGGCTCTGGCCCGAACAGAACGGTGTCTGCGATGCCGGTAGAACGCAGGTACTCTTCAGCACGTTTCGCGATAGAACGTGGGTCGCGGTCGTAGCCCTGCAACGTGCCTGGCTCGAGGATGTCGCAACGGATGATCAGGGTTGGTTCTTCGAAGAACGGATCAATGACCGCAGTGGTCGCATCTGGCATCAGAACCATGTCGGATTCGTTAATGCCTTTCCAGCCACCAATGGAGGAGCCGTCAAACATTTTGCCTTCTTCAAAGAATTCGGCGTTCACCTGATGAGCAGGGATTGTGACGTGCTGTTCTTTACCTTTGGTATCGGTGAAGCGCAGATCAACAAACTTCACTTCATGTTCGTTCAGCATCGTCAAAACGTGTTCAGCGGACATACTTAACTCTCCAGATTGGTCATTGTCGTCGTGGTAACGAGGTCTTCAATTTCTGTTTGTACTGGCTGGTGCCATGTATTTTTTATAAAGCGAAATCTGTGCCAACTTTTAAATCACCCTAAAAAGGCGTTATCATGCGCACCATAGTGCAAAAGGGCTGCACCACAATGGATTTGTTGCACCAGTATAGTGCTTCAATGTGAACATTGAGCACCATATTGGTGCAATTTACGTTAAAGTGCCCTTTTACCGCTCCGTGAAAGCCATCACAAAGCATCTCTGCAATACTTGTTTGCGGGGGATGTTTGTGATCCTGTTTTGTAGTGCGATTAATCCGTGTACAATAACGCGCTATTTCTAAATGCCTGAGGCAAAGTTGTGATCGAAAATTTGCGTAACATCGCCATCATCGCGCACGTTGACCATGGTAAAACTACCCTGGTCGATAAGCTGCTGCAGCAATCCGGTACGTTTGATGCGCGTGCCGAAACCCAAGAACGCGTGATGGACTCCAACGATTTGGAGAAAGAGCGTGGGATTACCATCCTCGCGAAAAACACCGCGATTAAATGGAATGACTACCGTATCAACATCGTTGATACCCCAGGGCACGCCGACTTCGGTGGTGAAGTTGAACGTGTAATGTCCATGGTAGACTCCGTTCTGCTGGTCGTTGACGCAATGGATGGCCCAATGCCACAGACGCGCTTCGTGACCAAAAAAGCTTTTGCCCATGGTCTGAAGCCAATCGTTGTTATCAACAAAGTTGACCGCCCTGGCGCGCGTCCTGACTGGGTTGTTGACCAGGTCTTCGACCTGTTCGTTAACCTCGACGCGACCGACGAGCAGCTGGACTTCCCTATCGTTTACGCCTCTGCGCTGAACGGTATCGCAGGTCTGGACCACGAAGACATGGCTGAAGACATGACCCCGCTGTATCAGGCGATTGTTGACCGTGTTCCTGCACCAAACGTCGATCTCGACGGCACCCTGCAGATGCAGATCTCTCAGCTCGACTACAACAACTACGTTGGCGTAATCGGCATTGGTCGTATCAAGCGCGGTAAAGTGAAGCCGAACCAGCAGGTCACTATCATCGATAGCGAAGGCAAAACCCGTAACGGTAAAGTTGGTAAAGTACTGACTCACCTGGGTCTTGAGCGTATCGAGAGCGACATCGCTGAAGCGGGCGACATCATCGCTATCACCGGTCTGGGTGAACTGAACATCTCCGACACCATCTGCGATCCGCAGAACGTCGAAGCGCTGCCAGCCCTGTCCGTTGATGAACCAACCGTATCCATGTTCTTCAACGTCAACACCTCTCCGTTCTGTGGTAAAGAAGGTAAGTTCGTTACCTCTCGTCAGATCCTTGACCGCCTGAACAAAGAGCTGGTGCACAACGTTGCGCTGCGCGTTGAAGAAACCGAAGACGCTGATGCATTCCGCGTTTCTGGTCGTGGTGAGCTGCACCTGTCTGTTCTGATCGAAAACATGCGTCGTGAAGGTTTCGAAATGGCGGTCTCCCGTCCGAAAGTAATCTTCCGCGAAATCGACGGCCGTAAACAAGAGCCGTTCGAAAACGTAACGCTGGACGTTGAAGAGCAGCACCAGGGTTCTGTGATGCAGGCTCTGGGTGAGCGTAAAGGCGACCTGAAAAACATGAATCCAGATGGCAAAGGCCGCGTACGTCTCGACTACGTGATCCCAAGCCGTGGTCTGATCGGCTTCCGTTCAGAGTTCATGACCATGACCTCCGGTACCGGTCTGCTGTACTCCACCTTCAGCCACTACGACGACGTGCGTCCGGGCGAAGTGGGCCAGCGTAACAACGGCGTGCTGATCTCCAACGGTCAGGGTAAAGCGGTTGCGTTTGCGCTGTTCGGTCTGCAGGATCGCGGTAAGCTGTTCCTGGGTCACGGTGCTGAAGTTTACGAAGGCCAGATCATCGGTATTCACAGTCGTTCTAACGACCTGACCGTAAACTGCCTGACCGGTAAGAAACTGACCAACATGCGTGCGTCCGGTACTGACGAAGCAACGGTTCTGGTTCCACCGATCAAGATGACTCTGGAGCAGGCTCTGGAATTCATCGATGATGACGAACTGGTAGAAGTGACTCCACAGTCAATTCGTATCCGTAAACGTCACCTGACCGAGAACGATCGTAAACGTGCTATGCGCGGTGCGAAAGAAGACTAATACAGGTTAGCGTTAACGCTGTCCTGTATGTAAAAAGCCGCTGAGAGATCAGCGGCTTTTTTATTAGAACGAATACCGTAACCCCAACCGAATCCGGTACTGCTCACGGTTGTAATCATTCCATCTGTCCAGCCACTGTAGTTCGAGGTACGGCAGCCAGTTTCTGTCGATCTTATAGATAAACTTATTGGTTATTTCCCAGTGATGGTCTTTACCATTTTTACTGTGGTAATCATTCACCCGCTGGAAAAAGTGCGGTTCAAAGGTGTAGAAAAACGCATCCGTCACTTTGAAATTCCAGTAGTTGGCAAACTCGTGCGTGTCGTTTTTATCCATCTGCCCGTTATAGTCCGGCGTATCGTAATTGTTATGGTTATAGCGATAGCGGAACGTCAGGTTGAACCCGTCCGTAAATTTGTAGTTGGTATCTAAATAAACCGCGCCGCCTGACCCCGCGCTGCTGTCGTTGATTAACCCACCGGGCTGGAAGGTGAGTTTATCGGTCGGTTTAAAGAGCGGATACCACCCCTCTATCTCGTTATAGCTGTGCTTAAGCTCATCCCATTTGCCCACGTTATAGGCGTTGGTAAACATCAGCCCCGCGCCCATATCGAAGTTATAGCCCGCACGCAGGATCACCTCGTGCAGCTCAGAAGCCGTATTGTAGGCTTCACGTGTTTCGACATAGGCCCCGGCAAATACCGGGCAGGACACAGACGACACGATCAGTACAGTGATGATTCTTTTCATAATTTGTCCATGTATCAGGTACAGAAAGGCCTCCCTCCTGATAAACAGGAAGGACATAGTGGCCGGATTTATAGTTATAAAGTGACTGCTGACGCTTTATTGTTGGTGGTTATCTCAGGGGTATTCGCGGTTTGTTTTTTCCGTTTTCCAATCTCCTCGATAATAAAGGCGAAGCGCGCTTCGTTGAGTTTATAAAACAGCCCCATGGTCACGGCAGCGACAATCGCCAGGCCGCACGGCCACAGGAAAATCAGCTGACGTAGGCCAAGCAGCGTGCCCGCGCTCTGCACCGCATGGGGAACGTAGCCAATCTGGGTCAGCATGATGCCGGGCAGGAAACCGGCGAGCGCGGCGGAGATTTTGCGCGAGAAGGTATAGCCGGTGTAAACCGACCCTTCGGCGCGGATGCCGGTTTTCCACTCGCCGTAATCGACGGTGTCCGGCACCAGCGCCCAGTTGAGGCTGTTAACAAACGCCGTGCCGAAAAAGGCCATGCAGGAAAACAGCACGAACAGCAGGGAGCTGGTCCCCCAGAATAAGTTCAGCACGTCGCCCACCGCCCACAGCGCCAGACCGCCGAGATAAACCGGCTTCTTGCCAAAACGCTTAACCGCGCCGGGCACCAAAAACACGCCAACCAGAATGCAGCCCATGCTGAAAAATCCCATCCACGACAGCAGGTGCAGATCGTTCAGCACGTACTGGGTGTAATAGACCTGAATCGCCAGCTTGATGTTGAAGGCGGCGAGGGTACACAGGTTGGCGATACACAGCACCAGCAGCGGCGGATTGCGGAAAATCGCGCAGAACGATTTCAACATGCCGGGCTTATGGTGGTCGGGCGTGAGCTCCACGTAGCGTTCTTTCACTCCGCTGTAGCACCACCACATGCAGAACAGGCCGCCGGTGACGAACACCAGCGCGGCCACCAGATAGCCGAGGGAAGGCTGGCTGACAAACATCGCCTGTATAGGCATAAAGCCGACGGTGCAGAGCAGCAGTCCGACCGTTGCGCCACCCTGGCGCCACGCCGCAAGCTGCGCGCGCTCGTTCGGGTTTTTGGTGATGGCTGGCACCATTGCACCGTAGGCGCAGTTCATCAGGCTATAGCAAAGGCCGAACATCATGAAGAGCACGGTGGCGAGGGCCGTTTTCACCGTCAGGCTAAAGTCGTTGGCCATAAACTGCGCCGTGGCGACCAGCGCCACCGGGACGGAGGCATAAAGAATGAATGGCCGAAACTTCCCCCTCGGGCCGATATTACGCCGGGAGTCGAGCAGCACGCCGGTCAGCATGTCGGTCAACGCGGTAAAGAACTTAGCCACCAGGAAAATAATGCCGCCATAGAACGCCGGCATGCCCAGCTCATCGGTGTAAAACTTTAGTAGATACAGCGTGCCAATACAGAGCATCAGGTTCGAGCCAAAATCGCCCATCCCGTAGGCGCACTTCTCTCGCAGGCTCAATTTCAGGGTTAACGGATCACTATTATGCGTCATGGTCGATCCCCAGAGCGCCCAGTCGGGCGCTCTATCTCGTCATTTATGCCGTACGTTTGCGCAGTTCGATCTCTTCAACTATGCGCACATACATCTTCTCGTTGAGGTTGTAGAAGCAGCCCATCGCCACGATGGTGATCACCGCCAGCAGGCTCGGGTAGATAAATATCAGCTGCCGCAGCCCTTCAACCGTTCCGGCGGATTGCACCACGTTGGGCACATAGCCGATCTGGGTGAGCATGATCCCCGGGAAGAAGCCCGCCAGCGCCTGGGATACCTTCCGGAAGAAGGTAAAGCCGGTATAGACCGTCCCCTCGGAGCGCACGCCGGTGCGCCACTCGCCGTATTCCACGGTATCGGACACCAGCGCCCAGTTCAGGCTGTTCACAAACGCGGAGCCAAAGAACGCCAGGCAGGAGAACGCCACAAAGCTCACCGATCCGCCGCCGAAGAAGTAGTTGAGCAGATCGCCCGCCACCCAAATCGTCAGCCCGCTGATGTAGACCTTTTTCTTGCCGAAGCGCCGCACCGCGCCGGGCATCATAAAGACGCCGATAAAAATACAGCCCATGCTGAAGAAGCCCATGTACGACAGCAGAATCGGGTCGTTCAGCACGTACTGCGTGTAGTAGACCTGGATGGCAAGCTTGACGTTAAAGGCACCCAGCGTGCACAGGTTGGCGATGCACAGGATAAACAGCGGACGGTTCCCGGCGATGGCGCGAAACGACTGCAGCAGCCCCGGCTTTTGCGTCGGATTTGCAGGCTGCGTCTCGACGTAACGCTCGGTCACGCCCTTATAGCACCACCACATAAAGAACAGGCCGAACAGCGAGAAGAGGGTCGCGGCAAAGATATAGCCAAGCTGGTCGTTGCCCTCGATCAGGTTCATCACCGGCACAAAGCCCACGGTACAGAGCAGCAGGCCCAGCGTAGCGCCGCCCTGGCGCCAGGCGGCCAGCGAGGCGCGCTCGTCCGGATTTTTGGTAATAGCCGGTACCATCGCGCCGTAGGAGCAGTTCATCATGCTGAAGAACAGGCCGTACAGCATAAACAGCACCGTCGCCATCACCGTTTTACCGGTCATCTCAAACGGCGTGCCGACGAAGTTGGCAATCGCCAGGAGGGTCACCGGGAACGCGGCATACAGCACGAACGGGCGGAATTTTCCTTTCGGGCCGATCTTGCGCCGGGAGTCGAGCATGATCCCGGTGCCCATATCGGTGAAGGCGGTAAAAAACTTCGCAATCAGGAAGATGATCCCGCCGTAGGTGCCCGGCAGCCCCAGCACGTCGGTGTAAAACTTCAGCAGATAAAGCGTGCCGATATCCAGCAGGATGTTTGAGCCGAGATCGCCCATCCCGTAGGCGAGTTTTTCTTTAAACGGCAGGCGTAGGGTTGCCGGATCGGAAGTATGTTGACTCATTATTATTCTCCGTCTGCCCGCAGGTTGCCCTGCGGGCGAGCCTTATCAGATATGACGTAAGGTGCTAAACAGATCTGCCCAATCGCTGTGCTGGCGATAGAACACCGGCGGCTTGCCGAGCGGGGCATCAACGGTCACGTCACCGCCCTGGCAGATTTCCCCGGTCCACGCGTTGACCCAGCTGTCTTGCGGCAGATAGAGCGTCCAGTCGCGGCGTCCCTCTTCATGAACCGGTGCCACCAGCAGATCGCGGCCAAACAGATACTGGTATTTCAGCGTGTAGGCGCGCGCGTCGTCTTCGTAGTGCAGGAACAGCGGGCGCATCACCGGCAGGCCGCTTTTCGCGTTCTGCGCGACGGCGGCTTTGATGTACGGCTTCAGGGTGGTGAACACGGTGGTCATGCGCGCGAAATGCGCGATGGTTTCCGCGTCGCCGTCAAACTGCCAGTTATCGCCAGGACGGTTGCCCTCGTGGGTACGCATCATCGGCGTAAAGGCGCTGAAGTCGCACCAGCGCAGCAGCAGCTCTTTGCTGCGCTTCATCTCGAACAGGGTCGTATAGCCGCCGATGTCGCTGTGGTGCAGGCCGTGACCGGTCATCGCCAGCGAGAGCGCCGCAGGTACAACGGACGCCAGACCGTCGTCCAGGCTCCAGTCGACGTTCTGATCGCCCGCCCACATCATCACCGAGTGCTTCTGGCTGCCGGTGTATCCCGCGCGCATAAAGAACAGGATCTCGCCGAGCTTGCCGGTCTCTTCAAGCGCTTCGTAGTTACACTTCGCCCACAGGGCAGGCCAGGCGTTATGCATGATCTCCGCGCTGACGCCGTTGTGCAGGAAGGTGTCGGTCGGCAGATATTCCCCGAAATCGGCCATCCAGCCGCCGCATCCCAGTTCAATCAGGTTCTTTTTGATGACCTCTTTGTACCAGGCGTACGCTTCTGGATTGGTCAGGTCGATAACGCCCGCATAGAACTCGCCGAACTCGACGTGGTAGTCCCTGCCGTCGGCGTCTTTGGTCAGATAGCCGCGCCGTGCCGCCTCTTCGCAGAGATCTTTATCGCTGGCGACGTACGGGTTGATATAGGAGAGAAACTGCACGCCTTCCTCTTTCCACTGCGCAATACGCTCGTCAAGCTGCGGATACAACTCGCTGTTCCACGTCCAGTTCCACATCACGCGTTTGCCAAACGAGGTCATGCGGATGCCGGACCAGTCCTGCGCCCAGATACCGTTCACCTTCACGCCGCCCTGGCGCATAACGTCGAGCTTCTGCTGGCACACCTCGGTGCCGCCCTGAATGCCCAGCGTCACGCCGTCGTAAACCCAGTCCGGTAGCTCTGGCTGACGCCCCAGCAGGCCGGTGAGCTTTTCCAGCAGATCGACGTAGCTTTCCGCACATTCGAAGCGCAATGTGGCGTTATCTTCCCAGAACGCCAGCTCGTGGAAGTCCGGCGCGCTGAAGTCGAAGTTCATATAGCAGCTGTTATCCACGTGGCAGTAGTACTTCTGGGTGCTCAAGAAGGTAGGCTGCGGGAAGAAGGTCCAGTAGTAGTCGCCGCCCGCGTTCTCTTTGCAGTCGGCCTGCCAGGTCACGTAGGTCTGCTTATTGCGGCCCACGCCCTGCTCGCTGGTCCACAGCGGGAACGGCTTGCCGCGCAGATCGAAATACGAGAACTGCTCGCCGCAGCCGTAGATATGATCTTCCGGCTGCGCCGCCAGCCGCAGCCAGATGCGGTTATGGCCGGGAGCATCGTTTTTAAGCTTCAACTCAAGACGGCCATCCGCATCGACGCCCACCAGCAGCGTCGCGCTCACCGCATCGCCGCGAGTAAAGCGGATCGCCCAGCCCGCGCTTTGCTGCGTGACGGTCGCGTCCGTCAGGGCAATCTTTTCGTTAAGCTTGTCTTTAATGCTGAAGTTGCCACGAAACATCTCGATATCGGCCTCACCTGCGCCGATCCACAGGCAGGGGGCATCCGCGGTGTGGGATAAAATCAGGCGATTTTCCCAGCTAAGAGTGAAACCATTTTCATTATTTTTCAGATTTATATTGTGTAGGGTACGCATAAACACTCCGTCTTTATTATTTGGCCAGGCTGTCTAGCAGACCAGCGGCTACGGCAGGCGCTAAGCCCGGTGCCAGCGGCAGGCGAGGGATCACCAGGCAGTGCAGCAGATGGTAAATATCCTGCTTGCCGTCCCAGACTTTGGTCGTCACTTCGTTATTGGTGTCCAGCTCCTGCCACCAGGAACCGTTTTCGTAGTCCATCAGATACTTGATGCAGTAATCCCACCATTTCTGATACCAGGCCTCGTACTGCGCCTCGCCGGTCACGGTATAGAGGGCATAGGCCGTGCCCATCGCCTCGACGATTGGCCAGCGCACGCGTTCGCGCACGATAGGCTTGCCGTCCCAGCCCACGGAGTAGACAAATCCATCGGCTCCGTCGGGTGCCCAGGCGTCGCGGATGGTGGCGTGGAACAGGCCTTTCGCATCTTCCAGCAGCCATTCCGGCGGGGTTTCAAAGCTCGCTTCCAGCGCGGCGCGCAGGTGCAGCATCAGGCGGCCCCATTCAATCCAGTGCCCCGGCGTACCGCCGTAGGCGCGGAAACGGTGGGCAGGGTTATCGATGTTGTAGTCGCGGATTGGGTTCCAGTTTGCGTCGAAATGCTCGTTAACGCGGTACTCACCTTTTCGCGCCACGTCATGAATAATCACCGAGGCGATGCGCAGGGCGCGGTCGAGCCATTTACGGTCGTGGGTCACGTCATAAACGATGAGGAAAGCTTCCACGGCGTGCATGTTGGCGTTACCGCCGCGGTAATCTTCCGTTTTGCTGAACGCTTCATCCCAGGACTCCAGGCACATCTGCTCCTGTTCGCTCCAGAAGTAGCGCTCAATCACCTCGATGGCATCGTCCAGCAGACTGCGTGCCTGCGGGTGGCCGGTGGTGACGGCGCTCGCCGCGCCGAGCAGCACGAAGAAGTGCTGATAGCCCTGCTTGGAGGCATCCATCACGCCCTCATTGTTAACGCAGGCGTACCAGCCGCCGTGCTGTTTGTCACGCAGCGGGCCGTTCAGGGCATTAATACCGTGCTCAACCAGCGCATACGCGCCGGGACGGCCCATGTTTGCCGCCACCGCGTAAACGTGCAGCATACGGGCGGTGATCCACAGATGCGTGCCCATATCGCTGCGTACCTGGCCGTTATTGCCCAGCCAGCCAAAGCCGGTCGGTACGGCGGCATTTTTACCGAAATCGAGAATGCGGTCGGTCTCTTGCTCGAGCCAGCGGTTATGGCTCAGGGTATTAAACCATTTCATGTTCGGGTCCTTTCTTAACGGCGAGCCATCATTTCGTCGACGATCTCACCCAGACGCTGCAGTTTGGGTACGGAGATATCGCGGAGCATCAGCCCGGTGTCCGGCAAGCCAATCACAGAGGACCAGACGGCACGACCGGCTAAAAAGCCCGATGCACCCGCCTGCATGGCGACGCTCACGGCGCGCGGGAATAACTTATCGTCCACGCCGGAAGAGAGGATCACCCACGGCATGGCGATGTTCTCATTCAGCTTCTGCGAGGCGGCCAGCAGTTCCTGCTGCGTGCCCTTGCCGAACAGCGGCATCTCCACTTTGTAGAGGTCGGCGCCGCTGTCGCCCAGCTCTTTGGCCGCGTCGATAATCGCCTGCTCGCGGTCAAACGCGGCACCGCGACGCGGCGGACGTACAACCGGCTCGATAATGCTCAGCAGACCGTTATCGTGGCACAGCGTATTGAACGCCTTCACCATCTCCAGACGCTGCTGCGGATCTTCATCGCTGCGCCACAGCACCAGCAGCTTCAGCGCCTTGCCGCCATCGCGTTTGACCGCCTGCGCGTCGACGTTCTTGTCGATCACCACGCTGTCGACCGGTATACCGTTCCCCGGAATAAACTCGTCGGCCGCCACAATCATCGCGCAGCTTTTGGCTACGGCCTGCTGCTCCACGATCTGGCGATAGCAGAACTGCTGGTCGACGAGAATGGCAGAGGCGTACGGCGACAGAATTTTTGCCGCGTTGACCTTAAAATCCGTCAGGTGCTGGTCGGTTACCGGCACCGGCGCGCCTGCGGCGGCAAACATCAGGCGCATCGCTTCGCGCTGATCCACGGCCAGCATCGCAAAACCGCCGGAAGGTCGGGTGATATCTTTCAGGGTGTACATCGTCATTCCTCAGTCCTTTCGTATCAGTGTGTTTTTTTCAGCCCGGCAGATGCGCGAACCTGTTCAAGAATGGCTGTCCAGTCTTCGCGCCCGCGCCCGGCGGCGCGTGCCTGGTTGTAAACTTCGCGGGAAGCCGCGCCCAGCGGCATCGGAACGTGGAGCTGGTTGGCCACGTCCAGGGCGATCCCCAGATCTTTATGCGCAAGGTCGATCATGAAGGCGGGTGAAAGATCCCCTTTCAGCACCTTGTTCGGCCATGAGGTGGTGAAGTGACCTTTACCCGCAGGCGTACCGCTCATGACCTTGAGCGCCACGTCAAAGGAGAGGCCTAATGCTTCACATAGCACGGCCGCCTCCGCCGAGAGGGCGTTCAGGGCGATACTCATGTAGTTATTGATAAGCTTCACGCGGATGCCCATGCCCGGCCCGCCGGCGTTAATCAGCTCATTGCCCATCGCCATTAATACCGGGGTGGCGCGCTCAATTTGCTCTGCCGTGCCGCCAGCCAGAAGGAGCAACGTACCGGCGACGGCGTGGTCAGACGTGCGTCCGACGGGCGCGTCCATCAGGCTGAAGCCGCGTCCAGCCATGTCGCGGATCAGCGCGTCGGTTTGCAGCGGGTGAATGGTGGACATATCTATCACCAGAGCGTCGGGGGATAGCCCTTCGCACACGCCGTACTCACCGAACAGCACGCTGCGCACCAGGTCGCCGTTTGGCAGCATGGTGATGACGAATTCTGCATCCCTGACGGCCTGCGCGGGCGTTGCCGCCGCCCGTGCACCGCTCTCCACCAGCGCCTGCACCGCCTGCGGGTTCACATCAAAAACGTTAAGCTGGTGGCCTTGCTTCAACAGATTCGTCGCCATTGGCGCGCCCATCTGCCCTAAACCGATAAATGCGATTGCTGACATGCCTCTCTCCTGTCACATCGTGTCAATTTTTGCGCGTTTGTGTTGTCTGTTTTTGATCGTATTTGTAATTTATAGTCAAAAAATTGACACGGGTCACTTTTTAAACATTTGATGAAATTAAAATGAAAGCATCAGAAATCGCAGAAGGAATCACCATGACTCGCATCGTTTGTGTCGGCATTACCGTGCTGGATCGCATCTGGTATCTCGATGATTTACCGAAAGAAGGTGGGAAGTATGTCGCAAAAGACTATACGGAAGTGGGCGGCGGTCCGGCGGCAACTGCGGCGGTGGCGGCGGCAAAACTGGGCGCGGAAGTGGATTTTATTGGCAGGGTGGGGGACGACGACACCGGTACACGGCTACTGGCGGAGCTGGAATCCCTGGGGGTGAATACCCGCTACACGCGCGTCTTTAAAGGTGCCCGATCGTCACAGTCGGCGGTGCTGGTAGACGGCAGCGGAGAGCGCGTGATTGCCAACTACCCCAGCCCCGATCTCCCTGCCGCGGCAGACTGGCTGCGTGAAATCGACTTCTCGCAATGGGATATCGTTTTAGCTGACGTGCGCTGGCATGACGGGGCAAAGCAGGCGTTTACCCTTGCCCGCCAGCAGGGCGTACCGACCTTGCTTGATGCAGATATCACCCCGCAGGATATCGCAGAGCTAATTGCCTTAAGCGACCACGCGGCCTTCTCCGCGCCGGGGCTGCAGCGTTTAACCCAGCGGGATGATGTGGAAGACGCGCTGAAAAAAGCACGAATGCTCACAAATGGACATGTGTACGTCACGCAGGGGCGAGACGGCTGCTTCTGGCTGGAGAACGACGCATTGCGTCATCAGCCCGGCTTTGAGGTGGATGTGGTGGATACCACCGGGGCGGGCGACGTTTTCCACGGCGCGCTGGCGGTCAGTCTGGGGCAACAATCGTCCACTGGAGACGCCGTCCGCTTTGCCAGCGCAGTCGCAGCGCTGAAATGCACGAAGCCCGGTGGGCGTGCAGGTATACCTGACTGTGATCAAACCCGCTCTTTTTTGTCACTTTTTGTATAAAATGCGGGGCGTGATGGTTTTCAGAGGACAGCCCATGAGCCTTACCGAACTGACCGGCAACCCGCGTCACGATCAGCTGCTTACGCTGATTGCCGATCGCGGCTATATGAACATTGATGAGCTGGCGCAGCTGCTGGACGTGTCGACGCAAACCGTGCGTCGGGATATCCGCAAGCTCAGCGAGCAGGGGCTGATCACGCGTCACCACGGCGGCGCGGGCAGGGCATCCAGCGTGGTGAACACGGCGTTCGAGCAGCGCGAAGTCTCGCTTACCGAAGAGAAGCGGGCGATTGCCGAGGCGATTGCGGACTATATTCCCGACGGCTCGACTATTTTCATCACCATCGGCACGACCGTGGAGCACGTCGCCCGGGCGCTGCTCAACCATAATCATCTGCGCATCATCACCAACAGCCTTCGGGTGGCGCATATTCTGTATAAGAATCCGCGCTTTGAAGTGATGGTGCCGGGCGGCACGCTGCGTCCGCATAACGGCGGCATTATCGGCCCGGCGGCCACGGCGTTCGTATCGGGATTCCGTGCGGATTACCTGGTCACCAGCGTCGGGGCGATCGAACACGACGGTGCGATGATGGAATTTGACGTGAACGAAGCCAGCGTGGTGAAAAACATGATCGCCCACTCCCGCCACATTTTACTCGCTGTCGATCATACGAAATATCAAGCGTCCGCGGCGGTTGAAATTGGCAACGTGGCTCAGGCGACGGCGCTCTTCACCGACGAGCTGCCCGGCTCGGCGCTGCAAAATCATCTCAAATCCAGCAAAGTTGAAATAGTTGAAGTGATTTCAAACGACGAACAGCAGGCAGGTTAACGCTTCCCCTGGCCCGACATTCACGTTCGGGCCATTCCTTTCTTTAAGCTGAATCTCGTGCATAGCCAAACTTTATCTTTCCCGCTACAGTTACTTCTCCACGGCGAGCAGGAGATAAACATGCTTTATATCTTTGATTTAGGAAACGTCATCGTCGATATCGATTTTAATCGCGTGTTGGGTGCATGGAGCGATTTTAGCCGCGTGCCGCTGGCGACCTTAAAGCAGAATTTCGCGATGGGCGAGACTTTCCACCAGCATGAACGCGGCGAAATCAGCGATGAAGAGTTCGCTGAACGTTTCTGCCAGGAGATGGGGCTTTCGTTAAGCTATGAACAGTTTTCCCACGGCTGGCAGGCGGTATTTGTGGCGGTTCGCCCTGAGGTGATCGACATCATGCACAAACTGCGCGAGCAGGGCCATCGGGTCGTTGTGCTATCAAATACCAACCGTCTGCACACCACATTCTGGCCTGAAGAATACCCTGAAGTTAAGGCGGCGGCCGACAAGATCTACCTCTCGCAGGAGATGGGGATGCGTAAGCCTGAAGCGCGAATTTATCAGGCTGTTCTGCAGTCAGAAGGATTCACCGCGGCCGATGCGGTCTTTTTCGATGACAACGCCGATAATATAGAGGGAGCTAACCAGTTGGGTATTACGTCAATTCTGGTGACCGGAAAAGAGACGATACCTGACTACTTTGCGAAGCAGCTATGCTAAAAACCGTTCATCAAAAAGCCACGCACCATACTCGCCCCCTGAGGGCCTGGCTGAAACTGCTCTGGCACCGGATTGATGAGGACAATATGACCACGCTGGCGGGTAACCTCGCCTACGTGTCGTTGCTCTCATTGGTGCCGCTGGTGGCGGTTATCTTTGCCCTGTTTTCCGCCTTTCCGATGTTTGCGGACGTCAGCCTGCAGCTTCGCCATTTTGTCTTCGCGAATTTCATTCCTGCAACCGGGGATGTCATCCAGAACTATATTGAGCAGTTTGTCGCCAACTCCAGCAAGATGACAGCAGTGGGTGCCTGCGGCCTCATCGTCACGGCGCTGCTTTTGATGTATTCCATCGACAGTGCCCTCAACACCATCTGGCGAAGCAAAAAAATCCGTCCTAAGGTTTACTCCTTTGCCGTGTACTGGATGATTTTGACCCTCGGTCCACTGCTGGCGGGGGCGAGCCTGGCGATCAGTTCCTATCTTCTTTCTCTGCGCTGGGCGAGTGACTTAAACAGCGTGATTGATAACGTTCTGCGCATCTTCCCGCTCATTTTATCGTGGCTCTCGTTCTGGCTGCTTTACAGTGTGGTACCGACTACGCGTGTGCCCAACCGTGATGCCATCGTTGGGGCGCTGGTGGCGGCCGTGCTCTTCGAGCTCGGTAAGAAAGGGTTTGCCCTCTACATCACCATGTTTCCGTCCTATCAGCTGATTTACGGCGTGCTGGCGGTGATCCCCATTTTGTTTGTATGGGTCTACTGGACCTGGTGTATCGTCTTGCTTGGGGCTGAAATAACTGTCACTCTCGGTGTATACCGCGAACTTAAAAAAGCAGCAGCAGCTGAAAAACAACAAGAAGCAGACCAACCATGATTGCATTGATACAGCGCGTAACCCGTGCCAGCGTCACCGTGGAGGGAGAGGTGACGGGTGAAATTGGCCCAGGACTTTTGGTGTTGTTGGGTGTCGAAAAGGATGATGACGAACAAAAAGCCAACCGCTTGTGTGAGCGCGTGCTGGGCTACCGTATTTTCAGCGATGCGGAAGGCAAGATGAACCTGAACGTCCAGCAGGCGGGCGGCAGCGTGCTGGTGGTTTCCCAGTTTACGCTGGCAGCGGATACCGAGCGCGGCATGCGTCCGAGCTTCTCCAAAGGTGCCGCGCCGGATCGTGCAGAAGCACTTTACGAGTACTTTATTGAGCGTTGTCGCCAGCAGGAAATGAATACGCAAACCGGACGATTCGCTGCAGATATGCAGGTATCGCTGGTGAACGATGGCCCCGTTACATTCTGGCTCCAGGTATGAGCCAACTGGCGGCGTGGCCGCGGGTAACCAGAGAGAGTACAGCTATGTATCACCTTCGAGTACCGCAAACGGAAGAAGAGTTAGAGGTCTACTACCATTTCCGCTGGGAAATGCTACGCAAGCCATTACATCAACCAAAAGGGTCTGAACGCGACGCCTGGGACGCAATGGCGCACCATCAAATGGTGGTGGATGAAGAGGGTAACCTCGTCGCCGTTGGGCGACTGTATATCAATGCCGACAATGAAGCCTCTATTCGCTTTATGGCGGTTCACCCCTCAGTGCAGGATAAAGGGCTCGGCACCCTGATGGCGATGACGCTGGAGTCCGTCGCCCGTCAGGAAGGCGTTAAGCGCGTCACCTGTAGCGCCCGTGAAGACGCCGTCGAGTTCTTTGCCAAGCTCGGTTTTGTTAACCAGGGCGAAATTACCGCCCCGCAGACCACGCCGATTCGTCATTTTTTGATGATCAAACCCATCGCCACGCTGGATGATATTCTGCATCGAGCCGACTGGTGCGGTCAGCTGCAGCAGGCGTGGTATGAGCACATTCCGCTCAGTGAAAAAATGGGCGTGCGCATTCAGCAGTACACCGGGCAGAAATTCATTACCACCATGCCGGAAACCGGCAACCAAAATCCACATCACACCCTGTTTGCAGGCAGCCTGTTCTCACTGGCTACGCTCACTGGCTGGGGGCTGATCTGGCTCATGCTGCGCGAGCGTCACCTGGGCGGCACCATTATTCTTGCTGATGCACATATTCGCTACAGCGCCCCCATCAGCGGCAAGCCGAGCGCGGTGGCCGATCTCGGTGCACTGGGTGGCGATCTTGACCGTCTGGCACGCGGCCGCAAAGCCCGCGTGCAAATGCAGGTCGAACTGTTTGGCGACAAAACACCGGGCGCGGTGTTTGAAGGTACCTACATTGTTCTGCCAGCGAAGCCCTTCGGCGCGTATGAAGAGGGTGGGAACGAGGAGGAATAATCTCCTGTTCACGCTCCCCGGGCGTGCTGAATCCGCCCGGCGACATCCCGCACAACGTCTCGCGCTGACTGGCTAACCCCGCCAAGCTGAAAGAAGCCATGGATGACGCCCAGCCAGCGCTGAGCGGTACACTTCACACCCTGCTCCGTCAGATGCTGGAACAACATTTCGCCCTCATCGCAGAGCGGATCGTACTCTGCGGTAATAATGTGCACAGGCGGAAGACCGTAAAAATCATCGCGCCACAGCGGGCTCGCTTCGGGGTGCTGGCGGTCGGTGTCGGCGAGGTACATTTCATACCCGCTGAGCAGGGTATCGCGGGTGATAATGTAATCCGTGCCATTGAGGGCATAGCTTTCAAAACTGGCGGTGGCGTCGAGCATGGGGTAGATAAGAATAAGCTGTGCAGGTTTCCATCGCCCTTTCGCGTTGAGCCGCAATGACGTTACCAGCGCAAGATGTCCCCCCGCGCTGTCTCCGCAAAGGGTGATCCGGTTTTTATCCACGCCCAGTTTTTCCGCATATTGCCAGACCAGATCTGCACCTCTTTCCGCATCGTCATGTGCGGCGGGGAAAGTATGCTCCGGCGCCAGCCTGTACTGAATCGCAATCATCCGGCAATTGCCGTAGCAGGCTAACTGTCGAAGTTGATTGTCATGGGTATCAAAGCCGCCGCTGATAAAGCATCCGCCGTGGTAGTAGATGGCTGCAGGCAATAGTTCAGGCGCATTGAGAGGTGAATATAACCGAATGGTTAGACCCTCAAGAACAAACGTCTCCACCTGTACGCGCGTTTCGGTCTCCCCGGCAAGCCCCGTGCTGGCAATATAGCCTGCTCGTCGCACCTCAATGCTCTGGCGTCGTGACGAGGGCCGACCTGCAGCGATAAACCCCTGAACCAGCTGTGCAATACCCTGTTCCAGCGCCATGAAAATTCCCTTTTACTGTATGGATGAACAGTTTTATAGCCTGGTTTGATTCAAAAGAAAACAAGAATATTGTTGAGGACAACAATCTGGAAAGCGCCTCGCAAATGGAAGGCAAACTATTGGCTGGGACTTTAACCCTACAGAGAGAAAGTGTATGTTGCCTTGAAAATAGACAATGGTGATATACTAAGGTGATATATGAGTCTTTCCGCGGATTTTGATATGGGCAGAATTCTGATCGATTTGTCTGATGACGTAATTCAACGACTGGATAATCTGAAGCAGCTGCGTAACCGGCCTCGTGCCGAATTGCTTCGGGAAGCCATTGAGCAATATCTCGACCAGCAGAGTTCATCGGTTATCCGCGATGCGCTTGGCTTGTGGGGAAACCAGCAGGAAGATGGGCTTGAGTATGAACGCAAGCTGCGTGAGGAGTGGTAATCATGGAACACATGGCGGTGTTCGATACCAATATACTCATTGATCTTTTTAATAATCGCGTTGAGGCTGCGGATGCAATTGATCGCACGGCTTCGCATCGAGCCATTAGCCTGATCACATGGATGGAAGTCATGGTGGGGGCCCGCAAACATGGTCACGAAGCGAAAACTGCGACAGTGATGGGCGTATTTGAGATTATTGATATCACCCGAGATATCGCTGAAAGAAGTGTAATTCTGCGCGAGAAGCATGGAATGAAACTGCCTGATGCTATCATTCTGGCTACAGCTCAGAGCAGAAATTGTCCGTTGATTTCTCGAAACACGAAAGACTTTTCGGGCATTACTGGAGTCGTTTCACCTTACCAGCTGTAGGCCGGGCAAGCTTACGCCGCCCGGCACTGTCAGAGGAAATTACTCCCCTTCACCCGGGAACAGGAACGAGTTGATCGAGCTGCGGGCAAAGCCCTCCTGCTCCATCTTCGCGTCCAGAATCAGCGAGGCGAGATCATCTGCCACGGCTTCGACTTTCGGGTCTTTTTCCTGATACAGAATCTTCAGGTAAGTGCCGCAGTCGCCGCAGCTTTCGGCTTTCACCGCCGCTTCTTCATTTTCCAGCGACCAGTAGTTCAGATCGCGGGTCTGCTCGCAGTTGCTGCACTTGATGCGCACCACGTGCCACTCGGTTTCACACAGGTTGCAGTGCAGGTAGCGCAGCCCCTGCGTGGTGCCGATTTGCACCATGCTCGATACCGGCATGGAGCCGCAGACCGGGCAGAACTGGCGCGCCTCGCCGTATTCGGCGCGGGCTTTACCGGGGATCAGGCTTGCCATTTGCGCCCAGTAGAGCGACAGCGCAGCCCAGATAAACGGCGCTTTATCGCTGCTCACCAGAGAGAAGTCAGAGGCAAACAGCGCGCTCGCCATCTCTTCCAGCTCCAGGTCAGAGGCTTTTTCCAGATTCTCAATGACCGCCAGCGCGGTGCCGCTCATCTCGGGCTTCAGCTCGGCAATCAGTGAATGCAGCAGCTTTTGCCAGTGCTTGTCGCGCGGCAGGACGTGAATGTCCAGCGGCGGCTTGCCCTGCGCGTTGGCTTCTTTGATGCGCGCGGTCAGATCCATTTGCAGCGGATGGTCGTACAGCACCACTTCCTGCGCGTGGGCAACCAGCGCGGCAAAGCGCAGAAAATCACCCAGCGGGTTGTTCTCTGCCAGCTCGCGCAGACGCTCTGCGCGGCGGTTGTAGAGGTTCTTGAGTCTGGGGAATAACAACGGCGGAATATAATCCGCCGTGCGTTTCTCGCTCGACCCCAGCTCATCTTGCGGGATTATGCGAATACTCATTCAGATGACTTTTCCTGTTTCTGGCGGACTTCACGGTACCAGCGCGGGTGATGTTTCTTCGCCCACGTGCTGGTCACCCATCCTTCCACCATCGCGGTAATGGTGCCTTTCACCCAAAGGGCGGCGTAGATATGCACCATGATAACCACAATTAACGCCACTGCGGCAAATGAATGCAGCATCAGCGCGAATCGGATCACCGGGATTGAGAAAGCAGGCGCAAAGTACGGACGCCAGATGATCACACCGCTCACCAGCAACAGGACCAGGAAGATAATCGCCGCCCAGAATACGCATTTCTGGCCGAAGTTATAACGCCCGGTATCACCCACTTCCTCGTTGACGACGATCTTACGAATATTCTTCGCCCAAAAGATATCATCCCGATTGATTAGGTTATGGTGCCAGTAGCGGAAAAACATGATGATGAACGACGCGAACATGATGACGCCCACAAACGGGTGCAGGATGCGCGCCAGCTGTGGTGTCCCCATGATCTGCATCAGCCAGTTGAAGGACGGGAAGAAGAACCCCAGCCCGCTTATCGCCGCCAGCATGAAGCAGAAGGCGGTGACCCAGTGGTTGATGCGTTCCGGCGCGGTGTAGCGCACGATGGTGTCACGTTTTCTCATTTGCGCACCTCGTCTTTCTCTTCATGCAGGTTGTCGTCTTCCTCTTCCGCGCGGTTCGGACCGACGCCGACGTAGTGGAAGATGCTCGCTGCGAAGGTGGCAGCAAAACCGACCGCTGCCAGCGGTTTCCAGATACCTTTCCAGAACTTCACGGTGGCGCTGATTTCCGGGTTCTCCGGCAGGCCGTGATACAGATTCGGCTTGTCGGCGTGGTGCAGCACGTACATCACGTGCGTACCGCCAACTCCGGCCGGATCGTACAGGCCCGCGTTGTCGTAACCACGGGTTTTCAGCTCGCCTACGCGCTCTGCCGCCAGCGTTTTCATATCCTCTTTGGAGCCAAAGTGGATAGCGCCGGTTGGGCAGGTTTTCACGCACGCTGGCTCCTGGCCGACGGTGACGCGGTCTACGCACAGCGTGCATTTGTAGACGCGGTTGTCTTCCGGGTTCAGGCGCGGTACGTCGAACGGGCAGCCCGCGATGCAGTAGCCGCAGCCGATGCACTGTTCGGACTGGAAGTCGACGATACCGTTGGCATACTGAATGATAGCCCCTTCTGACGGACATGCCTTCAGGCAGCCCGGATCCGCACAGTGCATACAGCCGTCTTTGCGGATAAGCCATTCCAGCTTGTCGTTCTGCTCAACTTCCGAGAAACGCATCACCGTCCAGGACTTGGCGGTCAGGTCCGCCGGGTTGTCGTACACCCCGACGTTGTGACCCACTTCGTCACGCAGGTCGTTCCACTCAGAGCAGGCCACCTGGCAGGCTTTACAGCCTATACAGGTGGTCACGTCGATAAGCTTCGCCACTTCCTGCTGGTGGTCCCGCGCCTGAGGCGCAGGCGTGAAACCGTTAGTCGCGGAACGACGGATAATGTCTTGAGATTGATAAGCCATAAGTCGTCTCCGTTACACCTTTTCCACGTTCACGAGGAAGGCCTTAAACTCCGGCGTCTGCGTGTTCGCATCGCCGACGAACGGCGTCAGGGTGTTCGCAATGAACCCTTTCTTCGCCACGCCCTCATAGCCCCAGTGAATCGGAATACCGATGGTATCCACCTGCTGACCGTGAACGTTCAGCGTGCGAATACGCTTGGTCACCACCGCCTTGGCCTTGATATAGCCACGGTTAGAGGAGACCTTCACGGTATCGCCATGGGCAATGCCGAGCTTGCCCGCCAGCTTCTCGCCGATCTCCACAAACTGTTCCGGCTGCGCGATGGCGTTAAGCAGCGCGTGCTTGGTCCAGTAGTGGAAGTGCTCGGTCAGACGGTAGGTGGTGCCCACGTACGGGAACTTGTCCTTTTTACCCAGCGCTTCAAAATCGCCCTTGAAGATACGGGCTGCCGGGTTAGAGACCACGTTCGGGTGCAGCGGGTTGGTACCCAGCGGCGTCTCAAACGGCTCGTAGTGTTCCGGGAACGGACCTTCCGCCATCTTATCGATAGCAAACAGACGTCCCATCCCTTCTGGCTGCATGATAAACGGCCCAACGTCGCTGCCCGGTGCGGCAGTGCTGTAGTCCGGAATATCCACGCCGCCCCATTTCGCGCCGTCCCACTTCAGAAGCTGACGCTTCGGATCCCACGGGTTGCCCTGCGGGTCAGCGGATGCGCGGTTATAGAGGATGCGGCGGTTGAGCGGCCATGCCCATGCCCAGCCTAGCGTATTGCCCAGGCCCGACGGGTCGGCGTTATCGCGGTTGGCCATCTGGTTGCCTTTCGGCGTCCAGCTACCGGCAAAGATCCAGCAGCCGCTGGAGGTCGTGCCGTCATCGCGCAGGTGCGCGAAGGTGCTGAGCTGATCGCCTTTCTTCGCCAGCACGGTACCGGTGGCCGGGTCGATAACGTCCGCCAGCGCCTTACCGTTGCTCTCCATCGCCACTTCTTCCGGCGCAGGGTTTTCCGGCGTCGAGTAGTTCCAGGTCATGTTCAGCACCGGCTCAGGGTTCGCGCCGCCTTCTTCCGCATACATCTTACGCAGGCGTAAGAAGATACCGGCCAGGATCTCGCCGTCGTTCATGGCGATGCCCGGGGCGTCCGCGCCTTTCCAGTGCCACTGCAGCCAGCGTCCGGAGTTAACGATAGAACCGTTCTCTTCCGCGAAGCAGGTCGACGGCAGACGGAACACTTCGGTCTGAATCTTTGACGGATCGACGTCGTTCGATTCACCGTGGTTCTGCCAGAAGGTTGAGGTCTCGGTATTGAGCGGGTCAATCGTCACCAGGAACTTCAGCTTCGACAGAGACTCAACAACCTTGTTCTTGTTCGGGAACGAGGCAACCGGGTTAAAGCCCTGGCACAGATAGCCGTTCACTTTGCCCTGGTGCATCATCTCGAAATACTGCAGAACGTCGTAACCTTTGTCCCACTTCGGCAGCCAGTCAAAGCCCCAGCTGTTTTCAGCCGTCGCTTTGTCGCCGAAGAAGGCTTTCATCATCGAGACGAAGAACTTCGGATAGTTGCCCCAGTAGTTGACCTGGCCTTCGAGCAGCGGTTTAGGCGTGCTGGCCGTCAGGTAGGTCTGCAGGTCGGTCTGTTTCTCGCTCGGCAGGGTCATGTAACCCGGCAGGCTTTGAGACAGCAGGCCTAGGTCGGTCAGACCCTGAATGTTAGAGTGACCGCGCAGGGCGTTCACGCCGCCGCCTGCCATCCCCATGTTGCCGAGCAGGAGCTGAACCATCGCCATGGTACGGATGTTCTGCGCACCGATGGAGTGCTGCGTCCAGCCGAGGGCGTACAGGAACGACGCGGTTTTATCTTTCGCGCTGGTTTCGGCGATAAGCTCGCATACCTTCAGGAAGTCTGCCTTCGGCGTACCGCAGATGTTTTCAACCACCTCCGGCGTGTAGCGGGAAACGTGCTCTTTCAGCAGGTTCCACACGCAGCGCGGGTGTTGCAGAGTGGTATCGCGCTTCGCAAAGCCTTTCTCATCCAGCTCGTAGTTCCAGCTGGTTTTATCGTATTTGCGTTTTTCGGCGTCGTAACCGCTGAACAGGCCATCTTCGAAGTGGTAATCCTCACGCACGATCAGGCTGGCGTTGGTATAAGCTTCGGTGTATTCGCGGTTATATTTTTCGTTGGTCATCAGGTACAGCAATACGCCTGACAGGAAAGTGATGTCAGTACCTGAACGAATAGGGGTGTAGAAATCCGCCACTGACGCAGTACGCGTAAAGCGGGGATCGATCACAATCAGTTTCGCACCGTTGTGGATTTTAGCTTCCATCGCCCAGCGGAACCCGACAGGGTGCGCTTCAGCGGCGTTACCGCCCATCACCACAATGAGGTTGGCGTTCTTGATGTCGACCCAGTGGTTGGTCATCGCACCGCGACCAAATGTTGGAGCAAGACTTGCTACCGTTGGTCCGTGTCAGACACGCGCCTGGTTGTCGACCGCGAGCATACCGAGTGCACGCGTAAATTTCTGGGTTAAATAACCGGTTTCGTTGCTGGAAGCAGAGGCACACAGCATCCCGGTGGAGAGCCAGCGGTTGACCGTGACGCCATCGGCGTTCTTCTCAACAAAGTTGGCATCGCGGTCTTCTTTAATGTGTTTTGCGATGCGGTCGAACGCTTCTTCCCAGCTAATTTGCTGCCATTTGTCGGAGCCAGGCGCGCGATATTCAGGGAATTTGAGGCGGCTTTCGGAGTGGATAAAGTCCACCAGACCGGCCCCTTTCGGGCACAATGCGCCGCGGTTGACCGGATGATCCGGGTCGCCTTCGATATGAAAAATAGACGCTTTGGCGTTTTTAGCACCGTCGCCGAGGCTATACATCAACAGCCCGCAACCGACAGAGCAGTACGTACAGGTATTACGGGTTTCACGGGTGCGCAGCAGTTTATACTGCCGCGTTTCCGCCAGCGCTACGCCGGGCGCAAAGCCCAGTGCCGCTGCCGTGGTGCCTGCCATACCGCCAGCGCAGATCTTAAAGAACTGCCTTCTGCTGACCTGCATGGGTCACTCCTTGTTTCGACATTGCTTACATATGTAGTTTTGACTTCGCGGCTGAAGAATGGCCGCAAAGGAAAAAAAATTTGCGTTAATCCCTCAATACCACGAGGGGTATCATCAGAATACCACAATGTCGGTACGCCTGTTCCAATGGCGTTAATACAAAGTGAACGTATTATCACCATGTTGATTATAAAGTGTGATATCGATCACATTAACAGCTCTGCATGTTAAAGCGGTGTAGCGGGTGTCAGGTTGCACCCCTCCCAATTGAGTAGGAGAATGGTTGTCGAAAAGTTGATCCATACTATGCGTAAAGTCTGCACTTTATGATGCAATAGCAGGCTCACCTCGTGGTTGTTCAGGAATACCGCTGTGTCTAAACAAAACCGTGCTCCCCACTCGTCACCACTGCCTGCGGGCATTGTGGAACTGTCGGTACACAGACCGCCCCACCTAACCCATGCCACGCCCGATTTTCTGGCGGAAGAGGTACCCGTTGCGCTCGTTTACAACGGTATCTCGCACGTGGTGATGATGGCTTCACCGAAAGATCTCGAGCTGTTCGCCATCGGTTTTTCCCTGTCGGAAGGCATCATTGACCATCCGCATGAGATCTACGGCATGGACGTGGTGCAGGCCTGCAACGGCCTTGAAGTGCAAATCGAACTCTCCAGCCGCCGCTTTATGGGGCTGAAAGAGCGCCGCCGCGCGCTGGCCGGGCGTACCGGCTGCGGCGTCTGTGGCGTTGAGCAGCTCAATGATGTTGGTAAACCCGTTGCGCCACTGCCGTTTACTCAGACCTTTAATCTGGCTCACCTCGACCATGCGCTCGAGCACCTGAACGATGTACAGCCCATCGGTCAGCTGAGCGGCTGCACGCACGCGGCGGCATGGGTGTTGCCGTCGGGCGATATTGCCGGTGGACACGAGGACGTTGGCCGCCACGTGGCGCTGGATAAGCTGCTTGGTCGCCGGGCGCGTGAAAGTGACGTGTGGAAGCAGGGGGCTGCACTCGTTTCCAGCCGCGCCAGCTATGAGATGGTGCAAAAATCCGCGATGTGCGGTGTGGAAATTCTGTTCGCGGTGTCGGCGGCGACCACGCTGGCAGTGGAGGTGGCGGAGCGCTGCAACCTGACGCTGGTGGGCTTCTGCAAGCCGGGAAGGGCGACCGTTTATACCCATCCTCAGCGATTAATCGTTGATCAATAATTTTGAATGATAATAGCAAATCCTTCCGCTTTTAGTTGTTCATGATGAGGTCTAGTATTTATCTCATCAAGGCACGGTGCCTTACCTAAACAACTTAATGAAAGGGTTTATATTATGAAAAGCATCAAAACTTTTGTCGCTGTAATCGCTCTGGCTACTTCTTTCGGTTCTTTCGCTGCACAGACCGTGACCGCAACCGCCTCTACCATTGATGGTGCAGAAGCTAAAATCGCGGCTCAGGCTCAGGAAGCCGGCGCGTCATCTTACAAAATTACCCAGGCGTTCTCAGGTAACCGCGTACACATGACTGCTGAACTGACTAAATAAGCTGTCACACCGTCGAAAGAGCGCCCCCGGGGCGCTTTTTTAGTTTATGCCCGCCACGCGCAGCAGCGCGGTTACCACCGCCGCCGCCACGATCACTACAATTAACGGCATCTTCCGCCAGGCTAAAAACACCGCAAACGCCACGCCCAGCACGCGTGCCATGCCCGCGAAGTGGTCACCTTCATAAAACGTGGTCGCCAGCGCCACGGAGAACAGCAATACCGTTGCCGCATCTGACAGCAGCGCCTGTGAACGTTCTGACAATGCCAGCCTGCTGCCAAGTTTCGCCCCGCCAAGACGCATCAGGTACGTACCTGCAGATAAAATGGCAATGCCGAGAATAAAGAACGTCATGTTTTCCATTATTTTTTCCTCGCAGCAAGACCCAGTAAGGAAAGCAGCACCGGTAATCCCACCGGGGCAAACGGCACGGCGGCCAGTGACAGCGCGGCACCGCTGCAGGCGCGGATCAGCGTGGTGCGGTTTTTAAATGCGGGCACTACCAGCGCCAGCAGTATCGCAGGGAATACCGCATCCAGCCCGATGGTCTCCGGGTCCGGTAGCAGCTTGCCGACCATGGCGCCCAGCAGGGCCCCCAGCGGCCAGACAATCGCCACGCCTAAACCACATAGCCAGTACGCCGCTTTACGCTGTTCGGGCGTTTTTTGCGACAGGCCAAACACCACGCTTTCGTCGTTCATGATGTGGCAGCCCAACAGGCTCAGACCACGTTTGCCGACCAGCTCACGCACCGTCACGCCAAACGGCACGTGCCGCGCGTTGACCAGCAACCCCGCCGCCGCGGCCGCCAGCGGGTTACCGCCGCTTGCTACAATGCCGATAAACATAAATTCTGACGCGCCCGCGAGTACGGTGATGGAGAGTACAAACGGTACCCAGACCGGGAAACCGTAGGCCATCGCCAGGGAGCCGTAGGACATCCCGACCACGCCGACCGCGAGGCAGACCAGGATGATTGCTTTTATGGTGTCGCCTTTCAGGCAAGAGAGATGATGCTTCATACAATTTTAGCCATATCGAACGTGTATCCATTATAATGAACGCAACGAAACTGATTTTCAAGCCGAACGATTCGTTCGTTTTATAGAACATGAGGCCGTTATATGACGCAGCCAATCAGCCTGATCGCAAAAAGTCTGGTGCGGGAACGCCTGCGAACCGGGCTTTCACTGGCGGAAATTGCCCGCCGTGCCGGGATCGCTAAATCCACCCTTTCCCAGCTGGAGTCCGGCAACGGTAACCCTAGCCTGGAAACGCTGTGGTCGCTGTGCGTGGCGCTGGATATTCCTTTCGCCCGCTTGCTTGAGCCGCAGCTGCCGACCACGCAGGTGATCCGCCGTGGTGAAGGGACGAAAGTGGTTGCCGGACAGGCTAATTATGAAGCCATTTTGCTGGCGGCATGCCCTCCGGGCGCGCGCCGCGATGTCTATCTTCTGATGACCCAGCCGGGCGCAGACCGTATTTCCCAGCCGCATCCGCCGGGCTCGGTTGAGCATATTATTGTGACGCAGGGGCGGGCGCTGGTCGGCCTGCTCGACGCGGCAGAAGAGCTCGGCGCAGGAGATTACATTTGTTATCCCGCCGACCAGCCGCATATCTTCAAGGCCCTGGAGCCAGACACTTACGCGCTGCTGGTGGCGGAACAAAACTAACGAAGATAAGGAAAATCATGTCGCTTAAAGCCATTGCCAAAGAACTGGGGCTCTCTGTTACCACCGTCAGCCGCGCCCTCAACGGATATGACGACGTTTCTGACGAGACGCGCGCTCGCGTTGAAGCGGAAGCCCAGCGACGCGGCTATCGGCCTAACACCTTCGCCCGCCGCCTGAAGATGGGCAAAATTGACGCCGTCGGGCTGGTGTTTCCCGTACATCCTGTTCCGCTCAATAACAGCGTATTTATGGACATGGTCGGCGAAATTAGCCACGAACTGGCGCGACATGAGATCGACTTATTGCTCATCGCCGACGACGATCTGGCGGATAAGCACAGCTATATGCGCATGGTGCAAAGCCGCCGCGTGGACGCGCTGATTGTGGCCCACACGCTGGATCGCGATCCGCGACTTGAGCAGCTGCAGGCGGCCGGATTCCCCTTCCTGGCGCTTGGGCGCAGCCAGCTGCCGCAGCCGTACGCATGGTTCGACTTCGACAACTATGCCGGTACGTACAATGCTACCCGCTGGCTGATCGGGAAAGGCCATCAGCGCATTGCCCTACTGGGCGAAAGCAACAATCAGGCATTCATCACCCAGCGTCGTCAGGGCTATCTGGACGCGTTGCGGGAAGCCGGGCTTTCCAGCGAATGGCTGCGCGCGATGCCGCCTTCGCGCCGCGTGGGGTATGCCACCACGAAAGAACTGCTTGCCCTGCCGCAGCCGCCCACGGCCATCATCACCGACTGTAACACCCACGGCGACGGCGCGGCGATGGCGCTGGCGCAGCTGGGGCGTTTATCCGGCGACAACGCCGTCTCGCTGGTGGTCTATGACGGCCTGCCGCAGGATAGCATCGTCGATATTGAGGTGGCGTCGGTGATCCAGTCCACCCGCCAGGGCGTCGGGAAACAGATTGCCGATATGGTGCGTCAGCTGATTAACGGCGACGATATTGAACAACTTCAGGTGCTCTGGCAGCCCGAATTCTCTCCCGGCCAGACGGCCTGAATCTCTCCATTTTCTAAAGTCGATCACAAAACCGAAACGTTTTGGTTTGTATCCGAAACGTTTCGGATCAACACTCAGATCATCCCGATGACAGGAGATGTCTGATGCAAGATTCCGTTTTACGACTTGAAAGCAATACGGTAGACGTGGTGATAAAAACGTACCCGTTCGCCGAAATTCTCTACTGGGGGCCGCACCTTCAGCACTTTTCGCCGCAGGATGTTGCTACGCTCGCGCGTCCCGTTGCCAACGGCAGGCTTGACGTCGACTCCCCGGTCACGCTGATGGCCGAGCTGGGGCATGGTCTGTTTGGTTCGCCTGGCATTGAGGGGCATCGCCAGGGGCTGGACGGTTCCCCGGTGTTCAAAACCTCGCAGGTGCAGCAGGGCGTTAACACCCTGACGATTACCGCCGAAGATGAGCATGCGGGCTTGCGCCTGACCAGCGAGCTGGCGCTGGATGCCAGCGGCGTGCTTGTGGTTCGTCACGGTTTAACGAACCTGAAAGCGATCCCCTGGCAGGTGGACCGTTTTGCCGTCACGCTGCCGGTGGCCGAGCGCGCGCAGGAGGTAATGGCCTTCCACGGTCGCTGGATCAGGGAGTTTCAGCCGCACCGCGTAAAGCTTGAACATGACAGCTTCGTGATTGAAAACCGTCGGGGTAAAACCTCCCACGAGCACTTCCCGGCGCTGATTGCCGGTACGCCGTCGTTCAGCGAAATGCAGGGCGACGTCTGGGGCGTGCATCTGGGCTGGAGCGGTAATCACCGCCTGCGCGCGGAAGCGAAAACCGACGGTCGTCGCTATCTCCAGGCCGAAGCGCTCTACCTGCCGGGTGAAATGGCGGTTGAGGAGGGCGATACGCTCTGGACGCCGCGCCTGTATGCCAGCTACTCCACGCAGGGCCTGAACGGCATGAGCCAGCCGTTCCATCGCTACCTGCGCAACAACGTCATCCGCTTCCCGGAAAACAAACCGCGCCCGGTGCACCTCAATACCTGGGAAGGGATCTACTTCAACCACGATCCGGAGTACATCAAGCGCATGGCCGACGAGGCCGCCGCGCTGGGCGTGGAGCGCTTCATCATTGATGACGGTTGGTTCAAAGGCCGTAATGACGACCATGCCGCGCTGGGCGACTGGTATCTCGACGAGAAAAAATACCCGAACGGCCTGACGCCGGTGATCGACCACGTCAAACGGCTGGGCATGGAGTTTGGCATCTGGATTGAGCCGGAGATGATCAACCCGGATTCAGATTTGTACCGCGCGCATCCTGACTGGGTACTGGCGCTGCCGGGCTATCCCCAGGCGACCGGACGACACCAGCTGGTTCTCAATCTCAACATCCCGGAGGCCTTTGATTACCTGGTGGAGCGCATGAGCTGGCTGCTGGGCGAACATGCGGTCGACTACGTGAAGTGGGACATGAACCGCGAGCTGGTGCAGCCTGGACACAACGGTAAAGCCGCCGCCGACGCCCAGACCCGCCAGTTTTACCGCCTGCTGGACGTGCTGGGTGAGCGCTTCCCGCATATTGAGTTTGAATCCTGCTCCTCCGGCGGCGGTCGCATTGATTATGAGGTACTGACCCGCAGCCACCGCTTCTGGGCGTCCGACAACAACGACGCGCTGGAGCGCAGTACCATTCAGCGCGGCATGAGCTACTTCTTCCCGCCGGAGGTGATGGGCGCGCATATCGGTCATCATAAATGCCACGCCACCTTCCGCCAGCACGGCATCGCCTTCCGCGGGCTAACGGCCCTGTTTGGCCATATGGGGCTGGAGCTGGATCCGCTCACCGTGGACGAACAGGAGCGCGAAGGCTATCGCCATTACGCCGCGCTACACAAGCAGTGGCGCGACGTCATTCATCACGGCACCCAGTGGCGAATTGATATGCCGGACGCCACCACGCTGGCGCAGGGGATTGTAAGCGAAGATAAGGCGCAGGGGCTGTTTATGGTCAGCCAGCTCGCGATGCCGGACTACAGCCTGATGATGCCGCTGCGCATGGCGGGGCTGGAGGCCAGCGCGCGGTACCGCGTCACGCTGCTCGATCACCCGAATATTCAGATTACGGGCGAGGGAGGGCACACCATGCGCAAGCTACCGGCGTGGATGGAAACGCCGCAAACGGTGAGCGGCGAGTGGCTGATGCAGGCGGGCATTGCGCTGCCGATTCTGGATCCGGAAACCGCCATTCTGATTGGCGTTGAACGCGTGTAAGGGTGACGGGCCGGGCAGCCGGCCCTCCGTTGAGGATAAAAATAATGAACACAACAACCTGTACCCACAAAGACAACCCTAACTTCTGGATCTTTGGGCTGTTCTTCTTTCTCTACTTCTTCATCATGGCCACCTGCTTTCCGTTCCTGCCGATTTGGCTGTCGGACATCATCGGCCTGAATAAAACCCATACCGGGATTGTCTTCTCCTGCATCTCGCTGTCGGCTATCGCCTTCCAGCCGGTGCTTGGCGTGATCTCGGACAAGCTGGGGCTGAAAAAACACCTGCTGTGGATCATCTCCGTGCTGCTGTTCCTGTTTGCCCCTTTCTTCCTCTATGTCTTTGCGCCGTTGCTGAAAGCCAACATCTGGCTGGGCGCGCTGAGCGGTGGCCTGTATATCGGCTTTGTCTTTTCGGCGGGCTCGGGGGCAATTGAGGCCTACATTGAACGCGTGAGCCGTAACAGTTTCTTTGAATACGGTAAGGCGCGCATGTTTGGCTGCCTCGGCTGGGGGCTATGCGCCTCCACGGGCGGGATCCTGTTCGGCATCGATCCGTCATATGTTTTCTGGATGGGGTCTGCGGCGGCGCTGCTGTTGATGCTGTTGCTGGTGGTCGCGAAGCCAAAACCCAACCAGACGGCGCAGGTGATGAATGCGCTGGGTGCCAACCAGCCGCAGATCACTGCGAAAACGGTCTTTAGCCTGTTCCGTCAGCGCAGGATGTGGATGTTTATTCTGTACGTGATTGGCGTAGCCTGCGTCTACGACGTATTTGACCAGCAGTTTGCCACTTTCTTCAAAACGTTCTTCGCCACGCCGCAGGAAGGGACCCGCGCCTTTGGTTTCGCTACCACGGCGGGGGAAATCTGCAACGCGATCATCATGTTTTGTTCGCCGTGGATCATTAACCGCATCGGCGCGAAAAACACGCTGCTGATCGCCGGGGTGATTATGGCGACGCGCATCATTGGCTCGTCATTTGCCACCACCGCTGTAGAAGTGATTGCCCTGAAGATGCTGCACGCGCTGGAGGTGCCGTTCCTGCTGGTGGGGGCATTCAAGTACATCACCGGGGTGTTTGATACCCGACTGTCAGCGACTATCTATCTGATCGGCTTCCAGTTCGCCAAGCAGTCGGCGGCCATTTTTCTCTCCGCTTTTGCCGGGAATATGTATGACCGGATCGGCTTCCAGGAGACGTATCTGATGCTGGGCTGTTTCGTGCTGGCGATTACGATAGTGTCGGCGTTTACGCTGAGCAGCAGGCAGGAGATAGCCGCTGCCGCGGGTGCGGCAGCGTTAACCGGTCAGTCCAGGTAAAACACCTCTTCCAGCCCGGTACTCACCGGGCTGTTGTCCGGGTTCGACGGCATTACATCACGCATGTGTTTCCACCAGCGCTGGCAGACGTCAGTACTCGCGACCGCGTTCCAGCGCTCCTCAGAATCAATCTCCACGGTGGCAAAGAGCAGGCTGCGTTCTCTGTCGAGATAGATGGCGTAGCGGTGCGCACCGTGGTCTTTCAGTACCGTTTCCAGCTCGGGCCAGATGGGGTTGTGGCGACGCGCGTACTCCTTATGTGCGTCCGGGTTAACCTGCATAACAAAGGCTTTGCGGATCATAATGCCTCCAGATACAGCTCGCGAACCTCGTTGCGGCTGGCGGTGCGCGGATTGCATGGCGCGCACGGGTCGGCGAGAGCTTTATCCAGCCAGCCTTCAATATCGGCTTTGGTCACGCCGAGCTGGCTGAAGCCGGAAGGGATGCCGACGCGTGCGCTCAGGTCGCGAATCGCCTGAATGGCGGACATGCTGGCGGCTTCAACGCTCATGCCGCGAGTATCGATGCCCATCGCCTGCGCCACGCGGGCGAAGCGGGCAACTGCGTTCGGGCGGTTAAAGTCTTCAACGATCGGCAGCAGGATGGCGTTGCACACGCCGTGCGGCAGGTTGTGCGTCGCGCCCGGCTGGTGCGCCAGGGCATGCACAAGGCCGAGACCCGCACTGTTAAACGCCATGCCCGCCAGATACTGACCAAACGCCATCTGCTCGCGCGCCTCAAGATTATGACCGTCTTCGACCGCTTCCGGCAGCCAGAGGTTGATCAGGCGGATTGCCTCCAGCGCGTTGGCATCGGTCAGCGGGTGCGCGCTAACGGACACGTAGGCTTCTATGGCGTGGGTTAACGCGTCCATACCCGTTGCGGCGGTCACGGAGGGTGGAATATCCAGCATGACGCTGGCATCGTCCACGGCGATGTCAGGGATGATGTTCGGGTCAATAATCACCTCTTTCACCTGGCGCGCGGAGTTGATGATTACCGCATTGCTGGTCATCTCCGCCGCCGTGCCTGCGGTGGTGTTGATCGCCACCAGCGGCACGCCCGCGTTTTTCACCTTGCCGACGCCGGAATAATCGGTGGACGGTCCGGGATTGGCGGTGAGGATTTTAATCGCCTTGGCGGTATCAATCGGGCTGCCGCCGCCGAAGGCGATCACGTAATCACACTCCGCGTCCCGGTATGCCGCAAATCCTTTTTGCACCAGCGCTTCCGTCGGGTTCGGGAACACCTCGTCGAACAGGTGATACGACATCTGATGGGCGTCCAGCGCGGCAAAAAGGCTGTCGAGCAGGCCCAGCTTTACCAGCTGGCCGTCGGTGACAATCAGTGCTTTTCCCCACTGCTTGTTCGCCACCAGGTTAACCATATCGCCGATTGCGCCCGTGCCGTGAAGGCTGATTTTTGGAAGCGCCAACATAAAGCTCATGATAATTCTCCTTAACTATCGCCCGTACCGTCCGGTCAGCGAGGGTTTATGCATAGATTTCCAGCGCTGACCGTAGCGGAGTCACGCCAAAGCGCTTGCCGAGGGCGATGAGTTCTTCCCGGGTAATGGTCTGCTTCATGCCGCCCATGGAATAAACCTTCACCAGCACTTCAGCCGATTTCTCGGCGGTGTCGATCAGGCCAAAGGTTTCATCCAGCGTTGGGCCGCTGCCGAACACGCCGTGGAACGGCCACAGCACCAGCGAATGTTTTTGCATATCTCTGGCGGTTGCCTGGCCGATTTCGTCGGTACCCGGCACCATCCACGGCAGAATGCCCACGCCATCCGGGAACACCACCAGACACTCGGTGCTGCCTTCCCACAGCTTGCGGGTGATGAAATCGGCGCTGTTTTCCAGCACATAGGTCAGGGCGATCAGGTTGGTGGCGTGGCAGTGCATGATCACGCGGTCTTTGCCGTTAGTCGCCCTGATGCGCTCGCAGTGGGAGAGGAAGTGCGCCGGCAGTTCAGACGTGGGTACCGCCTCATCGGTCAAACCCCACAGAATGTGGTAGCCCGCGCCGTCGCTGTCCACTTTCACCACGCCGAGGTTGGCCTGTGGATCAAGCTGAACGTTGCGGAAGAACTTTCCGGAGCCGGTGACGACAAACGGCGTGTTGGCCAGCATCGGCATGGGCTGGCTCAGGGCAATATAGCGTGGCTTCTGGTGAAAATCGCCGGTGTAAGGCGCGATATCCGCGTCGTCCAGACGCAGCGTCAGGTTGCCGCCGTTGCGCTCGTCCCAGCCTTTCAGCCAGGCATCAGAGGTGGCTTTGATCATGCCCTGGACGAACCAGGAGTGGGTGATAGTCTGCATAGTCTTTATTTTCCAGTTATCGCGGTGAGGGCAAAATTACCCGCGCTTGCTCAACACGTTTTTCTCGTACGCGCGCACGTTTTCCAGCCACTGGCTGCCTGCCGGAGCGTCGTTACGCTGGCAGTACATCTCCCAAACGGCCTGCCACGGCAGGGATTTCTGCTCTTCCAGCAGCGCCAGGCGCGCGGTGTAGTCGCCGTTTTCTTCCAGCTGTTTCAGCACTGCGGTTGGCTCCAGCAGCGCGCGCAGCAGGGCTTTTTTCATATTGCGGGTGCCAATAACCCACGCCGCGATGCGGTTGATGGAGGCATCGAAGAAGTCGAGGCCAATGTGCACGCGGTCGAACAGGTCATGACGGATAATTTCGCTGGCAATCGCCTGGGTTTCGTCATCCAGCAGCACCACGTGGTCGCTGTCCCAGCGCACCGGGCGGCTGACGTGCAGCAGCAGGCGCGGCACGTAGAGCATGGCAGCGGAGATTTTGTCGGAGATCGCCTCGGTCGGATGGAAGTGACCGGCATCCAGGCACAGCGCGGTCTGGCGGCTGGTGGCGTACCCCATGTAGAACTCGTTCGAGCCGACGGTGTAGCTCTCGGCGCCAATGCCGAACAGCTTGCTCTCCACGGCGTCGATGTGGTGCGCCGGGTCCAGCTTCTCGCTGATGGCCTCATCCAGCGCGGCCAGCAGGCGCTGACGCGGGGCCAGGCGGTCGACGGTGATGTCTTTCATGCCGTCCGGGATCCAGATGTTCATTACTGACGGCGTGCCGAGCTGCTCGCCGAAATACGCCGAAACGCGGCGGCTGGCCTTCACGTGGTCGATCCAGAACTGACGGATTTTGTCGTTGGCGTGCGCGAGGGTAAAACCGTCGGCGCTCAGCGGGTGCGAGAAGCAGGACGGGTTAAAGTCCAGACCAAGCTTGTTGGTTTTCGCCCACTCCACCCAGTTTTTAAAGTGTTCCGGTTTGATCTCGTTTCGCGCTACCGGTGCGTCGGACTCCAGATAAATCGCATGCAGGTTCAGGCGTTTTGGCCCCGGGATCAGGCTCAGCGCCAGCTCCAGGTCGGCACGCAGTTCGGTGGCGTTGCGCGCTTTGCCCGGGTAGTTACCCGTCGCCTGAATACCCCCCGTCAGAGAACCGCCCGGGTTCTCGAAGCCGGCGACGTCATCACCCTGCCAGCAGTGCATAGAGACGGGCAGACGGTCGAGCTGGCGTAGCGCCGTTTCGACATCCACGCCGACGGCGGCGAAACGCTGTTTAGCCAGCTCCCAGGCTTGTTCTAATTGAGTGGTCATGCGCAAAGCTCCTTAGTCAGTCGTTTTTGCTGAAACTGCGCCCGGTGGCGGGCTATTTCATGGCAGGGATTGGGGGTGAAGGTGGTCAGGCAGGTATTCGCGGTGACCACCGAACGGAATTCATCGACATCAGAAAGTTCGTCCAGGGTCATCAGCTGAATACCGATGTTGCCGAGCGTCGAAGCCTCCACCGGACCCGCCACCACGGTGATGCCGCAGGCATCGGCGCAGAGCTGGTTCAGCAGCTGGTTCTGGCAGCCTCCGCCCACGATATGCAACTGGTTGAACGGTGCGCCTCGCAGGTCGACCAGCTCGCTCAGTACATCCGCGTAGAGAAGGGCGAGGCTGTCAAAAATACAGCGCGCCAGCTCGGCAGGACGGGAAGGCACCGGCTGCCCGGCTTCGAAACAGGCGGACTGGATTTCGGCGCTCATATGCACCGGGTTAATAAAGCGGTCGTCGTTCGGGTTAATCAGGAACGTACAGGCCTTCAGCTTTTCGGTTTCTGCGATAAGCGCGGGCAGGTCGTTAACGTTTTGCTCTTTCAGCACGCGCTGAAGCAGCCACAGGCCCATGATGTTCTTCAGAACGCGGTAGCGCCCTTCGGCACCGCCTTCGTTAGTGATGTTCGCCGCCATCGCGGCGTCGCTGGTGTACGGCGTTTTGCTCTCAAAACCCATCAGCGACCAGGTGCCGGACGAGAGGTAGGCCGCGTCTCTACTGGCCAGCGGGGATGCAATTACTGCGCTGGCGGTATCGTGACTGGCGACGGCAACGACGGGGATTTCATTCCCCTGCGGGCAAATCCACCGACCTATCACATTTCCGGGGTGCGTTGGCGTGCCGAACCAGGAGGGTGAGGCGCCCGTCCAGGTCAGCAGGGTTTCATCCCAGCTATCGGTGTTGATGTTGACCAGCTGCGTGGTGGTGGCGTTGGTGTATTCCCAATTCATGTTGCCGGTCAGCCGATAGCTTAAGTAGTCCGGAATGAGTAACGCGTGCGTCACCTTTTTGACCAGCTCCGGCTGCTGCTCAACCAGCGCGCGCAGCTGATAGAGCGTGTTAAACGGCAGAAACTGAATACCGCTGCGGCCATAGATGTTGTCCATGCCAAGCTGTGCGATGGCGTGTGTCATCAGCCCGTCGGTGCGACTGTCGCGATACGAGACGGGCAGGCCTACGCGTTCGCCGCGGCTGTCGAGCAGAACGTAGTCCACGCCCCAGGTATCGATGCCGATGCTGTCGATGCGAATGCCGTCATTGCAGACGTTGTTCAGCCCGGTGCGGATCTCCGCTTCCAGGGCATCAATATCCCAGGTATCAAAACCGTCCTGTTTTTGCAGGCAGTTGGCGAAACGGTGCATTTCGCGAAGCGTAAGTATGCGCCGATCGCAGTCCCAGGTGGCGAGCATTACGCGGCCGCTGGATGCGCCTAAATCGACAGCCACACAATGGCGAAAAGTCATGGTCAGGTCCCTTCTTAAGTCATTGGTGCTGAGTGTAAAAAAGGGACGAAAAGACCACCTTCTCGTCACTGACAGCACGAATCTCGCGCTGGCAAGAAAGCAAAGATGATCGTGAGGAAGTTCACAATTTCCTGTTATGGCAGGGTTTTCTGGCAATGTGACGCTGACCGCATTTCCCGATTTTTCCGTCTGTTTCTTGAAAAACTGACGGCTTTTGCGCCGTTTGCTGTCAAAAATTTAAGGTGAGTGCGGAAGGCCTTAATTACTATTCGAGAACTTTCCTCATTGGTGGGGGCCGTTATGACCGTATTGCACAGCGTCGATTTTTTCCCGTCGGGAACGTCTCCGGTTGCGATAGAGCCCCGGCTCCCGCAGGCTGCGTTTCCTGAACATCATCATGATTTTCATGAAATTGTGATTGTCGAGCATGGAACGGGTATTCATGTCTTCAACGGCCAGCCCTACACCATCAGCGGCGGTATGGTGTGCTTCGTGCGCGATCATGACAGGCATTTGTATGAACATACCGACAACCTGTGCCTGACCAACGTGCTCTATCGTTCGCCGGACGCGTTCCAGTTTCTGTCGGGGTTGAACAAGCTACTGCCCCAGGAGCAGGATGGACACTACCCGTCTCACTGGCGGGTCAATCAGTCCACGTTGCAGCAGGTGCGCCAGCTGGTGAATCAACTGGAGCAGAGCGAGGGCGGGCAGGAGACGTATGCTATTGCCTCCCGCGAGCTGCTGTTTATGCAACTGCTGGTGCTGCTGCGTCGCAGCAGCCTTGTGGAAGGGCTGGAAAATAACGACGCGCGCCTGAACCATCTGATGGCCTGGCTGGAAGATCATTTCACCGAGGATGTCTGCTGGGAGACGCTGGCGGATGATTTTTCACTGTCCCTGCGCACCCTGCATCGCCAGCTTAAGCAGCACACCGGGCTGACGCCGCAGCGCTACCTTAACCGTCTGCGCCTGATCAAAGCGCGTCATCTTTTACGTCACACCGACGAAAGCGTCACGGATATTGCCTACTGCTGTGGTTTTGGCGACAGCAATCACTTTTCAACGCTGTTTCGCCGGGAATTTAGCTGGTCGCCGCGCGATATCCGTCAGGGAAAGGATGCTTCACTCCAGTAACGCGAATGCAATCACCGTTTTATTGCCGCAAAAAGGCTAATAATATCCGGTTATTCACCGTTGAGGTGGTGGTGTGGCCGCTCAGTTAATTCTTCGCAAAGATGATTTTTTTGCCTCCGCGAGTCAGGCCGTCGCGGTGGCCGACCGCTACCCGCAAAATGTCTTTGCCGAGCATACCCACGAGTTTTGCGAGCTGGTGCTGGTATGGCGCGGCAACGGCTTACACATCCTCAACGACCGGCCCTACCGCATCACGCGTGGCGATCTGTTTTACATCCGCGCCGAAGACAAACACGCTTACGCCTCGGTTAACGATCTGGTGTTGCAGAACGTTATCTACTGCCCGGACAGGCTTAAACTGAATGTCGACTGGCCGGCCCATATCCCCGGTTTTCTCAATGCCAGAGGCGAACCCCACTGGCGCTTAAGCAGCAACGGCATGGCTCAGGTGCGCCAGACGATCGCCCAGCTGGAGCAGGAGAGCCAGAAGCACGATCCCGTGGCAAATCCGATGGCGGAACTGCTGTTCGCCCAGCTGGTGATGACCCTCAAACGTCATCGTTACGCGACCGATAACCCCTCCGCAACCGTCCAGGAAGCGCTGCTGGACAAGCTGATTGCCCGGCTTGCGGGCAGCCTGAACAAAAGTTTCGTTCTGGAAAAGTTTTGCGAGCAGGAGCAGTGCAGCGAGCGCGCGCTGCGCCAGCAGTTCCGCACCCAGACGGGGATGACGGTCAACCACTACCTGCGTCAGCTGCGCATCTGCCACGCCCAGTACCTGTTGCAGCATACCGAGCTGATGGTCAGTGAAGTGGCGATGCGCAGCGGATTTGAGGACAGTAATTACTTTTCGGTGGTGTTTAACCGCGAGGTGGGGATGACGCCGGTTCAGTGGCGTCATCGCAGTCGAAAGGCAGCGTAATCAGTTCGCCATGCCGAGGCCCACGATATTGGCCGCGATAATAATCACCACGCAGCCCAGGCTCAGCACGCCCACCGGACGACGCCCGGCGTTGTTCCACTCCTTCAGTACCAGCCCAACCAGTCCGCCACACAACACGTAGAAGCTCATATGCAGCATCCAGCTTATGTAGTCGTACTGTGGTGGGATGCTGGCGTGGCCCCAGGCGTAGAAAAAGAACTGCAGATACCACATTAGGCCGCCCAGCATCGACAGCAGCACATTGGTGATGATTAAGGATTTTGCCAGTGAGAAATCGGCTTTTACCGACAAATCCTTCACTTTTGCCAGACGAATAAAGCAGAAGCCGAGGTTTACCAACGCGCCGCCGCCCATGATCACCACGTAGCTTGGCAGCGCCACGTACAGCGGGTCGACGCCCAGCGCGGCGGCCGCTTCGTGCATGGGTTTTGCGGCGTTCATGGCGAACGACATGCCCGCCGAGAAGATGCCGCACATCACTGCCAGCAGCAGCCCCTTCTTCAGGTTAAAGTCTTCGGCTTTGATGCCCATCTTGCGCTCTTTCAACTGCCCCGCGCGGGTGACGATACCCACGCCTATCACCGCGACAAGCACGCCAAGCAGCGTCATTTGCCCGCCTTTGGTGTTGATCAACACGTCGACATTGCCGTTAAGAATGGGCGTCATCAGCGTGCCGACGATGAGCGTAATGCCAATTGCGATGCCAATACCCATCGACATCCCGAGGTAGCGCATGGTCAGGCCGTAATTGATGTTGCCGATGCCCCACATCGCCCCGAACAGAAACACTGGCAGGAGGGTGGAGGCACTGAAGGAAGTAAAGTAGCTCCAGAAATCCGGGAGCAGCATGGCGCTAATGGTCCACGGCAAAATCAGCCAGGACACGGTACCGCCAACTGACCACATGGTTTCCCACGACCACCCTTTCACCTTTTTAAACGGGGCATAGAAACAGGCTGCACTGGCCGCGCCTATCAAATGCCAGAAGATACCCATCGTAATCGCATGATTCATTTTTACGTCCTCATCGTTTTTATAGCCGGTGGCTTCCCCCCGGCTTGATGAGTGTAAAAATTAGGCAGTTCAGGAACCTTCAGACTGTTGCCGCAATTTAGTTTTGGATGGCAATCAGCACGTTAACCGGGTGAGCAGACTCACAATTTTGTGATAAGGCAAAAATCAAATAACCTTATAAAAACTACGGCATTGATAATCATTTTCAATATCATTTAATTAACTATAATGAACCAACTGCTTACGCGGCATTAACAGCTGTGCCGCCCGACAATAATGGAGAGGATTATGAGTTATACACTGCCATCCCTGCCGTATGCCTACGACGCACTGGAACCGCATTTCGACAAGCAGACGATGGAAATCCATCACACTAAACACCACCAGACCTATGTGAACAACGCGAACGCCGCGCTGGAAAGCCTGCCAGAGTTCGCTAACCTGTCTGCTGAAGAGCTGATCACCAAGCTGGACCAGCTGCCAGCGGACAAGAAAACCGTTCTGCGTAACAACGCTGGCGGCCACGCTAACCACAGCCTGTTCTGGAAAGGCCTGAAGACCGGTACCACCCTGCAGGGCGACCTGAAAGCGGCTATCGAGCGCGACTTCGGCTCCGTAGACAACTTCAAAGCGGAATTCGAAAAAGCCGCTGCAACCCGTTTCGGCTCTGGCTGGGCGTGGCTGGTTCTGAAAGGCGACAAGCTGGCGGTAGTGTCTACTGCTAACCAGGACTCCCCGCTGATGGGTGAAGCAATCTCTGGCGCATCCGGCTTCCCAATCCTGGGCCTGGACGTGTGGGAACACGCTTACTACCTGAAATTCCAGAACCGTCGCCCGGACTACATCAAAGCGTTCTGGGACGTAGTGAACTGGGACGAAGCAGCAGCGCGTTTCGCCGCTAAAAAATAAGGTTGCATTGACGCCTGTGAGAAGCGAGTCTTATGACTCGCTTTTTTTGTATCTGTATACCCGTCATACTTCAAGTTGCAGGTGCGTTGGCTGCGTTCGCTCACCCCAGTCACTTACCTGAGTAAGCTCCTGGGGATTCACTCTCTTGCCGCCTTCCTGCAACTCGAATTATTTAGGGCATAAAAGGAGCAGCGATGCATTATCCGGTGAATGTATTTACAGGCAAGGTAAGGGAGTACGACGGCAGCCGCCCGAGTGCCATCGCCAAAATTCAGGTCGACGGTGAGCTGACGTTAACCGACCTCGGGCTTGCGGGTGACGAGCAGGCCGAAAAGAAAATCCACGGTGGGCCCGATCGCGCGCTGTGCCACTACCCGCGTGAACACTATCAGCACTGGAAAACCGAATTCCCCGAGCAGGCGGACCTCTTCGTCGCCCCCGCGTTTGGCGAGAATCTCTCCACCGAAGGGCTCACCGAAAAGAACGTGTTTATCGGTGATATCTACCGCTGGGGCGATGCCCTGATTCAGGTGACGCAGCCACGCTCGCCGTGCTTCAAGCTCAACTACCATTTCGGTATTCAGGATATGTCGGCCCAGCTGCAAAAAGCGGGTAAAACCGGCTGGCTGTATCGCGTGGTGCTGGCTGGGCAGATTTCAGCGGACGCCCCGCTTGAACTGGCGTCGCGCCTGAGCGATGTGTCTGTTTATGACGCCTGCGCCATTGCCTGGCATATGCCGTTTGACGACGAACAATATCACCGCCTGCTGTCGGCGGCGGGGCTATCGACCAGCTGGACGAGAACGATGCAGAAGCGGCGTTTAAGCAATAAGATCGAGGATAATTCGCGGAGATTGTGGGGGAAATAGTCTTCCGGGAAAGTAGGCCGGGTAAGGCGAAGCCGCCACCCGGCACTAATAGCTACGAACGCTTATACAACGGTAGCCACAGCGTTAAACGTAGTCCACCCAGAGGGCTGTCATCGGCTTTCACCCAGCCGCGGTGCTGCTGCATGGCGGTTTCAACAATCGCCAGACCCAGCCCCGTACCACCTGATTCCCGGTCGCGCGCCTCATCGGTACGATAGAACGGACGGAAAATCTGCTCGCGGTCTTCCGGACTCACGCCAGGACCGTCGTCATCGACAATGACGGTGATCCCGTCTTTATCCACCGAGAACGCCACCTCAATCTTCGTATGCGAGTAGCGAAGAGCGTTACGCACGATGTTCTCCAGCGCGCTTTCCAGCGTGTTGGGGTTACCGTACAGCGGCCACGGGCCCGGCGGGAAGTTGACGGTGAAGGATTTACCCATCTGTTCCGCTTCAAACGCCGCGTTGTCCAGCACCTCGTGCCACAGGTGATTAGCTTTGACCGTTTCGCTCACCAGCGCGTTTTTCTGCTGATTGCGCGACATCACCAGCAGGTCGTTAATCATGCTGTCCAGACGATGAGCTTCCGTCTCAATACGCTCCAGCTCTTTGCTCTCACCGCTGCGGCGTCGCAGCAGGGCGGTGCCAAGCTGTAAGCGCGTGAGCGGGGTGCGCAGCTCGTGCGAGATATCCGACAGCAGACGCTGCTGGGCGGTCATCATGCGATCCAGCGCGCTCACCATCTGATTAAAACTGGTTCCGGCTGCAAGGAACTCCTGCGGCCCTGCTTCCAGTTCAGGGTGTTGTCGCAGGTTGCCCTGAGCCACTTCATCCGCCGCATTTTTCAGCTTACGCGCCGGTTTTGCCAGGCTCCACGCCAGCCATAACAGCAGCGGCGAGCTGACCAGCATGGTGACAATCAGCAGCAGCAGAGGGCGGTCAAACAGCAGGTTGATGAAATCGGACTGGGAGTTGCTCGCAGGGCGAATCAGGTAGAGCTGATAGTTATCTTCCCCATCCCGCACCGAGAAAGGGCCTACCATCTCTACCCGACCATATTTCTTCTTCTGTGGGTGATCGGCGTTATCCGCCTGGCCAATGAAGTTACGGATAATCTGCATTTCATTGCGATCGGCCCCAATGACGCGGCCTTCGCTGGTGACCAGCAGCAGGCGTTGTCCGGGCGGCGCCCACTTGTCGATAGCGCGAAATAATCTGCGCCACCACATTAAATCGTTCGGCGGATCGTTTGCCAGCTCGGCTTCAACGTGCTGCTCGATCATCACGCCCTGACGTTGCTCGCTGTCGAGAAGCTCCGTCATCTGGCGTGAGTCGAGTTTTGGCAACATCAGTACGAGCATTAAAACTAATGCCAGCGTCAGCCAGAAGATGGCGAAGATGCGGGCGGTTAAGCTTCCTATCATGAAGCGGAAACCATCAAGTAACCGCGACCACGCAGGGTTTTAAACCATGGGTGACCGTCTTTACGCTCCGGCAGCTTGCGGCGCAGGTTAGAGATGTGCATGTCGATGGCGCGGTCAAACGGGGTAAGGCGTTTGCCCAGCACTTCCTGACTTAAATGTTCACGCGATACCACCTGGCCGAGATGCTGCGCCAGCAGGTAAAGCAGGGTGAACTCGGTGCCGGTCAGTTCCAGCGTTTCACCGTCGAAGCTCGCTTCCTGACGGCCCGGGTTCAGGCTCAGGGAGTCCACTTCCAGCGTTGGTGAGCTGTTGTCGGTATTCTGCTGCTGCTCGCTCCAGTGGGAACGACGCAGGATAGCGCGAATACGGGCAACCAGTTCACGGTCGTTAAACGGCTTCGGTAAATAGTCATCCGCGCCCAGCTCAAGGCCGAGTACGCGGTCAAGTTCGCTGCCGCGCGCGGTCAGCATGATTACGGGAGTCTGGTGTGTCTGGCGAAGCTCTTTCAACGTATCAATACCGTTTTTCTTCGGCATCATCACGTCGAGCAAAAGTAAATCGATGCTGTCGTCAAGGAGACTCAGCGCCTGCTCGCCATCATGGGCAACCAGGACGTTGAAACCTTCCATGTCGAGCAACTCCTTTAAAAGGGATGTGAGCTCTCGGTCATCATCAACTAACAGGATTTTATTCATTGTTTAAATACCTCCGAGGCAGAAATTACGACATCAAGGCTATCTAATCCATGACTTTACGTTGTTTTACACCCCCTGACGCATGTTTGCAGCCTGAATCGTAGACTGTCTCTCGTTGAATCGCGACACGAAAGATTTTGGGAGCAAGTGATGCGCAAAGTTACCGCTGCCGTCATGGCCTCAACGCTGGCGTTCAGTGCGTTTAGCCAGGCTGCTGAAGCTATCATCAGCGATAACAGTCCCTTACAAGAGGGTGCAACGCAGAACAGCAGCCAAAGCCATATGTTTGACGGCATAAGTTTAACCGAACATCAGCGTCAACAGATGCGAGATCTAATGCAGAGGGCACGACACGACCAGCCCCCTGTTAATGTTAGCGAAATGGAGACAATGCATCGCCTTGTCACCGCAGAAAATTTTGACGAAAGCGCTGTACGCGCTCAGGCCGAAAAAATGGCACAGGAACAAGTTGCCCGCCAGGTAGAGATGGCGAAGGTCCGCAACCAGATGTTCCATCTGCTAACGCCCGAGCAGCAAGCGGTTTTGAATGCCAGACATCAGCAGCGAATGGACCAGCTGCGTGAGGTTGCACGGATGCAGCGAAGCTCAGAAACGTCGTTTTTCAGTAGCAATAGCAGTACCCGTAGTAACCAGTAAACCCTGTTTTCCTTGCCATAGACACCATCCCTGTCTTCCCCCACATGATGTGGGGGTTTTTTTTATTCCTTCTTCTGCCACCCCACCTAAATCAAGGGCTCATTATTTTCATTGCGACGATATATTCTTTTTTAAAATAGTATTTTTCTTAATTGTTTGTAAAATATGCAAGCTACTGATAAGAAACAAAAGGGGATATCATGTCAGGAATGGTTTTTTGCCGAGGATGTGGCAAGGAGTTGCACAGTACCGCTAAGGCCTGTCCGCATTGTGGCGCAAGCCAGGTTGCAGCAGGAAGTAAAAATAAGCTTACCGCAGCATTGCTCGCTTTCTTCTTAGGAGGCCTGGGCGCACATAAATTTTACTTAGGTAAGATTGGCCAGGGATTCCTTTACCTCATCTTTTGCTGGACCTTCATACCGTCAGTCATTGCCTTCATTGAGTTTATTATCTATCTGTGCACCTCTGAAGACGACTTTGCCAGAAAATATGGTTAAGTGCTGACTTAGCATTTTCAGGTTTCAAACCAGGAAAGCCCCTTTTAAACGGGGCTTTCTTATTGATGAACGCCACGGGCGAATATCACGTTATAAAAACCATTTATATCAATAGTATGATTGTAATCCTGCATCATCTACTTCTCTTCATCTGCGACAGGTCTTTTGCTCGTCATTCTCTTTTGTTAACCCTCTATTCATCCTTAGACTCCCCATGCTTCCGTTATAATAGCGGCATGACATGACAGGAGCGTTTATGAATCAATCCTATGGAAGACTGGTAAGCCGGGCCGCCATTGCGGCTACCGTCATGGCCTCCAGCCTGTTACTGATTAAAATCTTTGCCTGGTGGTATACCGGCTCGGTCAGTATTCTGGCGGCGCTGGTGGACTCGCTGATGGACATTGCCGCCTCGTTGACCAACCTGCTGGTGGTGCGTTACTCGCTGCAGCCAGCGGATGAAGAGCACACATTTGGGCACGGCAAAGCGGAGTCGCTGGCCGCGCTGGCACAAAGCATGTTCATTTCCGGCTCTGCGCTGTTCCTGTTTTTAACCGGCATTCAGCATCTCGTTTCGCCGACACCGATGAACGATCCCGGCGTGGGCGTAGTTGTGACGATCGTTGCGCTTATATGCACACTTGTTCTGGTAACGTTCCAGCGCTGGGTTGTTCGCAAAACGCAAAGTCAGGCTGTACGGGCGGATATGCTTCATTATCAATCTGATGTTATGATGAATGGGGCTATTCTTATTGCGCTCGGTCTGGCCTGGTATGGCTGGCATCGCGCCGATGCGTTATTTGCGTTAGGGATTGGTATCTATATTTTATATAGCGCCCTGCGGATGGGGTATGAAGCGGTGCAATCACTGCTTGACCGCGCCCTCCCGGACTCAGAACGTAATGAAATTTTTTCTATCGTGACCTCCTGGCCCGGCGTCAGCGGTGCACACGATCTTCGAACGCGGCAGTCAGGGCCGACCCGCTTTATTCAGATTCATATTGAAATGGAAGACAACCTGCCACTGGTTCAGGCTCACGTTATTGCTGAGCAGGTCGAGCAGGCGATTTTGCAGCGTTTTCCTGGTTCAGACGTCATCATTCACCAGGATCCCTGCTCGGTTGTACCCGGTCATGTTGGGCTTTCGTAATTCGTTGTAAAAAAGTGAGCCAGGCCAGCATTTTGTGTATAAATTACCGCCGTTTGGTCTGACCTGAATCAATTCAGCTGGAAGGGATTGATATACTATTTGCAGTATTCGTTGGTCGATAAGTTTCTTCCGGCAACAGATTTCAATTTTGCATTCCTAAGTTCAGAGGTAGTCATGATTAAGAAAATCGGTGTGTTGACAAGCGGCGGTGATGCGCCGGGCATGAACGCGGCAATTCGTGGTGTTGTCCGTGCAGCGCTGACGGAAGGCCTGGAAGTTTTTGGCGTTTATGACGGTTATCTGGGCCTGTATGAAGATCGTATGGTTCAGCTCGACCGTTACAGCGTGTCTGACATGATCAACCGTGGCGGTACTTTCCTCGGTTCCGCGCGCTTCCCGGAATTCCGTGATGAACACGTTCGTGAAGTGGCTATCGAAAACATGAAGAAACGCGGCCTGGACGCCCTGGTGGTTATCGGTGGTGACGGCTCCTACATGGGTGCAAAACGTCTGACCGAAATGGGCTTCCCGTGCATCGGTCTGCCGGGCACCATCGACAACGACATCAAAGGTACTGACTACACTATCGGCTTCTTTACTGCGCTGGGTACCGTTGTTGAAGCGATTGACCGTCTGCGTGACACCTCGTCTTCTCACCAGCGTATCTCTATCGTTGAAGTGATGGGCCGTTACTGTGGCGACCTGACGCTGGCGGCAGCCATTGCGGGCGGTTGCGAATTTATCGTCGTGCCAGAAGTCGAATTTAGCCGTGAAGATCTGGTGGCTGAAATCAAAGCGGGCATCGCGAAGGGTAAAAAACACGCGATCGTGGCTATCACCGAGCATATCTGTGACGTTGATGAGCTGGCGAAGTACATCGAAGCCGAAACCAAACGCGAAACCCGCGCGACCGTACTGGGTCACATCCAGCGCGGCGGCTCCCCAGGCCCTTACGACCGTATTCTGGCGTCCCGTATGGGCGCGTACGCTATCGATCTGCTGCTGCAGGGGCACGGCGGCCGCTGCGTCGGTATTCAGAATGAAAAACTGGTTCACCATGACATCATCGACGCGATTGAAAACATGAAGCGTCCGTTCAAAGGTGACTGGCTGGACTGCGCGAAAAAACTGTACTGATCGGCTCTGTTGCCCGGTGGCGGCAAGGTAAATGCAAAACGGTAACCCTTGGGTTACCGTTTTTTTATGGTTGCTCCCTCTCCCGTGGGAAAGGGTTGGAGTGAGGGCATCAGGCCGCTCATCCCCTTCTTTTATTCCACTACGTTATAGCCAATCTTTTTTTATTCTTTAATCCTCGATTCGCTTTCTGGCACGCTGCATTCATCAAAACACTACATAAGAGAGCTGGGCGATGAATAAATGGGGCGTGGGTTTAACATTATTGCTGGCATCGACCAGCGTTCTGGCTAAGGATATCCAGTTACTGAACGTGTCATACGACCCGACGCGTGAACTGTACGAGCAATACAACAAAGCGTTTGCGGCACACTGGAAGCAGGAAACCGGCGACAACGTGGTGGTTCGCCAGTCGCATGGCGGCTCCGGCAAGCAGGCGACGTCCGTGATAAACGGTATTGAAGCCGACGTGGTGACCCTGGCGCTGGCCTACGATGTCGACGCGATCGCCGAGCGCGGCCGCATCGACAAAAACTGGATCAAACGCCTGCCGGATAACTCCGCACCCTACACCTCGACCATCGTCTTCCTGGTGCGTAAAGGAAACCCGAAACAAATTAAAGACTGGAACGACCTGATCAAACCGGGCGTTTCTGTGATTACCCCGAACCCGAAAAGCTCCGGCGGCGCTCGCTGGAACTACCTCGGCGCGTGGGGCTATGCACTGCATCACAACAATGGCGACCAGGCCAAAGCGCAGGAATTCGTGAAGGCGTTGTATAAAAACGTTGAGGTGCTGGACTCCGGCGCGCGTGGCGCCACCAACACCTTCGTTGAGCGCGGGATTGGCGACGTGCTGATTGCCTGGGAAAACGAAGCTCTGCTGGCGACCCACGAGCTGGGTAAAGACAAGTTCGAGATCGTGACCCCGAGCGAATCGATTCTGGCTGAGCCGACCGTTTCCGTGGTCGATAAAGTAGTTGAGAAGAAAGATACCAAAGCGGTGGCGGAAGCCTATCTGAAGTATCTGTACTCGCCAGAAGGCCAGGAAATTGCGGCGAAAAACTTCTATCGTCCACGCGATGCGGCGGTCGCCAAGAAATACGAAGGGGAGTTCCCAAAACTGAAGCTATTCACTATTGACGATGTGTTCGGCGGCTGGACGAAAGCGCAGAAAGAGCACTTCTCCAACGGCGGTACCTTCGACCAAATTAGCCAGCGCTAACCATTAGCCTGTGACACGGTGACCCGGCGTGAGAAATCCGCCGGGTTTTTTATTTGGTCATCATTTTGCGTTACTCTTTTGCCTCTATTGAAAACAGGGAACGCGTTGTGAAAAAAATTATCTTATTGCTCCTCATTGTCATCGCCCTTGCCGCTGGCGGCGTGTACTGGATGAAGGCGGGTAATCCGAATGCGTTGCGCCATATCGTTCTCGACCAGTGTGTGCCGAATCAGGTCCAGAACCGTAACCCGGCACCCTGTGCGCAGGTGAAAACGGATGCAGGCTATGTGGTATTTAAAGATCGCAACGGGCCGCTGCAATACCTGCTGATGCCAACCTATCGCATCAACGGCACCGAGAGCCCGCTGCTGACCGACGCTCATACGCCGAACTTTTTCTGGCTGGCGTGGCAGTCGCGCAGCTTTATGACCCTGAAGCGCGGATCCGAGGTGCCTGATAGCGCCATTTCGCTGACGATTAACTCGCCGACTGGCCGCACGCAGAATCATTTTCATATTCATATCTCCTGCCTGCGCCCGGACGTGCGCGAGAAGCTCAACGCGGCACAGGGAGAAATCAGCACCCAGTGGCTGCCTCTTCCGGGGGGGCTGGAAGGACATGAATATCTTGCTCGTCGCGTGACGGAGAATGAACTGGTCCAGCGCAGCCCGTTTATGATGCTGGCGGAAGAGCTGCCGGAAGCGCGCGACCATATGGGGCGTTTCGCGCTGGCAATGGCGCAGCAGTCGGATGGCTCTTTTGTTTTGCTGGCGACCGAGCGTAACCTGCTCACGCTTAACCGCGCGTCTGCGGAGGAACTGCAGGATCATCAATGCGCTATCCTGAAGTAACCCCACCATAAATCGCGTTTACTCGGGCTACCTGTCACCGTAGACTTGCTGAAAAATTCTACAGGAGACAGGTATGTCGCTCTGGTCAACGTATCCTCTGCTGCTGCCCTCACTGATCGTTGGCGTCACCATCGTGCTGTGGGCGACGTCGCTATTGCCGGAATTCATCACCGCGCTGCTGTTCTTCACGGCGGCAATGACTGCGAAGATCGCCCCGCCGGAGGTCATCTTCGGCGGTTTTGCCTCGTCGGCTTTCTGGCTGGTATTCAGCGGCTTTGTGCTCGGCGTGGCGATCCGTAAAACCGGACTGGCGGACAGGGCCGCCCGGGCGCTGTCGGCAAGACTCACCGACTCCTGGGTGTTGATGGTGGCGAGCGTGGTGCTGCTGAGCTATGCGCTGGCGTTTGTGATGCCGTCGAACATGGGACGTATTGCGCTGCTGATGCCGATTGTCGCGGCGATGGCAAAACGCGCCGGTATCGCCGACGGCTCCCGCGCCTGGTTCGGGCTTGCGCTGGCGGTGGGGTTCGGGACTTTCCAGCTGTCGGCGACTATCCTGCCTGCAAACGTCCCTAATCTGGTGATGAGCGGTGCGGCGGAAGGCTCGTACGGCATCCATCTAAACTATGTCCCGTATCTGCTGCTGCACACGCCGGTGCTGGGCATTCTCAAAGGCCTAATTTTGATTGGCCTCATCTGCTGGCTATTTCCCGGTAGCCCAAAACCGTCGAAGGAACAGGCGCCGTCTGAGCCGATGGGGCGAGATGAAAAGCGTCTCGCCTGGCTGCTGGCTGTGGTGCTGGGTATGTGGGTCACGGAGAGCTGGCACGGTGTAGGGCCGGCGTGGACCGGGCTGGCAGCGTCGATCATCGTTATGCTGCCGCGCATTGGTTTCATTACCGGGGAAGAGTTTTCTGCCGGGGTGAACATGCGCACCTGTATTTACGTCGCGGGTATTCTTGGGCTGGCGATCGTGGTGACGCAAACCGGTATCGGAACGGCCGTGGGCGAGGCACTGCTTCGCATTATGCCGCTGGATGCAGACAGACCGTTCATCAGCTTCCTGGCGCTGACCGGTATTACCACGGCGCTCAACTTCATTATGACCGCCAACGGCGTGCCTGCGCTTTACACCACGCTGGCGCAGAGCTTCTCGGACGCGACCGGTTTCCCGCTGCTGTCGGTGATCATGATTCAGGTGCTGGGCTATTCCACGCCGCTGCTGCCGTATCAGGCGTCGCCGATTGTTGTGGCGATGGGGTTAGGAAAGGTGCCTGCAAGGGCGGGGATGGTGCTCTGTCTGGCGCTGGCCATTGCAACGTATCTGGTGCTGCTGCCGCTGGATTATTTGTGGTTTAGCGTATTAGGCCGTTTGTAGCAGTTTTGTAAGGCGGGTGAACGCGAACGCCACCCGCCCAAAGGCAATTATGCCTGTTTAGCCGCTTCTGCCGCTTTAACGATCACCGCGAAAGCGTCAGCTTTCAGGGATGCACCGCCAACCAGCGCGCCATCGATGTCTGGCTGGGTGAACAGCTCAGCAGCGTTGGAAGCGTTTACGGAACCGCCGTACTGGATAATCACTTGCTCAGCGACTTTCGCGTCGGCTTTAGCAATGTGGTCACGAATGAATTTGTGAACCGCCTGAGCCTGCGCAGGGGTTGCAGATTTGCCGGTACCGATCGCCCAGACTGGCTCGTATGCGATAACCGCGCCTTCGAACGCTGCAGCGCCCTGGGTTTTCAGCACTGCGTCGATCTGACGTGCGCACACTTCTTCGGTTTTGCCCGCTTCGTTTTCCGCTTCGGTTTCACCGATGCACAGAACCGGGATCAGACCCTGCTCTTTCAGCACGGCGAATTTCTTCGCGATGAACTCATCGGATTCTTTGTGATAGGTGCGACGCTCTGAGTGGCCGATGATGATGTATTTCGCGCCAATATCTTTCAGCATTTCAGCGGAGGTTTCACCGGTGAACGCGCCAGACAGGTTAACGTCAACGTTCTGCGCGCCCAGAATGATGTGGCTGCCGTCAGCGGCGTGTTTAGCCAGATCCAGATACATATCCGGCGGAGCGATAGCAACCGCGCAGCCCGTCACGCCAGCCAGCTCTTTACGCAGGTTCGCAACCAGCTCGTTTACCATGTGGCGGCTGCCGTTCAGTTTCCAGTTACCCATCACTAAAGGATGTCGCATTTCAATTCTCCACGCTCAATAAGCGAATTAAGGAATATGGCCACCCTGTCGGGCAGCATGGTCTGTGAATCAGTATAGAGATTTTCCCTCGAAAGGCTTTGCTTTTTGTCATTAATTCGCCCCGCCGAGGGTGTCAGATAGTGCCAGCTTAATCGGTTCAACAGCGAAGGTCAGTCCTTTTTCGCCGTTGTCCGCCACAACATAGCGGATCGCTCCTTCGGTATCGGTGTAGTAACGCTTGTTTTTACCCGCGGCCAGCAGTTTTTGCAGCTTTTGCTGGCTTTGCTTTTTCGTCAGCGCAGGGGTAAAGGCCTGCAATACCGCGCTCATGTACTCCAGCGCTTTCGCCTTAGCGGCTTTCTGCTCCGGCCCTTGTATCGGCAGCCAGGTAATTTGCATGCTTTTGATTTTTAACGTACCGCGCTCCAGCGCCGTGGAAGCATACAAATTCTCGTTAATCTTGCTTGCCGCACGGGTCAGTGTGGGGGTATCGCGTGAGCCATCAATGGCGCGAAACTCATCCAGCGGCAGCGAGGGGTTGGTCTGATTGAAGGTTTCACGAAACTGGCTGATGGACTGATCGAACGACGGCGCGCCCGCCAGAAGATACGGTGCTGTGGTCGGGGCAGTGGTTTCGGCGGCGTGCAGGGGATAACCCGCGCTGAGCAGCGCTAAACACAGGAAAAGAGAACGTGCCGAACTTTTCATCAACATTGCCCCTGGCCGTAAGTGTTCATGATTAAAACGATATCTGGTCGGCTTGTCAAAAGGTCACAACTCCAGGGTAAAATGCGCGCTATACGATAATAAGGAACCTTACATGACCATACAGCAGTGGCTGTTTTCATTCAAAGGGCGTATTGGACGCCGTGATTTCTGGATCTGGATGGTGACGTGGGTTGTCGCCATGCTGCTTCTGTTTTTCGTTGCTTACAATGCCTGGCTGAGCACGCAAACGGCGGCCTTCGCGCTGGTCTGCCTGCTATGGCCAACGGCGGCGGTTGTCGTAAAACGGCTGCACGATCGCGGACGTTCCGGCGCGTGGGCATTTCTGATTATTCTGGCGTGGATGCTGGTGGCCGGAAACTGGGCGATGCTGCCGTCCATCCTGCCGTGGGTCGTGGGCAGGCTGCTGCCGTCGGTCATCTTCGTGATGATGATTGTCGATCTGGGCGCGTTTATCGGCACCCAGAGCGAAAACAAATACGGTAAAGACACCGTTGAGGTGAAATACCGCTGATCACCAGTAGTGTTCGGCGGTCATATGGCCCGGTCGGCGGCGAAGATGTTTCGTCATCTGCCGGGTATCCTTCAGAAGCTGCTGCGTGTCCCGCACCATCTGCGGGTTGCCGCATAGCATGACGTGGCTGGTTTCAGCGTTCAGCGGCAACCCCACCGCGTCTTCCAGGGCTCTACTCTCAATTAGCGCCGGCACGCGGCCGGTAAGCGCTCCTGCTACGGTTTCGCGGCTCACCACCGTCTGAATCTTTAACTTTCCGCCGTACTGCTGTTCCAGCGCCTGCATTTGCGGCAGATAGCTCAGGTCTGCAGCGTAGCGCGCAGCGTGTACCAGCACGATGTTTTTAAAGCGCTCCAGATCTTTGCCGTACTGCAAAATAGAGAGATAAGGGCCAATGGCCGTACCCGTTGCCAGCATCCAGAGCGTGTCACAATCAGGGATCTCTTCGAGCACAAAGAAGCCTGCCGCTTCACTCACAATTTGCACTTCGTCGCCGGGCTTAAGGGCGGCAAGGCGCGGGCTGAGCTTACCGTCGGGAACGGTGACCAGATAGAACTCGAGATCCGGGTTATCAGGCGCGTTAACGTAAGAGTAGGCGCGCTGCACGCGCTCGCCGTCGACATCCAGCCCCAGCTTCGCAAATTGCCCGGCCTTAAACGGGTGGACGGGAGCATGTACGGTGAGACTAAATAGCGCATCGGTCCAGAACTGTACCTTTGTGACTTTACCTGTTACCCAGTCCGCCATGATCTTCTCCTGTGCTGTTTCTCTGTTCTATCTTCCGTACTTGTGGTGACAATTTCCAGCCCGTCAGGGCCGGAAAGCTCTATCGATCAAACGGTTTTACAGAATGTGCGTCTGCACGTCCGGGTCTTTGCGGTCGAGATAGTGGATAGACTGGATGCGGCGAATGGTGCGTGATTTACCGCGGATCAGCAGCGTTTCAGTGGTGGCCATATTGCCCTTGCGGGTGATGCCGTCCAGCAGATCGCCTTTGGTGATGCCGGTCGCCGAGAAGACAACGTTATCGCTACGCGCCATCTCGTCCAGCGCGAGCACTTTATTGGCCTCGATGCCCATCGCTTCGCAGCGCGCCAGCTCGTTTTCCCCGATACGGCGGTTCTCTTCGCTGTCGCCTTTCACCTCATGGCGGGGCAGCAGACGGGCCTGCATATCGCCATCCAGCGCGCGGATCACTGCCGCGGAGACCACACCTTCCGGCGCGCCGCCGATGCCGTACAGCACGTCGACTTCGCTGTCCGGCATGCAGGTCAGGATTGAGGCGGCAACGTCACCGTCAGGGATGGCAAACACGCGCACGCCGAGCTTTTGCATCTGCGCGATAATGGCATCGTGGCGCGGTTTCGCCAGAATGGTGACGGTGAGTTCGCTAAGGGGTTTGCCCAGGGCTTTGGCGATGTTGTGCAGGTTCTCTTCCAGCGGCAGGCTAAGGTCGATTGCGCCTTTCGCGCCCGGACCGACAATCAGCTTTTCCATATACATGTCCGGCGCGTTGAGGAAGCAGCCCTTATCGCCCACGGCCAGCACCGCTAGCGCATTGGCCTGACCCATCGCCGTCATGCGGGTGCCTTCGATCGGATCGACCGCGATATCCACGGCATCGCCTTTGCCGGTACCGACTTTTTCACCGATATAGAGCATCGGCGCTTCGTCGATCTCGCCTTCGCCGATCACGATGGTGCCGTCGATGTTGACCTGGTTAAGCACAATGCGCATGGCATGGACGGCAGCGCCGTCTGCGGTATTTTTATCGCCACGACCCAGCCATTTATAGCCTGCGAGGGCGGCCGCTTCGGTGACGCGGGAAAACTCGATAGCAAGTTCACGTTTCATGAGGTACTCGTACAATCAAAAGGAATTGCACGAAGTTTATCACAGAGTGGGGATACGAGTTCCCTCTCCCCTATGGGGAGAGGGTTAGGGTGAGGGGGATTACTCGTCGTGCTCTTCCCACGCCAGGGCGCGTTTCACCGCTTTTTTCCAGCCGCTGTAGCGGAAGTTACGCTCGGTGGTTTCGATGCCCGGGCGGAATTCGCGTTCGATAACCGCTTTTTCCTGCAGCTCGTCCAGGTTCTGCCAGAAGCCTACCGCCAGACCGGCAAGGTACGCCGCGCCCAGCGCCGTGACTTCACGCACTTCAGGGCGCTCAACGCGGGTGCCGAGAATGTCGGACTGGAACTGCATCAGGAAGTTATTCGCTACCGCACCGCCGTCCACGCGCAGGGCGTGCAGACGGATACCGGAGTCAGCCTGCATCGCCTCCAGCACGTCGCGCGTCTGGTAGGCGATAGATTCCAGGGTGGCGCGAATGATGTGGTTAGAGTTCACACCGCGCGTCAGGCCGAAAATTGCGCCGCGTGCATACGGATCCCAGTACGGCGCGCCCAGACCGGTGAACGCAGGCACCACGTACACGCCGTTGGTGTCTTTCACTTTGGTCGCGAAGTACTCGGAATCGAACGCATCGCTGATGAGCTTCATCTCGTCGCGCAGCCACTGGATAGACGCACCGGCCATGAACACCGCACCTTCCAGCGCATAGTTCACTTCGCCGCGTGGGCCGCAGGCGATGGTGGTCAGCAGGCCGTTTTCTGATTTCACCGCTTTCTCACCGGTGTTCATCAGCATAAAGCAGCCGGTGCCGTAGGTGTTCTTCGCCATCCCTTCCTTGACGCACAGCTGGCCGAACAGCGCCGCCTGCTGGTCACCGGCGATACCGGCGATAGGAATACGGGTGCCGCCCTTACCGCCGATGTTGGTCTGGCCGTACACTTCTGAAGACTTACGCACTTCAGGCAGCATCGCGCGCGGGATGTCCAGCGCGTCCAGCATCTTGTCATCCCACTCCAGGGTGTTGATGTTGAACAGCATGGTACGCGAGGCGTTGGTGTAGTCGGTGACGTGAACGCGTCCCTGGGTCATCTTCCAGATAAGCCAGGTATCGACGGTACCGAACAGAAGCTCGCCGCGTTTAGCACGCTCGCGTGAACCTTCTACGTGGTCGAGGATCCATTTCACTTTGGTGCCGGAGAAATACGGGTCAACCACCAGACCGGTGGCGCTGCGCACGTACTCTTCCATACCGTCGCGCTTCAGCTGTTCGCAGATCTCGGATGTACGGCGGCACTGCCAGACGATAGCGTTGTAAATGGGCTTACCGGTTTCACGTTCCCAGACAATCGTCGTTTCACGCTGGTTGGTAATACCAATCGCGGCAATCTCGTCGGAACTGATATCGGCTTTCGCCAGCACTTCGACCAGCGTGGAGCTTTGTGACGCCCAAATCTCCATCGGGTCGTGTTCTACCCAGCCTGGACGAGGATAAATTTGCTCAAATTCGCGCTGTGACACGCTGACGATGTTCGCGTCATGATCCATTACGACAGCGCGGGAGCTGGTAGTGCCCTGGTCGAGCGCAACGATATATTTTTTTTCGGTCATGGTATGTGTCCCGTAGTCAGATTACAGCGAAGCTTTTTGTTGTGCGGTAGAAGTCGTTTCCTTCTCCTCTTCCACACAGGTGTCGCACGGTAAGTGGCGACCAATTAATTTGCGATAGCCGAATGCACCCAGCGCCGCCCCTACGATTGGCCCGAACAGCGGAACCAGGAAGTAAGGAATGTCTTTGCCACCGGTGAAGGCGACGTCGCCCCATCCAGCGAAGAAGGCGAAGGTTTTTGGCCCCAGGTCACGCGCCGGGTTCATCGCGAAGCCGGTCAGTGGACCCATTGATGCGCCGATAACCGCAATCAGCAGGCCAATCAGCAGCGGGGCCAGCGGGCCGCGCGGAATGCCGTTGCCGTCATCGCCCAGCGCCATAATGACGCCCATCAGAATAGCGGTAATCACCATTTCAACTGCGAACGCCTGCACAAAATTGATATGCGGGTTCGGATAGGTTGAGAAGATGCCTGCCAGATCCAGACTTTCGACGCTGCCGCGTACCATATGATGCGTCTGTTCGAAGTCGATGAAAAGATTGTAATAAAGCCCGTAAACTAACGCCGCTGCGCAAAAGGCGCCGGCAAACTGAGAAATGATGAAAGGAACAACTTTGCGTCCATCGAAGCACGCGAACAGCCACAGCGCGATGGTCACAGCCGGGTTAAGATGTGCACCGGAAACTCCTGCAGTCAGGTAGATGGCCATCGCCACGCCCAGACCCCAGATGATACTGATTTCCCACTGACCAAAACTGGCACCCGCCACTTTCAGTGCAGCGACACAGCCCACTCCGAAGAATATCAACAACCCGGTACCAAGGAACTCGGCAATGCACTGGCCTTTTAAGGTTGATGTCTGACTCATAATCGGAATCCTGAAGAGATGAATGTTTATTGTTAGCATGGCCGCCCGTGACAGCCACGATGCCCTGTAGACATAGTGTTAATTTATCGTTAACGAGCAAAAACGAGAAATATCGAAATCAAAATGTGTGGTCTGTGTCAATAAAATGAGCGTTTTCGCGCCATAAAGCACATTTTTGCATCAGTACAGGAATGTGAGCTGAATCATTTCATTAACGAATCAGTTAACAATTTAGGGGTATATGACGCGAACACACCAGGACCAGACCTAAAAGTGTTGCAAACCGCGATCTGCGCGGTGTGTCGCTGGACACAGAGCGCCGCGCTCCATACAATCGACGGTATATGTCGTGCGCGTTTATGTTAAAGCGTCGCCTTGCAATTCAGGAGAGGTAGCATCATGTCTTTAGAAGTGTTTGAGAAACTGGAATCGAAAGTACAGCAGGCGATTGACACCATCACCCTGCTGCAGATGGAAATTGAAGAGCTGAAAGAAAAGAACAACAGCCTGGCGCAGGAAGTTCAGAACGCTCAGCACGGCCGCGAAGAACTGGAGCGCGAAAACAACCAGCTGCGCGAGCAGCAGAACGGTTGGCAGGATCGCCTGCAGGCGCTGCTGGGACGTATGGAAGAAGTTTAATTCCCTACGGGATGAACTGAACAGGCCGGGTAAGGCGAAGCCGCCACCCGGCTTTTTTATGGTTCTCGCTAACAGACATCCAACCATAAAAAAGGCCGCCAAAGGCGGCCTTAACGCTACTTGTCCTGCGCTGTCATAGCAAAAGCAACGAACACATTCGGTTCATCACTCTTTACAACGAGTACGCTGGCGACAATGAACGCGATACATAAATAGCGTTTCATTATGCGGTCCCTGCAGCTAACCGCTCCACCGTTCACCACCGGTGATAAGTCGATGGACACAAGCCCGGTTAAAGGTTGCTTTACGGTTGTGAATACACCTTTCCCTGGACCGATGCCCATGTGCGAGATGGCGGAAAGGGACGATGCATCATAATGAGCAGCAGCAGCCTAGTTAAGGTTTTAATAGTTAATTAGGAATTTATAAAGGGTCGATGGGGTTACCTGAGGTTTGAACCAGGGTAAGATAAAAATCCTGGTTAAAGGTTGCAAAACTTCCCAACGGACCGCGAATCCCGAGGGACAAAAAAAACCGCCACATTGCTGTTGGCGGTTTTTTTATGGTTCTCGCTGACTCTTTTACTACTCGATATCCAGCGGATCTTCGGAAAGGATAATGCCGGTATTATCGGCGTAGAGATGGTCCCCGGAGAAGAAGGTCACGCCGCCGAAATTGACGCGCACGTCGCTTTCGCCGATGCCGTCACCCGCTGCCCCTACCGGTATGGCCGCGATGGCCTGAATCCCGATATCCAGGTCTTCCAGATCGTCCACCTGGCGCACGGAACCGTACACCACAAGGCCTTCCCACTCATTCTGAACGGCAATGCCAGCCAGTTCAGCATCAATTAACGCACGGCGCACGGAACCGCCGCCGTCGACCACCAGAACGCGGCCGCGGCCGTTCTGTTCAAGCAGATCGTACAGCAACCCGTTGTCCTCGAAACATTTCACCGTGACGATTTGACCGCCAAACGACGACCTCCCACCAAAGTTGGAGAACAGCGGTTCAACGACGTTGACATCTTCCTGGTAGATGTCACAGAGCTCGGAGGTATCGTATTTCATAGGTTTAACGCTCAGTTGCTGCGAATGTGTTCAGTATATCGTGCGAAATGCGTTGTTGGCAAAATCATCAATTGTTAATTGATATTTGTCAGCTAACTGAGCGTCTGGCTTAAAACAATTCCGATGACGAACAACAGGTTAGTCAGCAGCGCGCCTTTTACCGTGCGTTCCAGCATTGGCGGCATGGCGGACGGGCTGAGTTCATGCATCACAAAGCGGGCCTGCTTAATCAGCAGCGGCGCGGCAAGCACAAACAGCCAGCCCCACAAGCTCTGCAAGGAAATCAGGTTAAACAGCGCCAGGCAAACCAGCGCGCCAATGAGCAGGGAGGCATGATAGCGGCGCGCATTGACCGGCCCCAGACGAACCGCCAGGGTATTTTTGCCGTTCTCGCGATCGCTGTCGATGTCGCGCAGGTTGTTGATGTTGAGCACCGCCGTCGCCAGCAGACCACATGCGGTTGCGGGCAGGAACAGGGCAGGGATCACCGTATGCGCCTGCAGGTACCAGCTTCCCATCACGCTCAGCCAGCCGAAGAACACCAGTACGGAGATATCCCCGAGTCCAATATAACCGTAAGGACGCGTGCCGACGGTGTAGGTGATGGCCGCGATAATGGCCAGTAAACCCAGCACCAGGAAGCCAATAAAATCGCTGGTGGTCTTAGACGCCACCGTCACCAGCGCCAGGCCGGATACGCAGATCAGCACTACGGTGATAATCAGCGCGCGTTTCATCTGCGCCTGGGTAATCACCCCTTTCTGCATTCCGCGCAGCGGCCCTATGCGGTCCGGCTTGTCGCTGCCTTTTACCGCGTCGCCGTAGTCGTTGGCGAGATTGGAGAGAATTTGCAGCAGGCCCGCGGTAATCAATGCCAGCGCGGCAACCAGCGGATCAAAATACCCCTGCCACCAGGCAAGGGCGGTGCCGACGATAATCGCGGCAAAGGCCAGAGGAAGCGTTTTAGGGCGCAGACTTTCGAGCCACGCCTGAGTACGGCTGATGTCAGTCATAAGTATTTAGCCAATAAAAATGGGGGCATTAGCCCCCATTAAACGTGATGAGAATCCAGTAACCGCGATTATAGGATAAAACGGCTCAGATCTTCATCTGCCACTAACGCATCCAGATGTTTACTCACATATTCTGCGTCAATGGTAACGGTTTGACCGTTCAGGTCGCTCGCGTCGTAAGAGATATCTTCAACCAGGCGTTCCAGAACGGTATGCAGGCGACGCGCACCGATGTTCTCGGTGGTTTCATTGACCTGCCATGCAGCCTGGGCAATACGCTTGATGCCGTCTTCGGTGAACTCGAGGTTCACGCCTTCGGTCGCCATCAGCGCTTTGTACTGTACGGTAGCAGAGGCGTTTGGCTCGGTCAGGATACGTTCGAAATCTTGGGTGGTCAGCGCCTGCAGCTCAACGCGAATCGGCAGACGCCCCTGCAGTTCCGGGATCAGATCCGACGGGCTGGCAACCTGGAAAGCACCGGAAGCGATAAACAGGATGTGGTCCGTTTTCACCATGCCGTGCTTGGTGGAGACGGTGCAGCCTTCAACCAGCGGCAGCAGGTCGCGCTGAACGCCTTCACGGGACACATCCGGACCGGAACTGTTGCCGCCGCGCTTACAAATTTTGTCGATTTCGTCGATAAACACGATACCGTGCTGCTCAACCGCGTCGATAGCGTCCTGTTTCAGCTCTTCCGGGTTCACCAGCTTCGCCGCTTCTTCTTCAATCAGCAGCTTCATCGCGTCTTTGATTTTCAGCTTACGCGTTTTTTGCTTCTGGCCGCCCAGGTTCTGGAACATGGACTGCAGCTGGCTGGTCATCTCTTCCATGCCCGGAGGTGCCATGATTTCCACACCCATTGGCGCGGCAGCAAGATCGATCTCAATCTCTTTGTCGTCCAGCTGGCCTTCACGCAGCTTCTTGCGGAACGCCTGACGCGCAGCGGACGGTTCCGCCTGCTGCTCTGCCTGGCCCCAGTTGTTTTTTGCCGGTGGGATCAGCACGTCGAGAATGCGCTCTTCGGCCATCTCTTCCGCGCGGTAGCGGTTTTTCTCGATCGCCTGGACGCGCACCATTTTGATCGCCGAGTCGGTCAGATCGCGGATGATGGAGTCCACTTCTTTACCCACATAGCCCACTTCGGTGAACTTGGTGGCTTCAACTTTGATGAACGGCGCGTTAGCCAGCTTCGCCAGACGACGGGCGATTTCGGTTTTACCGACGCCGGTCGGGCCGATCATCAGAATGTTTTTCGGCGTCACTTCGTGGCGCAGCTCTTCGTCAAGCTGCATACGACGCCAGCGGTTACGCAGAGCGATAGCCACGGAACGCTTGGCGTTATCCTGGCCGATAATGTGTTTGTTCAGTTCGCTGACAATTTCGCGTGGGGTCATTTCAGACATGGGAGATCCTTACGCTTTGGAGGTCAATTCTTCGATGGTGTGGTTGTGGTTGGTATAAATGCAGATATCACCTGCAATATCCAACGCCTTCACCGCGATATCACGCGCGTTCATGTCGGTATTTTCCAACAGCGCGCGGGCTGCAGCCTGGGCATAAGGGCCGCCAGAGCCAATGGCAATCAGGTCATTTTCCGGCTGAATCACGTCACCGTTACCGGTGATGATCAGCGAGGCGGTTTCATCGGCTACCGCCAGCAGCGCTTCGAGCTTGCGCAGCATGCGGTCGGTACGCCAGTCTTTCGCCAGCTCAACGGCAGCTTTCACCAGATGGCCCTGGTGCATTTCCAGTTTGCGTTCAAACAGTTCAAACAGCGTGAAGGCGTCCGCCGTGCCGCCTGCAAAACCGGCGATAACTTTGTCGTTGTAGAGACGGCGCACTTTCTTCACGTTGCCTTTCATGACGGTATTACCCAGCGTGGCCTGGCCATCACCGGCGATTACCACATGGCCGTTACGGCGTACACTTACTATTGTTGTCACGAGCAGACCCCCTGGTTACAGAATCGGGAAACAGAAGCCCTGAGCCTGTGCTCAGGGCTGAATTAAATGATAGATGGGGGGGATTTTGGGGGTTTCAACCCCCGGAGGCGAGTCGAATGCAGTTTGTGTGGCCAGCGATTTTCAACCGCGAAATAGTGCCGTCGGCGTTTTCTTTGCCTTTTACCGGACCAATCACCACGCGATTCCAGCCGTTATTGGTGGTAATACGCGAATCAAACCCTTCAAAGGCCAGCTGCGCGCGTACCGTTTCCGCCTGCTCTGCGCCTTTGAACGAACCGCACTGCACCATCCAGCGGCGCTCGTCTTTTTTCTCCGCCGTCTGTTTCGGCGCTTCAGTCTCTTTGGTCACCGGCGCGGCCTGCTGCGTTTTCGGCTGCTGCGCGGTGGTATGCGCTGGCGTCTGGAGCAGATCCTGATACGGCTGAGCGGCCTGTTTCTGCGGCTGCGTTTTCGGCTGCTGCTGGACAGGCTGAGACTGCGCCGTACGCGTCTGCTGCTGGTATGGCTGTTCCGTTACCCGCGGCTGTGCTTTCGGCTGCTGCACCGGCTGCGTTTGCGCCCACTGCTGCTGCTGTTGCTGCTGCTGGATCTGCTGTTGCGCCTGACGTCGCTGCAGCGTTTGCTGGCGCTGTGCCGGCGTCTGCTCATTCCACGGCACTTCGTTCAGCTGCGTAGGCTGCTGGCGCATATCGGCCTGCATTTGTGCCAGCAGCTGACGCTGTTCATCCGTCAGCTGATTCGCATTCTGCACTTCACCACCCGCAGAAGGTTCGGTTGGCGCACGCACCCCGGGCTGGCGGCTTTCCAGCTCTTTGATATAGCGCCAGCGCTCTTCAGGCTTCGGAGGAAGGCCATTTCCGGCAACTTTACTGGCCTGAAGCGCCTCGGACTCTTCTTTTTTATGGTGCGTGATAAAGTACAGGCCACCAATAAAGGCGACGACTACAGCCGCAGCAATAGCGACCATTGCTGGCGAGACAGCAGGCAGGTTACGTTGCTTTTTCCTTGAGCTACTCTTTTTGCGTCGCGAAGGTGCCGGCTGGCCGCGACGTACATAATCTCGTTGTGCCACTATCGTTTCGCTGTATTTATTCGTTCGTCAGTCCGCCATGTTACTTAAGCGGCGGGGCTTTGACCAGATAAGGGTATCCGAAAGACGTTTACTTTAAGTCAATGCCTGGGTAGTGCCGCGGACAATCAGTTCGCAGTCCAGCAACCGCGAGCCGCTGCTAACTGTTTGACCGTGAAGCTGATCCAGCAGAAGAAGCATCGCTTCGCGGCCGATCTGATAGCGCGGCTGAGCGACCGTTGAGAGCGGCGGATCGCAAAATTCCGAAAGCGAAATATTATCGAATCCGATGATGGATAAATCTTTCGGTATACGCAGGCCGCGGCGTTTGGCGTACGACAATGCGCCCAGCGCCATCACGTCGCTGTGACAAAATAGGGCGGTTGGCGGCTCAGGCAGGTCCAGAAGTTTCTCAAGCGCTTGCCCACCCGCTGCGAAGGTAAAGTCACCGCGCGCAATGTAGTGAGGATCGACGGTGACGCCGGTACGGCGCAGCGCCTGAACGTAGCCCTGTAAGCGATAGTGGCACAGCGGCATCTCTTCCGGCCCGGCAATACAGCCAATGCGCTTATGCCCCAGCTCCTGGAGATAGTTTACGGCGTTGAACGCGGCGGTGAGGTTATCAATATGGACGGTCGGCAGCTCCAGCTCTGGCGCAAACTCGTTGGCCATCACCATCGGCGGTAAATTACGCTGCTCTTCAATGCTGGCATCAAACGGCAGGCGAGAGCCAAGCAGCAGCATGCCGTCGATCTGCTTGGTGATAATGAGATCGATGAAGGTCTTTTCCTGCTGGTTCTGGTGAGCGCAGTCGCCAATCAGCACCAGGTAACCCTGTTCCGCGGCGGTGACTTCAATACCGCGGATAATCTCGCTGAAGAAAGGGTCACAGATGTCCGGCACAATTACCAGAATGGTGCGCGACTCGTTGCGTTTGACGTTACGCCCCATCGCCTGCGGGAAATAGCCCACTTCAAGCGCAGCCTGCTCCACCCGGTTACGGGTCGCCTGGGAGACTTTATCCGGGTTCATTAATGCGCGGGACACGGTTGCCGTTGAGACTTGTGCTTTCTCGGCAACGTCTTTCATGGTCGCTGTGGCAACCTCTTTCCTGGACTTCAACGTCTTCTCCTCGCCTGAACACCGAACTTCTGACATCACCATTTTTACAGATAGTTAATGGAATCGGTTACAGAATTTTCATAAAAAGTGTGAGGAGCGTTAAATTTTTCGATCCAGCTTCAGCCTTCGATGGGATCGACGTCCAGTACCCACTTCACTTTTCGCGCTTCCGGCAGCGTGTTGATGAGCGCCAGCGTGCCGCTGACGATATGCTGCAGGCGAACACGTGAGGGGTGCTGAAGTAAGATTTGCCAGCGGAAACGTCCGCCGCGCTTTGGTGCGAGTGCCGGCACCGGGCCCAGGATCCACAGCTGATTATCCACCAGCGGGCTGGCCTGCAGGAGGTTTCTCAGCTGCTGCAGGAAAAGCGGCGCCTGCTGGTTGTTGTGATCTTCCGCGCGGATGATGACGTGGCTGGTCCACGGCGGCAGCTGCATGGTCTGGCGTTCGGCCAGCGCCTGCTCGGCAAAGGCGTCATAGCCTTTATGCAGCAGGGTTTGCAGCAACGGGTGCTCAGGATGGTGCGTTTGCAACACCACTTCGCCCTGTTTACCGGCGCGACCGGCACGCCCTGCCACCTGGGTATAAAGCTGGGCGAAGCGCTCGGCTGAGCGGAAATCTGCCGAAAACAGCGCGCCGTCTACGTCCAGCAGGGCAACTAGCGTCACGTCCGGGAAGTGGTGGCCTTTGGCCAGCATCTGCGTACCAATCAGAATGCGTGCGCCGCCGCGATGCACTTCCGCCAGCTGCTGTTCCAGCGCGCCCTTGCGGCTGGTGGTGTCCCGGTCGATACGAGAAATCGGCACGTCCGGGAAGAAGGGGCCAAGCGCCTGTTCCAGCTGTTCCGTCCCCAGACCGACCGGCACGATATGCGTTGAGCCACATGACGGGCACTGGCGCGGCACCGGGCGCTGGCTGTCGCAGTGGTGGCAGCGCAAATGCCGCTGGGCCTGATGGAAGGTGTAGTAGTGGTCGCAGCGCGGACACTCGGCAATCCAGCCGCAGTCGTGGCACAGCAGTGCGGGGGCAAATCCGCGGCGGTTGAGAAACAGAATGACCTGGTTCCCCGCCTGCAAGTGCTGGCGCATGCGGGTAATCAATGCCGGCGCAAGCCCGGCCTGAACCTGCTGGCCTTTCAGATCCAGCACGTGCTGAATGGCCGGACGGGCATTCCCCGCCCGACGCGTCAGGCGCAGCATATGGTATTTACGCTGGCGCACGTTGTGCAGCGTCTCGAGCGCCGGCGTGGCGGAGCCGAGAATAATGGGTATTTGCTCGCTGTGCGCGCGATAAACCGCCAGATCGCGGGCGTGGTAGCGCCAGCCTTCCTGCTGTTTATAGGAGCTGTCGTGCTCTTCGTCGATCACGATAACGCCAAGATTTTTAAACGGCGTAAACAGCGACGAGCGGGTGCCGATCACAATCGCCGCTTCGCCATTTTTGGCTTTCAGCCAGGCGCTGAGGCGTTCGCTGTCGTTCAGGCCGGAGTGCAACACCTCAACCGGCGCGTTAAAGCGCTCGCGGAATCGGGCGATGGTTTGCGGCGTCAGGCCAATTTCCGGCACCATCACCAGCGCCTGTTTGCCCTGCGCGAGCACGTTTTCCAGCACGCTCAGGTAGACTTCGGTCTTGCCGGAACCGGTGACTCCCGCCAGCAGCCAGGCAGAGAAATGATCGGAGGCGCTATGAATCGCGCCCACGGCGGTGGCCTGCTCGGTATTCAAACGCAGGCGATCCCCTGAAACGGAGAAACTCTCCCGCCAGTCGTAAAGAGCGGGGGCTTCGCTGGCCAGTTCGCTCAGCCCTTTCTTTCTTAAGGCCTGTAGCGCCGTTTCGCTGACCTCAAGCTCGTCGACCTGATGCCGCCAGATTTTTCCCTGACGCAGCGCCGCCAGCGCCTGCTGCTGTTTCTGCGAACGCTTCAGGCTGTTGATATCCACGGCCTGACCCTGCTCTGTAGCAAACCAGTACCACATCGGCGCATGGCTGGCACTTTTGCCCTGGCGCAGCATGATGGGCAGGGCGTGGAACAGCACGTCGCCAATGGGGTGATGATAATAATCCGCCGCCCACAGCAGCAGTCGCCAGGTGCTGGTAGAGTAAACGGGCTCGCTGTCCAGCACCTCAACGACTGACTTCAGCTCATTAAGCGGAAGCTCGCTTTTATCGCTGACGGAGACAACAATCCCCACGCGCTGCTGTTTGCCAAACGGCACGGTCACGCGGCAGCCCGCTTTGGCGCTCATGCTGTCAGGCAGCAGGTAGTCAAAGGTGCGGGGAAGCGGAACGGGCAGGGCAACGTGAGCGATGGGCATCGAATCTTCCTGACTTGAAAAGTGGCGCGTTAGTATACACATTAGTAAAAGCGGCGTGCGGATCAGTTTGCATACGTTGGTCAAATTCTGTATGATTCGCCGCCTTTGGTGTACTTTACGCCAAAGAACTTACAATCAACATCGCGTGGTGTCTGGCGTTAGGGCTGGAAGAGCGACGCGGCCTTAACTGAGGTTCTCCCATGAAAAAAGATATTCACCCGAAATACGAAATGATTACTGCAAACTGTTCTTGCGGTAACTCTATCCAGATCCGCTCTACCGTGGGTCACGATCTGAACCTGGACGTGTGCGGCAAATGCCACCCGTTCTACACTGGTAAGCAGCGTGACGTTGCAACCGGTGGCCGTGTTGACCGCTTCAACAAGCGTTTCAGCATCCCGGGCGCTAAATAAGTTTCCCGAAAAAAAGGCACCGCAAGGTGCCTTTTTTGTATCCGCTTCTCAGTATTCCCACGTGTCCGGGTCAATACCCAGTTCACGCATGATCACCTTCGCCTCTTCCGGGATTTCATCACTACGCTCTTTGCGCAGATCTTCATCGTTCGGCAACGGTTGACCGGTAAACGCATGCAGGAACGCTTCGCACAGCAGTTCGCTGTTGGTCGCGTGGCGCAGGTTGTTCACCTGACGACGCGTACGTTCATCGGTGAGGATCTTCAACACCTTCAGAGGAATGGAAACCGTAATTTTCTTTACTTGCTCACTCTTCTTACCGTGCTCAGCGTATGGGCTGATATATTCGCCGCTCCATTCAGCCATGAGATACCTTTAATCCTCTCAGTCATTTATTTAAAGGTGCAAAACCTGTAACCACCCGTTTTGAACCGCAATCTTGCCTAGTTTACCGTAGAGACGATACCGTGGCACGGATATTGCCGCTGCAGCGTGCACTAAAGCATATAATTTTAACGGCTATTTGCGCATTGCTCAATCTATACGCAAAGAAGTTTAGATGTCCAGATGTATTGACGTCCATACTTTCAATGTTTACTCTGGTGCCTGACTTTTCACCTCATTCGCCAGGAAGCCCTCACCATGACGCGTAAACAGGCCACTATTGCAGTGCGTAGCGGATTAAATGATGACGAGCAGTACGGCTGCGTTGTCCCGCCGATTCATCTTTCCAGTACCTATAATTTCACCGGATTTAATGAACCCCGCGCGCATGATTATTCGCGTCGTGGCAACCCTACGCGTGACGTGACCCAGCGTGCGCTGGCCGAGCTGGAAGGTGGCGCAGGTGCAGTATTAACCAATACGGGGATGTCCGCCATTCACCTGGTGACCACGGTGTTCCTGAAACCGGGCGATCTGCTGGTTGCGCCGCACGACTGCTACGGCGGCAGCTATCGCCTGTTTGATAGCCTGGCGAAACGCGGCTGCTATCGCGTGCTGTTTGTCGATCAAAACGACGAACAGGCGCTGAAACAGGCCCTGGCAGAGAAACCAAAGCTGGTTCTGGTGGAAAGTCCAAGCAATCCATTGTTGCGAGTTGTCGATATTGCGAAAATTTGTCAGCTCGCAAGGGATGCGGGAGCGATAAGTGTAGTGGATAATACGTTCCTCAGTCCGGCCCTTCAGAACCCGTTAGCACTGGGTGCCGATCTGGTGTTGCATTCATGCACTAAATATCTGAACGGCCATTCTGATGTGGTGGCGGGCGTGGTGATTGCCAAAGATCCGGATGTTGTCACCGAACTGGCATGGTGGGCCAATAATATTGGCGTCACCGCTGGCGCCTTCGACAGCTATCTGCTGTTGCGCGGCATCCGCACGCTGTCGCCGCGCATGGAAGTGGCGCAGCGCAATGCCCAGGCGATTGTCGATTTCCTGAAAACCCAGCCGCTGGTGAAGAAGCTGTACCACCCATCGCTGCCGGAAAACCAGGGGCACGAGATTGCCGCGCGCCAGCAGAAGGGATTTGGCGCGATGTTAAGTTTTGAACTGGATGGTGACGAGCAAACGCTGCGTCGCTTCCTGAGCGGGCTGTCATTGTTTACGCTGGCGGAATCCTTAGGTGGGGTTGAAAGCTTGATCTCCCACGCCGCGACCATGACGCACGCAGGTATGGCACCGGAAGCTCGTGCCGCCGCCGGAATTTCTGAGACGCTGCTGCGTATCTCAACCGGCATTGAAGATTCTGAAGATTTAATTGCCGATCTGGAAAATGCCTTCCGGATCGCAGCCAAGGGGTAATCATGAGTGTGATAGCGCAGGCAGGGGCGAAGGGTCGTCAGCTGCACAAGTTTGGTGGTAGTAGTCTTGCTGATGTGAAATGTTACCTGCGCGTTGCAGGGATCATGACGGAATATTCACAGCCGGGTGACATGATGGTTGTCTCGGCGGCGGGCAGCACCACCAACCAGTTGATTAGCTGGCTGAAGCTGAGCCAGACCGATCGCCTTTCTGCGCATCAGGTGCAACAGTCCTTACGCCGTTACCAGAGCGAGCTAATTGCCGGCCTGCTGCCTGCGGACGTGGCGGACGGGCTGATCGGCGCCTTTACGCATGACCTTGAGCGTCTGGCTGCCCTGCTGGACAGCGGAATTACCGACGCGGTGTATGCCGAAGTGGTGGGCCACGGTGAAGTGTGGTCCGCTCGCCTGATGGCCGCCGTGCTGCAACACCTGGGCGTGGAAGCAGCCTGGCTCGACGCGCGTGATTTCCTGCGCGCCGAACGCGCCGCGCAGCCGCAGGTGGATGAAGGGTTGTCCTACCCGCTGCTGCAACAGCTGCTGGTGCAGCACCCGGGCAAACGTATTGTCGTCACCGGCTTTATCAGCCGCAGCAACGCGGGCGAAACCGTGCTGCTGGGCCGTAACGGTTCGGACTACTCGGCAACGCAGATTGGTGCCCTGGCGGGCGTGTCTCGCGTCACCATCTGGAGCGACGTAGCCGGTGTGTACAGCGCGGACCCGCGTAAAGTAAAAGATGCCTGCCTGCTGCCGCTGCTGCGTCTCGACGAAGCCAGCGAGCTGGCGCGTCTGGCCGCGCCGGTACTGCACGCGCGCACGCTGCAGCCGGTTTCCGGCAGCGATATCGACCTCCAGCTGCGCTGCAGTTACACCCCGGATCAAGGCTCCACGCGCATTGAGCGCGTGCTGGCATCCGGTACCGGGGCGCGTATTGTCACCAGCCACGACGACATCTGCCTGATTGAGTTCCAGGTACCTGCGGGCCAGGACTTCAAGCTGGCGCATAAAGATATCGACACTATCCTGAAACGCGCCCAGGTGCGTCCGCTGGCCGTTGGCGTGCATAACGATCGCCAGCTGCTGCAGTTCTGCTATACCGCGGAAGTGGCGGACAGCGCACTGAAAATTCTGGATGAAGCGGGCCTGCCGGGCGAACTTCGCCTGCGTCAGGGGCTCGCGCTGGTGGCGATGGTGGGCGCGGGCGTCACCCGTAACCCGCTGCACTGCCACCGCTTCTGGCAGCAGCTGAAAGGCCAGCCGGTGGAGTTCACCTGGCAGTCGGAAGAGGGCATCAGCCTGGTCGCCGTCCTGCGTAAAGGGCCAACCGAGAGCCTGATTCAGGGCCTGCACACCTCCCTGTTCCGCGCGGAAAAGCGCATCGGCCTGGTGCTGTTCGGGAAAGGCAACATCGGTTCCCGCTGGCTGGAACTGTTCGCCCGCGAACAGGTGACGCTCTCGGCGCGTACCGGATTTGAATTCATTCTTGCGGGCGTGGTGGACAGCCGCCGCAGCCTCCTGAACTACGAAGGGCTGGATGCGAGCCGCGCGCTTGCGTTCTTTAATGATGAAGCGGTTGAGCAGGATGAAGAGTCGCTGTTCCTGTGGATGCGCGCGCACCCGTATGACGATCTGGTGGTGCTGGACGTTACCGCCAGCGAACAGCTTGCCGATCAGTACCTGGATTTCGCCAGCCACGGTTTCCACGTCATCAGCGCCAATAAGCTGGCTGGGGCAAGCAGTACCGATAAATACCGCCAGATCCACGACGCGTTTGAAAAAACGGGGCGCCACTGGCTCTATAACGCTACCGTTGGGGCTGGCCTGCCGGTTAACCACACCGTGCGTGACCTGATTGAAAGCGGCGACAGCATTCTGGCGCTGAGCGGTATTTTCTCCGGCACGCTCTCCTGGCTGTTCCTGCAGTTTGACGGCACCGTCCCGTTCACCGACCTGGTGGATCAGGCGTGGCAGCAGGGCTTAACCGAGCCCGATCCGCGCGTTGACCTTTCCGGCAAAGACGTGATGCGTAAGCTGGTGATCCTGGCGCGTGAAGCCGGTTATGACATCGAACCGGATGCCGTACGCGTCGAATCGCTGGTGCCTGCCGGCTGTGAAGAAGGTTCTGTGGACCATTTCTTTGAAAATGGTGAAGAGCTTAACGAGCAGATGGTACAGCGTCTGGAGGCGGCGAACGAGATGGGGCTGGTGCTGCGCTATGTTGCGCGTTTCGAGGCCAACGGGAAAGCTCGAGTCGGCGTCGAGGCGGTGCGTCCTGAACATCCGCTGGCCGCGCTGCTGCCGTGCGATAACGTCTTCGCGATCGAAAGCCGCTGGTATCGCGATAACCCGCTGGTGATCCGCGGTCCTGGTGCGGGGCGCGACGTCACCGCTGGAGCCATTCAGTCCGACATCAACCGTCTGGCTAAGCTGCTGTAAGCCCTCACCCTAACCCTCTCCCCGCTCGGTGGGAGAGGGCACCAGTCAGGACAGATTAAACCAACCGGTTTTTCGCATCCGCTATCGCCTGCGCCACCTGCTTAGGCGACACGCCGCCTTTCGCGGCACGTTTATCCAGACAGGACTGCAGCGCAAGGAGCGGATACACATCATCCCCGATAACCGCGCTGAACTTCTGCAGGTCGGCCAGCGCCAGATCTTCCAGCGGTTTACCCTGACGAATGGCTTCCACCACCGCTTCACCCACAATATGGTGCGCCTCACGGAACGGTACGCCTTTCGCCACCAGATAATCCGCCAGTTCGGTAGAGTTCGCATAGCCCTGCTGCGCCGCTTCCTGACAGCGCGGACGTTTCACCTGAATGCCGTCCAGCACCAGCGCGCCCATGTGCAAACAGTCCAGCCAGGTGTCGAGCGCGTCGAACAGCCCTTCCTTGTCTTCCTGCATGTCTTTGTTGTACGCCAGCGGGAGCCCTTTCAGTGTCATCATCATGCCGGTCAGCGCGCCCTGCACGCGGCCACATTTGCCGCGGATCAGCTCCAGCGCGTCCGGGTTTTTCTTCTGCGGCATCAGGGATGAACCTGAGGTCACGCGGTCGGACAGCTCGACGAAGCCCGCTTCGCCAGAGTTAAAGAAAATCAGGTCTTCAGCAAAGCGCGACAGATGCACCATGCCGATAGAGGCATTCGAGAGCAGCTCCAGCACGTGGTCGCGGTCGGACACGCTGTCCAGGCTGTTACGGGTGGCGGAGGCAAATCCCAGCCAGCCAGCCAGCTGTTCACGGTCAATTTCATACGCCGTACCGGCCAGCGCGCCGCTGCCCAGCGGGCTGACGTCCAGACGTTTCAGGGTGTCCTGCAGACGGCTTTCGTCACGCGCCAGCATCTCGACGTAGGCCAGACACCAGTGCGCGAAGGTCACCGGCTGGGCGCGCTGCAGGTGGGTATAACCCGGCATCACCGCGTCCTGGTTGTTCTGCGCGGTCTCCACCAGCGCGCTCTGCAGCTGACGGTTAGCCGCCAGCAGTTCGCCGACGGTATCTTTACACCACAGCTTCAGGTCGGTGGCGACCTGGTCGTTACGGCTGCGGCCGGTATGCAGCTTTTTACCCAGCTGGCCGACTTTGTCGATCAGTTTGCCTTCCACCCAGCTGTGAATATCTTCAGCATCGCTTTCGAGGATCTGCTGCGGGTTAAGACGCACCTCTTCCAGCAGATTGTTCAGCGCTTCTTCCAGCTGTAATTGTTCCTCTGCGGTCAGTACGCCCACCGTTACCAGCGCTTTGGACCAGGCCACAGAGCCGACAATATCCTGTTCGGCCAGGCGGTAGTCGAAGCGCAAAGAGTCGTTGAACTGTTTGAACCGCTGATCCGCTGCCTGTGTAAAACGCCCACCCCAAAGTGCCATAACATGCTTCCTTAAATATCTTTGAATTTCATTGCCCGGTGGCGCTACGCTTACCGGGCCTACAAAACATTAAATCGATTACGCCAGAATACGCGTGCCAATCGGCGTGCCGTTAAACAGCGCCGGCAGTTGTTCCGCGTGACGCCATGAGGCGATATCCACCGGGCGGCCCAGCGTGCGTGCGGCATCCAGCGCGGCGTTCACTTTGACGATCATGCCGTCGGTGATAATGCCCTGCGCAATCAGCTGCTCGGCTTTCTCAGCCGTCATTTCCGCGATGCGCTGGCCTTTGCCGTCCAGAATGCCGCTCACGTCGGAAAGCAGGATCAGATCCGCGCCCAGCGTTGCCGCCAGTGCCGTCGCCGCCTGGTCAGCGTTGACGTTCATCAGTTCGCCCTCTTCGGTCACGCCGATGGAGCTCACCACCGGCAGGAAACCTCCTTCCAGCAGCGTGTTAATCAGCTTAGGCGAACCTGGCTGCGCCAGTCCAACGTGGCCGAGCTCTTCGTCGAGCTGGGTCACTTTTACGCTGTCGCCATCACCCAGATAGAGGCCAACGGACGCGATGTGGTGTTTCTTCGCCCACGCCAGCAGCGTTTTGTTCGCCGTACCCGCCAGCGCGCCGGTAATGATGTCAATCTGGTCAGCAGGCGTCACGCGCAGGCCGTTCTTCTTTTTCACCGGCAGGTTGAGCCCTTTCATCAGCTCATCCACCACGCAGCCGCCGCCGTGGACAATCACCAGCGGACGCTGGTGTGATTCACGATAGTTCACCAGCGCGGTAAACAGGCGCTCCAGCGCTTCTTCGCTGTCCAGCAGTACACCACCGAGTTTGATAATTAATGGGTTCATCATCACACCTTAAATAAGAGCCTGCGTTTCCGGGAAACCGAAACGAATATTTGCACACTGCATTGCCTGTGCGGCAGCGCCTTTGAGTAAGTTATCTTCTGCGGCCACCACAATCAGGTGCTCGCCCTGCACGGCAAAGCCGATGTCGCAGAACGGCAGGCCGACCACGTTTTTCAGCGCCGGCACGCCTTTGTCGTACAGACGCACCAGCGGCTTATCCGCGTACGCCTGGGTGAAGGCCTCGCTCACCTGCTCTTTGGTTACGCCCGGTTTCAGGCGGCAGGTAATGGTTTCGAGGATCCCGCGCGGGAAGCTGCCCAGGTGCGGGGTGAAAATGACGTCCGCGCCCAGATGCGTCGTGATTTCAGGGTGATGACGGTGATTAAACACGCCATACGGCTGAAGGCTCACTTCGCAGAAGCTGTTGGAGATAGCGGCCTTGCGACCTGCACCGCTCACGCCGCTGGTGGCGTTGATCACCGGCCACTGGCTCAGATCCAGCAGACCCGCGTCGATCAGCGGCTTCAGGGAAAGCTGCGCCGCCGTCGGGTAGCAGCCCGGCACGGCAATCAGGTCCGCTTCTTTTAGTTTGTCTGCGCTCCACTCCGCCAGGCCGTACACCGCTTTTTCAAGCAGATCCGGATGCTGATGGGTGAAACCATAATATTTTTCGTAGAACGCACCGTCGTTCACGCGGAACGCGCCGGAAAGGTCAAAGACCACGCAGCCAGCCGCCAGGAACTGCGGCGCCAGGTCGTGGCTGACCTCGTGCGCGGTGGCTAAAAACACCACGTCGACGCCGTCGGTAAACTCGCTGATGTCAGACATGGGCTGCAGCGGCAGATCGACCAGGCCCTTAAGCTGCGGATGCAAATCGGAAATTAACTTTCCTGCATCATTGCTTTGCGCTGACACGGTCAAAGCGGTTATGGTCATATGTGGATGGCGATTCACGTAGCTTACAAGCTCTGCGCCCGCATAACCGCTAGCGCCTACAATCAGCGTATTCAACATCGGGTTCCTTTATGCTCAACGTTAGTGTATTTTTATTCATATTTATTGCATGAATATTGATACTATCACGACCTAAGGTGTGTCAACAATGAAAATGAACTTACCGCCATTTATCGAGATCTACCGCGCCCTGATTGCCACACCGTCCATCAGCGCAACGGAAGAAGCGCTGGATCAGAGCAATGAGTCTTTAATCAATCTGCTGGCGGGTTGGTTTAGCGATCTTGGGTTTAACGTTGAGGTTCAGCCCGTTCCCGGAACACGCCACAAATTTAACCTGCTCGCCAGCACCGGAACCGGTGCGGGCGGCCTGCTGCTGGCCGGTCATACCGATACGGTGCCGTTTGACGATGGCCGCTGGACGCGCGATCCGTTCACCCTGACCGAGCACGACAACAAACTCTATGGTCTGGGCACCGCCGACATGAAAGGCTTCTTCGCCTTTATCCTCGACGCGCTGCGTGACGTGGACGTGACGAAGCTGAAAAAACCGCTCTACATTCTGGCGACCGCCGATGAAGAAACCAGCATGGCGGGCGCGCGCTACTTCTCTGAAAACACATCGATTCGCCCGGACTGCGCGATCATCGGCGAGCCGACGTCTCTGCAGCCGATCCGCGCGCACAAAGGCCATATCTCTACCGCCGTGCGCGTGCTGGGCCAGTCCGGCCACTCCAGCGACCCGGCGCGCGGCGTGAACGCCATTGAGCTGATGCATGACGCCATCGGCCGCATCATGACCCTGCGCGACGATCTGAAAGAGCGCTATCACTATGAGGCGTTCACCGTGCCGTATCCGACCCTGAACCTCGGCAGCCTGCACGGCGGTGATGCCTCCAACCGCATCTGCGCCTGCTGCGAACTGCATATGGACATCCGCCCGCTGCCGGGCATGACCCTCAGCGATCTCGACGGCCTGCTGAATGAAGCGCTGGCCCCAGTGAGCGAGCGCTGGCCGGGCCGCCTGACGGTCTCCGAACTGCATCCGCCGATCCCGGGTTACGAATGCCCGCCGGATCATCAGCTGGTTGAAGTGGTGGAAAAGCTGCTCGGTGAGAAAACCGACGTGGTGAACTACTGCACCGAAGCGCCGTTTATTCAGACGCTTTGCCCTACGCTGGTCCTGGGCCCCGGCTCCATCAACCAGGCCCACCAGCCGGATGAATATCTGGAGACCCGCTTCATCAAGCCAACTCGCGAACTGATTACCCAGGTTGTGCATCACTTCTGCTGGCATTAAAACCGCACCGTACATCCCCCAGGGGAAGAAAACTGCCCGGTGCGGTTTTTTCCCCTTTACCCAAAGGGGGTTCGGTCCTGGGGAAGGGGATGTCTCCCCCATCATGAACTTTCTTCATCTTTCCTGAGCAAACCTCACCGTTATTGTTGATTATTTATGTTGACGTCCCTCCGCTTTTCCGTCATTTTTACATCTGGACGTCTAAACGTATAGAAGTTCACAACACAACAGATAACGACATGCGATTGATAGAGGTAAGGTATGAGCTTTTTTCACGCCAACCAGCGGGAAGCACTGAATCAGAGCCTGGCCGAAGTAAACGGCCAGATTAACGTCTCTTTTGAATTTTTCCCGCCGCGCACCAGTGAAATGGAGCAAACCCTGTGGAGCTCTATCGATCGTCTCAGCAGCCTGAAGCCGAAGTTTGTCTCCGTGACTTACGGTGCTAACTCCGGCGAGCGTGACCGTACGCACAGCATCATTAAAGGCATCAAAGATCGTACCGGTCTGGAAGCGGCGCCGCATCTCACCTGTATCGACGCGACCCGCGACGAATTACGGGCTATCGCCCAGGATTACTGGAATAACGGCATTCGCCATATCGTCGCACTGCGCGGTGACCTGCCGCCGGGCAGCGGTAAGCCGGACATGTACGCCGCCGATCTGGTCGCGCTGCTGAAAGACGTGGCCGACTTCGATATCTCCGTTGCCGCTTATCCTGAGGTGCATCCGGAAGCGAAAAGTGCCCAGGCCGATCTGCTGAACCTGAAGCGCAAAGTGGACGCTGGCGCGAACCGCGCCATTACCCAGTTCTTCTTTGATGTGGAAAGCTACCTGCGTTTCCGTGACCGCTGCGTCTCCGCGGGCATCGACGTTGAAATTATCCCGGGTATTCTGCCGGTCTCTAACTTCAAACAGGCGAAGAAGTTCGCTGATATGACCAATGTCCGCATTCCGCTCTGGATGTCCAAAATGTACGAAGGGCTGGACGATGACCCGGAAACCCGCAAGCTGGTGGGGGCCAATATCGCGATGGACATGGTGAAAATTTTAAGCCGTGAAGGGGTGAAAGATTTCCACTTCTATACGCTGAACCGCGCGGAGATGAGCTACGCCATTTGCCATACGCTGGGCGTTCGTCCGGCGTAATAAGCACAAAGCCCTCATTTTTCGAGGGCTTTTTTGTCACCCGAATAGTTAAAAGGTATTAGCTATCGAATCTGTGGATTAATTCAACTATAACTTATTGCTAGTGGTGTATATCGTAACGGTAACACTGTAAAAGGGAGCATAGCGATGAGCACGTCAGACGAGACCAATAAAGCGGCATCGGTCGGCAAATGCCCGTTCCACCAGGGCGGCGTCGATCACAGCGCGGGCGCAGGTACAGGCAGCCGCGACTGGTGGCCAAAACAACTCCGCATCGATCTTCTTAACCAACATTCCAATCGTTCGAACCCGCTGGGTGAAGACTTCGACTACCGCAAAGAATTCAGCAAACTTGATTACTCCGCCCTTAAAGGCGACCTCAAAGCCCTTTTAACCGACTCTCAACCGTGGTGGCCTGCCGACTGGGGCAGCTATGCGGGCCTGTTTATTCGTATGGCCTGGCACGGCGCGGGTACCTATCGCTCCGTTGACGGGCGCGGTGGCGCTGGTCGCGGTCAACAGCGCTTTGCGCCGCTGAACTCCTGGCCGGATAACGTGAGCCTGGATAAGGCGCGCCGTCTGCTGTGGCCAATCAAGCAAAAATACGGACAAAAAATTTCCTGGGCCGACCTGTTTATCCTCGCGGGTAACGTGGCGCTGGAGAACTCCGGCTTCCGTACCTATGGTTTCGGTGCCGGGCGTGAAGACGTCTGGGAACCAGACCTGGACGTGAACTGGGGTGATGAAAAAGCCTGGCTGACCCACCGTGACCCGGAGGCGCTGGCCAAGCGTCCTCTGGCCGCCACCGAAATGGGCCTGATCTACGTTAACCCGGAAGGGCCAAACGCCAGCGGTGAACCTCTTTCTGCTGCGGCGGCCATTCGCGCGACCTTCGGCAACATGGGGATGAACGACGAAGAGACCGTTGCGCTGATCGCGGGCGGCCACACCCTTGGCAAAACCCATGGCGCGGGTGAAGCCACCCACGTCGGCACCGACCCGGAAGCCTCGCCGATTGAAGCGCAGGGCCTGGGCTGGGCCAGCACGCACGGCACGGGAATTGGCGCAGATGCTATTACCTCCGGTCTGGAAGTCATCTGGTCACAAACCCCGACCCAGTGGAGCAACTACTTTTTCGAGAACCTGTTCAAATACGAATGGGTGCAGACCCGCAGCCCGGCGGGTGCGATTCAGTTTGAAGCCGTGGATGCGCCGGAAATCATGCCTGACCCGTTCGACCCGTCGAAAAAGCGCAAACCTACTATGCTGGTCACCGACCTGACGCTGCGTTTTGACCCGGAATTCGAGAAAATTTCCCGCCGCTTCCTGAACGATCCGCAGGCCTTCAACGAAGCCTTCGCGCGCGCGTGGTACAAGCTGACCCACCGCGATATGGGGCCGAAATCGCGTTATCTTGGCCCGGAAGTGCCGAAAGAAGATCTGATCTGGCAGGACCCGCTGCCGCAGGCGGTGTTCAATCCGTCGAAAGAAGACATTGAAAGCCTGAAGGCGGAAATCGCTGCCTCTGGCCTCTCCGTGAGCGAACTGATTTCCGTTGCCTGGGCGTCAGCTTCAACCTTCCGCGGCGGCGACAAGCGCGGTGGCGCTAACGGCGCGCGTCTGGCGCTGGCCCCTCAGCGCGACTGGGATGTGAACGCCGCAGCGGTTCGCGCGTTGCCGGCTCTGGAAGCTATCCAGCGCACCACCAACAAAGCCTCTCTGGCGGATATCATCGTGCTGGCGGGCGTGGTGGGCGTTGAGCAGGCGGCGAAAGCGGCAGGCGTTTACGTCAACGTTCCGTTCACCCCGGGCCGCGTCGATGCGCGTCAGGATCAGACGGATATCGAGATGTTTAACCTGCTCGAACCGATTGCCGACGGCTTCCGCAACTACCGTGCGCAGGTGGATGTGTCCACGACAGAGTCACTGCTGATTGATAAAGCCCAGCAGCTGACGCTGACCGCGCCTGAGCTGACGGTGCTGATCGGTGGCCTGCGCGTGCTGGGTGCCAACTTTGATGGCAGCAAGAATGGCGTGTTCACCGACCGCGAGGGCGTGCTGAGCAACGATTTCTTCGTGAACCTGCTGGACATGAACACCCAGTGGAAGGCGACCGACGAATCTAATGAACTGTTTGCCGGAAGCGATCGCGCCAGCGGTGAAGTGAAATACACCGCCACCCGCGCCGATCTGGTCTTCGGTTCTAACGCCGTTCTGCGCGCGCTGGCAGAGGTTTATGCCAGTGATGATGCGCATGAGAAGTTCGTCCGTGACTTCGTTGCCGCATGGGCGAAGGTGATGGATCTGGACCGGTTTGACCTGCAGTAACCCCTGTGCCGGGTAGCGCTGACGCTTACCCGGCTTACGGGCAAAAAAATCCCCGCTGATGCGGGGATTTTTATTCACGCTATTTACTCCCACTCCTGCAGGAACCGCTGCCCATACTGGTCGGCTACCAGCAGCGCCGCATACACCTGATCCGGCGTTACGCCGCCGGGCATGTTGTGAATGGTTTCCCCTTCGGCACAGGAGGCTTCCGCGATCAGACGCATTTTGGCCGGGATATCCTCTTTTATGTTCAGCTGCGCCAGCGTGATCGGCAGCCCAACGCTGTGACAAAGCGCCGCGACGGTCTCTATTTCTTCTACCGGCGCGTTTTCCAGCACCAGCTGCGTCAGCGTGCCAAACGCCACTTTTTCACCGTGATAGAAGTGGTGCGCGTCCGGTACCGCCGTCATACCGTTATGAATAGCGTGTGCCGCCGCCAGCCCGCCGCTTTCAAATCCTACGCCGCTGAGATAGGTATTGGCTTCGATAATGCGTTCAAGAGCAGGCGTCACCACATGCTGTTCTGCCGCCAGCATCGCTTTTTCACCCTCTTCAACCAGCGTGTTGTAGCACAGCTCGGCCAGCGCGAGTGCTGCCTGCGTACATTTGCCGCCCGCCATGGTGGTCGCGCCGCTGCGCGAGCAGGCGCGTGCTTCAAACCAGGTTGCCAGCGCATCGCCAATCCCGGCGGCCAGCAGGCGTGCCGGCGCACCCGCCACCACTTTGGTATCGACGATAACCATGTTCGGATTGTGCGGCAGCATCAGATAGCGGTCGAACTCGCCGCTGTCGGTGTAAATAACGGAAAGGGCGCTGCACGGCGCATCGGTGGAGGCAATGGTTGGGGCAATAGCCACGGGTACGTCCATAAAATGGGCCAGCGCTTTGGCGGTATCAAGCGTTTTACCTCCACCGATACCCAACACCGCCAGACAGTCGGCGCTGTCGGCCAGTTTTTTCAGGCGATCGATTTCATTTTGTGAACATTCGCCACCAAACGGCGCGATTTCGGCATGCAGTTCGGCTTTTTTAAAACTCTGACGCAGGGTCTCTTCGGCAAAACCCAGCACAAATTTATCGCCGACAACCAGCCAGCGATTGGCCAGGGGTTTCAGATAGTCGCCGAGACGGGTAAGCACATCAGCGCCCTGGATATATTTTCCCGGCGATTGAATGATACGGTCCATAACAGTTCTCCCTTAGAGGTTGAGGTTACCAAACGCGTTTTTCCAGTCCTGCTCGAACTTCTCTATGGCTGACTCTACCGCTGGCGTGCCGAGCATTTGTTGCGCTACGTCTAAGGGAAGCGTGATTGCCTCGCATCCTGCCAACAGGCAGTCCAGCGCCTGACGCGGCGTTTTGAAGCTGGCGGCCAGCACTTTACTGTCCGGCGCGTGCAGTTCCAGCAGGGACTGCAGTTCCTGAACCATGCGAATGCCGTCACCACCCTGCGCGTCAACGCGGTTTACGTACGGTGCGACATATTTCGCGCCTGCCAGTGCGGCAAGCAAACCCTGCGCAGCGCTGTAAACGGCAGTACCTAGCGTGGCTATTCCCTCTTTTTTCAATGCCTTAATCGCGATGAGCCCCTGAGCCGTCACCGGGATTTTCACCACGATGCCAGGGACGGCGTTACTCAGGCGTTTGGCCTCCGCCACCATGCCTTCGGCATCGCGGCTCATGGTTTGAGCAAACAGCGTGCCTTCCGGTCCGATGGCTTTTTGCAGACGCGGCAGCACATCCCAGATGGATTCACGGCTGGCGGCAATAATGCTCGGGTTGGTGGTGACGCCCGCAATGGGAAAGATGCGCGCCAGGCGTTCAACTTCCGCCACGTTGGCGGTATCCAGGTACAGTTCCATCACACTTCCTCGTTTTACAGTTCTAATTCGTGTTGTAGCAGGGAAGCAATCGCCTCCCCGGAGCTGGCGTTAACCAGCGCGTTGCGGAAATCGTCATGCATGATGCGGCGGGCCAGGCGGGAGAAAATACGCATATGCTGGTCGCCCGCGGCGTGTTTGTTCAGCGTCAGCATGATGATGAATTGTGCTTCTTCATCTCCCCACATGACGGGGCTTCGCAGGCGTGCAACGCTGATGGTGGATTGCTCAATATGCTCAGACTTACTGTGCGGAATGGCGAAGCTGAAGCCAAGCCCGGTGGAGAAAACGGCTTCGCGCGCCCACAGATCGGCCTCCAGCTTGCGGGGGTAGCGGCAACGTCCGGCGAGCAGCAGGTTATCGGTCATCCCTTTCATGACCTCTTCTTTACTTTTCCAGTCGTTATCCAGCGAAATACAGCGTGGCGTCACCAGCGGTGTGTCCTGCTGATTCATGCGGAACTGAGCCAGCAGGTGTTCCACTTCAAGCGAAGTGCGACACGCCATGGCCTGATTCAGCAACTGGCGACAGGCGCGGCTATCAAGCTGTGCCAGACGCGCCTTGGTTGCCGGAATGGCAGGCGACCCCATGCTCAGCTCGTCCAGACCCAGGCCCACCAGCAATGGCAACACCGAACCTTTTGCGCCTAGCTCGCCGCAAAGGCCAATCCATTTCCCCTGGCGATGGACGGCTTGTACCGCATAATCCAGTGCCCGCAGGAAGGCCGGGTTCAGGCTGTTGTAGTGACGTGTGACTTTGGCGTTGTCGCGGTCGACGGCCAGCAGATACTGCGTCAGGTCATTGCTGCCGATGCTAAAGAAATCAATTTCTTCGCAGCACTGATCGATGATGAACATCACCGAAGGCACTTCCAGCATGATGCCGAGCGGGATTTTCTCATCAAACGGAATATGTTCAGCCCGGAGCTGCTGTTTCGCTTCGGCAAGTTTCTCTTTCACCCACAGGATCTCTTCCATAGAAGAGATCATCGGGATCATGATCTTCAGGCTGCCGTGAGCAGAGGCGCGCAGGATCGCCCGAAGCTGGGTGGTGAAAAGCGCTGCATACTCTTCGTAAATGCGGACGGCGCGGTAGCCGAGAAACGGGTTGTTTTCGGCCGGGATATTCAGGTACGCCACCGGTTTATCGCCGCCGATATCCATGGTGCGCACGATAATGCTGCGCCCGTTTGCGCTATCCAGTGCCTGACAGAAAATATTGTACAGCTCGTTTTCACCGGGCGCGCTGCTGCGGTCCATATACAGCATTTCGGTGCGAAACAGGCCAACGCCCTCGGCGCCATTCGTAAATGCTGCCTGCGCTTCCACCGCGTGGGCGATGTTCGCGGCGATCTCAATGCGCAGGCCGTCGGCGGTTCTGGCTTCCCGGTCAAGCCAGATGCGCTGCTGCTCGCGGAGTGCCTGTTGTACCCGTGCTTCCTGTCGGTAGTAGCGTGCCACCGCATCGCTGGCGTTGACCACGACCGCACCGGCATTGCCATCGATAAATACGGGTTTATTGCGCCACTGCAGCAGGCTTTCGCTGTCGACGCCCACCAGCGTCGGAATATTAAAGGAACGTGCAAGAATAACGGTGTGTGAGGTTGTTCCACCGCTTTTTAACAGCAGCCCTTTGAGCAGGGTTTTATCGAGTTCCAGGAACTGACCGGGCGTGAGGTCGTCGGCAAGGCAGACGCTCGGCTGAGTGAGTTGTCCCGGTGCCGGGAAGCGTTGTTCACCATAAATCTGTTGTAAAAGTTGATAGCAGACATCGCGCACATCCAGCACACGTTCCTGTAAGTAGCTGCTGCTGGAATGAGAGAACGCATCACAGAAATGGTTGGCTGTGGCGATTATCGCTTGCGCGCAGCTTAGCCTCTGGCTCACGCCCGCAAGAAGATGCTGGCGCAAAGAGGTATCCGTTGCCAGCGAACGATGTGCCTCAAGAATGGCGCAGGCGGTGCTGTCGCTGTCCAGCGCGCGCAGCTCAATGTTTTTCACCAGCAGGGTGAGGCCGTTATCCAGCGCTGACTGTTCATCTTCCACGTTTTTCGCGTCGGGTAAATCCGTCAGTGCATTGAGATCCAGCGAGGTCAGCAAGGTCAACACGCCCCGGGCGCTACCGCTGCAAACGGGCAGGGCGCGGAATAGCGTTGGATTAAGGCGTGCGAGGGATTCTGGCAGCGGATCGCGTTCAATATTGATGGCTTCTGCGAGCGGCGCATCACAGTGTGGAAACTCTTCCCGGAACCATTGTTCCAGTCGTTGATGGGCGCTCTGCTCATCTTCACCGTGGATCACCAGGCGACAGGCGTCGCCTGCCAGCGTATCGGTACCAATAAGTGCCAGTGCGCTCTTGGCGTTCCCTTTACGGTCTGTGCGCAGGTTGTGCCATTCGATTTGCGAGATAAACGTATTGCACAGCGTCTCCACATGACTTGCCGGACGCGCGTGAACACCGTTGGGCAATTCACAGGTAAATTCCACTACCAGAGCCATACACACTCCTGAAACTCATCATCATTCATTGGGGAACAGCATACGAGTGTGTTGATGGCGCGCGCCATGTGACAAATCTGCCAAAAGCTGGACAAATGTAATATCACGTGAAAAGTGAGATTTGACTCACAGGTTGTGGCGGTTTGTTTTATGCGTACCGTCTACAGGAAATGTCGAGGCGGATCGCATTTTCATTTCAATCTTACAAAAATCCAGTAAATGACCTTTTTGTCTCCTGTCCGCCGTCTTCCTGATTGCCTATTGTTTGCCACAACATCTTTATGGTTTTTGGTCAGGAGCGACATATGAAAGAGTTGGTGCATATTCTCAAGAACACGCGGCAGCATCTGATGACTGGGGTGTCGCACATGATCCCGTTCGTGGTCGCGGGCGGTATTTTGCTGGCGGTGTCGGTCATGCTGTACGGCAAGGGCGCGGTACCTGATGCCGCAACCGATCCCAACCTCAAAAAGCTATTTGATATCGGCGTGGCGGGGTTAACGCTGATGGTGCCTTTCCTGGCCGCCTATATTGGCTATTCCATTGCCGAGCGCGCCGCGCTTGCTCCCTGCGCTATTGCCGCGTGGGTCGGTAACAGCTTCGGTGCGGGTTTCTTCGGCGCCATTATTGCCGGGATCCTCGGCGGGATTGTGGTCTGGTATCTGAAAAAACTGCCGGTCCCGAAAGTCCTGCGCTCCGTCATGCCTATCTTCATCATCCCTATCATCGGCACCTTTGTTACCGCGGGCATCATGATGTGGGGTCTGGGCGAACCTGTTGGTGCGTTGACGACGGGTTTAACCCAGTGGCTGCAAGGGATGCAGCAGGGCAGCATCGTCGTGTTGGCCGTCATCATGGGGTTGATGCTGGCCTTCGACATGGGCGGCCCGATTAATAAAGTCGCCTACGCCTTCATGCTGATCTGCGTTGCTCAGGGCGTCTATACCGTGGTGGCGATTGCGGCAGTCGGTATTTGTGTGCCACCGCTGGGATTAGGCCTGGCGACGCTGATTAACCGCAAAAACTTTACCGCTGAAGAGCGCGAAGCGGGCAAGGCTGCATTAGTGATGGGCTGCGTGGGGGTTACCGAAGGGGCCATTCCGTTCGCCGCTGCCGATCCTCTGCGTGTCATTCCCTCCATCATGCTGGGCTCCGCGTGTGGCGCAGTGACGGCTGCCGTGATGGGTGCGCAATGTTATGCGGGATGGGGCGGGCTTATCGTTCTCCCTGTGGTGGAAGGCAAACTGGGCTACATCGCGGCGGTCGCCGTAGGGGCTGTGGTGACGGCCATTAGCGTCAACGTGCTGAAGAGTATTGCCCGCAAGAATGCAAAACAGGTTGAGGAAAAAGAGGACGACCTGGATCTGGATTTTGAAATTAACTGAGTGAGGAAGAGAACATGGCCCGAATTATCGCAGTAACAGCATGCCCGTCTGGCGTTGCCCATACCTACATGGCGGCCGAAGCGCTGGAAAGCGCCGCTAAAGCCAAAGGCTGGGAAGTGAAGGTTGAAACGCAGGGGGCGATTGGTCTTGAGAACGAGCTGAATGCTGAGGATATCGCCGCAGCGGATATGGTAATCCTGACCAAAGATATTGGCATTAAGTTCGAAGAACGTTTTACCGGGAAAACCATCGTGCGCGTCAACATCAGCGACGCGGTTAAACGTGCCGACGCCATCATGAACAAAATTGATGCCCACCTGGCGCAAACCGCCTGACGCTCTCCCGCCCTTCGGGGCGGGCTTGTTTTCCGATACAGGAGTTCCCTCATGACGAATCGTACCCAGCGTTTGAAAGATGCACTCTTTGCCAGCCCGCGTGAAATTTCGCTTGAGCGTGCTTTGCTCTATACCGCCAGTCATCAGCAGACGGAGGGCGAGCCGGTTATCCTCAGGCGAGCAAAAGCCACGGCGTACATTCTTGACCATGTGAATATCGCGATTCGTGATGAGGAACTGATTGCGGCCAACCGGACCGTTAAACCGCGCGCGGGCATTATGTCTCCTGAGATGGATCCGTACTGGCTGCTTAAGGAGCTGGACCAGTTCTCCACTCGTCCACAGGACCGCTTTGAAATCAGCGAAGAGGATAAGCAGATCTACCGTGACGTGCTGTATCCCTACTGGGAAAAACGGTCAATGAAGGATTTCATCAACAGCCAGATGACGGATGAGGTGAAAGCCGCTGTGGGGACGCAAATTTTCAGCATCAACCAGACGGATAAAGGGCAGGGGCATATCATTATTGATTATCCGCGCCTGCTGAATAACGGGCTGGGTGCGCTGGTGGAAGAATTGCGCGAACACTGCGCCCGCGATGCGCAGAACACGTTTTATGCCGCCGCGCTGATTCTGCTTGAAGCCTCCCAGCGTCATATTCTGCGCTACGCCGCGCTGGCTGAAACGCTTGCTACCGTCTGTGATGAAGCTTCACGGCGAGAAGAATTACGGAAGATTGCAGAAATCTCGCGCCACAACGCGCAGCATAAGCCGCAAACGTTCTGGCAGGCGTGTCAGTTGTTCTGGTATATGAACGTGATTTTGCAATATGAATCTAACGCCAGCTCGCTCTCCATCGGGCGCTTTGACCAGTATATGCTGCCGTTTTATCAGGATTCGCTCTCGCGGGGCGAGGAGCCCGCGTTCCTGAAAGAGATTCTGGAATCGCTGTGGGTGAAGTGCAATGACGTGGTGCTTTTACGCTCGACCAGCAGCGCCCGCTATTTTGCCGGTTTCCCAACGGGTTATACCGCTTTGTTGGGCGGCCTGACGGAGAACGGTCGTAGCGCGGTGAACGTGCTTTCCTTCCTGTGCCTGGATGCTTATCAGAGCGTTCAGCTTCCTCAACCGAACCTTGGCGTGCGGGTTAACGAACTTATCGACCGGCCTTTCCTGCTTAAAACGGCAGAGACGATCCGCCTGGGCACCGGTATTCCGCAGATTTTCAATGATGAAGTGGTGGTGCCTGCTTTCCTGAATCGGGGGGTGTCGCTGGAAGACGCGCGCGATTACGCGGTGGTTGGCTGTGTAGAACTGTCGATTCCGGGTAAAACCTATGGGCTACACGATATCGCGATGTTTAACCTGCTGAAGGTGATGGAAATCGCGATGCAGGAGAACGAAGGCAACACAGCGCTGAGTTATGAAGGGTTGCTGGCGCATATTCGCACTAAAATTAATCACTATATTGCTCTGATGGTCGAGGGGAGCAATATCTGTGATATCGGCCATCGTGACTGGGCTCCGGTACCGTTGCTCTCTTCTTTTATCAGCGATTGCCTGGAGGTGGGAAAAGACATCACCGATGGTGGCGCACGCTATAACTTCTCTGGTGTACAGGGGATCGGGATAGCCAACTTGAGTGATTCACTCCACGCGCTGAAAGGGCTGGTCTTTGAACAGCAGCGCTTAAGTTTTGATGAACTCTTAGCCGTATTAAACGCTAATTTTGCCACGCTCGAGGGCAAAAAAATCCGCGCCCGGTTGATTAATCGCTTCGAAAAATACGGCAATGATATCGATGATGTCGACAACATCAGCGCTGAACTGCTGCGCCACTACTGTAAAGAGGTCGAAAAATACCGTAACCCGCGCGGCGGGCAGTTCACGCCGGGTTCTTATACCGTGTCGGCACACGTGCCGCTAGGCGCGGTTGTAGGGGCAACGCCCGATGGCCGTTTTGCCGGCGAACAGCTGGCCGACGGTGGGCTCTCGCCGATGCTTGGGCAAGATATGCAGGGTCCAACGGCGGTACTTAAATCGGTAAGCAAGCTGGATAACTATCTGTTATCAAACGGTACGCTGCTAAACGTTAAATTCACCCCTGCGACGCTGGAAGGCGACGCGGGGCTGCAAAAGCTGGCGGATTTCCTGCGCGCCTTCACCCAGCTTAAGCTGCAGCATATCCAGTTCAACGTGGTGAACGCGGAAACACTGCGTGAAGCGCAACAGCGTCCGCAGGATTTTGCCGGGCTGGTGGTGCGCGTTGCCGGATACAGCGCCTTCTTTGTTGAGTTATCGAAGGAGATCCAGGATGACATTATCCGCCGCACAGCGCATCAGCTGTGACGTGATGGAAACGCGCGCCGAGGTGGCGCGTATTTTCAACATTCAGCGCTACTCATTGAATGACGGTCGCGGCATCCGTACGGTGGTATTTTTTAAAGGCTGCCCTCACCGCTGTCCGTGGTGTGCGAATCCGGAGTCGATTTCACCGAAAATCGAGACGGTGCGCAGAGAAAGTAAATGTCTGCACTGCGCCCCCTGCCTGCGGGACGCAGGTGAGTGCCCGTCCGGTGCCTTCGGGCATATCGGAAGAGATGTGACCCTGCATGAGCTGGAAAACGAGGTAATGAAAGACGATGTATTCTTTCGTTCCTCGGGAGGCGGAGTGACGCTTTCGGGTGGAGAAGTATTGCTACAGGCGCCTTTCGCAACTCAGTTTCTTCAGAGGCTGCGTCGTTTCGGCGTGCATACGGCCATCGAAACGGCAGGCGATGCGCCTTTGTCCCGATTAATGCCGCTGGCCCACCAGTGTGATGAAGTGCTGTTTGATTTGAAGACCATGGACACGGCGCTGGCCCAATCCGTTTTGGCTATGAATCTCCCCAGGGTGCTGGATAATTTCCGCCAGCTGGTGGCAGACGGGATAAACGTGATTCCCCGCGTCCCGCTTATTCCTGGCTATACGTTCAACGAAACGAACATGGCGCGCGTGCTGGCTTTCCTGCTACCTTCAGGAATACGGCAGCTGCATTTATTGCCCTTCCATCAGTATGGGGAGCCAAAATACCGTCTGCTGGGACAGGAGTGGGGAATGCGGCAAGCGATCCCTCCGACAGAAGATGAGGTGTCAGCGATGCGTCAACGGGCAGAGCGCGAAGGTTTCAACGTTACCCTGGGAGGTTGAATATGACAGTGATAACGGGACGTCATCTGGTGGCGGTGACCGCATGCGTCAGTGGCGTCGCACATACCTATATGGCTGCCGAACGGTTGGAAAAGCTTTGCCAGCAGGAGAAGTGGAGCGTTAACATCGAGACGCAGGGAGCGCTGGGCGTTGAGAGCGAGCTTACGGAAGAGGACATCCGGCGTGCCGATGTCGTATTGCTCATTACCGATATCGAACTGGCGGGCAGTGAACGCTTCGAGCATGCGCGCTACGTGAAGTGCGGTATTAGCGCCTTTTTACGTGACCCGCACAAGGTGATGGGGACGGTGCGTAAGATATTAGCCGCTCCGCAGCATACTCAAATCATTCTGGACTAATGGCCTTCCCGGTGAGCTGGCTGTGATACTGACGACGGTATTCTGACGGCGAACGCTCCGTGTTTTTGCGAAATAACCGGCAGAAATAGTTGCTGTCGACAAATCCGCAGGCATGGGCCACCTCTTTCACTTTTAAATCATACCCTTTCAACAGCTGGCGCGCGTGTTCCAGCCGGGTATGCGTCAGGTACTCATTGAAACCCACTGCGCCTGTTTTCTGAAACAGATGCGACAGGTAGTTTGGGGAGATATAAAACGCCTGCGCGACGGATTCCCGGGTAAGCGGAGTGGCGTAGTGTTCGTCAATATAGACCCGAATCGCTTCAAAAAGAGCCTGGCTGCGGGAGGCGGTTTGGATCTGACTCCCCAGCAGGTCGACACAGTGGCTAAGCAGGCTGGCGATAATCAGCCGTGCGGTTTGCTGCTCGTGCGGTTGCATCTGCATTTCATGGAGCGTCTGTAAGAGAAGCGATCCAATGCGTGGACCGCGGCGGGCGACGTGCTGCTTCGCCAGGTTACGAACGTCTACTCCATCCCAGTGTAGAAGGCTAAACCCAAGCTGCTGTTTGCCAAACAGGATGCTCAGCGTTGTTGCGGGGGCTTGCCATTGTGGATTATTCCAGCCGCCAGCCGGGACGTATAAAACATCGCCCCGCTGTAAAACGCAGCCAGCCAGGTCTTTCATCGAACCTTCGATCACGATCTCCAGACGCGGAAAATCGACCTGCAAGGCAAGTTCGGGGGCGGAGATCGCTGGGTTTGCAAAATGCATCTGACGCAGCGGCTTTGTGCCGTTGATCAGGTCAGTCAGGATGTGGGCAATGTCGTGGTGCATGGTGTAGATACCAGGGTATTGCCCGGCGAGCGTAGCGCCGCCGGGCATAAAGTATTAGCCGGTGTTACGCATACCCGCCGCAACGCCCGCAATTGTCACCATCAACGCCTGTTCAACGCGTGGGTCCGGCTCTTTACCTTCTTCTTCCGCCAGACGCGAACGGTGCAGCAGTTCTGCCTGCAGGACGTTCAGCGGGTCGGTGTAGATGTTACGCAGCTGAATAGACTCGGCAATCCACGGCAGGTCCGCCATCAGATGTGAGTCGTTGGCAATGTCCAGCACCACTTTGATGTCGCCTTCCAGCAGTTCGCGCAGCTCTTTACCCAGCGCCCACAGCTCTGGTTTCACCAGACGCTGGTCGTAGTATTCCGCCAGCCACAGGTCGGCTTTCGAGAAGACCATCTCCAGCATGCCCAGACGGGTAGAGAAGAACGGCCAGTCGCGGCACATGGTTTCCAGTTCGCTCTGTTTGCCGTCTTCCACCACTTTTTGCAGCGCGGCACCGGCACCCAGCCAGGCGGGCAGCATCAGGCGGTTCTGCGTCCAGGCGAAGATCCACGGGATCGCGCGCAGAGACTCTACGCCACCGGTTGGGCGGCGCTTCGCAGGACGTGAGCCCAGCGGCAGTTTACCCAGCTCCTGCTCAGGCGTGGCCGAGCGGAAGTAAGGAACGAAATCTTTGTTTTCACGCACGTAGCCGCGGTACAGATCGCAGGAGATATCAGACAGCTCGTCCATGATATGGCACCAGGATGCTTTCGGCTCCGGCGGTGGCAGCAGGTTTGCTTCCAGGATAGCGCTGGTATAGAGCGACAGGCTGCTGATGGTCACTTCCGGCAGACCGTACTTGAAGCGGATCATCTCGCCCTGCTCGGTGACGCGCAGGCCGCCTTTCAGGCTTCCCGGCGGCTGTGACAGCAGCGCTGCGTGTGCAGGTGCGCCGCCACGGCCAATCGAGCCACCGCGTCCGTGGAACAGGGTCAGTTCAATACCGGCTTTCTCGCAGGTTTTGATCAGTGCGTCTTGCGCCTGATACTGCGCCCAGGATGCCGCCATCACGCCCGCATCTTTCGCGGAGTCGGAATAGCCAATCATCACCATCTGTTTGCCCTGAATAAAGCCGCGGTACCAGTCGATATTCAGCAGCTGGGTCATGACGTCGTTGGCGTTGTTCAGGTCGTCGAGGGTCTCAAACAGCGGGGCGACCGGCAGGGCGTAGTCGATTCCCGCTTCTTTCAGCAGAAGGTGAACGCCCAGCACGTCGGACGGCGTCTTCGCCATAGAGATCACATAGGCGGCCACCGATCCTTTCGGTGCGTCCACGATCGCTTTACAGGTGTTGAGCACTTCGCGGGTTTCGTTGCTTGGCTCCCAGTTGCGCGGCAGCAGAGGGCGCTTCGAGTTCAGCTCGCGGATCAGGAAGGCCTGTTTGTCGGCTTCGGACCAGCTTTCATAGTCGCCGATGCCGAGATAGCGGGTCAGCTCGCCCAGCGCTTCGGTATGACGGGTACTTTCCTGACGCACGTCGATACGCACCAGCGGCACGCCGAAACACTTCACTCGGCGCAGGGTGTCCAGCAGTTCGCCGTTAGCGATGATGCCCATCCCGCACGCCTGAAGTGATTTATAACAGGCATACAGCGGCTCCCAGAGCTGTTCGTTCTGGCTGAGCAGACCTTCTGGTTTTGGCAGGCGCTGACCTTTCAGCCGCGCTTCCAGCCAGGCCTGAGTGGCCATCAGCTGACCACGCAGTTTCTTCATCAGGAAACGGTACGGCTCGCTGGCGCCTTCTTCTCCGGCCAGCGCGCGCAGTTCCGGCGTCGCTTCAACCATCGACAGTTCGGATATCAGCACCTGAATGTCTTTCAGGAACAGGTCGGTCGCTTTCCAGCGGCTCAGGAGCAGGACGTGACGGGTGATTTCTGCGGTCACGTTCGGGTTGCCGTCGCGGTCGCCGCCCATCCAGGAGGTGAAGCGCACCGGAACAAAGTCGACCGGCAGGCGGTAGCCAAGGTTCTCTTCCAGCTGTTCGTTCAGCTCGCGCAGGTAGTTAGGCACCCCTTCCCACAGGCTGTTTTCCACCACCGCAAAGCCCCATTTGGCTTCGTCGACCGGGCTTGGGCGATGCTTACGAATTTCATCGGTGTGCCAGGACTGGGCAATCAGCTGGCGCAGACGGCGCATCAGCTGGTTGCGTTCGTAGTCGGCAATGTCTTTGTTATCCAACTGCTTCAGACAGTTGTTCACTTCCACCATTTTGTGGATCAGGGTGCGACGGGTAATTTCGGTGGGGTGTGCGGTCAGCACCAGCTCCAGCGAAAGCGACTCCACCGCTTTTTTGATGGTGGCTTCGTTGAGGTCTGGCTGGTCTTTCAGTTTACGAAGGGTGCGGGCAATGACTTCCGGGTTGCTGGCCGCTTCGCCATTTGGCGAAATGCTGTGGTATTGCTCAGCGGTGTTGGCCAGGTTCAGGAACTGGCTGAATGCGCGTGCAACGGGCAGCAGCTCATCGTTAGAGAGGTTCTGCAAGGTGGTGAGCAGCTCCTGACGACTGGCCTCGTTACCGGCACGGGAAGATTTAGACAGCTTGCGGATGGTTTCAACGCGGTCGAGGATGTTCTCCCCCAACGCGTCTTTGATGGTATCTCCAAGCACTTTGCCGAGCATACTGACATTACTACGCAACGCGGAATATTGTTCGTTCATAAAAACCCAGTCACCCCATCATTTTTGTTTATGCCCAGGCGAAAATTTTCTGGACATTATTTTGTCATCTCCCTTTATAAAGCCACGTAAAACCCCCGTCGTCAATTGCTGCGAAAACGGTTCAGCAAACGAATAAATGAGGGCAATTTACGAAATTTAATTCGCATTGCGTCAGATAAGAGATGCTTATGAAAATGTACAGGGGAAAGGGAGTAAACGCTAAAAATGGTAACTTCTGTTGCCATTTTGTTTGTATGTCCGGCCTTTTTTCCGCAAAAAAAACGCGGACCACGGGGTCCGCAAAAGTTCACGTTGGCTTTAGTTGTTCGAGTTTTGAGAGAAACTCGCTGACGGAGCGGGGACGTCAAGGGTCAAACACGTGCCGCCTCGTCTATGTGGTGTATTATTCAACAGAATGCTTGATAGGGATAATCGTTCGTTGCTATGCTATCTATCGCCATGAACTATCGTGGCGACGGAGGATGAATAATGAATATTCGCGATCTTGAATACCTGGTAGCGTTAGCTGAGCATCGTCACTTTCGCCGCGCGGCAGACTCCTGCCACGTCAGCCAGCCCACGCTGAGCGGCCAGATCCGCAAGCTGGAAGATGAGCTGGGCGTGATGCTGCTGGAGCGCACCAGTCGTAAGGTTCTGTTCACACAGGCAGGTCTGCTGCTGGTGGATCAGGCGCGCACCGTGCTGCGCGAGGTCAAAGTGCTCAAGGAAATGGCAAGCCAGCAGGGGGAAGCGATGTCCGGCCCGCTGCATATTGGCCTGATCCCAACCGTTGGCCCGTACCTGTTGCCGCACATCATTCCGATGCTGCACCAGACGTTCCCGAAACTTGAAATGTACCTGCATGAAGCGCAAACCCATCAGCTGCTGGCGCAGTTAGACAGCGGCAAGCTCGACTGCGCCATTCTGGCGTTGGTGAAAGAGAGTGAAGCCTTTATTGAAGTGCCGCTGTTCGATGAGCCGATGATGTTGGCGATCTATGAAGATCACCCGTGGGCGAACCGCGATCGCGTACCGATGGCCGATCTGGCCGGTGAAAAGCTGCTGATGCTGGAAGATGGCCACTGCCTGCGCGACCAGGCGATGGGCTTTTGCTTTGAAGCGGGTGCGGATGAAGATACCCATTTCCGCGCAACCAGCCTGGAAACGCTGCGTAATATGGTCGCGGCGGGAAGCGGTATTACGCTGCTGCCTGCGCTGGCCGTGCCGCGCGAGCGTAAACGTGATGGCGTGGTTTATCTGCCGTGCATTAAGCCGGAGCCGCGTCGCACTATCGGCCTGGTGTATCGTCCGGGTTCACCGCTGCGCAGCCGCTATGAGCAGCTGGCAGAGGCCATCCGTGGTTCGATGGATGGCCATTTCGACAGCGCGTTAAAACAGGCGGTTTAAGCCGTTCAGCGCAGCTACCCGATAGGCTTCCGCCATGGTCGGGTAGTTAAAGGTGGTGTTAACGAAGTACTCAATGGTGTTACCACCGCCTTTCTGCTCCATTATCGCCTGGCCGATATGAATGATTTCCGCCGCGCGTTCACCAAAGCAGTGAATGCCGAGGATCTCTTTGGTCTCGCGATGGAACAGTATCTTCAGCGTTCCCACGCTCATCCCCACGATTTGCGCCCGCGCCAGATGTTTAAACTGGGCGCGACCCACCTCGTAAGGCACCTTCATTGACGTCAGCTGCTGTTCGGTTTTGCCGACAGAACTGATTTCCGGGATGGTATAGATGCCCGTCGGAATATCTTCGATCAGGTGCGCCGTCGCTTCGCCTTTTACCAGCGCCTGTGCGGCAATGCGTCCCTGGTCGTAAGCGGCTGAGGCCAGGCTTGGGTAGCCAATCACGTCGCCGACCGCGTAAACGTGCGGCAGGGCGGTCTGATACATGCTGTTGACCTTCAGCTGACCGCGGCTGTCGGTTTCAAGCCCGATATTTTCCAGCTGCAGTGAATCGGTGTTGCCGGTACGACCGTTGGCGTACAGCAGGCAGTCGGCTTTCAGCTTCTTACCGGACTTCAGGTGCATGATCACCCCGTCGTCACAGCCCTCAATCTTCTCGTACTCTTCGTTGTGGCGAATCACCACGCCGCTGTTCCAGAAGTGGTAGGAGAGAGAGTCCGACATCTCCTGATCGAGGAACGCCAGCAGGCGGTCGCGGGTGTTGATCAGGTCAACTTTGACATCCATTCCGCGGAAGATCGACGCATATTCGCAGCCAATGACCCCTGCGCCATAGATAATGACGTGGCGTGGCTCATGGTGCAGGCTCAGAATCGAGTCGCTGTCGTAGACGCGCGGGTGTGAGAAGTCTACGTCGGCCGGATGGTAAGGGCGTGAGCCGCAGGCGATCACAAATTTTTCAGCCGTGATGGTTTCAACCGAACCGTCGTGGCATTCGAGTGCCAGGGTGTGTTCATCCACAAAATGCGCGTTGCCCTGCAAAATTTCACAGTGGTTACGCTCATAAAATCCCTGACGCATGCGTGTCTGCTGGTTAATAACGGTATCCGCGTGATTCAGGATGTCAGCAAAGGATGAACGAAGAAGTCGGGAGTGGTCGCTGTAAAGAGGATTCTGGTTAAATTCGATAATGCGGCTAACGGCGTGGCGGAGGGCTTTCGAAGGGATGGTGCCCCAGTGGGTGCAACCGCCGCCGACATTATGGTAGCGCTCGATGACCGCTACTCTGGCTCCCTGTTTCACCAGACCCATAGCTGCACCTTCGCCGCCGGGGCCGGAACCAATAACTATTGCGTCGTAATCGTAGGAATGTGGCATGGTAAGGCTTACCTGTTCTTATACATAAAAGCAACAGAATCATAACATCATTGGCAGAGTAACCCAATTATCGTTGTGCTTTTTTCGGGCAGTGGAGCACAAACCGCACGTAAACAATCATTCACAAAGCCAGGTAAACAGATTAATTTTATTCTCTGGTATAGTGCCATCAGGCCTTTGGAAGGATTCAACTATCGTGATGGGCGTAAGAGCACAACAAAAAGAGAAAACCCGGCGTTCGCTGGTGGAAGCCGCATTCAGTCAACTGAGTGCTGAGCGGAGTTTTGCCAGTTTGAGCCTGCGCGAAGTCGCACGCGAGGCCGGGATTGCGCCAACGTCCTTCTATCGTCACTTCCGTGATGTGGATGAACTGGGCCTGACCATGGTCGACGAGAGCGGCCTGATGCTGCGCCAGCTGATGCGCCAGGCGCGTCAGCGTATCGCCAAAGGGGGCAGCGTGATCCGCACCTCCGTATCGACCTTTATGGAATTTATCGGCAATAACCCCAACGCGTTTCGTCTGCTTCTGCGCGAGCGTTCGGGCACATCGGCGGCGTTTCGTGCCGCCGTCGCGCGTGAAATTCAGCACTTCATCGCGGAACTTGCCGACTATCTTGAACTCGAAAACCATATGCCGCGTGCGTTTACTGAAGCACAGGCCGAGGCGATGGTGACGATTGTTTTCAGCGCGGGTGCCGAAGCGCTGGATGTCAGCATTGAACAACGCAAGCAGCTCGAAGAGCGACTGGTATTGCAGCTCAGGATGATCTCCAAAGGCGCGTACTACTGGTATCGCCGTGAACAAGAGAAACTGGCACATCAAACCGAAGAGTGAAGGTGAGTAATGAAACAGTCAGGTCAGGATAAAGGGACGCTGTTGCTGGCATTGATCGCTGGCTTATCCATTAATGGTACGTTTGCCGCTATTTTTAGCTCAATCGTTCCATTTTCGATTTTCCCGCTTATTGCGCTGGTGCTGACGGTTTACTGCCTGCATCAACGTTACCTGAACCGCACCATGCCGGTGGGGTTACCGGGGCTGGCCGCTGCCTGCTTTATTCTGGGCGTATTGCTGTATAGCACCGTGGTTCGCGCGGAATATCCGGATATCGGCTCTAACTTCTTCCCTGCGGTACTGTCTGTGGCGCTGGTGTTCTGGATTGGCTCGCGCATGCGTAGCCGTAAAAGCCAGTTACCAGAGTAATGAATTATTTGTAGGGCAGGTAAGCGAAGCGCCACCTGCCAAAAACGCCGGATGGCGCTACGCTTATCCGGCCTACAGATCACCGTGCGGTAAGTAAAACGCCGCACTCCATATGGTGCGTATACGGGAACTGATCGAACAGCGCCAGACGTTCAACCTTGTGCGTCTGGCCTAATGTTTCGAGGTTCTTGCACAGCGTCTCCGGGTTACAGGAGATGTACAAAATACGCGGGTACGCCTGCACCATCTTCTCGGTTTCGCTGTCCAGGCCACTGCGCGGCGGGTCGACAAAAATCGTCTCACACTGGTAGCTCTTGAGATCGATCCCTTCCAGGCGGTTAAACTGGCGTACGCCGTTCATGGCCTGCGTGAACTCTTCTGCGGCCATACGAATGATCTGCACGTTGTCGATATGGTTGGCGGCAATGTTGTACTGCGCGGCTGCCACCGACGGCTTTGCGATTTCCGTTGCCAGCACGCGATCGAAGTTACGCGCCAGCGCCAGCGAGAAGTTGCCGTTACCGCAGTAAAGCTCCAGCAGATCGCCCGTTGACCCTTCCGTCGCCTTCAGCGCCCACTCCAGCATCTGCACGTTCATCGCGGCATTCGGCTGGGTGAAGCTGTTCTCGACCTGACGATACACCATCTCTTTACCTGCCACCGGCAGGCGCTCGTCGATGTAGTCCTGATCCAGCATGATTTTGGTTTTTGTCGCGCGGCCAATCAGGTGAACGTTGATGTTTTGCGCGCGCAGCGCATCGCGCAGCGCTTCTGCCTGCTCGCGCCACTCGTCGTTAAGCGCTTTGTGGTACAGCAGAGAGACAATCGCCTGATTGCTTTGCGTGGTCAGGTAGTCAATCTGGAACAGCTTGTTACGCAGTACCGGATTGTTGCGCACGCCGTCCATTATCAGCGTCATCAACTGGTTAATGAGCTCGCTCGCCGCCGGAAAACTGTCGACGCGGATACGGGATTTCGTCTGCTGATCGAAAATGATGTGGTACAGGTCGTCGCCGTCGTGCCAGATGCGGAACTCGGCGCGCATGCGGTAGTGGCTGACAGGAGAGCGAAACACCTCGGGAACGGGCGCGTTGAAAGGCGTCATCATACTTTGCAGGCGGACGACTTTCTCTGCCAGCTGCGCGTCGTACTGTTCTGTCGGGAGGTGTTCTGGGGTCATGATGCGTCCTGAGTGATAAAGAATTACGCGGGGATTGTAGGCATTGTTCAGGGGATGTCCAGATTTAATGGGCAATAGCTGTCTGGACATCCATACGTGTCTAATTGTAGCATTCTGTTTCCGGTCTCCTGAGAGTGAAAAGGGAATCCAGTGTAAATCTGGAGCTGACGCGCAGCGGTAAAGACTGGCGGGATGAGCGTTGTAGACACTGTGAAAATGGGAAGTCTTCATCCTTATATAGCCACCTAGCCCGAAGACCTGCCGGGATCACGTCGCATTTGGTTTCATCATCGCGTGCTATCGATGAGGCCTGCGGCATCCTTCTTATATTGTGGATGCTTTAACAATGATTAAAAAAGTATCGCTGTTGACGGCGTTGTCCGTCACGGCATTTTCGGGCTGGGCGCAGGATAGCGCCGACTCGTTGGTGGTGACGGCAAATCGTTTTGAACAACCTGAAAAAACTATTCTGGCTGCAACCTCCGTTGTTACGCGTGCCGATATTGACCGTTGGCAATCAACCTCAGTCCTGGATGTTATGCGTCGCCTGCCCGGCGTGGATACGGCGCAAAGTGGCGGGATGGGGCAACTCTCTTCTCTCTTTATACGTGGCACCAACTCCAGCCACGTCCTGATCCTGGTTGATGGGATCCGCCTTAACCAGGCGGGCGTCACGGGGTCATCCGATCTCAGCCAGTTCCCGATCTCCCTGGTGCAGCGTATCGAATATGTTCGTGGACCGCGTTCGGCGGTATACGGCTCGGACGCGATCGGCGGAGTCGTAAACATTATTACCACTCGCGCGAAGGACGGTACCACGCTGAATGCAGGCGTAGGGTCGCATGGTTACCAGAATTATGGCGGCAGTACTCAGCAAACATTGGGCGACAGCACGCGCGTCACGCTTGCGGGTGATTACACCTATACCAAAGGGTTTGATGTGGTTGCGGACGGCAACAATGGTGGCCTTGCCCAGACCGATCGCGACGGCTTTATGAATAAAACGCTCTATGGTGCACTGGATCACGCATTCTCGGAGCAGTGGAGCGGATTTGTTCGCGGCTTTGGCTATAGCAACCGTACTGCCTACGACGGTTACTACAGCTCATTTACCCCCGATGTACTGGTCGATACCCGCCAGCTCTATAGTCAGACCTGGGATGCTGGATTGCGCTTCAACGATGACATCTTCCATTCACAGCTGCTCACCAGCTATAGCCACAGCAAGGACTATAACTACGACCCAAATTTGGGCCGCTACGATTCAACAGCCACCCTGGATGAAATCAAACAGTACAACGTCCAGTGGCTGAATTCCGTTGATGTTGGCCATGGAAACATTGGCGCGGGCGTTGACTGGCAGAAGCAGAGCACCGAGCCGGGTACAAACTACGTGACCAACGGCTACGACCTGCGTAACACCGGCGTTTACCTGACCGGGTTGCAGCAGTTTGGTGACTTCACTCTGGAAGGAGCGGTTCGCAGCGATGACAACTCTCAGTTCGGCCGCCATGGCACCTGGCAAAGTAGTGCGGCCTGGGAGTTCGTGGAGGGTTACCGCTTCGTTGCTTCTTATGGTACGGCCTATAAGGCTCCGAATCTGGGTCAACTCTATGGTTTCTATGGCAATGACCATCTTGATCCAGAAGAGAGTAAGCAGTGGGAAGGTGCGTTTGAAGGCCTGACGGCGGGCGTGAGCTGGCGCGTCTCCGGCTACCGTAATGACGTCGATAATCTCATCGACTTCGATAATAACCTTCAGCAATATTACAACGTCGGTAAAGCGCGCATTAAAGGTGTGGAAGCGACAGCATCGTTTGATACGGGCCCGTTGACGCATACTGTAGGCTACGACTATGTGGATGCCCGCAATGCCGCAACCAACGAACTTCTGGACCGTCGTGCTAAGCAGCAGGTGAAATATCAGCTCGACACGCAGATCTATGATTTCGACTGGAGCCTGACTTATCACTATCTCGGTACGCGTTACGACACTGACTTTGGTGCTTATCCGTCTGAGAAAGTAAAAATGGGTGGTGTCAGCCTGTGGGATGTCGCAGTTTCGTATCCTGTCACCTCACATCTCACAGTTCGTGGTAAAATAGCCAACCTGTTCGATAAAGATTACGAGACAGTTTATGGCTACCAAACTGCAGGACGGGAATACACCTTGTCTGGCAGCTACACCTTCTAATCCGCGTCCCACCGTGCTGGTGTTTGATTCCGGCGTCGGTGGGCTTTCGGTCTATGATGAGATTCGGCATCTCCTGCCGGATCTCCATTACATCTACGCCTTCGATAACGTCGCTTTCCCGTATGGGGAAAAGAGCGAAGATTTTATTGTTGAGCGTGTGGTTGAAATCGTCACCGCTGTACAAAAGCGCTATCCCCTTGCGCTGGCCGTCATCGCCTGTAATACGGCAAGCACCGTTTCTCTTCCCGCCCTGCGTGAAAAATTCCAGTTCCCGGTTGTGGGCGTTGTTCCTGCGATAAAGCCTGCCGCGCGCCTGACGGCGAACGGCATTGTGGGTTTGCTGGCAACGCGAGGCACGGTAAAGCGTCCTTATACTCGCGAGCTGATCGACCGTTTTGCCAACGAATGCCAGATTGCGATGCTGGGTTCGGCTGAGCTGGTGGAGATGGCTGAAGCGAAGCTGCATGGAAAAGCGGTATCACTCGACGAGCTGCGTCGTATTCTTCGTCCGTGGCTGCGCATGCCTGAACCCCCGGATACCGTTGTGCTGGGGTGCACCCACTTCCCGCTATTACAGGAAGAGCTATTAGAGGTGTTCCCGGAGGGAACGCGCCTGGTGGATTCCGGTGCGGCTATCGCCCGTCGCACGGCCTGGTTGCTGGAGCATGAAGCGCCGGATGCGAAATCTACCGATGCGAATATCGCGTTTTGTATGGCCATCACGAAAGAGACTGAGCAACTTTTACCCGTTTTACGCCGTTATGGCTTTGAAACGCTCGAAAAACTGGCGCTGTAGCACGGTTTTGAGCAAAAAAGAGACGGTTGAAAGTTTTTTTTAAAAGAGGGGTTGTCAACGTCTGAGAACTCCCTATAATGCGCCTCCACTGACACGGAACAACGGCTTACAGGCCGCCGGGTTGGCGGGGTTCAGAGATGAACGCCGACAGAGAAAAGCAAAAATAATCGCTTGACTCTGAATGAGGAAAACGTAATATACGGGACCTCGCAACGGTGAGCTTAACGCCCCGTTGCAACTGCTCTTTAACAATTTATCAGACAATCTGTGTGGGCACTCAAAGTGACATGGATTCTTAATGTCTTCGGACAAT
>NZ_JBMKJF010000013.1:0-93627 GCF_049236945.1 Enterobacter cloacae complex sp. SHL020
CCAGCATATTATTGGCGGTGAGCACGCCACTCAGCTGATCTTCGCCGGTACTCTTCTGCCCGCTATTATCCAGGCTTACGGATACACTTAAGGGAAATTCCGGTTTGGCCGTGAGATTAACGATGGAATATCCGGCCTGCGTTCCCGGCAGAATTTCAATCTGCACCGGCTCGGTACGCAAACGGTTAATTTGCTCCATGCCCTGTTCAATGTCGCGTAAATTAAGGATGCCGCCCACCCGTCCCGGAAACGCCATTTTCAGCATGTGCGGCGTTTCGCCTTCCAGACGAATTGCTTCCAGTCTGCCTTCCAGCACAACAATATTCAGCTGACCGCCGGAGAGATCCTGCTCGGTGAGAAAGGCGCGGCTGGTGATATATCCCCGGCTGATATACCAGTCAGAAATATGGGCGAGAAGTTCCGTTATTTTCGCCATATACAGACACCGGCCCTGCCACGGCGCGACAAGGGTCTGACGGGTTTTCGGGGAGATTAAGGTCGCACCGGAAAGGGTAATGGTATGAATGGTGAAACAGGGCCCGGAGCCGGTTGCAGGCAGAGGCCTGGCAGGCGCGGGGCGAGGAATACTCCGCTCCAGCTCTTCGCGCTGTTGCTGGTTCTGTAATAAAAGCTGCTGCTGTTGCTGCTGAATAGTATCGCGATCGGCTGGCGACAAGGGGGCAGCGTTAATGCTTGCTGAAAGAAGCGCACCCGATAAGATAAAAATAATATAATTTGCTAATGAAATTATTCTTCTTTCTATTTTATTGCTATTCATCCTTGCCACAAAATTTATTCGCAATTAATATTTTCGAAATATAAGAGTATTCTTAATGCGAGTATATCTAATTTGCGTTAGGGCGAAGAAAATAAAATATTTTTTCAGAAAAATGAGAGGTAGATTAAGAAAAAATAAGAAGTTATTTAACTAAGCCTTAAATCGTAAGTTAGCCGTAATACACTAGCTGTGGAGACGAAACGTTTTTCTCCACTCCGCCGGACTGACCCCAAAACGCGCCTTAAACTGCTGTCGCCAGGTGACGGGGGAATTAAATCCCACGAGTTCAGCCACACGCTCAATCGGCATATTTCCGGCCTCAAGCAGGATCTGGCTGCGCCGCAGGCGTTCGGCGGTAAGCCAGTCGGCGACGCTCATCCCCGTGGCTTTAATAAAATGCCGGGTCAGGGTGCGGCGGCTCATCGAAACCACCTCTGCCAGCGAGTCCAGGCTATGCGGTTCGGTGATGTGCTGCTGTAGGTAGTCAATCAGGCAGTTAATGCGTCCGTCGCGGGTATCTTTGGGTACCGGCTGGGCGATGAACTGCGCCTGACCGCCCTCGCGGTGGGGCGGAACAATCATCCGACGGGCAATCTGGTTGGCGACCACGCTGCCAAAACGCTGGCGAATGATATACAGGCAGCAGTCCAGCGCAGCCGCTGTACCGGCAGAGGTAATGATATTGCTGTCATCCACGTAAAGGGCATTAATATCCAGCTGAACGCGCGGGAAGAGCGACTGAAATTGACGTTCGAACTCCCAGTGGGTGGCCGCACGTTTGCCGTCGAGAAGCCCCGCCCAGGCAAGTACAAACGACCCCAGACACAGCCCGACGATTTCCGCGCCGTTGTCTCTCGCCTGCATCAGGCTGTCGAGCAGCGCCTGGGGTGGTCGTTCAAGGACGTGCTGCCAGTAGGGAACGACGACAATATCGGCCTGACCCATAGCGGTGAAATCATGCGTGGCGTTGAGGGCAAAACCGTCCTTTGAGATGAGGAACCCCGGCGTTTCGGCGCAGATCGTCACGTTAAAGCGCTTTTCGGAGGAGACCGAATCGCCAAACAGAATGCAGGGAACGGAGTAGTGGAACGGGCTGAACCCGTCTACCGCGACAATCGCGACGTTGATTAGCGACATCTGTCTCTCCTTTCCCTTTTAGACGCTCAGAATATAACGGTTTCGCCATCCTGGGGAATGCTCACCGCTTCACTCACCTGATTGGCTTCAACGTACTCACGCAGCGCGCTGCGGGTCAACAGGCAGTGGTTAATCGCCTCCATATGGCTCGCCACAATGTTGGCCTGCGGCAGCAGGAAATGAACGTTAAGCACATCCTCCTGCCCCATAATAATGGGCCCAAAGCCAATGACGTGGGCATAACCGGCGTTCAGTACCACCACGTCCGGCTGGTGCTTTTGCAGATCGGCCGCTACTTCGTCACGCCAGACGGTATCTCCGGCAAGATAGAGCGTCTTCTCATCGGGATGACGCAGCACCACGCCGCAGGCCTCGCCCAGCCGCTCCGCCAGCTCCGGCACGGCGTAAGCGCGATCGGTGCCGTGCTGCCCGCCGTGGGTTTTCGCAATCTGAATATCGCCGAAGAAGGTCGCGTCGGTCATGACCGTCAGGTTGCTGAATCCCTGGCTGCGCAGCAGCGCGGCGTCACGGTCGTTTTGCACGTAGATCGGTTTGTCTTTGGCGATCAGTTCCGCCGCGGCGCGATCCCAGTGATCGTCATGGGTATGGGTGACGATCACCGCGTCGGCGTCCAGCAGCGTATTGACGTCAACGGGGAGTTCGACCGTCGGGTTACGGCGTTCGGCATACGCCGTGCCGGGAAAGCCCGGATAAGCCCCCTTCGGAGCCAGCATCGGGTCGATTAAAAGACGTTTTCCGGCGTAGGTAATCAGCTGGGTGGCGTTGCGAATATGGGTAATGTTCATGGGCTATCCTCCGGTTGGTGTGATAAGGAGGATAGCCAGCAGTCGCAGCTGACGCTGTGGGTTAAAGGGCGATTACCGATGGAATCGGGCCAATTTAAGCAACCCGTTTTCCGTCAGATCGTTTACCAGCCCGGCACCGCCCCGCCGTTAAAGATCGTCTCCGCCGCTTTCGCTACCTCAGGCGATTGATACGACTGGATAAATTCCTTCACGTTCTCCGCGTCTTTGTTGTCTTCGCGCGTCACCACAATGTTCACGTACGGCGAGTTTTTGTCTTCAATAAAGACGCTGTCATGCACCGGCGACAGCCCGGTTTGCTGAATATAGGTAGTGCTGATGATGGCGACATCCACTTTCGGATCGTCCAGCACGCGCGGCAGCTGTGCCCCTTCCAGCTCCATAATTTTCAGCTGTTTAGGGTTGGCGGTAATATCCAGCGCCGTCGGCAGCAGCCCGGTGCCCGGCTTCAGGGTAATGAGCTTCTCCTTTTGCAGCAGCAACAGCGCGCGGCCAAGGTTGGTCGGGTCGTTTGGAATGGCAATGGTTGCCCCGTCCTTCAGGTCAGAGACGGATTTGATTTTGCGGGAATAGCCGGCCATCGGGAAAACGAAGGTGTTCGCCACGGCCACCAGCTTGTAGCCATGCGCCTTGTTATCTTCTGCAAGGAACGGACGATGCTGGAAGACGTTGGCATCCAGTTCCCCCTGGTTAGCCGCATCGTTAGGCAACAGCGAACCGCTGAAGCCGACCAGCTCCACGTCCAGGCCATATTTCTCTTTTGCCACCTTTTTGGCGACTTCCGCTACGTCCTGTTCAGCGCCGTTGATGACGCCCACTTTAATGTGTTTGGCATCGCTGCCACTTTGATCGCACCCTGCCAGCAGCAGGCCAGCCAGTACCAGAGCACCCAATCGACGTTTCACAAGACAGTTCCTTTTGCTGAATGTTGTAGTGACTATATCGACAACGAAGCGGTGAAATAAAAACCGAAAAAGAATCAATAAGAAGGATCGGTTATATGCGAGTATTGCCGGGTGGCGCAGCGCTTACCCGGCCGACAGATTCAGGGCTTAAAGGGCTTTCGCCAGGTAATGTCGCTGCATGCCCGGGTACGGATAATCCTGCAAAGACATCTGCAGCTTGTACCCCTGTTTTTCATAGAACGGGCGCGCCTGGAAGCTGGCGGTGTCGACCAGCGCATGCTTGCAGCCTTTGCGTCGGGCTTCCTCTTCGGCCGCTTTGATGAGCTGGCTGCCCACGCCGGATCCGCGCACGGTCTCGCTGACCCACAGAAAATCAATATTCAGCCAGTCGCCTTTACGCACCCCAATTAGCCCGCCGAGCATGGCGCCTTTATCGTCCCGCAAGTAAACGCCAATGTCGCCGCTAAAGTTCGCCAGATCGATAAACTGTCCGTTAAAGGCTCTCAGACCGACGAGTAACTCTTCTTTTTCCTGCGCCGTAACCGCATGAGTAATGCTCAGGTGCATATTTTTATCTCCTTGTTATCTGTGCCGCTTCACTATCTCACACAGATCTCCTGGAGAAAATTCATACTTTCGGCTGGCGTCGCTACACTGAATGTAACGATATATTTCATGGGAAGCCTGTGACTTCGAAAGGGGGTTGTTGATGAAAGCTGCGCACCTGGTCTGCCTGCTGGTTTGTCTGCTCTTCGCCGCGTTTGTCCATGCTCAGGAAAAGGATGACCCTGCGAAAGAGGCGCAAATAAAGCAGCAGGTCCTTAAAGATATTAAGAAAACCTGCACGCCACAGAAAAAGCAGAGCGATAAAGCCTGGCAGGCGATGATTTTGTCGTCCGAGGCCAATCAGTTGCTGATCAAAAATGCCATTACCGCCGTGAAGCGCGACAACCTGGATGCCTACTGGGGGGCGATTGGTCAGGTGGATTGTATGGAGGATTATTAAGCGTGAAGCCGGGCTTCACGCTTTTTTCAGCGCTTCCGCATATCCGGAATGATGAGATCCCCGCGCAGAACATAGGACCCGAGCATCTGCGTTTTCTCCGTCAACCAGCTCACAATGCGCGCCGCCATCGCGTCCATGGAATATTCAATCGCCGGGATCACCGGAATACCCGGCAGGTGCAGCGATCCGGCAAGGCTGAAGACCATGATGTCGTCCGGCACCGATTTGTTAAACGCCTGCAGCTGCGGGATCACCCGCTGGGCTTCCTGCTCGTCAGCCACCAGCAGCGCGTTGAAGTTCAGAGTACTGGCGTTATTAAGCAGCTCCTGCAGCGCAACGGACGAGGAGGTGGCGTCCATAAAGACCAGGCTGCGATTAAAGGGCAGGAAATTTTTCTCCAGCGCATGCTTGTAGCCGAGCAGCACCTGGTCAGCAAAACCGCTGCCGTGCGGGTGGATCAGCGCAATCTGGCGACGCCCCTGGCTGGTGAGGTAGTTACAGGCGGTCTCTGCGGCAAAGGCGTGATCGAACTGAATGCTGTTGGCGTTATCAGACTCCATGCAGTCCACCAGAATGACGTTGTCCATCTCCACGTCCAGCGGGAAACGGGCGCCAATCACCAGGATGTCATCGCAAAGCCCGCAGGAGAGTTCTTCAAGGGCGTGCATCACTTCCGCTTTGCTGTGCGCGAAGCGCAGCAGGAGGTGTTTTTGATGCTGGCTGAGCTGTTTTTCCAGCGCGTAGAGATAACCGGTGGTCTGGTTAATATTTTCCTGCGCGCAAATGACCCCGATACACCCCGTCGACTGGCTCAGCAGCGACTGGGCTATCACGTTAGGCCGGTAGTTCAGCTCATCCACCGCTTTTAATACGGCCTGACGGCTGGCTTCCTTTACGCCACGCGACCCACTCAACACTCGCGATACCGTGGCTTTAGACACCCCGGCAAGACGTGATACATCATTGATTGTCGACATCTCTTTCCCCTGGCAGGCTTACCTCGCGCCTGCAAATTCCATCACCGCTTCGGCTCACATTATAGCCAGAACGGAGTATATCCGTTTCCGTTTTTCATGGAAACCGATTTTCCGTTTCCAATCCAAATGATGTCAAAACAGCCAAATTATGTGACGCACATCGGGTTAATTAGCCTCATAAGTAAGGGATCTTGATGGTTGTCACACTTCTGTCTTTTATGGATGGAAACCGGTTTCCGTATAATGTCCAATCATCCTCGCAATAACTTTTTACATTTAGAGGATGGTTGTCGATGTTCAAAATTATGCTGTGCTGCTCTGCCGGGATGTCCACCAGCCTGTTGGTCAGCAAAATGATCGATGTCGCGAAAGAACGTGGTTTGCCGGTAAAGATTGATGCGTACGGCGTTTCCGAATTTGATACGCAGTTTCCGCAATACCAGGTGGTACTTCTCGGACCGCAAGTGAAATACATGTTACAGACACTCTCAGACAAGGCGGCGACGCATGGCATTCCGGTGCAGCCCATCGATATGATGGACTACGGCATGCAGCGTGGCGATAAAGTACTGGACTATGCTCTGTCGCTCATCGAAGCGGCACACTAAAAGGTGTTCACATGAGTTCGTTATATCAATCCATGGTCGCGGTGATTGAGCAGTCGATTACTCCGCTGGCCGCGAAGCTGGGTCAGCAAAAGTATGTTATTGCCATCCGCGACGGCTTTACCGCCGCCCTGCCGTTTATGATCATCGGCTCGTTTATGCTGGTGTTCATCTTCCCGCCGTTCTCGGCGGATACCACTAACAGCTTCGCCCGCGGCTGGCTGGATTTCTCCCAGACCTATCGCGAACAGCTGATGCTGCCGTTTAACCTCAGCATGGGCGTGATGACCTTCTTCATTTCGGTGGGGATTGGGGCAAGCCTGGGGCGTCAGTTCAACCTCGACCCGGTGATGTCCGGCCTGCTGGCCTTTATGGCCTTCCTGCTGGTCGCCGCGCCGTATGCCGACGGCAAGATCTCGACCCAGTACCTCTCCGGACAGGGGATTTTTACCGCGCTGATCACCGCCATTTACGCCACCCGCGTTTACGCGTGGCTGAAGCAGAACAACGTCACCATTCGCCTTCCGAAGGAAGTCCCGACCGGCGTGGCGCGTTCGTTTGAGATCCTGATCCCGGTGATGGTGGTGATCGGCACGCTGCACCCGCTGAACCTGTTCATTGAAGCGCAGACCGGAATGATCATCCCGCAGGCGATCATGCACCTGCTTGAGCCGCTGGTGTCCGCGTCTGACTCCCTTCCCGCCATTCTGCTCTCCGTGCTGCTGTGCCAGATCTTCTGGTTCGCCGGTATCCACGGCTCGCTGATTGTCACCGGCATCATGAACCCGTTCTGGATGGCGAACCTCTCCGCAAACCAGGCGGCGCTGGCGGCCGGCGCGGCGCTGCCGCACGTCTACCTCCAGGGCTTCTGGGATCACTATTTGCTGATTGGCGGCGTAGGCTCCACGCTGCCGCTGGCGTTCCTGCTGCTGCGCAGCCGCGTTACCCACCTGCGCACCATCGGCAAAATGGGCGTTGTGCCGAGCTTCTTTAACATCAACGAACCGATTCTGTTCGGCGCGCCGATCATCATGAACCCGATGCTGTTTATCCCGTTCGTGTTCGTTCCGCTGGTTAACGCCTGCCTGGCGTACGCGGCAACCAGGCTCGGCTGGCTGGCACAGGTCGTCTCGTTAACCCCGTGGACTACCCCTGCACCGATCGGCGCCTCGTGGGCGGCGAACTGGGCGCTGAGCCCGGTGGTGATGTGCCTGGTCTGTATGGTGATGTCCGCGCTGATGTACCTGCCGTTCCTGCGCGCCTATGAGCGTACGCTCATCAAAAACGAAGAGCAGAAGGCCCAGGCAACCGTCGGTGCCGCCGAGACCGCCAGCAATTAAGTCAAAGAGGAAGAGTCATGAAATACGCATTTCCCGATAACTTCTGGTGGGGCAGCGCAAGCTCCGCTCTCCAGACCGAAGGGGCAAGAGAGGGGGAAACCACGTGGGATTACTGGTTTGCCCGCGAGCCAAACCGTTTTCACAACGGCGTGGGGCCGCAGCAGACCTCCACGTTTTATCAGCACTGGAAGACGGACATTCAGCTGTTAAAGCAGCTGAACCACAACAGCTTTCGCACCTCGATTAGCTGGGCGCGCCTGATCCCCGACGGTATCGGTGAAGTGAACCCGGACGCGGTCGATTTTTACAATCAGGTCATTGATGAGCTGAATGAACAGGGCATCACGCCGTTTATGACCCTGTTCCATTTCGACATGCCGATGGCGATGCAGGAGATCGGCGGCTGGGAAAACCGCGACGTGGTGGAGGCTTACGCCCGCTATGCGCAGATCTGCTTCGAGCTGTTTGGCGATCGCGTGCTGCACTGGTTTACCTTCAACGAGCCGATCGTCCCGGTGGAAGGCGGTTATCTGTACGACTTCCATTACCCGAACGTGGTGGATTTTCGTCGGGCAGCCACCGTGGCGTATCACACCGTGCTGGCCCATGCGAAGGCGGTGCAGGCCTACCGCGCCGGGCATTACGCGGGGGAAATTGGCATCGTACTGAACCTGACGCCGTCCTATCCGCGCTCGCAGAACCCGGCGGACGTGAAGGCGGCGCACGTTGCAGATCTGATGTTTAACCGCAGCTTCCTTGACCCGGTTCTGCGCGGCGAATACCCGGCAGATCTGGTGGCGTTACTGAAATCTTACGATCAGCTTCCCGCCTGTAAACCGGAAGACGGTTTTCTGATTGCGGAAGGGAAAATCGATCTGCTTGGCATTAACTACTATCAACCGCGTCGCGTGAAGTGCCGCGACAGCGCGGTGAACCCGCAGGCGCCGTTTATGCCGGAGTGGTTCTTTGATAGCTACGAGATGCCGGGCCGCAAGATGAACCCGTACCGCGGCTGGGAAATCTACGAGCCGGGTATTTACGATATTCTGGTTAACCTGCGCGACAATTACGGCAACCCACGCTGCTTTATTTCTGAAAACGGCATGGGCGTCGAAAACGAGCAGTGCTTTATTGAAAATGGCCAGATTAACGATCGGTACCGCATCGAGTTTATTTCCGAACATTTAGCCTGGCTGCATAAGGGTATTAGCGAAGGGTGCAATTGTCTCGGTTACCATATGTGGACGTTTATTGATAACTGGTCGTGGTGTAATGCCTATAAAAATCGCTACGGATTTATCCAGCTCGATTTAGAGACGCAGAAACGCACCATTAAGAAAAGCGGAGAGTGGTTTGCCGCCACCGCGTTAAATAATAGTTTTGATAAAGAGTAATGATGATGATCGCATTAGAAGAAGCCGTAATGGAAATTATCGTCAATGCCGGACAGTCCCGCAGCCTGTGCTTTGAAGCCCTGCACGCCGCGCGCCAGGGCAATATTGACGAAGCCAAAAGCCTGCTGCGCGAAGCCGACGGCTACGCGCGCCAGGCGCACAAGATGCAGACCAAACTGATCGAGCAGGATGCTGGCGAAGGCCGCCAGCCGATGACGTTAATTATGGTGCACGCGCAGGATCACTTAATGAACTCCTTATTGGCGCGTGAACTGTCCGAAGAAATTATTCATTTATATCAGAGATAGTCTATGGCGAAATAAGTATTGTAATACCTCAGTACCCTAAATAGAGATCCACTTGTTCTGATGATAGCGACATACTCTGTCAGATCGGAGCGGGATGGTTATTGTCTGAATAAAATTAAACTATATTGAGATAACCATGAATACGATTAAAAAACTTCCATTAACCATGGCGGTTATCGCCGCGCTTTGCCCAATTTCCGTGCTCGCACAGGAATTCACCCAGGAGCAAATCGACGCCATTGTGGCGAAAGCGGTGGATAAAGCCCTGGCCGAACGTCAGGCTAAAATGGATGCGGCGGTCGCGAAAAAAGCGGACGTGGTGACAGAGCCGCAAAGCGCGGCGCAATCCCCGGATATGGCGATCCCGTTCGGGGTTAAATTCACTGGCTACGCCCGCTACGGCGCGCACTTCCAGGCTGCCGATCAGAAATACGTGGCGGTGGACGGATCCTACAACGGCGCGTCCGCCATTGGTCGTCTGGGCAACGAAGGCAACGGCGGGGAATTCCAGCTTTCCAAGGCCTTCAAGGGTGAAAACGGCGCCATCTGGGATATCAACGTGATGATCGACCACTGGGGCGACGAAGTTAACCTGAAAAAAGCCTACGCGGGGGTGACCAACATTATGGCCTCCAACCCGAACGCCTATTTCTGGGCCGGGCGTGACTTCCACCAGCGTCCGCAGCAGGGCATCAACGATTACTTCTGGATGAACCACGACGGCCAGGGCGCCGGGGTGAAGAACTTCGACATCGGCGGCGTGCAGTTTGACGTCGCCGCCGTGGCGGCGGTGGAATCCTGTAGCCCGGAAGTGATGGAAGATGAAGCCAACCCGTCGCGCATCACCTGTACCGGCGGTTCCGGCACGGGCGACAAAGGCAACTACGCCGCGACCTCAAAAATCCACGGCATGAAGCTCGGCCCGATCGACATGGAGCTGTACGCCAACTACGGCTTTGACTCCAAAGCGGTGGAGAGCGACGAGCGTCTGAACGCGTGGCAGGGCGGCGTGGTGCTGAGCCACACCAATGACAGCGGCGTGAACAAGGTGATTGCCCGCTACTCCGATAACGCGGACAACAGCGTGTTCAATAAAACCGAGGACCTGACCACGGTCTACGCCAGCTTCGAAGGGCTGTACAAATTCACCCAGGCCACGCAGGTGGAGTACATCCTCGCCTTCCACGACTACGACAACAGCCGCGATAAGACCGACAACCGCAAGAACTACAACGCCATCGTGCGTCCGATGCACTGGTGGAACGACGTTCACTCCACCTGGCTGGAAGCAGGCTGGCAGCACGTTGACTACGATAACGGCGGCGACAACAAGGGCTGGAAGCTGACCCTGTCGCAGAACATGTCTATCGCCATGGGGCCGGAGTTCCGCCCGATGCTGCGCTTCTACGTGACCGGCGGCAAAGTGGATAACGCACGCACCGCGCGCGTGAACAACACCAAAGACGAAACCCTCGACGACTTCAACGTCGGCGCGATGTGGGAGGCGTGGTTCTAAGCAAGGTAGAAGCAAAACGGCAACGAGAGTTGCCGTTTTTAGTGTTTGCTCCCTCTCCCGTGGGAGAGGGCTGGGGTGAGGGCATCAGAGCGCACGCTATCATGCTATGCTGTTGACCGAATAAACGACAACATAGCAGGGGAGAAAATGGGTTCCACACGTAAAGGGATGCTGAACGTTCTGATCGCCGCCGTTTTATGGGGCAGTTCCGGCGTTTGCGCGCAGTACATCATGGAGAAAAGCCACATTTCTTCGCCTTACCTGACCATGGTTCGCCTGCTGTTTACCGGCGTGATCCTCCTGACGCTTTCTTTCGTTCACGGCGACAAGATATTCTCGGTCATCAAGCAGCGCAAAGACGCACTCAGCCTGCTGTTTTTCTCGCTGGTCGGCGCGCTCACCGTGCAGCTCACTTTCCTGCTGACGATTGAGAAATCCAATGCGGCAACGGCCACCGTGCTGCAGTTTCTGTCGCCAACCATTATCGTGGCGTGGTTCGCGCTGGCGCGGAAAAAGCGCCCCGGCGTGTTTGTTTTGTCCGCGATTGTGACCTCCCTTGTCGGGACGTTCCTGCTGGTCACCCACGGCGACCCAACCTCGCTCTCCATCTCGCCTGCCGCGCTGTTCTTCGGCATCGCCTCGGCGTTTGCCGCCGCGTTTTACACCACCTATCCGTCAACGCTGATCGCCCGCTATGGCACATTGCCGATTGTCGGCTGGAGTATGTTGATTGCCGGATTAATGCTGACGCCGTTCTACGCCGGACGCGGGACGACCTTCGTGATTGACGGCAGCCTGCTGCTGGCGTTTTTCTACCTGGTGGTGATCGGCACCGCGCTGACGTTCAGCCTTTATCTGAAGGGTGCACAGATGATCGGCGGGCCGAAGGCGAGCATTCTGAGCTGCGCCGAGCCGCTGAGCAGCGCGTTGCTGTCGGTGATTTTGCTGGGGGTGGCGTTCACCCTGCCGGACTGGCTGGGGACGCTGCTGATTGTGTCGTCGGTGGTGCTGATTTCGATGGATTCGAGAAGACGGGTTCAGACATCGGCGTGATCTACGAATAATAGTGATAGCGGCACATTAAAATAGTGAGAGCGCTATCTGACACCCCATAAACCAGACGGTCCGTATCATTGATTCGGCGGGACCAGTATCCGGAAAGATTACCTTTAAGCGGTTCCGGCTTACCCAGTCCATCGAAGGGTTGACGCTTCGCATCTTCAATCAATTTATTGATTCTGCGAAGCGTTTTCTTATCCTGCTCCTGCCACCACAGGTAATCATCCCAGCCATTATCAGTCCAAATCAATAGCCTGGTCATCTATCAGATCCCTCTGCGTGGTTTTTCCGGTATTTGCCTGTGCGATTGACTCCATCAGTCGGCTGGCGTTAGCAGGCGAACTCATCAGATGGATGGTTTCCATCATTGAGTTGTAGTGCTGAAGAGACATCACCACCGCATCACCCCCGTTGCGGCGGCTGATGATGGTTGTCTCCACGTTGTCATTCACGTCGTCCAACACATCTTTGAGTCGGCTTCGTGCTTCGGTAAACGTCACAACCTGCATATTTCCTCCTGTACAAGTTACGGTACAAGTATATCGATGAAGTGACTACTTATCAATCAACGTGCCTTAACCTTCCCCGCCACCAGCAGCGCGGTCAGCAGCATCAGCGTGCCGGAAAGTACCAGCGGCGATGTCAGCCCCAGATGGTCGAGCGCCACGCCGCCAATGGCCGCACCGCAGGTATTCGCCAGCTGGATCACCGCCACCTGAATCGACCCGGCTTTTTCCGCCTGATCGGCCAGCGTTCGGGTGATCCACGTCGACCAGCCCACCGGCACCAGCGCAAAGGCAAAGCCCCAGATAATCGCAATGGCAGACGCGACCCACTTATCGCTGCCCCACAGCACCAGCACCGCCGCGCTCGCCGCCAGCACCAGCGGCGCACCCGCCAGCGCCACCTTCAGGGAGCGCTTCAGGAACTGCGAAGACAGTGACGTGCCGACAAAGCTGGCGATACCGAAGCTCAGCAGCACCAGCGTCAGGCCGTCTACGTCAAAGCCCGCCATGTTCATAAACACCGGGCGGATATAGGTAAAGAAGGCAAACTGCCCGGCAAAGGCCATAAAGATCGCGGTCATCCCCGCCAGCACGCCGGGGCGCTTCAGCAGCGCGAACATGTTCTGCTTATGGTGCGCCGCTTCGCCTGGCAGGGACGGCAGCGCCTTCCACACCCAGATAATACACAGCACGCCCATCACCGCCGCCGCGTTGAAGACGTTACGCCAGCCGATAATCCCGCCCAGGAAGCTGCCCAGCGGCGCGGCAATCACCAGCGCGATAGAGACCGCACCGAAGATAACGGAAAGCGCTTTTGGCACCGTCCGCGCGGGCACCAGGCGCATGGTGAGCGAGGCCGACATCGCCCAGAAGCCGCCTAATCCCAGCCCCAGGCAGGCGCGCCCCAGCAGCAGCAGGGTGAAGCTTTCCGCGAAGGAGACCAGCAGGCAGGAGAGCGTCAGCAGCACGCTGAACAGGATGACCACCTTGCGGCGGTCGATAGTGCCAATCACCTGGGTGATAAACAGGCTGGCGAACATCGCCACGAAGGCGGTGACGGTGACGGACTGCCCCGCCACGCCTTCGGAAATGCCCAGATCCTGCGCCATCGGCGTCAGCAGGCTCACCGGCAGAAACTCAACGGTAATCAGGCAGGCGACGCAGAACGCCACGGAGAAAACCGCCGACCAGTTGGGGCGTGAAACCTCTTTGGTCTGCGGTCTGGTCGTGGGCTGGATATGTTCTGTCATGGCGTCACCTGAAGATAAAAACGTGCGGAAAAGTCGCGCAGTTTATCATCAAAAGTGTGACGAATTTAACGATTTGACAACTTTTGTCGTTTTTACAAGGGATCAGTGCAGGTAAAACACACCCTCTTCCGGCAGGAAGAGCTGGTTATAGCGTAGCTGGAAGGCGTTCAGCTCCTGCGGATCGGGCTCCATCTCGCGCATGAAGCCAAGCGCCAGACGAATTTGCGCATCGGTAATGGGCGCGGCCAGGCGGGCTTTACGCAGCATGCGGTGCCATGTATGCAGGTTCTCCTCGCTGCCGTCGACGATGCAGACCTGCCAGATCAGCAGCACCTGGGCGGCGTTTTGCAGATGCGCCTCGTCGGGGCGCTCAAGGTAGCGGATAAACTCATTCCCCGACGTTTTTCCGAACTGGTCGATCATCGACTCAACCGGCATCGGGGTAATCCCCAGACGCTCGCTTAAACGTTTGATCGCGCGGCGGGAGTCCGAGGTCAGGACGCGAAATCCCACCACAAACACCACGGCAAGCGTTGCCAGCATTATCCAGACCATGCGTTCTCCTATGAATAGCCGCTCATCATAGCGGGAAACGCACGGCGTCGACAGCGACAGGCATAAAAAAGCCCGGCGTCACACACCGGGCAAAGAAGTTACCTGCACACTCAGGCTGTTTTTAATTTCTGCGCACGATTCTCACGGCGAATTTTACGTTCTTCCAGCACCGCGACCATCGCCATCAGGACGATACAGCCGATGGCCGCCGCATCCAGCGCCGCGAAGGTGCCCGCCCAGCCGGTGAGGCCGAAAATTGGCGTGCCGTCGGCAATCATACCTAAGCCAAGCTTGGCGAAGCTGTCGCCGATCAGGTAGGCGAAGGTGCCTTTAATCCCATCGGCGGCGCCGATCGCTTTTTTCGGTACGAAGCCGACTGCCGCCACGCCGATCAGCAGCTGTGGACCAAACACCAGGAAGCCGAGCGCGAACAGGGACGCCAGGTAAACGTACTGGTTGCTGGCGTGCTGGTAGACGCCGAGCGTGGCGATAATCAGCGCCAGCGCGACGCAGGCCACCAGCGCGCGACGGCCGTTGGCAAGATCCGAAAGCCAGCCCCACAGCAGCGTGCCGACCAGCGCGCCCACTTCGAACAGGGTGAAGCCCTGAATCGCCACTTCTTTAGAGAGCTTCAGCTCCTGGAAAGCATACACGGTCGACCACTGGTCAATACCAATACGCACCACGTAGAGGAAGATATTCGAGAAGCACAGCAGCCAGATCACTTTGTTTTTCAGCACGTACTCAACAAAGATCTGCCATTTGGACATCTCGTTTTCTTCGGTCTCTTTGTCCTCTTCGCTGATCTCCTCGCCGAACAGCTCTTCGGCTTTGCCGAGGCCGTAAGATTCCGGGGAGTCGCTGCCGTAGCGCAGGCCGATAAAGCCGACAATCAGGGCGATAATCGACGGGAAGATAAACATGCCGATCACGTGGCCGTCGAACAGATAGTTCGCACCAAACAGCGCCACGCCTGCCGCCCCCGCCCCGCCGAGGTTGTGGGAGATGTTCCACATGCCGAGGTAGGAACCACGCTTGCGGCGCGGGGTCCATTTGGTGATGGTGGAGTAGCTGCACGACCCGCCGGTACTCTGGAAGAAACCGCTCAGGGCGTAGAAAGCGATCATCATGAACAGGCTGACGGAGCCCGCGCCCATGCTGGCGCTGAAACCGAGCATACAGATGGCGGAGAGGATCAGCATAAACGGCAGGAACTGCTTGGTGTTTTTGCCGTCCGCGTAGTAGGAAACGACGGTTTTCCCCACGCCATAGGTGATGGAGAAGCCCAGGCCAATCATCCCCAGCTGCGTCATGCTCAACCCGTAGGTTGAGATCATATCGTTCTGCGCGATGTTAAAGTTTTTGCGGATCAGGTACATGGTCAGGTAGCCGATGAAGACCACCAGATAGGACTGCATGAACGGTTTGAACCACATCTTGCGCCGCACGTCGAGCGGCAGATCCAGGGTCGGCTTGCGCACCTGATTGAGGAAGGCCAGCATGGTTTGCTCCTGAGCTGATTTTTACCTGCGAATGGCAGGCATTGTAAAAATCAGCCAGGAGAGATGCCTGAGACAGCGTCCAGGTAAAACCGGGAAAATTTCTTAGTTTTACGCCACTCGGGCCAGAAAGGTGAGGCACATCACGCTTCGCTCACCTCGCGCGGGGCCTGCGCGTGCAGGAAGGGCAGCAGCAGCAGCGCGGAGATCCCCGCCGCAATGGCGATCACCGCGAAGAAACCGCTCCAGTGCCAGACGTCAATCACCCGCGCCAGCGGCCAGCCGGAGAGCGATGCGCCGAGGTAGGCAAACAGACCGACAAAGCCCGTCGCCGCGCCTGCCGCCTCTTTATGGGAACACTCCGCCGCCGCCATGCCGATCAGCATCTGCGGGCCAAACACGAAGAAGCCGGTGGTGAAGAAGCACGCCGCCTGCATCACATAGCTGGCGAACGGCATCAGCCACAGCGAGCCGACGGAGAGCAAAATCCCGGCGGCGAAAATCAGGTTCATCGGGCCGCGGTTGCCGTTGAAAAGCTTATCCGATCCCCAGCCCGCCACCAGCGCGCCGATAAACCCGCCCAGCTCGAACATCGTCACCGCCGAGTTGGCGGTCACCAGATCCACGCCGAGCGTCTCGGACATGTACAGATTGCCCCAGTCGTTGATCGCCGCGCGCACCACGTAAACCAGCACGTAGCAGAGCGAGAGGAGCCAAATGTAGGGGTTTTTCAGCACATATTTTGTGAGGATCTCCCTGCGGGTCAGCCCTGCGCCTTCCTGCTGCTGGGCAATCTCCATTTCGTCGTGCCGCCAGTCGCCCACCGCCGGCAGGCCGACGGTTTGCGGCCTGTCGCGCAGGCGCCAGCAGAGAAACAGCCCGGCGACAATCGCGAGGCCACCGGCAATCATCATACCCGCGCGCCAGCCGTAGTGCAGCGCCGCAGCACCCACGACCATCGGGATCAGCGCCCCGCCGACGTTATGCGCGGTGTTCCAGATTGCCCACCAGCCGCCGCGCTCGTTGCGCGAGTACCAGGCGGTGAGCAGGCGGGCGCAGACCGGCGCGCCCCAGCCCTGGAAAAAGGCGTTCAGCGCCCACAGCAGGGCGAAGGCCCACAGCGAGGTGGAGAATCCAAACAGAATGTTCACCACGCCGGTGGCGATCAGCCCAACGCCCATAAAATAGCGCGCGTTGGAGCGGTCGCTGACGATGCCGGAGAAGAACTTCGACAGGCCGTAGGTGATGTAAAACAGCGTCGCCAGCAGGCCGATATCGGTGCGCGTCATCACGCCGCTGGCGAGGATCTCCGGCGCGGCGGCGTTGAAGCTTTTGCGGGTGAAGTAGAACAGCGCGTAGCCGAGCCAGATGGCCATCAGGATATGGCGACGCCAGTAGCGGTAGCGGGCGTCGATTTCCGCTTTATCGCCAATCGGCGCGGCGCTGGCAGGGGTTTTAAACATGGTAACTCCGTAGCGGCAGGCTGACGCTGACGCGCGTCCCGTGGGTGCAGGAGAGGTTCAGCGTGCCGCCCAGCGCCTTGACGCGCTCCCGCATGCCCGCCAGGCCAAAACCCTGCTGGCCGGAGCCCGGCGGCAGGCCGCAGCCGTCGTCTTCAATTATCAGCCTCAGGCTGTCGTCCTGCTGCCAGCCCTGGATCGTGACCGCGCTGGCGCTGGCGTGCTTGACGATATTGTTCAGCCCTTCCTGACAGACGCGGAACAGCGTCACGCGCTGACCTTCGCTGAGCGTAGATTCGTTAATGCGCCAGTCGAGATGGCTGACAATGCCGCGGCTTTCCAGCTCCATCTCGCGCATCAGGGAACGCACCGCCAGCTCCAGCGACAGGTCGTCGAGCTGGCGTGGACGTAGCCGTCCTAACAGGCGTCGAACGGAGTCATAGACGCCCAGCGAAAGCTGTTCGATATGCGCCCCGCCCTGCTTCACGCCAGCGTTTTCAGCCGCCAGGCGCTGGACTATGCCCGCCTGGGTGCGGATAGCGGTGATGGTCTGGCCGATATCGTCGTGCAGCTCGCGGGCGACCTCCTGCCGCACGCTCTCTTCGGTTTCCAGCAGACGCTCCGCCAGACGGCGGTTGCGCGCCAGCTCGGTCTGCAGGGACTGGTTCAGCTCGCGCAGGCGCTGAATGCCCGCGCCGAGCAGCAGCCCGGTCAGGCTTTGGGCCAGCAGGGAAAGCAGCAAATCCACAGGATGATCGTGCCAGGTCTGGCTGGCGATCAGCGCGATGGCGTTCATCAGCGTGGCGATCAGCGCCCCCTGCCAGCCGTAGTGCCAGGCCAGAGCGATAATCGGCAGCGCCAGACAGAACGGCGTGAAGCGTGATAGTTCAGCGGGCAGGCCAAGCTGGAGCCACAGGCTCACCACAAACAGCAGCAGATACCAGATGAGGTGCCGGGCGCGCCAGTTCACCGGTTGGGAAACCAGCCCCGGGCCGAGCGGCTGCCAGACGGTGCTGGTGAGGTAGTGCCAGATAACGAGGCAGGTCGGCGCGAGCGTCAGGCCGCCGGTGAGGGTCAGCAGCAGGGCATTGAGCATCTCCTTGTCGCCAATCCACGGCAGAGATTGCAGCAGCGCGGCGGCCATCAGCGCCGCCCCCTGCCGCAGCAGCGTGCGCCAGTCGCGCTGGTGGCGGTAGCGGGAAATCAGCGCAACCGGGAGAAGCGTGAGCAGGCTTCCGGTCATCAATAAGGGCAGGTGCGCGAGGGCCACCTCCTGCGCCAGCCAGACCAGCATCAGCCACTCTGCGCCGAGCAAAACCGGCCAATAGGCGCGCGGACACTGGAGCATTAACCCCAGACGCAGCCCGAAGGGGAACAGCAGCACCGCCAGCTCCGGGCGCTCCACCAGATGCAGACTAATGCTCCACAGGCAGAACCAGGCGGCGGAGAAGATAAAAAAGCTGGCGACGACGGCGATCAGCCGTGAAAAAGCGGAACTCATTGCCAGCTGTCAAACATGCGGCGCGCCAGCTCGACGTCGTTGCTGACGTTGAGCTTTTCCATCAGGTTGGCGCGGTGAACGTGCACGGTTTTCGGGGACAGATCCAGCTCGGCGGCAATCTCTTTTACCGACATTCCCTGCGCGAGCTTCTCAGCCACCTGACGCTCGCGCCGGGTGAGCGGATCCTGCCGTCCGGCCGCCAGCTTGATGGCGATATCCGGCGTTAAATAGCAGCCGCCGGTGGAGACCGTACGCACGGCGGCGATCAGTTCGTCGGGGCTACAGCGCTTGGAGAGAAAGCCGCGCGCTCCCGCGTTGAGCGCCTGCTCGACCAGCGCCGGGCTGTCGTGGACCGAGAGCATGATCGTCGCCATCCCTTTCGGCAGCTGGCTTAACAGCTCCAGTCCGGAAAGATCCGGCATCGAGATGTCGCAGATACAGACCTGCACCCCACGCCCCGGCAGGCCCGCCAGCGCCTCGCGACCGGAGCCAAACTCGGCCACAACCTGAAAATCCGCTTCGAGATTCAGAAGCTGGGCAAATCCGGAGCGGACGATAAGATGGTCGTCGATAAGGGCGATGGTGGTCATGGCGCATTCCTGGCGGGCGGATAAAAAAACGCGCCTACCTTAACGATAAGCGCGCGGGTGTTCAAGCAATGAGCGATTTATTCGAAGAACACCGCAATTTTGTTAAACATGGTGGGATCGGACTGGTTGCGAGCCACTTTGGTGACGTCTTCCAGCTTGTCGATCTGGGCCATCATTTGCTCCAGACGCTGGTCATCATTAACCAGTAGCCAGATGCGGCTGTGCTCGCTGCCCTGAATCGGCAGACAGAGAATGCCTTCCACGTTAAACGCCCGGCGGGCAAACAGCCCGCAGACGTGGGTCATGACGCCAGGGTGGTTGCGGACGGTGAGTTCCAGAATGACGTTATCATGTTGTTTCTGCATGGCTTATTCTCCCACCATCTCAGTATTTGCCGCACCCGGCGGCACCATCGGATACACTTTTTGTTCAGGGTCGATACGCACGTGGATCAGCGCAGGGCCGGGGCGAGAAATCGCCGCCTGCAGCGCCGCATGGGCATCCCCTTCGGCGTTCAGATCGCAGGTGTGCAGGCCAAAGCCGGCGGCAATCTGCATAAAGTTAATCATCCCCGGATAGGTCGCGGCAAACACGCCCTGCTTGTAGAACAGGCTCTGCTGCTGGTGTACCAGCCCCAGCGCCTCGTTGTTCATCAGGATGATTTTCACGTCTAACTGGTTTTCGGCCGCGGTCGCCATTTCCTGAATGTTCATCATCAGGCTGCCGTCGCCGGAGAAGCAGATGACCTTGCGGTCCGGGTTGGCGAGCGCCGCACCGACTGCTGCGGGCAGACCAAAGCCCATAGTGCCGAGGCCGCCGGAGGTCAGCCACTGGCGCGGACGGTTCAGCGGGTAGGCCTGGGCGGTCCACATCTGATGCTGGCCCACGTCGGTGGTGATGATTGCGCTGTCGTCCACGCAGGCGGCCACGGCGTTGATCAAGCCGTAATGGCTCAGCGGGTCGCCTTCGGTTGGGATGGCGCCCGGGAACTCACGCTGCAGATCGGTCACCAGCTGACGCCAGTCCGCGCGCTCGGCTGCGTCCGTCTGCGGGATCAGCTGTGCCAGCACCTCGGCCACGTCGCCCTGAATCGCCACGTGCGGCTGCTTGATTTTACCCAGTTCGGCGCGGTCGATATCCACGTGAATGATTTTGGCGTTCGGGCAGAACTGCTCGGTTTTGCCGATCGCCCGGTCATCAAAACGCGCGCCCATAACAATCAGCAAATCCGCCTCTTGCAGGATGTAGTTGGTGCTGCGCGCGCCGTGCATGCCCAGCATACCTAATGACAATGGGTGCGCCTTAGGCAGCATGCCCAGCGCCATCAGGGTCATGGTAGTGGGCAGGTTGGCTTTTTCCGCAAACTGGCGGATTTCATCCGCAGCGTTAATCGCCCCGCCGCCCAGATAAAGCACCGGGCGTTTGGCGGCGTTAATCATGGCGGCGGCGTCGCGCACGCTCTCAGCGCTGAATTCCGGCGCGGGGGCACGCTCGCCCGGCTCCGGCAGAACGTCGATCTCGATCTCTGCGGTCTGGACATCCTTAGGAATGTCTATCCACACCGGGCCCGGGCGGCCAGACTGCGCAATGCGAAACGCATCGCTGATAACCTGAGGAAGCTCGCTGATATCGCGAACTAAATAGTTATGTTTGGTGATGGGGATAGAGATGCCGTAGGTGTCCACTTCCTGGAACGCATCGGTGCCGATCATCGAGGACGGTACCTGGCCGGTAATGCAGATCAGCGGAATGGAGTCGAGGCGCGCGTCGGCGATGGCGGTGACCAGGTTGGTCGCCCCCGGACCGCTGCAGGCCATGCAGACCGCCGGTTTGCCCTGCGTACGCGCCATGCCCTGAGCGATAAAGCCTGCCCCCTGCTCGTGGCGCGCCAGCACGTGGCGGATCTGCGTGCTTTGGCTCAACGCATCGTACAGCGGCAGCACCGTGCCGCCCGGGATACCCGCAACGGTAGTGATGCCCTGTCGTTCCAGCAAATGAACGATCAGCTGCGCGCCAGTAAAACGCCTCTTTGTGGATGTTGTGCCCGAAATTGCCATGCTCCAGTCCTTTTCTTCTGGGCCGACGTTCCGGGGAGGCTCTTAAACGAAAAACCCCGCCCGGTTTGCGCCGGCGGGGTTTTGGATTCGTGTGTTGATCCAGTCCCTACGGCGCATTGCCGACGACCACCACCACACGCACGACGACCACTGCGGCTGGTTGCGCAGTTTTTAGTAGGGTCGAAGTGAAGATGGATGAAGTCATTGGGGACCTGTGTTTGGAATCATTGATGGAATTTATACAAACACAGGTTTTCGGGCGTGACAATGGAAATATTTTCATCTGCACAAAAATGCGTCAGGGATCACGTTTCGTTTGTTGGGTGATGAAAACAAAAAACCCCGCCTAAGCGAGGTTTTTATCAGGGTTTTGCGGTTGGTCGTCGCAGAACACACTGTGTTACGTCAACGCAAAAAGTATACGCGATCGAAGACGAACGCGCAATTCAGGCACGGATTTTGACGCTTTTGAGTATGGATCGCCTTCCTGATTTTGTCCAAAAAATACTGTTCATGCATACAGTATTTATCTATACTGAGGGTGTTCGCAGTGAGCGAGGGGGCCGCAGTTTTACCGGCGCAACGAAGTCCTGGCTGAAACGGGTGGTGCCGTCAGTGCCTTAACCCCTGAAGTGAGCACACTGTGTTACGTCAATCCAGGTGCTGGCAACAGGCGGCGGAAAGGTACGCCAGCATCGTGCTCCTTTTAACCAAAAGGAGACGCGTATGAGCGTAGTGGATATGGTGATACTTATCCTCAAACTCATTGTTGCTGTACTGCAACTGCTTGATGCTGTCCTGAAATTCCTTCGGTAATTCAGGTTCAAGTCGCACCTGAGAGGGGCGGGCAACCGCCCCTCTTTAATAACGAGGGAATGCTATGTCGCGTCTGTTAATTGAGCCTGTCACACCGGATGAACCGGGGTATATCGCCCTGAAGGCTGAAAGTATCGCACTGAATTTCAACATGCTGCGCAGGCTTGAAGAGAACTGGCAGCGCGGCGAGAACCGCTTTAACGCGCCGGGAGAAAAGCTGCTGGGCGCGTTTCTCAACGGCAGGCTGGTCGGCGTATGCGGCCTCAACCGCGATCCGTTCAGCCAGCAGCCGCGCGCCGGACGTATTCGCCATCTCTACGTCAGCGAGAAGTGCCGCGGGCTGGGCATTGGCAAACAGCTTTTAACCGTGGTGATGGCCAATGCCAGCATCTGGTTTGATTTCCTGAATACCCACGCGCCGGACAGCGCGTACGGATTTTATCATCAAGCGGGTTTTACGCTGGTCTCGGACGAGCCGCGGGTGACGCACCGCCTGTTTTGTGCCGTGTAACCGGCTGGCAGCATCAGGGTGTGAATGTTACAGTTGAGTGACAATTCATCACCCGATACGCCATGACCACCACCGTTTTCTGCATTTTGCTCTTCGCCGCGCTGCTGCATGCCAGCTGGAACGCCATCGTTAAGGCCGGAACGGACAAGCTCTATTCCGCCATAAGCGTCAGCGGGTCCGCCACGCTTATCGCTCTGGTCTTACTGCCGTTTTCCCCACAGCCATCTGCTGCAAGCTGGCCGTTTTTGATCGTCTCCTGTGCCTTACAGGTGGTCTACACCGTGCTGGTAGCGAAGACCTATCAGGTCTCCGATATGAGCCAGACCTATCCGCTGATGCGCGGCACCGCCCCGCTGCTGGTGGCGCTGATCGGCGTGCTGGCGCTCGGGGATCGTCTCTCCTGGCTCGCCTGGTCCGGCATCGGAGTAATTTGCCTTTCGATTCTGGCGATGGCGATGCATGGCCGCACGCAGTCACGCAAAGGGATCTGGCTGGCGCTCCTGAACGCCTGCTTCATTGCCGGGTATACGCTGGTGGACGGCACCGGCGTGCGGCTGTCGGACACCGCGCTGGGCTACACGCTGTGGACCTTCTTTATGAACGGCTTCTGCCTGTTGAGTTGGGCGATGGTGGCGCGTCGGCGCGAGGCGTCCGGCTACCTGCGCCTGCACTGGAAAAAGGGGTTACTCGGCGGCGTTGGCACCATGGGCTCTTACGGTCTGGCGCTTTGGGCCATGACGCAGGCACCGCTGGCGGTGGTCGCGGCGCTGCGTGAAACCTCGATTCTCTTTGGGGCGCTTATCGCGTTTGTCCTTTTAAAAGAGAAGGTTGCGGGCCTGCGCATCGCGGCGGCGCTGGGTATTGCCGGCGGTGCCATTCTGCTGCGCATGGCGTAAATCACTGGCAACATTAGTTGCCGTTCTTGTTTACAAATCCTGCCTTTCCCGGTTTTTTCATTCACCACGACAATGCTTAAATTGTCATCTCTCTGTGGTAGATTCCTCGCGCATTTATGGGAATGCGCAGTCACTTATTCTTCATTTTTCTCTTTTGGCAAAAGTATTCAGCGACATGAAAAAACAAAGGAACGTTAACTTATTGTTGATGCTGGTGTTACTGGTGGCCGTCGGTCAGATGGCACAAACCATCTACATTCCGGCGATTGCCGACATGGCAAAGGAATTGAACGTCCGCGAGGGCGCAGTACAGAGCGTGATGGCAGCCTATCTGCTGACCTATGGCGTTTCGCAGCTCTTTTACGGCCCGCTCTCTGACCGCGTCGGGCGTCGCCCGGTGATCCTGGTGGGCATGAGCATTTTCATGGTGGCGACAGTGATTGCCATTACCACGCACAGCCTGACCGTACTGATTGCCGCCAGCGCCCTGCAGGGCGTCGGGACCGGCGTCGGTGGGGTGATGGCGCGAACCTTACCGCGCGATATGTATCAGGGCACCCAGCTCCGTCATGCCAACAGCCTGTTGAATATGGGTATTCTGGTCAGCCCGCTTCTCGCCCCGCTGATTGGCGGCCTGCTGGACACAATGTGGTCCTGGCGAGCCTGCTACGCCTTCCTGCTGGTGCTGTGCGTGATTGTCACCTTCAGCATGGCGCGCTGGATGCCGGAGACGCGCCCGCAGGACGCGCCGCGCACGAAGCTTATCACCAGCTATAAAACGCTGTTCGGCAACGGGTCGTTTACCTGCTACCTGCTGATGCTGATCGGCGGCCTGGCGGGCATCGCGGTATTTGAAGCCTGTTCCGGCGTGCTGCTGGGCGCGGGGCTGGGCCTGAGCAGCATGGTCGTGAGTATTCTGTTTATTCTGCCGATCCCGGCGGCGTTCTTCGGCGCGTGGTTTGCCGGACGCCAGAACAAACGATTCTCCACCCTGATGTGGCAGTCGGTGATCAGCTGTCTGCTGGCGGGTCTGATGATGTGGATCCCAGGGCTGTTTGGCGTGATGACGGTCTGGACGCTGCTCATCCCGGCTGCGCTGTTCTTCTTCGGCGCGGGGATGCTGTTCCCGCTGGCGACCAGCGGCGCGATGGAGCCGTTCCCGTTCCTCGCTGGTACGGCTGGCGCACTGGTGGGCGGTTTGCAGAATATCGGCTCCGGCGCGCTGGCCTGGCTATCGGCGATGATGCCGCAGACCGGGCAGGCTAGTTTGGGCCTGCTGATGACGCTGATGGGGCTGCTGATTTTACTGTGCTGGCTACCGCTGGCGTCGCGTGTTCCGCATCACGAGCAGCCGGTTTAACCGCATGATGGCCCGGCTTCTCGCCGGGCTTTTCACATACGGGCGCAATCATCGCCTGCAATAACGGCTCCGGCGCAGGCCGCCAGGCGCCCTCTTCCCCGTCGTAAAACTGGAAATCTGCGTTAAGCGCATACGGGATTTTCGCCTTTTGCAGCTCGCAGGCCATAAAGGTGGCGAACGCTATTTGCGAAGCGGTTGGCGTGAAGCGGCTTGACTCCCCCACGCCCCAGCCCCCGACCCAGCTAACGTGTCCGGTTTTTTGCTGCCAGTGCAGCGCGGCGTTGATGCGGTTATGGATAGCCGCTTTCTCCGCCGCCGTGCCGGACGTCCACGGGTATTTGCCGCCATTCTTCAGCGGCCCCCACGGGAAAATATGCCACTCCGCCAGCAGGTAGTTTTGGCTGTGCGCGGGCAACTTCAGGCTGGATAGATCCTCCGGCGCGGCGCGCAGGCGCGGCGCAATGAAGATCATGCGCTGCGGGTCAATGTCGTGGATCGCTTTAATGGTTTTTTCATAGACACGGTTTAGCGACGCGAGGTTGTGGTTAAGCTTGTCGGCTGGCTCATAAATGAGATCAAAACCCAGCAGCGGGTAGCTCTGACCGAAATAGTGCGCAACGGCAATCCACCAGTTGATCGTCTCTTTTTCGTTATCGGCTTTCGGGTCGTTTTTATATTCATCAGCCTGATAAGCGACTATCGGGATCACGCCATACTGCTCGCAGGCTTCCACCAGCTTGCGCAGGTGGATCAGCCGCGCTTCCGTCGGCTCATCGGCTACACGAATGCGCACGTGGGTAATGCCTTTTGCACGAAAATCGCGTACTACAAGCGGGTCGAATTCGCGTATGCCGCGCTCGGTGCGCGCCCAGTCCACATCCATCCCGACGCCCAGCTGCTGCGCATAACGGTCAGCCGTCAGCGGCGGCTCAGCGGCCATCGCCCAACCGGAAGAGATCAATAATGCAGAGGCAATAAAAGGCTTTAACACGGTTTACCCTGGATAAATCGAAAGCATTACCTGTATTTAGCACGCTTTTTCACATTTCGTGTAGAGCGAAAGCGTAATAATTCTTCAACCTGCCAGTTCTCTCAGCCAGCCGATAAAGGCGTCTATTTTCGGCCACTGTCGGCCAGAGAGCGTCGAAATATAGTAGTGCTGATGGCATTTCAGAGTTTTTTCACCAAACGGGGCGATAAGCTCGCCCCGCTCAAGCCGTTTCTGCACCAGCCGCTTTCTGCCCATCGCGACGCCGACGTGGTTGTTTAATATCTAATCGTAATACAGCGCAGCATTGGGGGCACTTCCTACGGACATAAGAGTTTTTTTCTCTATACACCGCGCATCTACAGACATTTCATAAAAACAAAGCAGGTCAGAGTCTTGATCTGTATCGTGGTCGATCCGATACCCATCGCCAAAGTCCATAATGGTTACATTGTAATAACCATCATCATTTTTATGCGGAATACCGTACTTTCCCTGAATCATGGTCTTATTAGCTTCCCACCAAGCGATCTGACGGCTTTTCAGATATGGAAAATGTTTGACCAGCAAAATATCTCCATGGCAGTCATACATTTTGCTGCACACGTTCTCCCCATGAACAGCAGATATTTCAACCGGCGTAAGAAACTGCCAGAGTACATAGCCGCAGACAGCCACTACAATCGCACCGCCGATCTGTCGCTTATTCACTCCACATCTCCCGTTATCTCCACGGTGGCATTCATCTCAGTGATAAATGGCTTATACCCGTATTGATCCCAGCGTTGGAGTGCGAACCACAGGCGGAAAATTCGGAACTCACGGTACACTGGGTTAAGAACATCATCGTCATCAAGACCAAAGTGATCCTGAACCCGGTAATGAACCATTGCCCTGTAACTGTTACCGCTAACCTGCAGTGATACGAGCGTGATATGTGTCGACCAGGTATCATGTACAGTGATAACCAGCCCATTGGTGCTATCTATCTTACGATCAAACTTAGGAAGTATTGCCTCACTGATTTCTCTATAAAAAACGTTCTCCCTAGATAAAGGGATAAATCCATATTCATAATCAATGGCAGACTTCATGGCTTTTTTTATTTTCAACAACGAGCTTTTATCTGAATGGTCATTCAGGATCTGCTCTTTCAGTGCCTGATCCAACAACGGGCTGCTGTACGGCGTGCCGTAGTTCTCCTGCATATGCGTAATCATCTCGGCGATGATGCTCTTGTACGGACCGTGGAAGGAGTACAGCTTCGCCAGCTCCCGAAACTCATCAAACATCAGGCGCGTCGCCTCATCCCTGCTGACGGACGGCTGCTGCTGCTGTTCAAGATCCTGCATGGCATAAGGGGAATACTGGGTGGCGGTGCTCGCTGTCGACTGCAGTTTCAGCGTTCTGGGGTTCACCTTCGCGGACACATTGTCCACGTCGATATAAAACTGATTACGCAGTGCCAGCGTGTCCAGATCGCCATAGCGCATGTCTTTAGCCCGGTAATCATCCATCTGCCGCACTGTCTGGTAAATCCGCGCCGGCAACGGAAGAGGTTCAGGGCGGGGCTTTTTCGCCGCCTGTGCGTGCTGTTCCGGCTCCGGGGCTGCAACCGGTGCCATCCTGGCGCTTGCCGCTGACAGCTGCGGGATCGTACCCGGTGCAATCAGAAAATTGGTCCCCTGCGGACACCCGCAACGGATCTCCGCGCCGTCCACCGCAACAGCGACACTGTTTGAGCACCGGTGATCGCCATCCACAATGATCCCCACTTTCCCACATTTCGGGCAGGGGGTGGTCTTGTCGCCGATATAGAGTTTTAGCAACCCCATGACCGACATACCGGGCCGGGCCGCGATACATTGAGCCCCCGAAGAGGTTTTATCTCCGTGTAATCCGACATTCTTGCCGTGAACGCTACACCCTCTCATGATGGACATAATTCAGCCCTCTGCCGGTAAAAAATCAGCATCCATCGGCAAACCTTTCAGCTCATTCAGCGTACATCCCTCCTGTGGGGTGCTGATAATCACATCACCGTTGCTCAGCCTGCTGCCGACCAGCGCGATACTCTGCCCGATTTTCTGAAATTTCGACCCGCTGCCGGTAACAATACGGGCAGTGGTTCCGTCAGGGTAAACCACCTCATCCCCGACCAGCGCAATATTGACCTTCAACCCGCCATCAAGCTCGATTTCAGCGCCATTCCACGCCGCTCGAACCATCCCACCGCGCTGGGTTAGCGCCCCATCAACCGCGATCCGGTAAATCGCCATCAACGGATGTTCACGCATGAAAGCCTCCTGCTCTTCGACAGTCTGACGGGCACCGTCAGACATCCCGGCCTTTTTCTCCGCCGAGAAAGGCAGACGTGCCAGTGAGGCGGCTAATTCCGGATTCAGTTCGTTAGTATATTGCTGTTCCATATAAAATCCCTATTTTCCATGTGGGTTAAGTGTCTATAGTAACCAGACGGTAGCTCTTAACCAAAATTTAATGGCGACTTTCTGATGTTCTAAGCGGACTTCCCTTCCTCAAGAATTTTATATACCGTGGAACGGGCAATGCCGGGCTGCCGAGTTGTCACCGTGGCCCCCGTTCCGCCATGCTATGCCGCTGGCGATCACTCGCTGGCGCATATTCTATCGAACCTGCACATGCACCCTATCCTGCTCGCCTGGCTGGTGGCGCTGGTGCTGCATGCCGCCGTAGGCTCCGCGACGGTGGCGATGATGGGCGCCACGGCGATCGTCGCGCCGATGCTGCCGCTCTATCCGAACGTGAGCCCGGAGATCATCACCATTGCCATCGGTTCCGGCGCCATTGGCTGCACGATCGTGACCGATTCCCTCTTCTGGCTGGTGAAGCAATACTGCGGCGCGACCCTGAATGAGACCTTCAAATACTATACGACGGCGACGTTTATCGCCTCGGTGCTTGCACTTGGCGGCACATTCCTGCTTTCCTTCATTATCTGAGCGCGAAGAGACGTATTATGGAAAACGCAACTATCACTACTTTAACCGCACAGTTTCCTCTGGTTGAGGATCTGATTGCCCTGAAAGAAACCACCTGGCTTAACCCGCGCACCACGACGCTGGCGGAAGGGCTGCCGTATGTCGGGCTGACCAAAGCCGATGTGGACGACGCGCACGCGCGCCTGAAACGCTTCGCGCCGTATCTGGCGAAAGCCTTCCCGGAAACGGCGACAACGGGCGGGATTATCGAATCCGAACTGGTTGCCATCCCGGCGATGCAAAAGCGGCTGGAGAGAGAAACCGGTAAGCCTATTCCCGGCACGCTGCTGCTGAAAAAAGACAGCCATCTGCCGATTTCCGGCTCGATTAAAGCGCGCGGCGGCATCTATGAGGTACTAACCCATGCGGAAAAACTGGCGCTGGAAGCCGGGTTGCTGAGCGTTGAAGACGACTACAGCATTCTGCTGGAGCCGCGCTTTAAGGACTTCTTCAGCCAGTACAGCATTGCGGTAGGCTCAACCGGCAACCTCGGGATGTCCATCGGCATTATGAGCGCTCGCATCGGCTTTAAGGTGACGGTACATATGTCTGCCGACGCCCGCGAGTGGAAGAAAGCCAAACTGCGCAGCCACGGCGTGATCGTCGTGGAATATGAGCAGGATTACGGCGTGGCGGTAGAGCAGGGACGAAAAGCGGCGGAAAGCGATCCGAACTGTTTCTTCATTGACGATGAAAATTCCCGCACCTTATTCCTGGGCTATGCGGTGGCGGGCGAGCGCCTGAAGGCGCAGTTTGCCGAACAGGGCCGCGTGGTGGATGCGGATCATCCCCTGCACGTCTACCTGCCGTGCGGCGTCGGCGGCGGCCCTGGCGGCGTGGCGTTTGGCCTGAAGCTGGCCTTTGGCGATAACGTCCACTGCTTCTTCGCGGAGCCAACGCACTCCCCGTGCATGCTGCTCGGCGTCTACACCGGCTTGCACGATGAAATCGCGGTGCAGGATCTGGGCATTGATAACGTGACGGCGGCGGACGGTCTGGCGGTAGGACGCGCGTCGGGCTTCGTGGGCCGTGCGATGGAGCGTCTGCTTGACGGGTTCTATACGCTCTCCGATCAGAGCATGTACGACATGCTCGGCTGGCTGGCGCAGGAGGAAGGGATCCGTCTGGAGCCGTCCGCGCTGGCGGGCATGGCCGGGCCGGTGCGCGTGCCTTCAGATGCCAGCGTTACCCACCTGGTGTGGGCGACCGGCGGCGGTATGGTGCCGGAAGACGAGATGGCGAAGTATCTGGCGAAAGGGAAGTAATTATGCCGGGTGGCGGCTGCGCCTTACCCGGCCTACGGTTCGTGGCAGTTGCAGGCCCGGTAAAGCGTAGCCGCCACCGGGCTTACAGGCTCAAAATTTGCTGAATATGGGTTACCGCAAACAGCAGCGACAGCAACAGCACAGCCAGGGCGATCAGGAATTTATCCCGCACCGCCTTCGGCTGTACAAAATCATTCTGCGCCACGTCCATCAGGTTACGGCTGCGGGTATAGCGCCATAAAATGATGGCCACCAGCGCCAGCACAACAATAGAAATCCAGAATGGCACCCCTGTGCGGTGCCAGTTGTGCTTAATCGCCAGGGCAATCAGCGCGCCATACCCCAGCAGCGTGCGCAGCCAGGCCAGCGACGTCCGCTCCGGCTGTAGGCCGGGGTCCGCTTCGCGCCGCGCTTTGCGGCTATCCGCCATAGAACACCAGCACCATCACCACGCCCGCCACCGTCAGCAGAATCGTGCTGATGATCAGCAGCCCGCGCGTATAGGGCAGATCCTGCTTCAGACGCATCGCCTTCTCATTGCGCAGCCAGCGCAGGTAGCCGTAAATCGCCAGCACGCCTGCGAACAGGCACAGCAGCAGCGCCAGCACTTCGCGAATCAGCGGCGTGGCGAAATCGGGCGCAAGCTGATCGAGACCCACCCCTGCGGCAAGAAAGCCCAGCGCGGTGCGGATCCACGCTAAAAACGTGCGTTCATTGGCCAGAGAGAAGCGGTAGTCCGGCGCTTCGCCGAGGCGGGAAATTTTCATGAAGGTTCCTTGTCGTGCTTCGGGCAGGCTTCAGCATAGCGTAAATCGATAAGGACAAGGAGACCGGCATCGGGCGATGCCGGTCAGGACGATTAGTGCAGCTCTGGCCAGTAGTCCTTATTGGCCGCGATCAGGTCATCGAGAATCGCTTTCGCGACGGACGCGCTCGGCACGGTTTTCGACAGGGTGATCGCCTGCCAGAGTTTCTGGTATGAGCGCTGCTCCCAGGCATCCACCACCAGTTTTTCCACCGCCACCTGCTGGCTCATAAGCCCTTTCTGGAAGTGTGGAATATCGCCCACCGTAAGCGGCTCCGGCCCGTTATGGCCTACCAGGCACGGAATCTCCACCATCGCGTCGGCATCAAAGTTATGGATGGCCCCGTTGTTTGGCACAATCAGCAGCATTCGCTCCTGGGTGTTAAAAGCAATTGCCGTCGCCAGATCGACGATGTACGACGCATGTTCGTCAATTTCCAGCTCGCCGGCGGAGGAGTGACCGGCTTCGATAATCGCCCGGCAGGAACTGAACACGTGCTTCTCACGATGATCCATGACCTCATTGGCGCGGGTGCGTTCCGGGTTGGAGTGCGCGACCACGTAGTCCGGGAACAGGTAATACTTCAGGTAGGTGTTCGGCATGGTATCCGGATCCAGCGCCTGCACGTCTTTTGCTTTGGCAAAGGTATCGTTCCAGCTCGCTTCGGTGTGCGCATCTTCCGAAGGCGGAACATAGCCGTTTTTAGCGACGTATTCGCGCAGTTTCGGCATCAGATCGTTGCCGTTCAGATCTTCAATAGACGTCCACCAGCCGAAGTGGTTCAGGCCGTAGTAGCGCACGCGCATCTCTTTGCGGTTTTTCAGGCCGACAATCTGCGCCATGCGCCCTTCAATGCCGATCGGCATATCGCAGATGTTGAGGATTTTGGCGTTCGGGCGCAGGCGACGCGTGGCTTCCGCAACAATCGCCGCCGGGTTGGAGTAGTTCAGCATCCACGCGTTCGGCGAGTACTGCTCCATATAATCCACCAGCTCCAGCACGCCGCCGATAGAGCGCATGCCGTAGGAGATGCCGCCCGGGCCGCAGGTTTCCTGGCCCAGCACGCCGTGGCGCAGCGGGATTTTTTCATCTTTTTCGCGCATCGGGTATTTGCCCACGCGGATATGCGCCATCACGAAATCCACATCGGTAAACGCCGCTTTCGGATCGGTGGTGTAGCTGAACTCAATCTCCGGGGCTTGTTCCTTAAGGATGATTTTGCACGCTTCGGCGATGGTCTCCTGACGCGCGCCGTCATTGTCATAGAACTTCAGCGCGCGCAGCGGGAAACGGTTACGGTTGGCTAACAGCATCAGGACGATACCAGGCGTAAAGGTGCTGCCGCCGCCTGCAATGACAACTGAGAATTTTTTCATGATATAGCCTCTGTCAGGGTGGTTTGTTCATTCGATAAAGGGGTTTTCATCAGCGATTCAAGCTGGTCGCGCACCTGAGGAACGTGCAGGCCGACAATCACCTGAATGCCGTTGCCGCGTCGCACCACGCCGTGGGCGCCGAGGGCTTTGAAGACGTCATCGCTTTGCGTTTTCGCCATATCCACCAGCGCAATGCGCAGGCGGGTGGCGCAGTTGTTGATGCTTTCGATGTTGGCCGCGCCGCCGAGCGCCTGCAGGAATCCGGCTGCCTGCCCAACCTGCTGGCTGGCCGCCGCCGGGGCGGTGGTTTGCCCGCGCGCCGCCTTATAGTCGGCCTTGCTGTAGAGTTTGATTTCGCTCTCTTCCCGGCCCGGCGTTTTCAGGTTCAGGCGTTCGATCAGCGTTTTGAAGACCACGAAGTAGATGCCGGTGAAGCAGACGCCGATACCGATCTGGGTGAATACCGTCGAGGCATGGTTATGGAACATTGGGATCCAGTTTTGCGGCAGGAACTGGTCCAGCAGGCCGCCGCCCATATTCCCGACCACGCCGAAGGTATACATCACCGTTGCCATGGTGGCTGCCAGCACCGCGTGCACGGCAAACAGCAGCGGCGAGATAAACAGGAACGTGAACTCAAGCGGTTCAGTGATGCCCACCAGCACGGCGGTGAGCGTGGCCGGGACCAGCAGCCCCGCCACCTTGACGCGGTTTTCTGGCGACGCGGTGTACCAGATAGCGAATGCAATCCCCACCGAGCCAAACACTTTTGAGTTGCCGTGAAGCGCGAATCCGCCTTCCGGGAAGAGGGTTTTCAGCGGCAGGGTGCTCTGGCTGAACGCCTGCAGGTGCTGCGCCCAGTAGACCTGAATCCCGCCTTCCACCGCCGCCGGGCCGAAGATGAACGGACCGTAGACGAAGTGGTGCAATCCGGTTGGGATCAGAATGCGTTCCAGGAAGGTATACACCCACACGCCCAGCGCACCGGCGGAGCGCAGGAACGCCTGCAGAGACTCGATACCCATCTGTACTTTCGGCCAGCCCAGCAGCGTCAGCCAGGCGCAGGGGATCATGACGAAGAACGCGAGGATAACGACAAACGAGCTGCCCTGGAAAATCCCCAGAAAGACCGGCAGCGGCTTGTCGAAGTAGCGGTTGTGGATGGCGGTGACGATGCCTGAGATCACAATGGCACCGATGATGCTGGTATCGAGCGTTTTGATCCCGGCAATCATCGCCAGCCCGCTTCCGGCCGTCGGTTCGGCGGAGAAGTCGACGCCGAAGAAGTGGCCCCAGGTCATCCCCATCGCGTTAATGAAGTAGTTCCAGGTCAGGAAGCTAATCAGCACCGCCAGACAGGCGCGGCCCTGCGCCTGCTTCGCCAGGCCAATCGGTAAGCCAACGGCAAAAATCAGCGGCATATTGCGAAACACCGCCCAGCCGCCCTCTTCAATGATGTGCACAATCTGCGCGAAAAGATGATCGGGGGCCGTTAAGGCTTCGCCGACAAACAGCGGGTTGCGAAGCATGATGGCGATTCCCACCACGATCCCGGCGAACGGAAACAGCAACACCGGGGTAAACATGGCACCGCCAAAACGTTGTATTTGACTGAGCATTTTTAAATCCTCATGAAACAACCTGTAGGGGTAGAGGCCTTTATGGTTTTTTGCTGGCCTGAGCTGAGCATAAGAACTTACTGATGCGCGAACATGGCGTGCCGCTGCGATTCGTGATCGCATTCATGGTTTTATTTTGACCAATCAGGTCTACTTTTTGGCGTAAATATGGACATGTCAGGACACAATCCACGCCCTGATAAGGGCAGAGAGGTCTACTGGTGATCTACAAATCTATTGCTGACAGATTGCGGCTGCGGCTGAATTCGTCGGACTACAACATCGGCAGCCCGCTACCCGGCGAAAAAACGCTGGCGCAGGAGTTCGGCGTGGCGCGAATGACCATCCGCAAGGCGCTGGATCTGCTGGTGAGCTGGGGGCTGGTTGAGCGACGGCACGGCAGCGGAACGTTTGTCTCACGCAAAGACGTTCACCACGAAACCACCAATCTAACCGGGCTGGTGGAGGTGCTGCGTCAGCAGGGAAAAGAGGTGCAGAGCAAGGTGCTGCAGTTCGAAGTGATGCCCGCCCCGCCCGCCATTGCCAGCCAGCTGCGAATTCAGGTGGATGAGCGGATCTACTTTTCCCGGCGGGTGCGCTACGTGGACGGAAAGCCGCTGATGCTGGAGGACAGCTTTATGCCGGTGAAGCTGTTTCGCAATCTTTCGCTGGCGCATCTTGAGGGGTCTAAGTTTGATTACATCGAGAAGGAGTGCGGGATCACTATCAGCGGCAACTACGAGAGCCTGACGCCGGTGCTGGCAGATAAAACGCTGGCCGGTTATATGAACCTGCCGGAACAGACGCCGCTGCTGCGAATTACCTCTCTCTCCTACAGCGACAGCGGCGAGTTCCTCAATTATTCCGTGATGTTCCGAAATACCAGTGATTACCAGGTGGACTACCATCTGCGGCGCATCCACCCGGACGATCTGCTAGCTCATCCCCCAGAACAGCACCGCCAGTAGCTGCGGGGTGATGATGCGCAGGAACATCACCAGCGGGTAGACGGTGGCATAGGAGAGCGCGGCCGCGCCGCTGGTAGTGTGCAGGTTGTTGGCAAAAGCCAGCGCGGGCGGATCGGTCATGGAGCCCGCCAGCATCCCGCACAGCGTCAGGTAATTCATTTTGGCGAACATCCGCGCCAGTATGCCTACCGTCAACAGCGGGATCGCCGTGATGAAAATACCGTAGCCGACCCAACTCATCCCTTCGCCCCTGACCAGGGTATCGACAAAATCACCGCCGGATTTCAGGCCGACCACCGCCAGGAACAGCACGATACCCAGCTCGCGCAGCGCCAGGTTGGCGCTCGGCGGCATAAACCAGTAGAGCTTACCGATGCAGCCGATACGCCCGAGGATCAGCGCCATAATCAGCGGCCCGCCCGCCAGGCCCAGCTTGAGCGCCACGGGGAAGCCCGGCACGTACACAGGAATAGAACCGAGCAGCACGCCGAGCCCGATGCCGATAAACACCGGCAGCATCTGCACCTGCTGCAGTTTTTGCTGTGCGTTACCCACCATATCCGCGACGGCGTCGATGGACGACGGGCGCCCAACCAGGTTGAGGATATCCCCGAACTGCAGGCTGGCCTCCGGGCTGGCGACCAGTTCAACACCCGCACGGTTGAGGCGGGAGATCACTACGTCGTAGCGCTCTTTTACCTGCAGATCGCGTATTTTCTTGCCGAGAACGTGCTCGTTAGTCACCACAACGCGTTCCACGCGCATGTCGGTGCCTCGGGTTGAGAGCGAGGTATCCACTTCCTGGCCAATCACCAGCCGCGCGTTGTTTAAATCTCCGGGCTGGCCGACCAGGTGCAGCAGATCGCCCTGCTGAATGACGGTGCCGGGCGCGGGCACCATCAGCATATCGTCACGCTTGAGGCGAGAGCAGATGATATTGGCGCTGTTCAGGATCGGCACGTCCTGAATCGCCATATTGTTCAGGTTGGGGTTATCGACCCGAATGTTGATGGTTTTGATCGGCATATGGCCGTTGGTTAGCGTGGTTTCGTGGTCCTTCGCCTCTTTGTCGACGTTAATGCGAAACAGAACGCGTACCAGCCACATGGAGAGCAGAATGCCGCAAATCCCAAACGGATAGGCCATGGCGTAGCTCATCCCCATCTGGTCGACGATGCCGGGTTCGATGCCCAAATCGCGAAGGATTTGCTGCCCGGCACCGAGCGCAGGCGTGTTGGTGACCGCCCCGGAGAAAATGCCCAGCACCACGGGGAGCGGGATATCGAAGATTTTGTGCAGAATGGCGGTGACCAGCCCGCCCATCACCACAATGCCGAGGGCAAACAGGTTGAGCCGTAATCCGGAGACCCGAAGTGAGGCGAAAAAGCCCGGTCCCACCTGAATACCGATGGTATAAACGAAGAGGATCAGGCCAAACTCCTGAGTAAAGTGGAGCATTTCGGCGCTGAGGACCAGCCCGAGTTTGTCGGCGAAGTGGCCGACAAAAATGCCGCCAAACAGTACCCCGCCTATCCCAAACCCGACGCCACGGATTTTGATATTACCTATCCACAGGCCAACAACAGCGACCAGGGCCAACACGCTGACGGTTAACGCGATATCACTCATGACCCACTTCCTTATCATAACCTTAGTTATGCTAAGGATTCTCTCAGAGCTGGGGTCGGTTGTATGGGCGATGGCGCACAAAAAAGCCCTGCCGGGGCAGGGCTTTATCTTTTCACCCTCTCCCTGCGGGAGAGGGTCGGGGTGAGGGCATCAGCCCGCACGCTATTAGCTATTCAACGCAGGCCGCTCGCTAATGGCGATACGCTGCGGCGCGATGGCTTCCGGCACGTTGCGGATCAGGTCGATATGCAGCAGCCCGTTGGTAAACGTTGCGCCGGACACTTCCATATGGTCTGCCAGGGTAAAGCTCAGGCTAAACGGCTGATTAACGAGCCCCTGATGCAGCCATTTGGTCTCGGTCTCTTGTTTTTCCGGCGCCCCTTTCACGGTCAGGCGAGTGCCTTCAAGCTGGATGTCCAGATCGTCCTGGCGGAAACCGGCCAGCGCAAGGGTTATGCGATAGTGGTTATCGTCGCTTTTTTCGATATTGTACGGCGGAAACGTCTGTTGCTCGGTGGTGCTTTGCAGGGCGTTAGCCAGTTTGTCAAAACCAATCCACTGACGCAGCAGGGGGGATAAATCATAGTTACGCATACTAAATCTCCTTCTGAGAAGCGAGTTCGGCACAGTGTAGTTTTGTGCGCAGTTGTTCCTGCAAATCCTGGTGGATTCGCATATGCTCCCGTTACGGCAAGCAAGTCTGGGTGGGCCGCTCACGCGACCCGCGTAATTAGTTAATTTCGATACGACGCGGTTTTTTCTCTTCCGGAATCACACGTTCCAGTTCGATAAACAGCAGGCCGTTGACCAGGTTCGCGCCTTTAACGTGAATGTTCTCGGCTAACTGGAACTTGCGTTCAAAGTTGCGCTCGGCGATGCCCTGATAAAGGTAGGTACGTTCTTTCTGCTCGGCCGTATGGGAACCTTTCACCACCAGCAGGTTGTCCTGCGCGGTGATCTCCAGTTCGTTTTCTGCAAAACCGGCGACGGCAATGGCGATGCGGTAGTGGTTTTCGTCAACCAGCTCAACATTGTATGGAGGGTAGCCGTTGCTCTGGCTTTGGTTATTTTCTAAATGGTTAAACAGGCGGTCAAAACCAATTGCAGAACGGTATAGCGGAGAAAGATCGAAGTTACGCATAAATAAAACTCCTGAAATCAGCGAGAAATTGTAGCCTTCCACCATGGACAGGCCTTTGCGCCCCCGAACACCCATCAGGCGAGTTCGTTATCGGGCCACATTCTTAAAATGGGTCTGCAATCGGGCTTTTCAAGAACGACACCTGCACTTTTTTTTGCACTTTCCTGCATCTCGCTTAGACTGGGACAACAGCACAAAGGGTTAAATTGCGATGGCTGCCACAGTGCGGGGTTATCGGGCTATCCATTTTGGATAAGGCTCGCTATAACCCTGAGTTGCAGGTCTATGCAGTGCCATTAACGATGACTGAGTGATGATGAAAAATGTTCTGATAAAGCTGACGACGTTCAGCGGGGTAGTTTTACTTTGCGGGTGTTCGAGCGTGATGTCTCACACCGGCGGTAAAGAAGGAACATATCCGGGGACGCGCGCCAGCGCGGCGATGCTCTCCGATGACGATACAAACTGGGGCACCAAATCCCTGGTTATCCTGGATATGCCGTTTACGGCCGTGGCGGATACGCTTCTGCTGCCGTGGGATGTGTTTCGTAAGGACAACTCCGTGCGCTCACGGGTAGAAAAAAGCGAGCAGGAGAATCTGGCAACAAACGCCGTCATCCCGCCCGCTGACATGCCTCTACGCTAGCGCTGCGCGGTTTCCGTTGCCCAAAGCTGACGGAAACCGGCTGTCTCCTCCATCCACGCAATAACGCGCCCGTCAGGGGAAAACACGACCGCATCAGCAGACGGCGGGTTGCCATGATCGGACGTCAAAAACGTCACCTCTCCGGTCTGTGCGTCGCAGCAGGCGATCCGATTTTCGAGCACAAACCCCAGACTGCCGCCCGCAGGATGCCAGTTAAATGCAGACTGAATATCGCTCCCGGTACGCGTCAACTGGCGCGGCTCGCCGCCCTCAGGAGAGATCAGCCAAAGCTGCACAATGCCGTTATCATCCCGCATCAGAAACGCAATCTGCGTCCCCTGCGGGTTGCTGCGAACCCAGTGACGCGGCACGTTCACCAGGCCCGGGTACGCCCTCTGATGCGTAAAGGTTAAACGACGCTGCTCTACTCCTGCTGGCGGGGCTGGCAGGGTCCCCGTAGTGCCCTGTAGCGGCGCATCGCCCGCACGCTTCCAGCCCTGCTCGTCTTTCGGCAGGTCGACGATAAACAGTTCGGGTACTTTTTCGCCCTGCGCGGAGAGGGTATCGCCGATAAACGCCAGCCTGTCGTTGCCCACCCAGCCCTCTTCGTAAGCGCGGTTGATTTCATCGCTGCCCGGCTGCGGGTTGGGCGTCGTGCGGCTAACCAGCACGCTCCAGAAGGTTCCCGAATATTCACGGGGATGGTTCCCCTCCGGGTTCACCGGGCCGTAAGGCACAGCCACGCCGACGTTGCGTAAATCGAGTTTAGGATCGTGGTCGTGCAGGACATGGTCGTTATAGGTAAAGCTGACAAGCTGCCCGTTCGGGCTGAAGACATGGACGTGGCTGCCGCCGCGCAGCGCGCCTGCGGTGTAAGGCGCTGTGATATCCATCGCGTCCAGGTTGCTCACCTGACCGTTTTGCGCAATCACTCCCTGACGATGATGAAAATCGTAGTGCCAGTCTGCATCCGGGTTTTTCGGGCCGTGGATAAAGACATATTTCTCTTCTGCAGGATGAACGGTCACCACGCCGACATGCGCGCCGTCAGTGGCGCGATAAACCACCTCTACTTCGCCCGTACCGACATTGACCCGCTCGATGGTTTCACCGGTGAACGACGCGCCGGACGGGCGCACGTCGTAGACCAGCCACTGGCTGTCCGGCGTCCAGGTATTGATGTTGGTGAGCTGATGGTTGCGGGAAGCGAAGGTGATTTGTTTCATGAGGATACCCTGATGCGCAGTTATCGCATCAGGGTATCGCAAGCGGGTTTTTAGTTCAGCACAAACTTCTCAATGGCATAAGCCACGCCGTTTTCGAGGTTGGATTTGGTCACGAAGTTAGCCACTTCTTTCACGGATGGAATGGCGTTATCCATCGCCACGCCCATACCGGCGAATTCGATCATCGCGATGTCATTTTCCTGGTCGCCCAGCGCCATGATCTCTTCCTGTTTAATGCCCAGCGCATCGGCCAGTGATTTAACACCGGTGCCTTTATTGACGCGTTTATCGAGGATTTCGAGGAAGTACGGCGCACTTTTCAGCACGGTGTACTTCTCTTTTACCTCCGCCGGAATGCGCGCAATCGCTTTATCCAGGATCTCCGGCTCGTCGATCATCATCACTTTCAGGAACTGCGTCGCCGGGTCCATTTTCTCCGCTTCACAGAACACCAGCGGAATGGTCGCAACGTAGGATTCATGTACCGTGTAGTAGCTGATATCGCGGTTGGCGGTATAGAGCGTATTGCGATCGAGGGCGTGGAAGTGGGAACCCACTTCACGGGACAGTTTTTCCAGGAACAGGTAGTCATCGTAGCTCAGCGCGGTTTGCGCAACCGTACTGCCATCTGCGGCTTTCTGCACCAGCGCGCCGTTATAGGTGATGCAGTAGTCGCCCGGCTGATTCATGTGCAGTTCTTTCAGGTAGCTGTGCACGCCCGCATACGGACGCCCCGTGGTCAGGACCACATTCACGCCCTTTGCGCGCGCCGCGGCGATCGCGTTTTTAACGGCTGGAGAGATGGTGTGGTCTGGCAGCAGCAGCGTGCCGTCCATGTCGATTGCAATGAGTTTGATAGCCATGAGTTCCCCGGGATAAATGAGTGCTGCCTCATGCTAACGCGATTAAGCACACAAAAATAGAGCTACATTGCGCAACAGGAATGCCCCTTTTACGTTTACTCCGGGGAACAAAGGCTTACTCGCGGGTGAGAACAATTTTACCGAACGCGCCGCGATCGAGGTGTTCAAACGCCTGTTCAAGCTCGTTAAAACGGTAGCGATGCTCGATCACCGGCTTCAGTCCCGTGACGTCAACAGCGCGGACAAAATCTTCCAGCGCCCGGCGGTGCCCTACGCCAATCCCCTGAATGACGGGGGATTTCAGCAACAGTTCGCCAGCAGAGAGCGTAATCTCCGTCCCGGCCAGCACGCCAATGACGGAGATACGTCCGTGAACGGCAACGGCGCGCAGGGAATGCTTCAGGTTCTCTCCACCGACGGTTTCGATAATATGGTCGATGCCGCGATCCTGCGTGAGCGCCAGCGTATTTTCAGCCCAGTCGCCCTTAAGGCGGTTGATGCCGTGGCTGGCCCCCAGTTTTTTGGCGAGCGCCAGCTTTTCATCGCTCCCGGATGTGACAATGACTTCTGCGCCGTGCGCTTTAGCAATTTGCAGGGCGAATATCGCCACGCCGCCCGTGCCCTGTACCAGCACCGATTGCCCGGCGCGCAGCTGGCCGCGTTCCACCAGCGCAAACCAGGCGGTAAGCCCTGCGCAGGGTAAGGTGCTGGCCTCGGCGTCATCCAGGGTCTCCGGGGAGGCCGCCAGCGCGTCTTCACCCACAATCACATACTCGGACAGCATTCCCTGAAAGTATCCGCCGGACGTTTTATAGGGCAAATTACGCGCGTCCGCCTGCGGCTTACCGTCGATCCACTCCGGGAAGAAGGTTGAGATGACGCGGGCACCGGGCTGGAAGCGCGTGACGCCTTCGCCAATGCTGTCCACCACGCCCGCCATGTCTGACGCCGGGGTAAACGGGAAGGAAAGCGGGATCGGCATTGTGCCTTCAACAACCATTTTATCGCGATAGTTGAGCGCAACAGCATTCACCCTAACGCGCACTTCACCCGGGCCAGGCTGTGGAACGGGTGCCTGGGTCAGCTTGAGATTCTCGCGCCCGAGTGCGTCCATGGACCAGCGTTGCATTGTCTCTGTCATTTTATTTCTCCTGCCATCAGATGAGCTTTAGTCCTGACAGTCTACCGTTGACTAAAGGTCGCCAGTGGCGATAAGTTTTCTCTTTATTGACGCCAAAATAGATACAATCTATGACCGATACGCTGAAGGATATTCCTGTTTTTGTGGCCGCCGTTGAGGCGGGAAGTTTTGCTCAGGCCGCCATTCGTCTGCATTTATCACGCTCGGCGGTGGGGAAAAGCATCGCTCGCCTTGAACAACGCCTGGGGGTACGTCTTTTTCAGCGCACCACCCGCAGCCAGAGTCTGACCGATAACGGCGCCCTTTTTTATGAACGCTGCCTGCGCGCGCTGGAGGAGATTCGGGGTGCAGAATCGCTGCTTGAAACGGGGAAACAGCAGGTCAGTGGCCGCCTGCGCGTTGCCATGCCGGTGCTGTTTGGCCGCCAGTGCGTCGCCCCGCTGCTGATAGCGCTGGCGCAGGAACACCCCGGGCTTGAACTGGAAATGTCATTCAGCGACCGCGTGGTGGATCTCGTCGAGGAAGGGTTTGATATGGCAGTGCGTAACGGCACGCTTCAGGACAGCAGCGTGCTGGTCGCCAGAAAGCTGGGAGAACACCGCATGGTGCTGTGCGCCGCGCCGGAGTATCTGCTGAAGAAAGGCCAGCCACAAAGCGTTAATGATTTATCCCAGCATACGGCCATCAACTATTTGAGCGCAGGCAGAGTGTTGTCCTGGCAGCTGATGGATAACGAAGGAACGTCGCACACCTTTACACCCCGATCGTCCCTCAATATGGATGATTTGCAGGCGATCTGCGACGCTGCGCTGGCCGGACACGGCATTGCATGGCTGCCCTGCTGGATGGTCGTCAAAGATATTCACCAGGGTAAACTCGTCCCGCTCTTAAAGCAGGTACCGGATGTGCATTTCAACGTTCATGCCGTGTGGCAGCAGACGCCACATCTGCCGCTGAGGGTAAGAATAGCGATAGATACGCTGGCGAGCCGTTTACCGGCAGCGATGTCACTGGATCTTCCAGCGTCCATAAAAAAGCCGCGCTAAAAGCGCGGCCAGTTATCGTGAGGTATCACGTCGATTAAATATCGATATTTGCCGCTTTCAGGGCGTTCTCTTCGATGAAGGCACGACGTGGTTCAACCGCATCGCCCATCAGGGTCGTGAACAGCTGGTCAGCAGCAATCGCGTCCTTAACGGTAACGCGCAGCATGCGGCGGCTTTCCGGATCCATGGTGGTTTCCCACAGCTGCTCCGGGTTCATTTCGCCCAGACCTTTATAGCGCTGGATCGCGAGGCCACGACGGGACTCTTTCACCAGCCAGTCCAGCGCCTGCTCGAAGCTGGCTACCGGCTGACGACGTTCGCCACGTTCGATGAACGCATCGTCTTCGATCAGGCCGCGCAGCGTCTCGCCGAGCGTGCAGATACGGCGGTATTCCGGACCAGTCACAAACTCGTGTTCCAGCGGATAGTCGGTGTCAACGCCGTGGGTACGCACGCGAATAATAGGCTCGAACTGCTTATCGGCGTTCTGCTGGATATCGCATTTCCACATGCTGCCGTGCTGCTCTTTCTCGTTGAGATCGGTCACCAGGGCGTTCACCCAGCGGGTTACGGTCTGCTCGTTGCTCAAATCGGCTTCGGTCAGGGTTGGCTGATAAACCAGCTCCTTCAGCAGCGTTTTCGGATAGCGGCGTTCCATACGCGTAATCATTTTCTGCGTCGCGTTGAACTCGGACACCAGACGCTCCAGCGGCTCACCGGCCAGTGCAGGGGCGTGCGAGTTCGCGTGCAGGGTCGCGCCATCAAGGGCGATCGCGATTTGGTACTGATCCATCGCTTCGTCATCTTTAATGTACTGTTCCTGCTTGCCCTTCTTAACTTTGTACAGCGGCGGCTGGGCAATGTAGACGTGGCCACGTTCAACGATTTCAGGCATCTGACGATAGAAGAAGGTCAACAGCAGCGTACGAATGTGCGAGCCGTCGACGTCCGCATCGGTCATGATGATGATGCTGTGGTAGCGCAGTTTGTCCGGGTTGTACTCATCGCGACCAATGCCGCAGCCCAGCGCGGTGATGAGCGTCGCCACTTCCTGAGAAGAGAGCATCTTGTCGAAACGGGCTTTCTCAACGTTGAGGATTTTACCCTTCAGCGGCAGAATCGCCTGGTTCTTACGGTTACGGCCCTGCTTCGCAGAACCGCCCGCGGAGTCCCCTTCCACGAGGTACAGTTCGGACAGCGCCGGGTCGCGTTCCTGGCAGTCAGCCAGTTTGCCCGGCAGGCCTGCCAGGTCCAGCGCGCCTTTACGACGGGTCATTTCACGGGCTTTACGCGCCGCTTCACGGGCACGCGCCGCATCGATAATTTTACCCACCACGATTTTCGCATCGGACGGGTTTTCCAGCAGATATTCGCTCAGCAGTTCGTTCATCTGCTGTTCAACCGCCGATTTCACCTCGGAAGAGACCAGCTTGTCTTTGGTCTGTGAGGAGAACTTCGGATCCGGCACCTTCACGGAGACAACGGCAATCAGGCCTTCACGGGCGTCATCGCCGGTGGCGCTGACTTTCGCTTTCTTGCTGTAGCCTTCTTTGTCCATGTAGGCGTTCAGGGTACGGGTCATCGCCGCACGGAAGCCTGCAAGGTGCGTACCGCCGTCACGCTGCGGAATGTTGTTGGTGAAGCAGTAGATGTTTTCCTGGAAACCGTCGTTCCATTGCAGCGCCACTTCCACGCCGATACCGTCTTTTTCGGTGGAGAAGTAGAAGATATTCGGGTGAATAGGCGTTTTGTTCTTGTTCAGATACTCAACGAACGCCTTGATACCGCCTTCGTAGTGGAAGTGGTCTTCTTTGTTATCACGCTTGTCGCGCAGGCGAATCGAGACGCCGGAGTTCAGGAACGACAGTTCACGCAGGCGTTTCGCCAGGATGTCGTACTCGAATTCGGTGACGTTGGTGAAGGTTTCAAGGCTCGGCCAGAAACGCACCATGGTACCGGTTTTGTCGGTGTCGCCAGTGACGGCCAGCGGTGCCTGCGGCACGCCGTGCGTATAGAGCTGACGGTGAATTTTGCCTTCGCGCTGGATAACCAGCTCCAGCTTCTGCGACAGGGCATTAACCACGGAGACGCCTACGCCGTGCAGGCCGCCGGAAACTTTATAGGAGTTATCGTCAAACTTACCGCCTGCGTGCAGGACGGTCATGATCACTTCCGCAGCAGATACGCCCTCTTCCGGGTGAATACCGGTTGGGATGCCACGACCATCATCGGTGACGGAGACGGAGTTGTCCGCATGGATGGTGACCACGATGTCTTTACAGTGACCCGCGAGCGCTTCGTCGATAGCGTTATCTACCACCTCGAATACCATGTGGTGCAGACCGGTGCCGTCATCCGTGTCGCCGATATACATACCCGGGCGCTTACGCACCGCATCCAGCCCTTTCAGGACTTTGATACTGGAGGAGTCATAAGAATTCGACATCAACGTTTCTCGCTCATTTCAACTTGGGTTAATCCGTTATTTTACCCTTTTCCACGGTAAACATCTTCGAATTTTCGTCCGACATGTCTATAACGTGTTCAGCGCTAATGGCGCTGACGAAAACCTGCGACTGCGTGGCTTTTAAGCGGCTGGCAAGCAGCCCGCGCCGCGCGTCGTCAAGTTCCGAGGCAAAATCATCTATCAGGTACAGGCAGCGTCTTCCGCTCTCGCGGGTGAGAAACTCTCCCTGTGCCAGGCGCAGCGCACACATCAGGAGCTTGAGCTGCCCGCGCGACAGCGTGTCTTCCACCGGTGCACCGTCGGCACGAATGCGGAAATCCGCCTTGTGCGGGCCGTGCGCGGTGTAGGTCAACATGCGGTCACGCTCGAAGCTTCTCTCTAACACCTCGGCATAATCCGTCTCTTTCTCCCAGCCGCGCTGGAAGGAGAAGGTGAGAGAAAATTCAGGTAAAAACTGTTTGCAGGTGTCGGCCATGTCTTCGGCGATACCTGCGCTGTATTCGGCACGCCAGTTGCTGATTTGTTCCGCGAGAGGAATTAACTCCATGTCCCACGGACGCAGCTGGGCGTAACGGGTAACCTGGCGCAGTGCAGCGTTACGCTGCTTGAGCAGACGCTTCAGGTTGCTCCAGGCGTTAAAGAAACCGGCTTCGTTGTGAAAGCATCCCCAGTCGAGGAACGCTCTTCTGTATTTGGGGCCGCCGTTGAGTAAAGTAAACCCCTCCGGCGTAATCAGCTGCATTGGCATCAGCAGCGCCAGCTCCGCCACTTTATGGCCGTCGGTGCCGTCGATGCGCACCTTGCTGTCGCCCTGCTTGTCTTTGGTCAGGCCGATGGCAGTTTCCCGCTCCGCCCCCTGCAAACGCCCGTGCAAAACAAAGGATTCCTGCTCGTGGCGAATGACGCGACCAATCTGCAAACTGCGAAACGCCCGACCGTGGCCGAGCGTATAGATGGCCTCAAGCACGCTGGTTTTGCCGCTGCCGTTTGCGCCAACCAGGAAGTTAAAGCCAGGGGATAAAGCGAGATCCGCGCTTTCGATATTGCGAAAGTCGCGGATCAACAGACGGGTGAGCGACATTACAGTCTCATTGGCATAACAACATAGGCAGCCGACTGTGATGCGGCATCTTCAATCTGTACGCTTGAAACGGAGTCGGTCAGCAGGATGCGCACGTTCTCGCATTTCAGCGCATTCAGCACATCCAGTACGTAGCTGACGTTAAAGCCGATTTCCATCTCAGCGCCGGCGTAGGTGACGTCCAGAATTTCTTCTGCCTCCTCCTGCTCCGGGTTGTTAGCGGTGATTTTGATCTGGTTTTCACTCACGTACAGGCGCACGCCGCGGAATTTCTCGTTAGAGAGAATGGCCGCACGCGCAAACGCCTGCTTGAGGCTATCGCAGCCTGCTTCCAGCGTTTTGTCCGGATTTTTCGGCAATACGCGGCGATAATCCGGGAAACGACCGTCAACCAGCTTCGAGGTGAAGACAAAATCACCCACGTGGGCGCGGATGTTATTGCTGCCGATCTGCACGCGCAGCGGCGTGTCGCCACCGTCGAGCATACGCATCAGCTCAATCACCCCTTTACGCGGCACGATCACCGAATGGTTTGGCAGTGAGTCGCCAATCGGCATGGAACAGACCGCCAGACGGTGGCCGTCGGTAGCTACAGTACGCAGCTCTTCACCTTCGGTTTCGAACAGCATGCCGTTTAAGTAGTAACGAACGTCCTGATGCGCCATGGAGAACTGCGTGGCTTCAATCAGACGCTTCATCGTCGCCTGCGGCAGGGTGAATTCCACTTCGCTCTGCCAGTCGTCCAGGTTCGGGAAGTCCGCAGCAGGCAGCGTGGAGAGCGAGAAACGGCTGCGGCCAGAGCGCACCAGCATACGGTCGCCTTCCAGCTGCACGGCGATTTCAGCGCCTTCCGGCAGCCCGCGGCAGATATCAAAGAATTTACGTGCCGGAACCGTGGTCGCGCCCGCGTCGTGCGGCTGCGTCAGCGTAACGCGCGCGATCATTTCCATTTCCAGATCTGTACCGGTCAGCGACAGCGTACCGTCCGCGACCTGAAGCAGCAGGTTTCCGAGAATAGGCAGCGTTGGGCGGCCACCTAATGGGCCACTCACCTGTTGCAGCGGTTTTAATAAATGTTCACGTTCAACGGTAAATTTCATAGCGTCACGATGATAATGTTCTGATTAAATTGGAAAAATCTTCTTTTATGTCGTGGCTTTCTTCGCGTAACTGCTCAATCTTACGACAAGCGTGCAGCACGGTCGTATGGTCACGGCCACCAAACGCATCCCCGATTTCCGGCAGACTGTGGTTGGTTAACTCCTTTGCCAGCGCCATCGCCATCTGACGCGGACGCGCCACCGAGCGGGAACGACGTTTAGACAGTAAATCTGCCACTTTGATCTTGTAGTACTCAGCCACCGTCTTTTGAATATTGTCGATAGTGACCAGTTTTTCCTGCAATGCCAGCAAATCGCGCAGCGCTTCACGCACAAAATCGATGGTGATCGCACGACCGGTGAAGTTGGCATTGGCGATAACGCGGTTCAGTGCCCCTTCCAGTTCACGCACGTTGGAGCGCAGACGCTTGGCAATGAAGAACGCCACTTCGCCCGGCAGGCGAATGTCGTTTTCATCGGCTTTCTTCATCAGGATCGCGACGCGGGTTTCCAGCTCCGGTGGCTCGATCGCCACGGTCAGGCCCCAGCCGAAGCGGGATTTCAGACGATCTTCAACGCCGTTGATCTCTTTTGGATAACGATCCGAAGTCAAAATGATCTGCTGATTGCCTTCCAGCAGAGCATTGAAGGTGTGGAAAAACTCTTCCTGCGATCGTTCTTTATTCGCAAAGAACTGGATGTCATCGATGAGCAGCGCGTCAACGGAACGATAGTAGCGTTTAAACTCTTCGATCGCATTGTTTTGCAGGGCTTTTACCATGTCCTGAACGAAGCGTTCGGAGTGCATATACACTACTTTGGCATTGGGCTTGCGGGCCATAATGCCGTTACCCACCGCATGCAGCAGGTGCGTTTTACCCAGACCCGTGCCGCCATAAAGGAACAGCGGGTTGTAGGCCCCACCGGGATTATCAGCAACCTGACGAGCCGCCGCGCGCGCCAGCTGGTTCGACTTACCTTCAACGAAGTTATCGAACGTGTGTTTCACGTTAACGTTAGAGCGGTAGGTTGGCTCAGCCGGTGCAGGGACATTATCCCAGCCCTGACGAGCGGGTGCGACGCGAGGGGCCGGAGCAGGAGCGGCCTGAGCGGGTGCTGCTACGTTCACGGTTTCACGAACGGTTTGGGTGACCGGCTTTGTGCCCACTTCAAAGCGCAGCTGCGGGGCATCTGACCCGCAGAAATCGTTCAGCAGTCCATTAATGTTATTAAGGTACTTGTCCCTTACCCAATCGAGCACAAAACGGTTTGGCGCATACAAAGCCAGCGTGTTATCGCTCAGTTCCGCCTGCAACGGGCGGATCCACATACTGAATTCTGTGGCTGGTAACTCATCCTGCAATCGGGCAAGACACTGCTGCCAAAGCGAAAGTGACACGGCGGACTCCACTCGAACAATAAAAGAAAACTATTGAATATTCATGATTGTTGGCGCACATCGACATGACCCAATGAGGGTGATGTGCGAACCGCTATCTGCGGTTATACCCGGCCAGGATCGCTGGCTCCCGATCGGGACCGCGGATCATAGCCTAAACTGAGCCAGAGATCTTCTGTTTCTCACAGATTCTTCCCGATTTATCCACAGGAAGATCCGGAACCGGGTAAGTGTAAACGATCCTGGCGCCAGTGCCCCACGATTTAGTCCGCATATTGGAAAAATTAATGAGCACAGATAATTTATTGCTTAAATGATCTAACGAAGATCCGGGACGATCCTTGCGCTTTGTTGGCGAGGCCGTATAATCCTCGACCCGGCGCGTGATGCTCATCTTCCTGCGTCGTCCGTTGCTCATTTTCCACGCGAAAACGTGCGGAAATACGCGGGAAATAAGGAAAGAGAATTGACTCCGGAGTGTACAATTATTACAATCCGGCCTCTTTAATCACCCACGCTGAGGCGTTAGTCGTTCGAAACTCGTTCGGGTATACGCAAAAGTCAGTGAATTTATTCAAGTTTAGGTAGAAATCGCCATGAAACGCACTTTTCAACCGTCTGTACTGAAGCGCAACCGTTCTCACGGCTTCCGTGCTCGTATGGCTACTAAAAATGGTCGTCAGGTTCTGGCACGTCGTCGTGCTAAAGGCCGCGCTCGTCTGACCGTTTCCAAGTAATAAAGCTAACCCCTGAGTGGTTAAGCTAGCATTTCCCAGGGAGTTACGTTTGTTAACTCCCGCTCATTTCACTTTCGTCTTCCAGCAGCCACTACGGGCTGGCACGCCGCAAATCACCATCCTCGGCCGCCAAAATTCGCTGGGGCATCCCCGCATCGGTCTCACAGTCGCCAAGAAAAATGTTAAGCGTGCGCATGAACGCAATCGGATTAAACGTCTGACGCGTGAAAGCTTCCGTTTACGTCAGCACGAACTGCCTTCAATGGATTTCGTGGTGGTGGCGAAGAAAGGGGTTGCCGACCTCGATAACCGTGCTCTCTCGGAAGCGTTGGAAAAATTATGGCGCCGCCACTGTCGCCTGGCTCACGGGTCCTGATAGCCCTCATTCGGGTCTATCAACGCCTGATTAGTCCGCTACTCGGGCCGCACTGCCGTTTCACACCAACATGCTCAAGCTACGGAATTGAGGCATTGCGCAGGTTTGGAGTGATAAAAGGCAGTTGGTTGACGGTGAAACGCGTATTAAAATGCCACCCTTTACACCCAGGTGGAGACGACCCCGTCCCCCCAGGACCCTTTGATACCAGAGAACACTAACGATGGATTCGCAACGCAATCTTCTTATCATCGCTTTGTTGTTCGTGTCTTTCATGATCTGGCAGGCATGGGAGCAGGATAAAAATCCTCAACCCCAGCAGCAGACCACGCAGACTACGACCACCGCAGCGGGTAGCGCCGCCGACCAGGGCGTACCGGCCAGTGGCCAGGGGAAACAGATTACGGTTAAGACCGATGTGCTTGAGCTGACAATCAACACCCGTGGTGGTGATATTGAGCAGGCGCTGCTGTTGACCTACCCGAAAGAGCTGAAGTCTAACGAACCGTTCCAGTTACTGGAAACCACGCCTGAGTTTATCTATCAGGCGCAGAGCGGCCTGACCGGTCGTGATGGCCCGGATAACCCGGCTAACGGTGCGCGTCCACTGTATAACGTCGAGAGCGACACCTTTGTGCTGGCTGATGGTCAGAACGAACTCGCGATCCCGATGACGTACACCGACGCCGCAGGCAACACCTTCACTAAAACCTTCACCCTGAAGCGCGGTGAATATGCGGTGAAAGTGGGCTACAGCGTACAGAACGCCAGTGCGAAACCGCTGGAACTGTCTACCTTTGGCCAGCTGAAGCAGTCCATCAATCTGCCGTCTCACCGTGATACCGGAAGCAGCAACTTTGCGCTGCATACCTTCCGTGGCGCGGCGTACTCCACGCCAGACGCGAAGTATGAGAAATACAAATTCGACACCATTGCGGATAACGAAAACCTGAACGTTAGTTCCAAAGGCGGTTGGGTTGCGATGCTGCAACAGTATTTCGCTACGGCCTGGATCCCAAACAACGACGGTACGAATAACTTCTATACCGCGAACCTGGGCAACGGTCTTGCAGCCATCGGCTACAAATCTCAGCCGGTTCTGGTTCAGCCGGGTCAAACCGGTAAGATGGCAAGCACCCTGTGGGTCGGCCCGGAAATTCAGGACAAAATGGCCGCTGTTGCGCCGCACCTGGATCTGACCGTTGATTACGGTTGGTTGTGGTTCATCTCTCAGCCGCTGTTTAAGCTGCTGAAGTTCATCCACAGCTTCCTGGGTAACTGGGGCTTCTCCATCATCGTTATTACCTTCATCGTTCGTGGCATCATGTACCCGCTGACTAAAGCGCAGTACACCTCCATGGCGAAGATGCGTATGCTGCAGCCGAAGATTCAGGCAATGCGTGAGCGTCTGGGCGATGACAAACAGCGTCAGAGCCAGGAAATGATGGCCCTGTACAAAGCAGAGAAAGTGAACCCACTGGGTGGTTGCTTCCCGCTGCTGATTCAGATGCCAATCTTCCTTGCGCTGTACTACATGCTGATGGGTTCCGTTGAGCTGCGCCACGCGCCGTTCGCACTGTGGATCCATGACCTGTCCGCACAGGACCCGTACTACATCCTGCCGATCCTGATGGGCGTGACGATGTTCTTCATCCAGAAGATGTCGCCGACCACCGTGACCGACCCGATGCAGCAGAAGATCATGACCTTTATGCCGGTCATCTTCACCGTGTTCTTCCTGTGGTTCCCGTCAGGTCTGGTGCTGTACTATATCGTCAGCAACCTGGTGACCATCATCCAGCAGCAGCTGATTTACCGTGGTCTGGAAAAACGTGGCCTGCATAGCCGCGAAAAGAAAAAGTCCTGATTCGGTAAGTTAACGCTAAAATAAGGGCGGTCGATTGACCGCCTTTTTTATTTGTATTGAACGAGACCAACCATGAGCCATAACGACACTATCGTCGCCCAGGCAACCCCACCGGGACGCGGTGGTGTAGGCATTCTGCGTATCTCCGGCCTGAAGGCGCGCGAGGTGGCCGAAGCGGTGCTGGGTAAACTGCCAAAGCCGCGCTACGCTGATTACCTGCCGTTTAAAGATACCGACGGCACGCCGCTGGACCAGGGCATTGCGCTGTGGTTCCCCGGCCCGAACTCTTTCACCGGCGAAGACGTGCTGGAGCTGCAGGGCCACGGCGGCCCGGTTATCCTCGACCTGCTGTTAAAACGTATCCTGACCCTGCCGGGCCTGCGCATTGCGAAGCCGGGCGAGTTCTCCGAGCGTGCCTTCCTCAACGACAAGCTCGACCTGGCGCAGGCAGAAGCGATTGCAGACCTGATCGACGCCAGCTCAGAACAGGCGGCCCGCTCCGCTCTGAACTCGCTGCAGGGGGCATTCTCCGCCCGCGTAAATCACCTTGTGGAAGCACTCACTCACCTGCGGATCTACGTGGAAGCGGCTATCGACTTCCCGGATGAGGAGATCGACTTCCTCTCTGACGGTAAAATCGAAGCGCAGCTCAACCAGGTGATGGCCGATCTCGACGCCGTTCGCGCCGAAGCGCGCCAGGGCAGCCTGCTGCGCGAAGGGATGAAGGTGGTGATTGCCGGACGCCCTAACGCCGGGAAATCGAGCCTGCTGAACGCCCTGGCGGGCCGTGAAGCGGCGATCGTCACCGACATTGCCGGCACCACTCGCGACGTGCTGCGCGAGCACATCCACATCGACGGGATGCCGCTGCACATCATCGACACTGCCGGCCTGCGCGATGCCAGCGACGAGGTTGAGCGCATCGGTATCGAACGTGCCTGGCAGGAGATCGAGCAGGCTGACCGTGTGCTGTTTATGGTGGACGGCACCACGACCGACGCCGTTGACCCGGCTGAGATCTGGCCAGACTTTATCGCCCGTCTGCCGGCTAAACTGCCCATCACCGTGGTGCGTAACAAAGCGGACGTCACCGGCGAAACGCTGGGTATCAGCGATGTAAATGGTCACTCACTGATTCGCCTGTCGGCGCGTACCGGTGAAGGCGTTGACGACCTGCGTAACCATCTCAAGCAGAGCATGGGCTTTGATACCAGCATGGAAGGCGGCTTTCTGGCGCGTCGTCGTCACCTGCAGGCGCTGGAAGAGGCGGCGAACCACCTTGTTCAGGGTAAAGCGCAGCTGATCGGCGCGTGGGCGGGTGAACTGCTGGCGGAAGAGCTGCGTCTGGCGCAGCAGAATCTGAGCGAGATCACCGGGGAGTTTACGTCGGACGATCTGCTGGGACGGATCTTCTCGAGCTTCTGTATTGGTAAGTAATTCCCGCTAATCAATGGTGATTTCCTCCCTGGAAATCACCATTGTCCAAATGGCAACTCGCCTAATCTCTTTTCACCCCCTATCCTGCATGCCTGCATCTATGGGGGGTTTATGGCGCGTTTTCTGTTTTGTAGTTTCGCATTAGTTCTGCTTTATCCGTCCGGCATTGATATGTATCTGGTAGGATTGCCGCACATCGCCCGCGATCTGGGCGCCAGCGAGGCGCAGCTGCACATCGCATTTTCGGCCTATCTTGCGGGGATGGCGTCGTCGATGGTCTTTGCCGGGAAGATCGCGGATAAGGCAGGCCGTCAGCCCGTCGCAATAACGGGTGCCATCATCTTTGCCCTGGCCTCCCTTCTCTGCTCACAGGCGCAAAACAGCACGCTGTTCCTGGCCGGACGGTTTATTCAGGGCATTGGAGCAGGTGGCTGCTACGTCGTCGCGTTTGCCATTTTGCGCGACACCCTCAGCGCCCAGCGTCGCGCTAAGGTGCTTTCGATGCTGAACGGTATTACCTGCATTATCCCGGTGCTGGCCCCGGTCGTGGGATATCTGATCATGCTGAAATTCCCGTGGCAGAGCCTGTTCTGGACCATGGCGGCGATGGGCGCGCTGGTGTTTATCCTGTCCATCGGCGTGCTGAAAGAGACCCACCCGGGCTCGCAGAATACCGGTCATACCGCAACCATTCACCCAGCCGAGAAGCTGCTTAACCGCTTTTTCCTCAGTCGTCTGGCCGTGACCATGTTAAGCGTGGCGGTGATCCTGACCTATGTAAACGTTTCCCCGGTTTTACTGATGGAGACCATGGGCTTCGATCGCGGTGAGTATTCAACGGTGATGGCATTAACCGCGATGGTCAGTATGGCCGTTTCGTTTTCGACGCCGTTTGCGCTGAATATCTTCCGCCAGCGCACGCTGATGCTGACCTCACAGGTTTTATTCCTCACGGCTGGCGCGATCCTGGCAACCACCAGCTCGCATGCGGTGATGCTGGCGGGTATTACCCTTATTTGTGCCGGGTTCTCGGTTGGCTTTGGCGTGGCGATGAGCCAGGCGCTTGGCCCCTTCTCGCTGCGGGCAGGCGTGGCAAGCTCGGTGCTGGGAATTGCGCAGGTCTGCGGCTCGTCGCTGTGGATTTGGCTGGCGGCGGTCATCGGGCTTAACGCGCTGAATATGCTGATCGGGGTTCTGATTGGCTGTAGCATACTGTGCATTACCTTACTTATGGTCATCCAGCCCGCGGCGCATTATGAAGAAGCCCATCAGCAGTCTCGATCTTAACCTGTTGCTGTGCCTGCAGCTTTTGCTGCAGGAGCGCAGCGTCACCAAAGCGGCGAAGCGGATGAACGTGACGCCGTCTGCGGTGAGTAAATCGCTGGCCAAGCTGCGTGACTGGTTTGACGACCCGCTGTTTGTCAAAACGCCGTTGGGGCTGCTGCCGACCCCGCTGACGGTAAGCCTCGAGCAGGATTTGGCTGACTGGATGCAAATCGGCAACCAGATCCTCGATAAATTCCACCATGATTCCCCGGGCGGGCTAACGTTTGTGCTGGCCGCCGAAACACCGTTGATGCTGATCCGCTTTAACGCCCTTCTGGAGCAGGTGAACCAGCGCTATCCGCAGGCTACGGTGAAGATGCGTCACTGGGATTATGACTCGCTGGACGCCATTACGCGTGGAGAGGTGGATCTGGGATTCACCGGACGCGAAACGCACCCGCGATCGCGTGAATTGCTGAAGCTAATGCCGTGGTTCATCGACTATGAGATCCTGTTCAGCGACCGTCCGTGCGTGTATCTGCGTGAGGATCACCCCGCGCTACAGGACGAATGGAATCTTGAGACCTTCCTGCGCTACCCGCACATCAGCATCTTCTGGGAACGCAGCGACACCTGGGCACTGGACGAAGTGCTAAAGGAGATGGGTCAGGAGAGAAACATTGCCATGAGCGTGCCGGGCTTTGAGCAGTCGATGTTTATGGCAGCGCAGCCCGGTCACAACTATATCGCCACGGCTCCGCACTACTGTCATCACTACAATCAACTCCACCAGCGGAAGCTGATCGCGCTGCCCATTCCCATTGACGAAGCGCAGGCTGAAAAGCTTACCGTTCCCTTCACGCTGATCTGGCATAAACGGAACAGCCATAATCCGAAAATCCTCTGGCTGCGGGAAACCATCAAGGCGCTGTACGGTGCCAGCGATCCAATTTTTGCCTAAGAAAATGTAAAGTTCGGTCCTGAGGCTTCTCTTACTCCCATTTACTGATTAAAACAGGAGTCAAGTTAAGCGATAATCATGTAACCGTTTAACCGATTACGACCATTATCAAGGAGCGAAAAATGGCTACGCACTTTGCAAGAGGGATACTTACGGAAGGACGTCTCGTATCGGCAAGAATTTCTTCAGCCTGTCACAGTGAAGCTCTCACTCTCCCGGAACACCGCAGAACGCGGTTTTTAGCGTCCAGAGCGCTTCTCGCAGAACTGCTGTTTATGCTGTACGGCACCAGCGAGCTGCCTAATATAATTACCCAACCCGAAGGGCGCCCGGTCTTTGCCGACCCGGAGCTCCCACGTTTTTCAATTGCCTACGCGGGCAATATCATTGGCGTCGCGCTGACCACCGAAGGGGATTGTGGGCTCGACATGGAACTTCAGCGCGCGACGCGCAGCTTCCATGGCGGTAATGCGCATGAAGACTATCCGCTCTCCAGCAATGAGAAGCTGTGGGTACGCAACCAGAACGATCCTGTCGAAGCCCGAGCCCAGCTCATTACCCTGCGCCAGAGCATTCGCAAGCTCTGTGGATGCGCCTCAGACGACGCCAGCATGCTGCAACTGCTTCCAGGCTCCGGACGTCTGCGCGCCACTCAGGCCACGCTGGTAGAGGCGCTCAGCGACGCAGAGGATGTGCTCATTTGGTCCATTGCGGTTACCCCCGCCATCGAACGCATGAAAATCTGGGAATTTGACAGCCAACAGGGATGGCGTAGCCTTCCTGATGTGCCCGAGCGCGCCAACGAGCCCGCCGCACGCCTGATGCGTTTAACCAGTTTACCGGCAGAAAAAGCATTCACCCTTAGCTGATCCGATCAGGGTCATCATGATGAAACAGGAGTAATCATGTCTGATACGTTGAAAGTAGTTACGTTACTGGGAAGCCTGCGCAAAGGTTCATTTAACGGGATGGTTGCCCGCACGCTGCCACAGCTGGCACCGGCAGGAATGGAAATTAGCGCCCTGCCGTCTATTGGCGATATTCCGCTGTATGACGCTGACGTACAACAGGAAGAGGGTTTTCCGCAGAGCGTTGAGGCGCTGGCGGAGCAGATCCGCCAGGCCGACGGCGTGGTCATCGTCACGCCGGAGTATAACTATTCGGTTCCGGGTGGCCTGAAGAATGCCATCGACTGGCTGTCCCGTTTACCTGAGCAGCCGCTGGCAGGCAAGCCGGTGCTGATCCAGACCAGTTCAATGGGCGCGATTGGCGGCGCGCGCTGCCAGTATCATCTGCGCCAGATCCTGGTGTTCCTGGATGCGATGGTCATGAACAAGCCGGAATTTATGGGTGGTGTGATTCAGAACAAGGTCGACCCACAAACGGGTGAAGTGGTGGATCAGAGCACGCGTGATCATCTGTCTGGCCAGCTGACGGCGTTTGGGGATTATATTAAGCGGGTGAAGGCGTAAGCCTGAGCGGTCAGTTGCCCTCACCCCAGCCCTCTCCCACGGGAGAGGGTGCAAACACTAAAGCCCTTTTCTTCGAAAAGGGCTTGCTGTTTATTTCGCGTCAATAAACACAATCTTCAGCACAAACAGCAGCGCCACAACGATGACGCACGGACTGAGGTCGCGGAAGCGGCCGGTACCGATCTTCATTACGCAGTAAGAAATAAAGCCCAGCGCGATACCTTCGGTAATCGAGAAGCTGAACGGCATCATCACGGCGGTAATAAACGCCGGCACCGCTTCGGTTAAATCATCCCACTTCACGCGTGACAAGCTGGAGGTCATCAGCACCCCCACATAGATCAGCGCGCCGGCTGCCGCATACGGAGGAACCATACCAGCCAGCGGAGAGAGGAAGATAACCAGCAGGAACAGAATACCCACAACCACCGCCGTCAGGCCGGTACGGCCGCCCACGGACACGCCGGAAGAAGATTCAATGTACGCGGTAACGGACGAGGTTCCGATAAAAGCACCGGTCACAGAGGAGACGCTGTCCACAAACAGCGCCTGCTTCATGCGCGGGAATTTGCCTTTCTCATCCGCCAGGCCCGCTTTGTCGGTCACGCCAATCAGCGTGCCGGAGGAGTCAAACAGGTTGACCAGCATGAAGGAGAAAATCACGCCCGCCAGGCCCAGGTTCAGGGAACCCGCCAGATCGACGTGACCAATCACGGTAGAGACGCTCGGTGGCGCGGAGACGATACCGTTATAGTGAACGTCGCCCAGCATCCAGCCCAGCAGGGTGGTGACCACGATGGATACCAGCACCGCCGCGTGAATATTGCGGGAAGCCAGGATCGCGATGATAAAGAAGCCCAGCACGCCCAGCAGCACGTTATGAGAGGTCAGGTGACCGATGCTCACCAGCGTATCCGGGTTAGCGACGATAACGCCGGCGTTTTTCAGCCCCATCATACCGATGAACAGACCGATACCGCTGGTGATGCCCACGCGCAGGCTCACGGGAATGTTTGCAATCATCCAGTAACGCACGCGGAAAATAGTCAGCAGCAGCAGGCCAACCGCGCCCCAGAAGATGGCGCCCATGCCAACCTGCCACGGCAGCCCCATCGCCTGAACAACCACGAACGCGAAGAACGCATTCAGGCCCATCGCCGGTGCCAGCGCAACAGGCAGGTTAGCGAATACACCCATCAGGATGCTGCCAAGGGCCGCGATCAGACAGGTTGTCACGAAGACGGCGCTGGTATCCATGCCAGCGACGCCCAGAATTTGAGGGTTCACAAAAACGATATAGACCATCGTCAGGAAGGTGGTGAAACCAGCGATCACTTCGGTGCGTGCCGTTGTGCCATGCTCGCGCAGTTTAAAAACGCGCTCAAGCAGACCCTGACCAGATGTCTGGGTAGTGTGTTGTTGACTCATCATCAATTTCCGAACAAGGAGGGAAAATTCGTCGCTATCCTATACCAAAATGCGACAATAGTGGCGGTTACGTGATACTTTTTTCATTGATTTTGCTTATACGGCAACGATTGCGTCCCGGCGAAATGCCGTACGTAAACGTTAAACTTGTTAAAAAGGAAAGGCATGTCCGGAATTGAAGCGGTATTTTTCGACTGCGACGGTACGCTGGTCGACAGTGAGGTCATTTGTTCCCGCGCGTATGTCACTATGTTCCAGGAATTTGGCATTACGCTGGAACTCGAAGAGGTGTTTAAACGCTTTAAGGGCGTGAAGCTCTACGAGATCATCGACATCATTAACGAAGAACACGGTGTGGATCTGGCGAAAGCCGATCTGGAACCGGTGTACCGCGCCGAGGTAGCACGCCTGTTCGACTCCGAGCTGGAGGTTATCTCCGGGGCTAACGCGTTGCTGGACGCGATGACGGTGCCCATCTGCGTCGTCTCTAACGGTCCGGTCAGCAAAATGCAGCACTCGCTGGGCAAGCTTGAGATGTTGCACCATTTCCCGGAAAAACTGTTCAGCGGCTACGATATCCAGCGCTGGAAGCCAGACCCGGCGCTGATGTTCCATGCGGCAAAAGCGATGAACGTCAACGTAGAGAACTGCATTCTGGTGGATGACTCGTCTGCAGGCGCGCAGTCGGGGATTGATGCGGGGATGGAGGTGTTTTACTTCTGCGCCGACCCGCACAACAAGCCGATCGATCATCCCAACGTGACGACCTTTACCGATCTGGCACAGCTGCCGGAACTGTGGAAAGCACGCGGGTGGAATATTACGCGTTAAGCTAACGTAGGGCGGGTAAGCGCCAGCGCCACCCGCCACAAACATCACTCTTTCGGATCTTTACCCGCCAGCAGCTTGTCCAGCTCGTCGCCGCCCACGTGACGGAAGTCCTGACCTTTCACGAAGTAGAAAATATATTCGCAAATGTTCTGGCAGCGGTCGCCGATACGCTCGATGGAGCGGGCGCAGAACAGGGCGGTCAGTACGCTTGGGATCGTACGTGAATCTTCCATCATGTAGGTCATCAGCTGACGCACGATGCCTTCATACTCCTGGTCGACCTTCTTGTCTTCACGGTAGATACGCACCGCTTCGTCCAGGTCCATACGCGCAAAGGCATCCAGCACGTCGTGCAGCATCTGCACGGTGTGGCGGCCCAGCGACTCCAGGCTCACCAGCAGCGGCTGGTGCTGCTGAGAGAACTTCTCCAGCGCGGTGCGGCAGATTTTATCCGCAACGTCGCCAATACGTTCCAGCTCGGCGATGGTTTTGATGATCGCCATCACCAGACGCAGGTCGCTCGCCGTCGGCTGACGCTTCGCGATAATGCGCACGCAGGCCTCGTCGATAGCGACTTCCATCATGTTGACGTTTTTGTCGCCTTCAATGACGCGCTTCGCCAGCTCGCTATCCTGGTTGTGCATCGCCGTAATCGCATCAGAAAGCTGCTGCTCGACCATGCCGCCCATGGTCATCACCTGGGTGCGAATGCTTTCCAGCTCTGCGTTGAACTGGCCGGAAATGTGTTTATTAAGATTGAGGTTGTCCATGGTTTCTCCACATGCACTAAGGCAAATCAACCGTAGCGGCCAGTAATATAATCTTCGGTTTGTTTCTTCGCGGGCCTGGTGAACAGCGCATCCGTATCGCTGAACTCAATCAACTCGCCCAGGTACATAAACGCCGTGTGATCGGAACAACGTGCAGCCTGCTGCATGTTATGGGTCACGATAACCACGGTGTAATCCTGCTTCAGCTCGGTGATCAGCTCTTCAATACGGCCGGTTGAGATCGGGTCCAGCGCTGAACACGGCTCATCCAGCAGCAACACTTCCGGGCGAATAGCAATACCGCGCGCAATGCACAGACGCTGCTGCTGACCGCCGGAGAGAGAGTAACCGCTCTGGTGCAACTTATCTTTGGTTTCGTTCCATAATGCGGCCTTGGTCAAAGCCCACTGCACGCGCTCGTCCATATCGGCACGGGAGAGTTTTTCAAACAGACGCACGCCAAACGCGATGTTGTCATAAATGGACATCGGGAAAGGCGTGGGTTTCTGGAACACCATCCCCACTTTGGCGCGCAGCAGGGCGATATCCTGCGCCTGGGTCAGAATGTTTTCACCGTCGAGGATGATTTCACCTTCAGCACGCTGCTCCGGATAGAGCGAATACATTTTGTTAAAGGTACGCAGCAGCGTGGATTTCCCACAGCCGGACGGACCGATAAATGCCGTGACCTGGTTCTTTGCGATATCCAGGTTGATGTTCTTCAGGGCATGGAATTTGCCGTAGTAGAAGTTCAAATCACGAACCTGAATCTTACCCGGGGCAGTATCAACCATACTCATTGACTCATTTCCTCATTCGGCGCCGCGAGCTGCCGCGCCGTAAAAAATTAACCGTGTTTCTTCTTCGCGAAAATGACGCGCGCCAGAATGTTCAGCAACAGTACGCAAAGGGTAATGATCAGCACCCCGGCCCAGGCCAGCTGCTGCCATTCCGCGAATGGGCTCATCGCAAATTTAAAGATCGTCACCGGCAGGTTGGCGATCGGCTGCATCATGTCCGTGCTCCAGAACTGGTTGGAGAGGGACGTAAACAGCAGCGGCGCCGTTTCACCCGCGATACGCGCAACCGCCAGCAGGATACCGGTCATGATCCCGGAGACGGACGCCTTCAGCGTAATCGCAGAGATCATCTTCCATTTCGGCGTACCCAGCGCGTAAGCCGCTTCACGCAGGCTATCCGGCACCAGTTTCAGCATGTTCTCGGTGGTACGAATAACAATAGGCACCTGCAGCAGCGCCAGGGCAATCACACCCGCCCAGCCGGAGAAATGTTCCATCTGCGCCACCACCACGGTGTAAACAAACAGACCCACGACGATAGACGGGGCTGACAGCAGAATGTCGTTGATGAAGCGAATGACTTCGGCCAGCCAGGATTTACGACCGTATTCAGCCAGGTAGATACCCGCCATGATGCCCAGCGGCGTGCCAAAGACCGTCGCCCAGAGGATCAGCAGGCCGCTGCCCGCCAGGGCATTCGCCAGGCCACCGCCCGCCGTGTTCGGCGGCGGCGTCATTTCGGTGAACAGCGACAGTGACATCCCGTCAATCCCGCGAACGACCGTCGAGAAGAGGATCCAGACCAGCCAGAACAGCCCGAATGCCATTGTCGCCATCGAAAGCGTCAGGGCAATGCGGTTTTTCATGCGGCGTCTGGCCTGCATTTTGCGGCGGGATTCCGCCAGTTCAGCGGTTGCTTGCATTTCGAGAGTTGCCATTAGCGTGCCCCCTCATTTTTAGCGAGGCGCATAATCATCAGCTTGGAAATCGCCAGAACAATGAAGGTGATAACGAACAGAATCAGACCCAGCTCCATCAGCGCCGCCACGTGCAGCCCGGATTCCGCTTCCGCAAATTCATTCGCCAGCGCCGAGGTAATACTGTTACCCGGCATGTAGAGCGACGCGCTGTCGAGCTGGTAGGTGTTACCGATGATAAAGGTGACCGCCATGGTTTCACCCAGCGCACGACCCAGGCCCAGCATCACGCCTCCGATCACCCCATTTTTGGTGAACGGAAGGACAATGCGCCAGATAACTTCCCAGGTGGTGCAGCCGATGCCGTAGGCCGACTCTTTCATCATCACCGGCGTTTGTTCGAAGACATCGCGCATGACCGCCGCAATGTACGGAATAATCATGATGGCGAGGATCACACCTGCCGCCAGAATGCCGATACCGAAAGCCGGGCCAGAGAACAGGGCACCCACAAACGGAATGGCGGAAAGCACGTTACCGACCGGTTCCTGGAAGTACGTGGCGAACAGCGGAGCAAAGATGAACAGACCCCACATGCCGTAAACGATACTTGGAATAGCCGCCAGCAGTTCGATGGCAATACCCAGCGGGCGTCGCAGCCAGCCCGGCGCCAGCTCCGTCAGGAACAGGGCAATACCAAAGCTTACCGGAACCGCAATCAGCAGGGCGATGAACGAGGTCACCAGCGTGCCGTAAATCGGCACCAGGGCACCGTAGATGTCGTTCGGCGCGTCCCACTCTTTGGTCCACAGGAAGGAGAAACCGAATTTCTGGATGCTCGGCCATGATGAGAAAATCAGAGACACGATAATGCCGCCCAGCAGCAATAGCACAATCAGCGCAGCCAGTTTCACCAGCGCGCTGAAAATCATGTCACCTTTTTTACCCGGAGGGTTAAATGCAGGCTTGGTTGCAGCCATAAATTACTCTTCTGTTAAACGCGTTTACGAAAGGGGCGGGTTAGCGTTAGCGCCACCCGCCATTTTCGTCAGAATGCTAAATTAATACAACGCTTTACCGCTGCTGTCTTTCACGTTGGTTTTCCATGCAGCGCGAATCTGCTCAACCACGTTGTCCGGCAGGGTGGCGTAATCCAGAGCGTTAGCCTGTTTGCCGCCGTTTTTGTACGCCCAGTCGAAGAACTTCAGCACTTCGGCGCCCTGCTCAGGTTTCTTCTGCTCTTTGTGAACCAGGATGAAGGTGGTAGAGGTGATTGGCCACGCACCTTCGCCTTTCTGGTTAGTCAGATCCTGCGCGAAGGATTTGCTCCAGTCAGCGCCTTTCGCCGCGTTAGCAAAGTTCTCTTCGGTTGGGCTAACCGGTTTGCCGTCGGCTGAAACCAGCTTGGTGTAGGACAGGTTGTTCTGCTTCGCGTACGCATACTCTACGTAACCAATTGAGCCAGGCAGACGCTGTACGAACGCGGCGATACCGTCGTTACCTTTACCGCCCAGACCGGTTGGCCAGTTAACGGTAGAGCCGGAGCCGACTTTAGATTTCCACTCTTCGTTCACTTTTGCCAGGTAGCTGGTGAACACGAAAGAGGTACCGGAACCATCCGCGCGGCGAACCACGGCGATGTTCTGAGAAGGCAGCTTCAGGCCTGGGTTGAGTTTAGCGATCGCTTCGTCATCCCATTTTTTGATTTTGCCCAGGTAGATGTCACCCAGCGTTTTGCCGTCCAGCACCAGTTCACCCGACTTCACGCCCGGCAGGTTGATGGCCAGAACCACACCACCGATCACGGTCGGGAACTGGAACAGGCCTTCCTGAGCCAGTTTGTCATCAGACAGCGGTGCGTCTGATGCGCCGAAATCAACAGTGTTCGCGGTAATTTGTTTAACGCCACCGGAGGAGCCGATACCCTGATAGTTAACCTTGTTACCGGTTTCTTTCTGGTAGGTATCTGCCCATTTGGCATACACCGGCGCAGGGAAGGTTGCACCAGCGCCAGTCAGGCTTGCTTCTGCAAATACAGAGAACGCGCTCAGAGATAAGGTCGCGGCGACAACAGTTGCGACAGTGGTACGCATAACTTTCATAATGTCTCCTGCAAGATTTTCGTAAATCGTTGTTTAGTGGCTACGATGAGCAAAATAGGACAAACAGGTGACAGATAAATGTACGAATTATGACAGTTTTATGACAACGTTAATTTCACTTAAAATTACGCAAAATAAAGATTATTTTTCATCAACTTATCCGCTTTTATGACAAGACGTTTTCAGAAATATTTTCTTTATGTGACACTGAAAAAAGTAGCTGAAGATGACAAATTGTCATTATTAAAAACGAGAAAGGATTGATTAAAAACAAGCCGGGCAGGATAAAAAAGCTCCACCCGAAGGTGGAGCCTGAAGGGATTATTCTACGGTAACCGATTTCGCCAGGTTACGCGGCTGGTCAACGTCGGTGCCTTTGATTAGGGCAACGTGATAAGCCAGCAGCTGCAGCGGAACGGTGTAGAAGATTGGTGCAATCACCTCTTCCACATGCGGCATCTCGATGATGTGCATGTTGTCGTTGCTGACAAAACCGGCATCTTTGTCGGCGAAGACGTACAGAACACCGCCGCGGGCGCGCACTTCTTCGATATTAGACTTCAGTTTTTCCAGCAGTTCGTTGTTTGGTGCCACAACGATAACCGGCATATCCGCGTCAATTAGCGCCAGCGGGCCGTGCTTCAGCTCGCCAGCCGCATAGGCTTCAGCGTGAATGTAGGAGATCTCTTTCAGCTTCAGCGCGCCTTCCAGCGCAATCGGATACTGATCGCCACGACCCAGGAACAGGGCGTGATGTTTGTCGGAGAAATCTTCCGCCAGCGCTTCAATGCGTTTGTCCTGAGACAGCATCTGCTCAATACGGCTCGGCAGCGCCTGCAGGCCGTGAACGATGTCGTGCTCAACGGAAGCATCTTCGCCTTTCAGACGCGCCAGCTTCGCCACCAGCATCAGCAGAACGGTCAGCTGAGTGGTAAACGCTTTGGTGGAGGCCACGCCGATTTCGGTGCCCGCTTTGGTCATCAGCGCCAGATCGGACTCACGCACCAGCGATGAGCCAGGAACGTTACAGATAGCCAGAGAGCCCAGGTAACCCAGCTCTTTAGACAGACGCAGCGCTGCCAGGGTATCCGCCGTTTCACCAGACTGGGAAAGGGTGATCATCAGGCTGTTACGACGCACCGCGGATTTGCGATAGCGGAATTCAGACGCGATTTCTACATCGCACGGCACGCCCGCCAGAGATTCAAACCAGTAGCGAGAAACCATACCGGAGTTGTAGGAGGTGCCGCAGGCCACGATCTGAATATGCTCAACCTTGCCGAGCAGTTCGTTCGCGTTTGCGCCCAGCTCGCTCAGATCCACTTCACCGTGGCTGATACGCCCGGTCAGGGTGTTTTTGATGGCGTTTGGCTGCTCGTAAATCTCTTTCTGCATGTAGTGACGATAAGCGCCTTTGTCGCCCGCGTCGTACTGCAGATTCGATTCGATCTCCTGACGTTTCACCTGCTCGCCTTTGGTATCAAAGACGGTCACGCTGCGACGGGTCACTTCCGCGATATCACCCTCTTCGAGGAAGATAAAGCGACGGGTAACCGGCAGGAGCGCCAGCTGGTCAGAAGCGATGAAGTTTTCGCCCATGCCCAGACCGATAACCATCGGGCTACCGGAACGCGCTGCCAGCAGCGTTGACGGATCGCGGGAATCCATGATCACCGTACCGTACGCACCGCGCAGCTGAGGGATAGCGCGCAGCACCGCATCACGCAGTGTACCGCCCTGCTCCAGCTCCCAGTGCACAAGGTGAGCAATCACTTCGGTGTCAGTTTCAGAGACGAAGGTGTAGCCGCGCGCTTTCAGTTCTTCGCGCAGCGGTTCGTGGTTTTCGATAATGCCGTTGTGCACGACCACGATGTGTTCAGACACATGCGGGTGCGCGTTACCTTCAGACGGTTCGCCGTGCGTCGCCCAGCGGGTGTGAGCAATACCGGTCCCACCGTGCAGCGGATGTTCTTCCGCGGCCTGGGCCAGCATCTGCACTTTACCGAGACGACGCAGACGGGTCATATGACCTTCTGCATCGACGACAGCCAGACCGGCTGAGTCGTAACCACGGTATTCCAGACGTCGTAAACCTTCGAGAAGGATTTCAGCAATATCACGCTGCGCAACTGCGCCAACAATTCCACACATAATTTTAGATTCCGAATTTAGGCATTATGCCTGCGTTGTCGCTGACCTGTATTTACCCTTTCCGGGCGCCCCGAGCCTTGTAGAGAGTGGGGTTATTTTTATGGGTACTGCTTATGGGGGGAAATATATATTTATCTCCTCTCCCGGGTTTGCCTGATGACGGCTACGCCTATCAGGCCTACTCAATCGTAGGGCGGGTAAGCGTAGCGCCACCCGCCTTGTTGTTACTTTTTCTTCACCGGGCGTTTCCAGCCCTGCTTGCTGACCTGCGGAACGCGGCTTAACACCAGCTCGTTCTCGGCAACATCGCGCGTAACGGTTGTTCCGGCGGCAATAGTCACTCCGTTACCCACGGTAACAGGCGCCACCAGCTGCGTATCGGAGCCAACGAACACATCATCACCGATGATGGTTTTAAACTTATTCGCGCCGTCATAGTTACAGGTAATGGTCCCTGCACCAATATTTACGTTATTGCCAATTTCCGCGTCGCCCAGATAGGTCAGATGACCGGCTTTGGACCCTTTACCCAGACGCGCTTTTTTCATCTCCACGAAGTTACCCACGTGAGCGCCTTCCAGCAGCTCAGCGCCCGGGCGCAGACGCGCAAACGGGCCGATGGTGCATGCCGTATCCAGACGGGCATCTTCCACCACGCTGTATGGGCTGATTTCGCAGTCGTCGCCGATTACGCTATTTTTAATTACGCAGCCGGCGCCAATTTTGACGCGATTGCCCAGCGTGACGTGACCTTCGAGGATAACGTTCGTATCAATTTCAACGTCACGACCGTGAGATAACGAACCACGCAGATCGAAACGCGCCGGATCGCGCAGCATCACGCCCGCCAGCAGCAGTTTTTCGGCCTGCTCGGACTGATAAATACGCTCAAGACGGGAGAGCTGCAGGCGGTTGTTCACGCCGTCCGTTTCGCTGATGCGCGCCGGATGAACGGCAGCAATTTCACGCCCTTCGTGGTACGCCATCGCAATGATGTCGGTGATGTAGTATTCACCCTGCGCGTTGTTGTTGTCGAGTCTGGACAGCCAGCGCTTCATATCCGCGCCGTTGGCAATCAGGATACCGGTGTTGATCTCCTGAATCTGGCGCTGTTCGTCGCTGGCATCTTTGTGCTCAACAATACCCGTGACGTTGCCGTTTTCACGGGTGATGCGACCATAACCGCTTGGATCGTCCAGCACGACGGTCAACAAACCGATGCCGCCCTGCGGTTTGGCTTCACGCAGGCGAGTCAGGGTTTCAACGGAGATCAGCGGGACATCGCCGTAGAGCATCAAAATGTCTTCGTCATCCGCAAAGAAAGGCGCAGCCTGCTGCATCGCATGGCCTGTACCCAGCTGTTCGGCCTGAAGCACCCAGTTGAGCTTGTCATCGCTCAGCGTCTTTTTAAGCAGATCGCCGCCGTGACCGTAGACCAGGTGGACCTGACTGGCACCCAGCTCGTTCGCTGCATCAATGACATGCTGCACCATTGGCTTTCCTGCAAGCGTGTGGAGCACCTTAGGCAGATCGGAATACATGCGGGTCCCTTTGCCAGCGGCAAGGATCACCACGCTCATCGCACTGTTTGACATACGCATCCTGACGGTAGTTTGAGTGTGAAGTAAAAACGTTTGATGCTTAAAATTCTACATCTTTTTCATCATGAATTAAGGCCGAAAAAAAAAGCCAGCCTGGTATCCAGACTGGCTTTTGTGCTTTTCAAGCCGGTGTTACATCGCTTTTTTGGTCAACTCGATAACGCGCAGTTTCGCGATCGCTTTGGCCAGCTCCGCAGACGCCTGAGCGTAATCCACGTCACCATGAGAGCTGCTAATGTGCTCTTCAGCCTTACGCTTCGATTCCAGGGCTCGCGCTTCGTCGAGATCCTGGCCACGGATAGCGGTATCGGCCAGAACGGTCACACTGCCAGGCTGCACTTCAAGAATGCCGCCGGACAGATAGATAAACTCTTCGTGACCGAACTGTTTAACGATGCGGATCATACCAGGCTTAATGGCGGTGAGCAGCGGTGCGTGACCCGGGAAAATACCCAGTTCACCTTCACTACCCGTTACCTGGATTTTCTCGACCAGACCAGAGAACATTTGTTGCTCTGCGCTGACGACGTCCAGGTGGTAAGTCATTGCCATATCACCCTCCGATTAAGGCGTTAAAGTTTTTTGGCTTTTTCCACGGCTTCGTCGATGGAACCAACCATGTAGAACGCCTGCTCCGGCAGGTGATCGTATTCGCCTTCCATGATGCCTTTAAAGCCACGGATGGTGTCTTTCAGGGAAACGTATTTACCCGGAGAACCGGTGAATACTTCCGCAACGAAGAACGGCTGGGACAGGAAGCGCTGGATCTTACGCGCACGTGCTACCACCAGTTTGTCTTCTTCAGACAGTTCATCCATACCCAGGATGGCGATGATGTCTTTCAGTTCCTGGTAACGCTGCAGCAGGGACTGTACGCCACGCGCGGTGTCGTAGTGTTCCTGACCAACAACCAGTGGATCCAGCTGACGGCTGGTGGAGTCCAGCGGGTCAACGGCCGGGTAGATACCCAGAGACGCGATCTGACGGCTCAGTACCACGGTTGCATCTAAGTGCGCAAAGGTGGTTGCTGGAGATGGGTCAGTCAAGTCATCCGCAGGTACGTATACCGCCTGAACGGAGGTGATAGAACCGGTTTTGGTAGAGGTGATACGTTCCTGAAGAACACCCATCTCTTCCGCCAGCGTAGGCTGGTAACCTACCGCTGAAGGCATGCGACCCAGCAGTGCAGATACTTCCGTACCGGCCAGGGTGTAACGATAGATGTTATCAACGAACAGCAGAACGTCACGGCCTTCATCACGGAACTTCTCAGCCATCGTCAGACCGGTCAGCGCAACGCGCAGACGGTTTCCTGGTGGCTCGTTCATCTGGCCGTAAACCAGGGATACTTTGTCCAGAACGTTGGAGTCGGTCATTTCGTGGTAGAAGTCGTTACCCTCACGAGTACGTTCACCTACGCCCGCAAACACGGAGTAACCGGAGTGCTCGATCGCGATGTTACGGATCAGCTCCATCATGTTTACGGTTTTACCAACACCCGCACCACCGAACAGACCGACTTTACCGCCCTTCGCGAACGGACACATCAGGTCGATAACTTTGATACCGGTTTCCAGCAGTTCCTGAGAGCTGGACAGCTCTTCGTAGGAAGGTGCTGCGCGGTGGATAGCCCAACGCTCTTCTTCACCGATGTCGCCTTTCATGTCGATTGGCTGACCCAATACGTTCATGATACGACCCAGTGTTGCTTTACCTACCGGGACTTCGATCGGGTGCTCGAGGTCTTTGACTTCCAGACCACGACGCAGACCGTCGGAAGAACCCATCGCGATGGTACGCACGATACCGCCGCCGAGCTGCTGCTGAACTTCCAGCACCAGGCTCTCGTTACCATTCTGTACCTCAAGCGCGTCGTACACGCGTGGTACGGCGTCCTGAGGGAACTCGACGTCCACCACGGCGCCGATTACCTGGACAATCTTTCCAGTAGCCATCTTGAATCCTCTACGTAATTCGTAAACCTGGTTAAACCGCGGCGGCCCCCGAGACGATCTCGGTGAGTTCCTGAGTAATGCTGGCCTGACGAGCTTTGTTGTAAACCAACTGCAGCTCTTTAATCAGGCTGCCGCCATTATCGGTCGCGGCTTTCATCGCCACCATTCGTGCGGCCTGCTCGCTGGCCAGGTTTTCTACAACGCCCTGATAAACCTGAGATTCAACGTAACGACGCAGCAGGGTATCCAGCAGCGGTTTCGGATCGGGTTCATACAGGTAATCCCAGGCTTTTTGCTTCAGCTCGTCATCTTCTGATGCCGGTAACGGCAGCATCTGAGTGAGCGTTGGAACCTGAGACATGGTGTTAATGAATTTGTTGCTGACAACGTACAGTCTGTCCAGACGGCCTTCATCATAGGCCTGCAACATCACTTTAACCGGGCCGATCAGTTCGGACAGGGACGGGTTATCACCCATACCGGTCACCTGAGCGACAATGTTGCCACCAACGGAGTTAAAGAAAGAGACGCCTTTAGAGCCGATCATTGCGATATCGCACTGAACGCCTTTTTCAGACCATGCTTTCATATCCGCCAGCAGTTTTTTGAACAGGTTAATGTTCAAGCCGCCACACAGACCACGGTCGGTCGACACCACCAGGTAGCCCACGCGCTTAACGTCGCGTTCTTCCAGGTAAGGGTGCTTATATTCCAGATTACCGTTTGCAAGGTGACCAATCACTTTGCGCATGGTTTCTGCATAAGGACGGCTGGCCGCCATGCGATCCTGCGATTTACGCATTTTGGAAGCGGCGACCATCTCCATCGCTTTAGTGATCTTTTGCGTGTTCTGGACGCTTGCGATCTTACTACGTATCTCTTTTGCGCCGGCCATGAGCTTCTCCTCAATGCCAGGCGGCTTGTCCTGAGACAAGCCGCCGGACGATTACCAGGATTGGGTTGCTTTGAAGGAATCGAGGATAGCTTTCAGCTTGCCTTCGATTTCGTCGTTATAGCCACCGGTCTGGTTGATCTCTTGCATCAGCGGAGCGTGATCACGGTCGACGTAAGCCAGCAGAGCTGCTTCGAAGCTACCGATTTTCGCCAGTTCCACATCTTCGAGGTAACCGCGTTCAGCCGCGAACAGTACCAGGCCCTGCTGAGCAACAGACATTGGTGCGTACTGTTTCTGCTTCAGCAGTTCGGTCACTTTCTGACCGTGGCTCAGCTGTTTACGGGTTGCTTCGTCCAGATCGGATGCGAACTGAGAGAACGCAGCCAGTTCACGATACTGTGCCAGCGCGGTACGGATACCACCGGACAGTTTCTTGATGATCTTGGTCTGAGCAGCACCACCAACACGGGATACGGAGATACCCGGGTTAACCGCCGGACGAATGCCGGAGTTAAACAGGTTGGTTTCCAGGAAGATCTGACCATCGGTAATGGAGATTACGTTGGTCGGAACGAACGCAGAAACGTCACCCGCCTGGGTTTCAATGATCGGCAGAGCGGTCAGAGAGCCCGTTTTACCCTTCACTTCACCTTTGGTGAAGTTCTCGACGTATTCCGCGTTAACGCGGGAAGCACGCTCCAGCAGACGAGAGTGGAGGTAGAATACGTCGCCAGGGAACGCTTCACGTCCAGGTGGACGACGGAGCAGCAGGGAAACCTGACGATAAGCAACAGCCTGTTTAGACAGGTCATCGTATACGATCAGTGCATCTTCACCGCGGTCACGGAAGTATTCGCCCATTGCGCAACCGGCATATGGCGCCAGGTATTGCAGTGCAGCGGATTCAGACGCAGTTGCTACCACAACGATGGTGTTAGACAGTGCGCCGTGCTCTTCCAGTTTACGAACCACGTTGGAAATGGTGGACGCTTTCTGGCCGATGGCCACGTACACACATTTGATGCCGGAGTCACGCTGGTTGATGATGGCGTCAATAGCCATCGCGGTTTTACCGGTCTGACGGTCACCGATGATCAGTTCACGCTGACCACGACCGATTGGGATCATGGCATCAACGGACTTATAACCTGTCTGAACAGGCTGATCTACGGACTGACGGTCGATAACGCCCGGTGCGATAACTTCGATTGGAGAGAAGCCATCGTGCTCAACCGGACCTTTACCGTCGATTGGCGCACCCAGGGTGTTAACAACGCGACCCAGCAGGCCACGGCCAACCGGCACTTCCAGAATACGGCCAGTACACTTAACCTTCATGCCTTCGGCGAGGTCAGCGTATGGACCCATCACAACTGCACCTACGGAGTCGCGCTCCAGGTTCAGTGCGATAGCGTAACGGTTACCCGGCAGGGAAATCATCTCACCCTGCATACAATCGGCCAGGCCGTGGATGCGGATAACACCGTCACTTACAGAAACAATAGTACCTTCGTTGTGAGCTTCACTCACAACACTGAACTGAGCAATGCGCTGCTTGATCAGTTCGCTGATTTCGGTGGAATTCAGTTGCATGCTCCAGTCCCCTTAAGACTGCAAGACGTCTGCAAGGCGTTCAAGACGGCCGCGTACGCTGCCATCAATGACCATATCACCCGAACGGATGATTACGCCTGCCATTACAGACTTATCGATTTTGCAATTCAGCTTAACTTTGCGTGACAGACGTTTTTCCATCGCGGCGGTGATTTTCGCAAGCTGTTCATTACTCAGTTCAGTCGCAGAAGTCACTTCGACTTCAGCGGTTGCTTCACTAAGGGCACGTAAGTGCTCAAACTGCTCGAGAACATCCGGGAGCACACGGAGACGACCATTTTCTGCCATCACCTTAATCAGGTTCTGGCCGTTGGCATCCAGTTGCTCTCCGCACACGGCGATAAACGACGCGGCGAGAGTTTCAGGTGCTAACGCACCGGAAAGCAACTCAGCCATTTGTTCGTTTTTCGTCACCTCAGCGGCAAACGCCAGCATATCCTGCCAGCGATCGACATTTTGGTGTTCGACAGCAAAGTCAAAAGCTGCTTTGGCGTAGGGGCGAGCTACCGTAACAAATTCAGACATCAGCCCCTCCCTCCTTACAGTTCAGCGACAAGTTTGTCCACGATGTCGCTGTTAGCAGCTTCATCCACGGAACGTTCGATGATCTTCTCGGCGCCAGCAACAGCCAGAATCGCAACCTGCTTACGCAGTTCTTCACGAGCACGTTTACGCTCAGCATCAATTTCTGCCTGAGCCTGTGTCACGATCTTAGTACGTTCCTGTTCTGCTTCAGCTTTGGCTTCGTCCAGGATCTGAGAACGGCGTTTGTTAGCCTGTTCAATGATTACCTGAGCTTCAGCTTTCGCTTTTTTCAGCTGGTCTGTCGCGTTGGCCTGTGCAAGGTCCAAATCTTTCTTAGCGCGTTCTGCGGAAGCCAGACCGTCAGCAATTTCTTTCTGACGTTTTTCGATGGCAGCCATTAAAGGCGGCCATACATACTTCATGCAGAACCAGACAAAGAGAATAAACGCGATGGCCTGGCCGAGGATTGTTGCGTTCATGTTCACAGCACAATACCTCTTTAATTTCTGTGGCTTAGGGTTTTAAAACTACTACTACGCGACAGCAAACATCACGTACAGACCCAGACCTACAGCGATCATTGGGATAGCATCCACCAGACCCATAACGATAAAGAACTGAGTACGCAGCAGAGGAATCAGATCAGGTTGACGCGCTGCGCCTTCCAGGAATTTGCCCCCGAGGATGCCGATACCGATCGCAGCACCGATAGCCGCCAGACCCATCATCACAGCGGCAGCCATGTACAGCAGATCCATATTCAGGTTTTCCATGACAGTCTCCAGTTTGTTTCAATTAAAACGTAGTAGTGTTGGTAAAAAATCAGTGCTCTTCAGACGCCATCGACAGATAGACGATCGTCAGAACCATGAAGATAAAGGCTTGCAGCGTAATGATCAGGATGTGGAAAATGGCCCATGGCACATTCAGAATCCACTGTGACCACCACGGCAGAAGACCCGCGATCAGAATGAAAATCAGCTCACCCGCATACATGTTGCCGAACAGTCGCAGACCCAGTGAAACAGGTTTGGACAGCAGGCTAACGCCTTCCAGGATCAGGTTGACCGGAATAAACGCCCAGTGGTTGAACGGCTGCAAGGTAAGCTCTTTCACAAAGCCGCTTACGCCTTTCATTTTGATGCTGTAGAAAAGAATCAGGATAAATACGCCCAGCGCCATCGACAGGGTGATGTTCACGTCCGCAGACGGTACAACACGCAGCGCTGGCAGGCCGAAGATGTGCTCGCCGATGAACGGCAGCAGATCGATTGGCAGCAGGTCCATCAGGTTCATCAGGAAGACCCAAACGAACACGGTCAGGGCCAGCGGAGCAATCAGCTTGCTCTTACCATGGTACATGTCTTTGACGCTGCCATGGACGAAGCCGATGATCATTTCGATGAAGGTCTGGAATTTCCCTGGTACACCGCTGGTCGCTCGTTTAGCAACACCGCGGAACATGGCCAGGAACAGAAGACCCAAAACCACCGAGAAGAACATGGAGTCGATGTTGATCGTCCAGAAGGTGGCCGGGGGGTTATGTGGATCCACCAGCGAGAATGTACGCAGGTCCAACTGAAGGTTATTCAGATGGTGACCTATGTAATCCTGCGGCGTCATATTTTCTGAAGCCATGATGCCTTTTACCCTTTGTTATTGATTACAGCTGGAGCCAGAACTTGTACCACCAGCACCAAAACCCACGTTGCTATCAGCGGCATGAAGACCACTTTCAAAACCGCCAGCGCCATCACCAGTAGAGCAAAGGTCAGCAACACCTTACACACTTCGCCGAGGGCGAAGGACCAGGCCACGCGGCCTTTGGCGGGTGTATGCGCCTGATGACGCCAGGCAAAAATCATAAACAACACGTTTGGCAGCACAACCGCCAAACCCCCGCACACGGCGGAGATGCCCCAGAAGGGGTCTTTGAGGCTAAACAGCAGTCCACTTGCTATCACAGCCAGAAACTGAATGAACAGAAGCTTACGAGCAACGTTTCTACTCAAGAGCGACACAGACATCACGTTTTTACTCCTGCTCCCTTCGAGGTATGCCGCGTGTCGTATAAAACGTCCTTTAAGGCTCAGAGTCAAGCATCAAAAAGCGGTCAAATTATACGGTGCGCACCCGTGATTTCAAACATTAAGTAGCGAAAAGGTGAATAAATGTTTAAATATTTTTCCCCACCGCTATTTTTTAACTTTCGCTGAAAGCGTCAACCTTCGACCAAAACTGCAAACAGCGCGAAAACGTTGGCGATAAAGCGTGCACGAGATCACAAAACACACATTTGCGATAAGGTTGTATTTATCAAAGGCGCAAATCGCGAAAACTTATCTTTATGAAATTAAACGCAAAATACCGTAACTATTTTCAAAACAGCCCAGTACACAATAAAAACCTTTTATTGACATTCTTAATAAATAATTAACATTGCGTTCTGGTTACTGCCTTCCACTTTTAGCAGACTTATATTTTCACAGATGACTATCTTCTCGGTGAATAAAAGTCGCCAAGTTAACCATAAGAAAAACCTTAGTAAAAAAGAGGTTAAAAGCCAGCCGGTAAAACCGCGGTATTTGTGCTGTTTTTTAACATGCGAAGAACAGCACAAATTCCACATTTTTTATTAATTTTTTAAAAATTGTTTGGCTTAATTATCACCAGATGACGCTCCCCATCGAGCTGAGGAATGTGTAATTTCTCGATAGATTCAACAGCAAAACCGTCCGGAAGCTGCTCAATCTCATCGCCTGGCAACTGCCCTTTCAGCGCATAAAAGCGGCCGTTCTCCGCAGGTAAGTGTTTGCACCAGCTCACCATATCGTTGAGCGACGCAAATGCACGGCTGATAACACCGTCAAACGGCGGCTCCGCCGGGAACTCCTCTACCCTGCTCTGCACGGGCGTGATGTTTTCAAGCTTCAGCTCATGCTGTACCTGACGTAAAAAGCGCACGCGCTTGCCAAGACTGTCCAGCAATGTGAAGTGGCTCTCAGGGCGAACAATCGACAGCGGAACGCCCGGTAAACCCGGTCCCGTCCCCACATCGATGAAACGCTCACCTTTCAGCCACGGGGCAACCACGATGCTATCGAGAATATGGCGTACCAGCATCTCGTTGGGGTCACGTACTGAGGTCAGGTTGTACGCTTTGTTCCATTTGTTCAGCATATCGACATAGCCCACCAGCTGATTTTTCTGGTGATCGGTGAGCGAAATACCTGCCTGATCCAGCAGACGAGAGAGTTTGTTGAGCACGGTGAATACCTGTTGAGAGTTTTTTGCCCGGTGGCGCTGCCGCTTACCGGGCCTACGAATAAGTAGGGCGGGTCAGCGAAGCGCCACCCGCCAAAAGCAATGTCAATTACGCGCTGCGGCGCAGCATGCCCTGCTTTTTCAGCCAGACCAGCAGGATCGAAATCGCCGCAGGGGTAACACCCGAGATACGGGATGCCTGGCCGATCGATACTGGTTTGTGATCGTTCAGCTTGGCGATCACTTCGTTGGAAAGGCCCGTCACCTGGCGGTAGTCCAGCATTTCCGGCAGCAGCGTGTTTTCGTTACGCTGCTGTTTTTCGATCTCATCCTGCTGACGCGCGATGTAACCTTCGTACTTCACCTGGATCTCAACCTGCTCTGCCGCTTCAGCGTCTTCCAGTCCCGGCGCGAACGCGGTCAGTTTGACCAGGTTCTCGTAGGTGACTTCAGGACGGCGCAGCAGATCTTCCCCGCTGGCTTCGCGCGACAGCGGCGCTGTTAAGTGAGCGTTTACTTCGGCAGCGGTTTCCGCCTGCGGATTCACCCAGGTGGTTTTCAGGCGCTGACGTTCCTGTTCAATGCGCTCCAGCTTTTCGTTGAAGCGCGCCCAGCGTTCGTCATCGACCAGACCCAGCTCGCGACCCATTTCGGTCAGACGCAGGTCGGCGTTATCTTCACGCAGCATCAGGCGATATTCCGCGCGAGAGGTAAACATACGGTACGGTTCTTTGGTACCCAGCGTGCAAAGATCGTCAACCAGCACGCCCAGATACGCCTCAGAACGGCCGGGTGCCCAGCCCTCTTTCTCAGCAGAAAAGCGCGCGGCGTTCAGACCGGCAAGCAGGCCCTGTGCAGCCGCTTCTTCGTAGCCGGTGGTGCCGTTAATCTGCCCCGCGAAGAACAGACCGTGGATGAATTTGCTTTCCAGGGTAGGCTTCAGGTCGCGTGGATCGAAGAAATCGTACTCAATAGCGTAGCCGGGGCGAACAATTTTCGCATTCTCCATCCCCTGCATTGAGCGAACAATTTGCATCTGCACATCGAACGGCAGGCTGGTGGAGATGCCGTTCGGGTAAATTTCGTTTGAGGTCAGCCCTTCCGGCTCCAGGAAGATCTGGTGCTGGTTACGATCGGCAAAGCGCATCACTTTGTCTTCGATCGACGGGCAGTAGCGTGGACCGATCCCTTCGATCACGCCGGCATACATGGGGCTGCGATCGAGGTTGTTGCGGATCACATCATGAGTTTTCTCGTTGGTATGCGTGATGTAGCACGGTACCTGCTGCGGATGCTGAGCCGCATTGCCCATGAACGAGAACACCGGCATGGGGTTATCACCGTGCTGTTGCGCCAGCACGCTGAAATCAATGGTGCGCGCATCAATACGCGGCGGCGTGCCGGTTTTCAGGCGGCTAACGCGCAGCGGCAGTTCACGCAGACGGCGAGACAGTGGAATAGACGGCGGATCGCCGGCACGGCCACCGCTGTAGTTATCCAGACCGATATGAATTTTACCGTCAAGGAAGGTGCCCACGGTCAGCACCACGGCTTTCGCGCGGAATTTGAGGCCCATCTGGGTCACGGCGCCCACGACGCGATCGTTCTCAACGATAAGATCTTCAACCGCCTGCTGGAAGATCATCAGGTTCGGCTGGTTCTCCAGAGCGGTACGCACCGCCTGACGGTAAAGCACGCGGTCTGCCTGAGCTCTGGTCGCACGCACAGCGGGACCTTTACTCGCGTTTAGTATCCTAAACTGGATGCCAGCCCGATCGATCGCTTTCGCCATCAGGCCGCCAAGTGCATCCACTTCTTTTACCAGGTGTCCTTTCCCAATGCCGCCAATCGCCGGATTACAGGACATTTGTCCCAGCGTGTCGATATTGTGTGTCAAAAGCAGGGTCTGCTGACCCATACGCGCTGCGGCCATTGCGGCCTCAGTGCCTGCATGACCCCCGCCAATGATGATGACGTCAAAAGGATCCTGATAAAACATGGTGGTCTGCCTCGCGTAAAGCGGTATGAAAATGGATTGAAGCCCGGGCCGTGGATTCTACTCAACTTTAGTCTTTCGAGAAAGCATTGGGATCCTGGGCTATTAAAAAGAAGATCTTTTTATTTAGAGATCTGTTCTATTGTGATCTCTTATTAGGATCGCGAACCTGTGTGGATAAGTCCGATCTCACAAAGAAGATCATGCAGTTAGAAAGGATCGTTTGCTGTGAATGATCGGTGATCCTGGACAGTATAAGCTGGGATCAGATCGCGACTTTATACACAGGTCAAAAACGACACAACAGTTGCTCTTTGGATAACTACGGGTTAATACGAGCTTTTAACCAGAGTTATCCACATCTGTTCGCGCGATCTTTAATCGTTTTTGAGTAAATTTTTCCATTCCGCGAGCCAGATCTCGGCTGGATCCTCCGGAATGTCATGATCGAGGATGTTGATCTTGAGCGTTTCACCCAGCTGTTTTGCTCCGCAGGAGGTGACAGCGGCTTCAACTTTCTCTATTGCCCCGCAAAAGGTGTCATATTCACGACTGCCGATCCCCACCGCGCCAAAACGGACGTTTGACAGGTCGGGCTGCTGTTCCAGCAGTTCGTCATATAAAGGTTGCAGGTTATCCGGCAGATCGCCCGCGCCGTGCGTGGAGGTGATCAGCAGCCAGACCCCGTCAGTCGGGAGATCTTCAAGCAACGGACCGTGCAGGGTTTCCGTAGAAAAGCCCGCATCTTCCAGCTTTTCAGCCAGGTGTTCCGCTACGTATTCCGCACCACCAAGGGTGCTGCCGCTGATAAGGGTAATGTCCGCCATTGATCGCTCGCCCAGATAAAGAGACGGCCATTGTACGCTGTGAACGAGCTGGGATCTACCTGTGGAAAATGTGGGAATGAAATTGCCCGATCACGGGCGGATGGTACGCATGATCGGGTTTTGCAGGGAGATCAGCGTCTCGGTGGACTGAATTTCATCGATTGTTTGGATCTTGTTGATAAGTACCTGCTGGAGGGCGTCGATGGATCGGCACATGACTTTAATAAAGATGCTGTAATGCCCGGTGGTGTAATACGCCTCGGTGACTTCATCCAGCGCGTTCAGCTTCGCCAGGGCGGAAGGGTAGTCTTTGGCGCTTTTAAGAATGATGCCGATGAAGCAGCAGACGTCGTAACCCAGATGTTTAGGACTGACGTCAATGCGTGCGCCGGTAATGATCCCCGCCTGCTTCATCTTCTCTACGCGGACGTGAATGGTTCCCGGGCTGACGCCAAACTGTTTTGCCAGCTCGGCGTAGGCGGTACGGGCATTGGCCATTAACGCCTCCAGAATGCCGCGGTCGAGATTGTCGATCTGATAATTTTCCATAGTTTTTTCTTATGAGGATTAATGAATCACCCTATTCTAGCGTTTAATTTTATCGAATCAAAAGTGAAGGTGGCTTTTTTTTGATGAGTTATTGAATATGATGCCATTTCTGTTGCTTAATCAATATCAACAGGACGCAGGAGTATAAATAATGAAAACCGCTTACATCGCAAAACAACGCCAGATCAGTTTCGTAAAATCCCATTTTTCCCGCCAGCTGGAAGAGAAGCTTGGCCTTATTGAAGTTCAGGCGCCGATTCTGAGCCGCGTGGGTGACGGGACGCAGGATAACCTCTCTGGATGCGAAAAAGCGGTACAGGTAAAAGTGAAAACGCTGCCAGACGCTCAGTTCGAAGTGGTTCATTCCCTGGCGAAGTGGAAGCGTCAAACTCTGGGACAACACGACTTCAGCGCGGGCGAAGGGCTCTACACGCACATGAAAGCCCTTCGTCCCGATGAAGACCGCCTTTCTCCGATTCATTCCGTTTACGTTGACCAGTGGGACTGGGAGCGCGTAATGGGTGATGGTGAACGCCACGTCGGTACGCTGAAATCCACCGTTGAGGCGATCTACGCCGGGATCAAAGCAACCGAAGCGGCCGTGAGCAAAGAGTTTGGTCTGGCACCGTTCCTGCCGGATACGATCCACTTTGTCCACAGCCAGGAGCTGCTGAGCCGCTTCCCGGATCTCGATGCTAAAGGTCGCGAGCGTGCGATCGCTAAAGAATTAGGTGCAGTATTCCTGATCGGTATCGGCGGCAAACTGTCTGATGGCAAACGCCACGACGTTCGCGCACCGGATTATGATGACTGGAGCACTGTAGGTGAGGGCGAATTTGCCGGGCTGAACGGCGATATTCTGGTGTGGAACCCGGTACTGGAAGACGCATTCGAGATTTCATCTATGGGGATCCGCGTGGATGCCGACGCGCTGAAGCGCCAGCTGGCGGTCACCGGTGATGAAGATCGTCTCAAACTCGAGTGGCACCAGGCGCTGCTGCGCGGTGAAATGCCTCAGACGATCGGCGGCGGTATCGGCCAGTCCCGTTTAACCATGCTGCTGCTGCAATTACCCCATATCGGTCAGGTTCAGTGTGGCGTCTGGCCGCAGCAGGTACGTGAAAGCGTCGGTTCTCTTCTGTAATTAACGCTGCCAGCGTCTGAGCAGGCGGCTACGCAACCCGGTATCAAAGCGCCAGATATGATCGAAGATGCGCATGATGCCGGGTTTTCCATGGGCTGACATCGCCACCGCGTGAAAACGGTGCTGGTGCACCCGCTGTAATTCCTTCACCTTATTCACCACGTCATCCGGCAGCCGCTGGGCAATAAAATCGGAAATCACCACCGCGTCAGCGTCGTACCAGTCGCCGCCCTGCATACGCTCCACAATACTGCGGAAGCAGCTGGCCAGATCCGTGCCGCCTCGAAAGCGCTGGCTCAGAAAGCGGATTGCCTGCTCGATCCCCTGCTGGTTCGTCAGCTCATAGCCCACCACCTCGCTGGAGAAGAGCATGATGAAGCAGCGACGGCGATCGGCGAGCGCCACGCGCATCAGTGCCAGACAGAACGCCTTCGCGCACTGCTCGTTAAACCCGCCCATCGAACCGGACGTATCCACGCAAACAATGAATGGCCCGCGCGGCTGTTCATCAAAATCCTGATGGACGACCGGCCGTTGGCTGACTTTCTCGCGCCAGGCTTCGCCGTGCAGCCGGTAGGTGAGGAGCTGTTTTTCCACCAGCCGACGGTAAAACTCATACTCCAGCTCGGTCATCCCGAGCGTGCTCAGTTCCGTGGGCAGCAGGCGTAAAATGTCATCGCTCTGCTGGAGCCCGTCGACCTGCTCCGGCACGGTAGCCGGTTCGCGCACCAGGGTGCGGAAGGTTTCCATCGGGGCATCTTTCTTTGGGACCGATTTTGCCTCCCTTGAGCGGCCCAGCTGTTCTGCAAGCTTCATCAGCTCGGGCTGCTGCGCCAGAAAATCACCGTATTTGACGATCAGCTGATAATCCCCGCGCCGGAGCTGACCGGCGCTCATGTCCCACAGACGCCCTGCGGCGTTTTCATTCTCCACCAGCACCTGTTCTAGCTGGCCGCTCAGCGTCATACGTTCCTGAACTTCACTGAGCAGCTGTTCACGCTCTTCATCCAGCAGCTGCTGGTTCAGCGTTGTGGCCTGCACCACCAGGCTGAGGCGCCAGCGCTGTAAGAAGAGGGTATGCAGTGCGGGGGTAAAGGTTGCGTTGTCCGTGACCAGCACCCGTGCCTGGCTGGCAAACGGAGAGTGGACGTTATCGAGCAACGTCAGGGTTTGCGGGAGCTGGACGATAAACTGCGACGTGGAGAGCCGCTGGCACTGCTGATAGCAGGCCACCTCTTCCGTTAACTCAGGCGGAACTTCGGTCTCCCTGAACCGCTGACGCAAATTTTCCCGCCAGCGGGGCAGATCGTCCGTCATCGCCTTTTTTAGCTTCGGAAATTTTTCAAAAAACGCCGCCAGCTGCGGCGACGCCAGAAGGGTAATGACCACTTCTTCGATCAACCCCTCCTCGCTGACGGCCAGCATGACGTTAAGCGTATCGAGCGTTAGCATTGACGCGCCTGTTTGATCTGCGCGCTGACGTCCTGCAGGCTGGCTTCGATGCGACCTAACCAGTCGCTATGAATAAAGAGGCATTTTTGCTGCTCGCTAAAGCGGGTGTGCTGCTGATGCCATTCGGTATCCAGCGCTTCCAGCTGCTGCTTGATCTCTTCCGGCACGCTATCCGAAGCGGTTCCCGGCAGCGCAAGACGCGATCCCTGGAGGCTGACGTCGCGGATCACCAGGTGCTGGCTGCTGTCCACTTCCATATTCAGCGGCTGCGCGAAACCAATGCCGTTGAGTTTTCCTCGGATCTCTCCGCCCTTATCCAGCCACTGCGCCAGCGCCTCGCGCTCAATCGTAATGTGCACCACCTGCATATCATGCAGTTTAAGCGGTTGCTGGAGCAGCAGCGTTAGCGTTGCGCCGGTCAGATCCGCGGGAAGCTCGTAGTGCGGTTTGCGGGCGAACATGCCCCCAAGGCGATTCACTTTCAGCGCGGTTTTATCACTTTGCTGCTGCTGGAGCTGGATGCGCCGCTGGGCAATCGCTCCCAGCTGGTTGAGCATTGCCTGCTGTCCCCAGGCGTGTCCGGTCATCAAAACGTCAAGCTGCTGCTGCATCAGATTCATGCCTTCTGCGTCGTGCCAGAGGCAATCTTTCAGCAGGATCAGATCGATTGGCGCAACGGCATCACGGCCGCTGAACAGGGCGCTCGCCTGCAGCAGGCGGATCGCTTTTTTCCACCGGCGATCGGAGACATAGGGCGCTGAAGGGATGAGATCAAGCTGCTGGCGCAGCAGATAGATCAGCTCGAAGACGGCGTCTGGCAGTTTGATTTTGCCGATATCCTGCTGCCACTGGTGATACTCCTCATCCGTCACCTGCAGCGAAGCGGATACCGGGTTTTCACTTTCATCCTGCTGGCTGACCAGCATGGAGCGGAAGTTGGACTTATCCTGAACTTTGTCCAGCCACAGACGGATAAGCATACGGTCATACAGCGCTTCCAGACTGCTGTCGGCTTCAGGCAGTTCGTTAGAGGCGGCCACCAGCAGGCGCATCGGGATTTTCTCTTCACTGGCGCCGTTACGGAATCGACGTTCGTTTATCGCCGTGAGGAGGGTGTTTAGAATAGCCGGCCCCGCTTTCCAGATCTCATCGAGAAAAACAATCTCAGCCTCCGGAAGATACCCTTCTGTCAGGCGCTGATAGCGCCCCTCATCTTTCAATGCCTGAATGGAGAGCGGACCAAAAACTTCTTCTGGGGTGGAAAACCGGGTCATGAGATATTCGAAGGCGCGGGCGTTCTGAAAAGCAAATTTTAGCCTGCGGGCAATCAGGCTTTTGGCAATGCCCGGCGGTCCCAGCAAAAACACGCTCTCACCGCTCAGCGCCGCCAGTAAGCAGAGGCGGATGGCGTGGCTACGCTCGAAAAGGCCTTTCTCCAGCGCGCTGCTGAGGCGGGAAATTCTTTCTGCTAATAAATGTGAGTGAGCCATAATAGTTTTGCATCCTTTCGCCGTCGTGGCGGCCAATTGAAGCGAGTATAGACGTTTCAGTCAGGGCAGGTAATAGACTGAAGTGCGGCGCAATTTTCTTTGCGCTACATTAATGCGGTTGCATTTAGGGGTACGATTTTGCAATGAATCGTGCATACTGTGCGCTTTTTGTGGGCCAAGGGACCGGGAACACATTTGTTATTTAAACGAAAAGACTAGTCTATGAGCACTGATAATAAGCAATCATTACCCGCAATAACGCTTGCGGCGATCGGGGTTGTCTACGGTGATATCGGCACCAGCCCGCTTTATACGCTTCGTGAATGTCTGTCCGGCCAGTTTGGTTTTGGTGTTGAACGCGATGCCGTGTTTGGCTTCCTGTCCCTCATTTTCTGGCTGCTGATCCTGGTGGTTTCCGTTAAATATCTCTCCTTCGTTATGCGTGCTGATAACGCAGGTGAAGGTGGGATCCTGACCCTGATGTCTCTTGCCGGACGTAATACCTCGGCCAGGATGACCTCTGTACTGGTCATTATCGGCCTGATTGGCGGCAGTTTCTTCTACGGGGAAGTGGTGATAACGCCGGCTATCTCGGTGCTGTCGGCGATTGAGGGGCTGGAGATTATCGCTCCGCAGCTTGATTCATGGGTGGTTCCGCTGGCCATTATTGTCCTGACGCTGCTGTTCATGATCCAGAAGCACGGTACAGGGCTGGTGGGTAAATTGTTCGCGCCGATTATGCTGGCCTGGTTCCTGATCCTGGCGGCGCTTGGTTTACGCAGCATTATCGCGAACCCGGAAGTGCTGCATGCGCTGAACCCTTACTGGGCGGTGCATTTCTTCCTCGAATACAAAGTGGTTTCCTTCGTGGCGCTGGGGGCCGTCGTGCTCTCCATCACCGGTGTGGAAGCGCTGTATGCTGACATGGGCCACTTCGGGAAACTGCCTATCCGCGTGGCATGGTTTATTGTGGTGCTGCCGTCGCTGGTGCTGAACTACTTCGGTCAGGGTGCGCTGCTGCTTAAAAACCCGGAAGCGATCAAGAACCCGTTCTTCCTGCTGGCTCCCGACTGGGCGCTGGTGCCGATGCTGATCCTGGCGACGCTGGCGACCGTCATTGCCTCCCAGGCGGTGATTTCCGGCGTGTTCTCTCTGACGCGCCAGGCCGTGCGTCTGGGGTATCTCTCACCGATGCGCATCATCCATACCTCAGAGATGGAGTCAGGCCAGATCTACATCCCGTTTGTTAACTGGCTCCTCTATTTCGCGGTTGTTATTGTTATCGTCAGCTTCGAGCACTCCAGTAACCTGGCGGCGGCGTACGGTATTGCGGTAACCGGTACGATGGTGCTGACATCGCTTCTCTCCACCACGGTGGCGTACCGAAACTGGCACTGGAATAAATTCCTCGTGGCGATGATTCTGGTGGGCTTCCTGTTTATCGACGTGCCGCTGTTCTCAGCGAACCTCGATAAAATTGTCTCCGGTGGCTGGCTGCCGCTGACGCTGGGTCTGGTGATGTTCATTGTCATGACCACCTGGAAAAGCGAACGCTTCCGCCTGCTGCGCCGCATGCATGAGCACGGCAATTCTCTGGAGGCGATGATCGCTTCTCTGGAGAAATCCCCGCCGGTCCGCGTGCCGGGTACTGCGGTATATATGTCTCGCGCGCTGAATGTGATTCCGTTCGCGCTGATGCATAACCTCAAGCACAACAAAGTGCTGCACGAGCGCGTGATCCTGCTGACGCTGCGCACAGAAGATGCGCCTTACGTTCACAACGTGCGTCGTGTGCAAATCGAGCAGCTGTCGCCGACATTCTGGCGCGTGGTGGCGAGCTACGGCTGGCGCGAAACGCCAAACGTGGAAGAGGTGTTCCACCGCTGCGGTCTGGAAGGGCTGAGCTGTCGGATGATGGAGACGTCGTTCTTTATGTCGCACGAGTCGCTGATCATCGGCAAGCGACCGTGGTATCTGCGCCTGCGCGGCAAGCTATACCTCATCCTGCAGCGTAACGCCCTGCGCGCGCCTGACCAGTTTGAGATCCCGCCTAACCGCGTGATTGAGCTGGGAACACAGGTCGAGATCTAATCCCTTCTGAAAATGCCGGGTGGCGCTTCGCTTACCCGGCCTACCAAACCCCTCGCCAACCCACAATAATTGTCTCTGCATTTCACTTAGCGAAACGTTTCGACGTCGATCACAAATCTGTTACGTCATGATGGTTTTCTGAACATTTCTGGCGCTACACTATTTTTAGCGAAACGTTTCGCTAGTGGAGCAAGAAAATGAAGAAAGGCACGGTACTCAACTCAGAAATCTCATCGGTTATTTCCCGTCTTGGGCATACCGATACGCTGGTGGTTTGCGATGCAGGCTTACCGGTTCCGCGCAGCACAACCCGTATCGATATGGCGTTAACGCAGGGTGTACCCTCGTTTATGCAGGTACTGGACGTGGTGACCGCGGAGATGCAGGTTGAGGCCGCCATTCTCGCAGCGGAAATCAAACAACATAATCCGCAACTCCACGAAACGTTGCTCAGCCATATTGAGCAACTGCAACAACACCAGGGAAACACCATAGAAATTCGTTACACGACGCATGAACAGTTCAAACAACAAACCGCAGACAGTCAGGCGGTGATTCGCAGCGGGGAGTGTTCCCCGTATGCGAATATCATTCTCTGTGCTGGCGTCACATTCTGAGGCCATCATGGACGCATTACTGCAACTCAAAGGGATCGATAAGTCGTTCCCGGGCGTAAAAGCCCTCTCCGGCGCGGCGCTGAACGTCTACCCCGGGCGCGTGATGGCGCTGGTGGGGGAAAACGGTGCCGGCAAATCCACCATGATGAAAGTGCTGACCGGTATCTATCAACGCGATGCCGGTTCACTCGTCTGGCTGGGAAAAGAGACCACCTTCAATGGCCCGAAATCCTCTCAGGAAGCGGGCATCGGCATTATTCACCAGGAGCTGAACCTGATCCCGCAGCTCACCATTGCGGAAAACATCTTCCTCGGCCGCGAGTTTGTTAACCGGTTCGGCAAAATCGACTGGAAAACCATGTATGCCGAAGCGGACAAGCTGCTGGCGAAGCTGAACCTGCGCTTTAAGAGCGACCGCCTGGTAGGCGATCTGTCCATTGGCGATCAGCAGATGGTGGAAATCGCGAAGGTGCTGAGCTTTGAGTCGAAGGTCATCATTATGGATGAACCGACCGACGCCCTGACCGATACCGAAACGGAATCCCTGTTCCGCGTTATCCGCGAGCTGAAGTCGCAGGGGCGCGGGATTGTCTATATCTCTCACCGCATGAAAGAGATCTTCGAGATCTGTGATGACGTCACCGTCTTCCGCGACGGGCAGTTTATTGCCGAGCGCGAAGTCGCCACGCTGACCGAAGATACGCTCATTGAAATGATGGTGGGACGCAAGCTCGAAGATCAGTATCCGCATCTGGATAAAGCGCCGGGTGAGATCCGCCTGAAGGTGGACAACCTCTGCGGTCCGGGTGTGAACGACGTGACCTTTACCCTGCGCCAGGGCGAGATCCTGGGCGTGGCGGGCCTGATGGGCGCGGGACGTACCGAGCTGATGAAAGTGCTCTACGGCGCACTGCCGCGCACCAGCGGTTATGTCACCCTTGACGGTCATGAAGTGGTCACCCGCTCTCCGCAGGATGGTCTGGCGAACGGCATCGTCTATATCTCCGAAGACCGCAAACGCGACGGCCTGGTGCTGGGGATGTCGGTTAAAGAGAACATGTCCCTGACCGCGCTGCGTTATTTCAGCCATAGCGGCGGTAGCCTGAAGCATAAAGATGAGCAGCAGGCGGTCAGCGATTTTATCCGTCTCTTTAACGTCAAAACCCCGTCGATGGAGCAGGCGGTTGGCCTGTTGTCCGGCGGTAATCAGCAGAAAGTGGCGATTGCGCGCGGGCTGATGACTCGTCCGAAAGTGCTGATTCTCGATGAGCCAACCCGCGGCGTAGACGTGGGCGCGAAGAAAGAGATTTATCAGCTGATTAACCAGTTCAAGGCCGACGGTCTGAGCATCATTCTGGTCTCTTCCGAGATGCCAGAAGTATTAGGCATGAGCGATCGCATTATCGTCATGCATGAAGGGCATCTCGGCGGTGAATTCACTCGCGAGCAGGCCACCCAGGAAGTTCTGATGGCTGCCGCTGTGGGCAAGCTTAATCGCGTGAATCAGGAGTAAGAAGATGACTACCCAGGCTGTTTCTGGTCGCCGCTATTTCACAAAGGCATGGCTGATGGAACAAAAATCGCTGATTGCCCTGCTGGTGCTGATCGCGATTGTATCGACCATGAGCCCGAATTTCTTCACCGTAAATAACCTGTTCAACATTCTGCAGCAGACGTCGGTGAACGCCATTATGGCGGTCGGCATGACGCTGGTGATTTTGACCTCAGGTATCGATCTGTCCGTCGGTTCCCTGCTGGCGCTCACCGGCGCGATCGCCGCTTCGATTGTCGGCATTGAAGTCAACGCGCTGGTGGCCGTGGCCGCTGCCCTGGCGGCAGGCGCGGCGATTGGTGCCGTAACCGGCGTGATTGTGGCAAAAGGCCGCGTTCAGGCGTTCATCGCCACGCTGGTGATGATGCTGCTGTTGCGCGGGGTGACCATGGTGTATACCAACGGCAGCCCGGTCAATACCGGCTTCACCGATAACGCCGATCTGTTTGGCTGGTTCGGTATCGGTCGCCCGCTGGGTGTTCCGACCCCGGTCTGGATCATGGCTATCGTCTTCCTGGCGGCGTGGTACATGCTGCACCACACCCGTCTGGGCCGCTATATTTATGCGCTGGGCGGTAACGAAGCGGCAACGCGCCTGTCCGGTATCAGCGTTAATAAAGTCAAAATTATCGTTTACTCCCTGTGCGGTCTGCTGGCATCGCTGGCAGGTATCATCGAGGTGGCGCGCCTTTCCTCCGCGCAGCCGACGGCGGGTACGGGGTATGAGCTGGATGCTATCGCAGCAGTGGTTCTGGGCGGTACGAGTCTTGCGGGCGGTAAAGGTCGCATTGTTGGGACATTGATCGGCGCACTGATTCTCGGTTTCCTGAATAATGGTTTGAATTTGTTAGGTGTTTCCTCCTATTACCAGATGATCGTTAAGGCAGTGGTGATTTTGCTTGCGGTACTGGTAGACAACAAAAAACAGTAACTGACGACACTACAGGACATCTTAGATATGAACATGAAAAAACTGGCTACCCTGGTTTCTGCTGTCGCGCTGAGCGCAACCGTAAGTGCTAACGCCATGGCGAAAGATACCATCGCGCTGGTTGTCTCTACCCTGAACAACCCGTTCTTCGTCTCCCTGAAGGACGGTGCGCAGAAAGAAGCGGACAAACTGGGCTACAACCTGGTGGTACTGGATTCACAGAACAACCCGGCGAAAGAGCTGGCTAACGTTCAGGACTTAACCGTTCGTGGCACCAAAATTCTGCTGATCAACCCAACCGATTCTGACGCCGTCGGTAACGCCGTTAAAATGGCAAACCAGGCGAAAATTCCGGTGATCACTCTGGACCGCCAGGCAACGAAAGGCGAAGTTGTTAGCCACATTGCGTCTGATAACGTGCTGGGCGGCAAAATCGCGGGTGATTACATCGCGAAGAAAGCCGGCGAAGGCGCGAAAGTTATCGAACTGCAGGGGATTGCCGGTACGTCCGCAGCCCGCGAGCGTGGTGAAGGCTTCCAGCAGGCTGTGGCTGCGCACAAATTCAACGTGCTGGCCAGCCAGCCGGCCGACTTCGACCGTACTAAGGGTCTGAACGTTATGCAGAACCTGCTGACCGCACACCCTGACGTGCAGGCGGTATTCGCGCAGAACGACGAAATGGCGCTGGGCGCGCTGCGTGCCCTGCAGACCGCAGGTAAATCTGATGTGATGGTTGTCGGATTTGACGGCACGCCGGATGGTGAAAAAGCAGTAAACGATGGCAAACTGGCTGCGACCATTGCTCAGCTGCCTGAGCAGATTGGCGCCACCGGCGTTGAAACTGCCGACAAAGTGCTGAAGGGCGAAAAAGTTCAGGCCAAATACCCGGTTGACCTGAAGCTGGTCATTAAGCAGTAAAAGGCGAATCAGGCAGTCGCTGGCTGCCTGAGGGACACCAATAAAGAAAAGTGTGGCATACGCCACCGGGTAACACCGGTGGCGCTCTCAGATGGACAACCCAACCATGAAAACCGCAGGCAACCTCGTCGTCCTTGGCAGTATCAATGCCGATCACATTCTTAACCTTGAATCGTTCCCTGCACCGGGCGAAACCGTCACGGGTAACCAGTATCAGGTGGCATTTGGCGGTAAAGGTGCCAACCAGGCCGTCGCTGCGGGTCGCAGCGGGGCGAAAATTGCGTTTATCGCCTGCACGGGTGATGACGATACCGGCGAGCGCGTACGCAAACAGCTGGCGAGCGACAATATTGATATCGCACCGGTCAGCGTTGTTGCAGGGGAATCGACCGGCGTGGCGCTGATTTTCGTCAACGCTGAAGGTGAGAATGTCATCGGTATTCATGCGGGCGCTAACGCTGCGCTGACGACGGAGCGCGTAGAAGCGCAACGTACAATCATCGGCAGAGCCGAAGCCCTGCTCATGCAGCTGGAATCACCGGTTGAAAGCGTGCTGGCCGCCGCGAAAATTGCGCATGAAAATCATACCACTGTCGTACTTAACCCGGCCCCGGCCCGTGTATTATCAGACGAGTTGCTGGCGCTGGTGGACATCATTACGCCGAACGAAACCGAAGCCGAAAAGCTGACGGGCATTCGCGTAGAAAATGATGACGATGCCGCGCGAGCCGCGCGTGCACTGCATGATAAGGGCATCGGTACCGTGATTATCACCCTTGGTAGCCGTGGGGTGTGGGCAAGCGTCAATGGCGAAGGCCGTCGCGTGCCGGGCTTTAAGGTCAAAGCGATTGATACCATCGCGGCGGGAGATACCTTCAACGGTGCACTGGTCACCGCGCTGCTGGAAGGCAAGAGAATGGATGACGCTATTCGCTTCGCTCACGCTGCTGCCGCGATTGCGGTAACGCGCAAGGGCGCCCAGCCTTCCGTTCCGTGGCGTAAAGAGATCGATGAATTCTTAAGTCAGCAGGGGTAACGCTTGGCCACAATGAAAGATGTCGCCCGCATGGCGGGTGTTTCTACCTCGACGGTCTCCCACGTTATAAACAACGATCGCTTCGTCAGCGAGGCGATTCGGGAGAAAGTCGAAGCTGCGGTAAAAGAACTCAACTATGCGCCGTCTGCGCTGGCGCGCAGCCTTAAGCTCAACCAGACGCGCACCATCGGTATGCTGATCACCGCGAGTACCAACCCCTTTTATTCAGAACTGGTTCGCGGCGTGGAGCGCAGCTGCTTCGAGCGTGGCTACAGCCTGGTGCTGTGTAATACCGAGGGTGACGAGCAGCGCATGAATCGTAACCTGGAAACGCTGATGCAAAAACGCGTCGACGGGCTATTGCTGCTCTGCACCGAAACGCACCAGCCCTCGAAAGAGATTATCCAGCGCTATCCTTCGATTCCCACCGTGATGATGGACTGGGCGCCGTTCGACGGAACCAGCGATCTCATTCAGGATAACTCCCTGCTGGGCGGCGATATGGCGACTCAGTATCTGATTGATAAAGGCTATACCCGCATCGCCTGTATTACCGGTCCGCTGGATAAAACCCCGGCGCGTTTGCGTCTGGAAGGGTATCTCTCCGCCATGGAGCGGGCGGGCCTTTCCGTGCCGGAAGGGTACCGTATCACCGGTGATTTTGAGTTTCACGGTGGTTTTGAAGCGATGCAGACGCTGCTGGCGCAGCCTCAGCGTCCGCAGGCGGTGTTTATCGGCAACGACGCCATGGCGTTTGGTGCCTATCAGGCGTTATATCAAGCCGGTTTGCGTGTTCCCCACGATATGGCGGTAATCGGCTACGATGATATCGAGCTGGCCAGCTATATGACACCGCCGCTCACCACCATCCATCAGCCAAAAGATGAACTGGGCGAGCTGGCCATCGATGTGCTGATCCACCGTATGGCACAGCCCACGCTGCAACAGCAACGGCTGCAGCTTACTCCTGTTCTGATGGAACGCGGTTCGGTTTAGCTTTCTCTTTGTGACGCTCTTTAATCAGGTTTCGGCCGTCTTTCGGTTTTAACAGCATAAAGACAAGCGCCGATACCACGGTAAGTGCGCCCATGGTGATAAAGGTATAGTGGAACTGCTCAACGGTATTTGCGCTGTCGAAGCCTTCATAAAACCGCAGCACCGCCGCACTCACGGCAACCCCTAAACTGATCGACAGCTGTTGCGTCACCGCCAGCACGCTGTTGCCGCTGCTGGCGTTCTCGTCAGTCAGGTCGGCGAGGGTGATGGTGTTCATCGACGTGAACTGCGTCGACATCGCCATGCCCAACACAAACAGCGGCAGGATCAGCATCCAGACGGGTAACGCGGCGGATTGCAGCGAGAACTGCGCAATCATCAGGCCGATAAAGACCGTCACGCCAACCAGCGTCTTACGATAGCCAAACCAGCGCAGCACCTGTGTAACGGTTGATTTTGCCAGAATCGAGCCCATTGCCGTGGGCGCCATCATGCAGCCGGCAATCAGGGCCGGGTAGCCGAAACCCACCTGCAGCATCAATGGCATCAGGAACGGTACACAACCCGTCCCCAGACGAGACGCAATGTTCCCTGCAATCCCAACGGAAAACGTTCGGGTGTTAAAGAGCCCCAGGGAGATCAGCGGTGTCGGATGACGGCGCGCGTGACGTATATAAAGAAGGAACAGCAGAATACCGCTGAGGATGACGGCTAGTGCCAGCCACGTTTCAACGATCTTCTCGCCAAACAGCTCCATCCCGCTGGAGAATAACACCAGGCTCAGGCCAAACAGGAAAAAGCCGCCCATGTCGAAGCTGCGCCTTGGCGTGGTGAAGTTCGGCATATATTTGCGGGCATACAGAAGCCCCACAACGCCAATTGGAATATTAATCAGGAAGATCCAGTGCCAGCTTGCCCAGGTGACAAACACGCCACCGAGTACCGGGCCAAGAATCGGGCCAACCAGGCCCGGCATGGTGACGAAGTTGAGCACGGGAAGCAGTTCGCTCCTGGGGTAGGCTCGCAGCAAGGCAAGACGCGCCACCGGCATCATCATCGCGCCGCCAATGCCCTGCAATACGCGGAAGATAACCAGCTCCGTTAAGGATGAGGAGAGCGCACAGGCCAGCGAACCGAGCGTAAAGAGCGTTACGGCCAGCATGAAAACTCTGCGGGTGCCAAAGCGGTCGGCCAGCCACCCGCTGACCGGAATTAACATTGCGACCGTCAGGGTGTAGCTGATGATAGCGGACTGCATCGCCAGCGGGGAGCGGTTAAGGCTTTGCGCTATAGCGGGAAGCGCTGTGTTGAGGATGGTGGCATCCAGTGCCTGCATAAAAAACGCCATGGCTGCAATCCACGGCAATCCGGCCATGCTGCGCGCTTTTTTGTTTGTCATTTTTTTACCTGCTGGTGGGTTGGCGCGGCCAGCAATGCCTGGCACGCACTCAGGGCTCGCTGCCCGTCGCTTTCCTGGATGGCATCAACAATCGCCTGGTGCAAATCCAGTTTTACCACTTCGTTTTGTGTAATAGAGGTAAAGTAGGTGTGATACACCGAATGAAATAAAGAGGCAAAAGAGGTGAGAAACGGATTGGCGCTCATCATATAGATGTGTTCATGCCAGGCCATATCGACCTCAACCCAGCGTTCGCGGTTGAAGTGTTTTTTCAGGAACACCATCTCTTCCATCAACGCGTTAAGCTGCGCTTTCTGCTCTGCTGTTCCCAGCGTGGCGGCAAGCAGACATGCCTGAGGTTCAAGGCTGCTGCGCATCACCAGAAAGTGATCGACGACCTGGTGAAAGTTATCTTCCGTCATCCACCAGGAGAGCAGCTCCTGATCGAGAAAATTCCAGTTACTCTGTGGCATCACGCGTGTGCCAATGCGAGGGCGTGGAAGCACCATACCTTTTGCCGTTAGGGTTTTCACCGCTTCGCGCACGGCGGTACGGCTCACCCCAAACTGCTCACCCAGCTCCATCTCACCCGGCAGGATGCTACCCGGGGCATATTTACCCGCTAAAATCCGCTGAGCCAGCTTTTCTGCCAGCACGTACGACAGGTTTTTTTGGGCGGCCAGCTGTTGTGCGCTTAATGGCATCGCTTTTATTCCTTAAAGATTCATGCTGATAATTATGCCACCTCGAATGTGATTGTGGTTGCAGATACATCAAATAGAACAATTTGTAGCTTGATTTCACCTCTGTTGGTGAAAAAAAACGCGGATGGAAACTTTTTTTAAATTTCCTCTTGTCACGTCGGAATAACTCCCTATAATGCGCCTCCACTGACACGGAACAACGGCACACACGCCGCCGGGTCAGCAGAGAATAGCGAAAATAAACGCTTGACTCTGAAGCGGGAAAGCGTAATATGCACACCCCGCGCCGCAGCGAAAAGCGAAGCGGCACTGCTCTTTAACAATT
>NZ_JBMKJF010000014.1:0-81533 GCF_049236945.1 Enterobacter cloacae complex sp. SHL020
AGCGGTAGTTCAGTCGGTTAGAATACCTGCCTGTCACGCAGGGGGTCGCGGGTTCGAGTCCCGTCCGTTCCGCCACTTATTAAGACATTAAGCCTGCCTTGTTGGCAGGCTTAATGGCAAAAAACTTTAGGGGCGTAGCTCAGTTGGTAGAGCACCGGTCTCCAAAACCGGGTGTCGCGAGTTCGAGTCTCTCCGCCCCTGCCATATATAATCCTTTGCTTCGGCAAAGGATTTTTTTTGCCTGAAACACTGTAGAAAACTCTCTTCATAATATTCAGCCAGCATTCCTGCTGGCTGATGCATCAATCCATTACATTGATTTTTAATAGATCTTTTATCTGCGCTTGCTTATCACTGTTTTGCAGCCAAATTGCATACAGCGGCCTGGTAAGCGTGGTGGAATCCATCACGGTGTGCAGCCCTGCTTTAGTGTCTGCCCAGCGAACAGGTAACCAGGTACAACCTTTCAGCAGGGACAGCTGCTGACAGGCGATCTCTGCAGAGCTGGTCGTTAACTGCGGAACATCATCAGGCGCAATTAGTCCCGTCTCGTGCTGCTGAAAATCTGGCCCCCATTCCAGGCGTAAATAGGTCAGGTCTGCCTTCATCATCGAAGGTTCAGACGCATAAAGCGCCAGGCCAAACTGGCCCACAATCTGGCTGCTAAATTCGTCCATCTTGGGGGCTTCGGTTGTGATCAGAAGATCAAGCTGGCGCTCATGAAGTTGCTTAACCAGCGACTGCCGTTGCGCAATCCTGGCTTCAAATTGCAGATGGCCGTGTGAATGATACAGCCGGGTAAGCCACTGACTTAGCATGCATTCCCACAGAGAAGCGCTGGCCCCTATCGAGAACTCATTATGCCTCGAAGTATGTGCCACCTCTTTACGTGCTGCCTGCCAGGTATTCATGAGCGTTTCTGCATACGGCAGCAGTTTCTCGCCGGCCGGCGTTAAGCGAATATTGTTGCGATGGCGGGTAAAAAGATTCACACCCAGTTGATTTTCCAGCTGTCGAATACGAAAACTGACTGCTGACTGCGTCAGGTAAAGGGCCTCAGCTGCTCGCCCAAAGTGGCGTGTTCTGCTCACTTCAAGGAAAGTTTTAAGCAATTCCGTATCCACATCTTTCTCCGCAAAATTATTTGTCGTTATGATTTAAATGTTTTGTTTTACACTCTGTCAAGCGTAACTAATACTCCGCGCCATAAATAGCTCGGCCAAAGAATTAGGAGCGTGTAGGATGGCGGAAAGCTTTACGACGACTAATCGTTTTTTCGACAATAAACATTATCCGCGCGGGTTCTCTCGTCACGGCGATTTCACCATCAAAGAAGCTCAACTGCTTGAGCGCCATGGTTATGCCTTTAACGAGCTGGATCTGGGTAAGCGTGAACCTGCAACCGAAGACGAAAAACAGTTTGTTTCTGTTTGCCGTGGTGAGCGTGAGCCGGAGTCTGAAGCGGAACGCGTATGGATAAAGTACATGGCGCGCATTAAGCGTCCTAAGCGCTTCCATACGCTGTCTGGCGGCAAGCCGCAGATGGAAGGTGCAGAAGACTACACCGAGTCTGATGACTAAAATGAAAAGAAGGGGCTACGGCCCCTTTTTTTATGCCAGCAATTTCTGCAAATGCAGCAGCAAACGATCGATAGCGCGGTAGCTCAGCGCCTCCTGCAAATGCTTTCTCTCAATGTCAGTGCACCCCTCTACGTCAGCAATAGTTCTGGCCACCTTCAGCAAACGCTGCCACGCACGTATGGACAGCCCGAACCGCGTCAACGTCTCCTCCAGCCATCCCGCATCTTCGACGTTAAGAGAACAAAACTGCCGGATCCCGGCGTTATCCAGCCGCGCATTCAACCTGTTCTGACGAGCATACTGCCGCGTCTGGGCTGCAATCACCCGTTCGCGTACCTCCGCTGAGCTTTCACCCGTTATGCTCGTTTGCCTGAGCAGACCCGGCGGGGGGAGGGGGATTTCGAGGGATAAATCGAAACGGTCGAGGAACGGGCCGGATAACTTACCCAGATAACGCAACGTCTGCTCTGGCGTACAGCGGTTATGGTTTCCCTGGTAGTGACCCGTCGGGCTGGGATTCATCGCCGCAACCAGCTGAAACTGCGCGGGATAGCTTATTTTCGCTCGTGCGCGTGAGATATGTATCTCACCGGATTCAATGGGCTCCCTCAGTGCATCCAGCACGCGGCGCTCAAACTCCGGCAGCTCGTCAAGAAACAGAATGCCATTGTGTGCCAGCGAGATCTCACCCGGCCCGGGGATAGACCCGCCGCCGACCATTGCCGTCAGTGAAGCGCTATGATGCGGGGAACGAAAAGGACGACGGCGCCACTGTTTTTGCAACGATGCAGAACTGATGAGACTATATATGGCGGCGCTTTCCAGCGCTTCATGGTTATTGAGCGGTGGAAGCAACCCACTCAGCCTGCTCGCCAGCATCGTTTTCCCCGTACCCGGCGGGCCAATTAACAGAAGATTGTGTCCACCTGCCGCCGTAATCTCCAGCGCCCGTTTCCCTTGCTCCTGTCCCATAATCTCGCTGAGATCCTCTGGTGCATCCGCTATAACATCATCACATTCCTCCGGCTCGGACAGTTCATGCCGTCCTTCCAGCCACGCACAAACTTCCTGTAAATGCCCAGCGATGAGACACCCCTTCTCGGCGATAAGACTCACTTCTGATGCGTTTTCATTGGCGACAATGATTTGCCGTCCTGCTCGTATGGCTTCCAGCGCTCCCGATATAGCACCGGGAACGCCTCTTAACGCGCCTGTAAGCGCGAGTTCGCCAACGAACTCATACGAGCCTAGCCGTGTCGTATTAAGCTGCTCAGAAGCCGCGAGAAGGGCAATTGCGATAGGTAAATCGTATCGTCCCCCCTCTTTAGGCAGATCGGCGGGGGCAAGGTTGATGGTGATCTTCTTTGCGGGGAAGGTATAACCGCTATTTATTATTGCGCTGCGAACGCGATCCCTGGCCTCTTTAACCGTCGTTTCAGGTAACCCGACAAGCGTGAGTCCGGGTAGCCCATTGCTCAAATGAACCTCGACGGAAATAAGCGGTGCTTTTACCCCGAGAGCCGCACGCGTATAAACAACTGACAGTGACATTTGCACTACCTCCTGGTGTGACTATGCCAGCGCCTTTTTTGCCTGTTTAGCGTCGTTTTGCGAATTTACGCCGCCTGTTCAGAGATTTTAAGCGCACACTGAAACCCTTGCATAACCGTGGAAGCCTCCTCGCAGAATGTAAAAAGCCCCGTTTTGACGGTAAGAACCGCAGTGAAAAAATGAAAAATATTCATTTTCTAATTTCCGTATATAAAACAACGGTTTTAAGAAATATGATTCGCTGCCTAATCAAATTCGTCATAAATAAATCTTGTGTTTGATTTAAAAACTGTGATAACTCTTTAGGTATTCCTTCGAACAAGATGCAAAAAGAACTGAAAATGACAGCCCTTCTACGAGTGATTAGCCTGGTCGTGATTAGCGTGGTGGTGATTATTATCCCACCGTGCGGGGCTGCACTTGGACGAGGAAAGGCTTAGAAATCAAGCCTTAACGAACTAAGACCCCCGCACCGAAAGGTCCGGGGGTTTTTTTATGACTAAAAAACGTAAATGAGGAGCAGAGAATGACGACTAGCACAAAATTCTGTTTCTCCCGATTTATGACGGGGAACTAACTATGAATGGGGCACAGTGGGTAGTACATGCGTTGCGCACGCAGGGAGTCGAAACCGTATTCGGTTATCCGGGTGGCGCAATTATGCCGATTTACGATGCACTGTATGACGGCGGCGTGGAACATCTCTTGTGCCGACACGAGCAGGGCGCAGCGATGGCAGCCATCGGTTATGCCCGCGCGACCGGTAAAACCGGCGTGTGTATGGCGACTTCAGGCCCGGGCGCAACGAACCTGATCACCGGCCTGGCTGACGCGCTGCTGGATTCCGTTCCCGTTGTCGCCATCACCGGGCAGGTGGCGTCTCCGTTCATCGGTACCGATGCTTTTCAGGAAGTCGACGTCCTCGGTTTATCGCTGGCCTGCACCAAACATAGCTTCCTCGTCCTGTCTCTGGAAGAGCTGCCGCGCGTAATGGCAGAAGCGTTCGACGTGGCAAACTCAGGTCGTCCTGGTCCGGTACTGGTCGATATCCCGAAAGATATCCAGGTGGCACTCGGCGAGCTGGAACCGCACTTCTCTACCGTTGAAAGCGACGATGTCTTTCCGGAAGCGGAAGTTGAAGAGGCCCGTCAGATGCTGGCCCAGGCGAAACAGCCGATGCTGTACGTCGGCGGTGGCGTCGGCATGGCACAGGCCGTTCCTGCCCTGCGCGAATTTATCGCAACAACGCAGATGCCAGCGACCTGCACGTTGAAAGGTCTCGGTGCAGTCAACGCGGATTACCCCTACTATCTGGGCATGCTGGGAATGCACGGCACCAAAGCGGCAAACCTGGCGGTGCAGGAGTGCGATCTGCTCATCGCCGTAGGTGCCCGTTTTGACGACCGCGTCACCGGCAAGCTGAATACCTTTGCGCCGAACGCCAAAGTCATCCATATGGATATCGACCCGGCAGAGATGAACAAGCTGCGTCAGGCGCATGTCGCCTTGCAGGGCGATCTCAACGCGCTGTTACCGGCATTGCAGCAGCCGCTGGATATCAACGCATGGCGTCAGCACACCGCAGATATGCGCGCCGAGCACGCCTGGCGGTACGACCACCCCGGCGAGGCCATTTACGCGCCGCTGCTGTTGAAGCAGTTGTCCGACCGTAAACCGGCTGACAGCGTCGTCACCACCGACGTAGGCCAGCACCAGATGTGGTCCGCGCAGCACATGACCTACACCCGCCCGGAAAACTTCATCACCTCCAGCGGGTTAGGGACGATGGGCTTCGGTCTGCCAGCCGCCGTTGGCGCGCAGGTTGCCCGCCCGAACGATACCGTTATCTGTATCTCCGGTGACGGCTCCTTCATGATGAACGTTCAGGAGCTCGGCACCGTTAAGCGCAAGCAGTTGCCGCTGAAGATCGTGTTGCTCGATAACCAGCGTTTAGGAATGGTTCGCCAGTGGCAACAGCTGTTCTTCCAGGAGCGCTACAGCGAAACGACTCTCACCGATAACCCCGATTTCCTCACCCTGGCCAGCGCCTTTGGCATCCCTGGTCAGCACATCACCCGTAAAGATCAGGTTGAAGCGGCGCTCGACACCATGCTGAACAGCGATGGGCCTTACCTGCTTCATGTCTCAATCGACGAACTCGAGAACGTCTGGCCGTTGGTACCGCCTGGTGCCAGTAACTCACAAATGATGGAGAAATTATCATGATGCAGCATCAGGTCGCCGTACAGGCTCGCTTCAACCCGGAAACCTTAGAACGCGTTTTGCGTGTGGTGCGTCATCGTGGTTTTCAGATTTGCTCTATGAATATGGAGACGGCCACTGACGCCCGGAATATCAGTATCGAATTAACCGTTGCCAGCCCGCGGTCGGTCGACTTACTGTTTAGTCAGTTATCAAAGCTGGTAGACGTTGCCCATGTTGCCATCTGCCAGAGCACAACCACATCACAACAAATCCGCGCTTAAGCGTGACAGGACGAAAAAATGACGACAAAAAAAGCTGATTACATTTGGTTCAACGGTGAGATGGTTCGCTGGGAGGACGCGAAGGTCCACGTGATGTCCCACGCGCTGCACTACGGTACCTCCGTATTTGAAGGCATCCGCTGCTACGATTCTCACAAAGGGCCAGTGGTGTTCCGCCATCGCGAACACATGCAGCGTCTGCATGACTCAGCCAAAATTTATCGTTTCCCGGTTTCACAAAGCGTTGATGAGCTGATGGAAGCCTGCCGCGACGTGATCCGTAAAAACAACCTGACCAGCGCCTATATCCGTCCGCTGGTCTTCGTGGGTGACGTCGGTATGGGCGTGAACCCGCCAGCCGGCTATACCACAGATGTGATCATTGCCGCGTTCCCGTGGGGTGCTTACCTGGGTGCAGAAGCCCTGGAGCAGGGGATCGACGCAATGGTCTCTTCCTGGAACCGCGTTGCGCCAAACACTATCCCGACCGCCGCGAAAGCAGGCGGGAACTATCTCTCCTCATTGCTGGTCGGTAGCGAAGCGCGCCGCCACGGCTATCAGGAAGGTATCGCCCTCGACGTAAATGGCTACATCTCTGAAGGTGCGGGTGAAAACCTGTTTGAAGTGAAAGACGGTATCCTGTTCACGCCGCCGTTCACTTCCTCCGCGCTGCCGGGCATCACCCGCGACGCCATCATCAAGCTGGCGAAAGATCTGGGTATCGAAGTGCGCGAGCAGGTGCTGTCCCGCGAATCCCTGTATCTGGCGGATGAAGTGTTTATGTCCGGTACGGCGGCTGAAATCACGCCGGTACGCAGCGTGGACGGTATCCAGGTGGGCGAAGGCCGCTGTGGCCCGGTCACCAAACGTATTCAGCAAGCGTTCTTCGGCCTCTTCACCGGTGAGACAGAAGATAAATACGGCTGGTTGGATCAGGTTAATCACTAAGCATAAATTTGGGACGGCACGCACCGTCCCAGTAAATAGTCAGACGGGAGTCAATAAAGCATGCCTAAGTATCGTTCAGCCACCACCACCCACGGCCGTAATATGGCGGGAGCCCGCGCGCTGTGGCGCGCCACCGGAATGACCGACGCCGATTTCGGCAAGCCGATTATCGCCGTGGTGAACTCCTTCACCCAGTTTGTACCGGGCCACGTACACCTGCGCGATCTCGGCAAGCTGGTTGCCGAGCAAATCGAAGCCTCCGGCGGCGTGGCGAAAGAGTTCAACACCATTGCGGTGGATGACGGTATCGCGATGGGGCACGGGGGCATGCTCTATTCACTGCCGTCGCGCGAGCTGATCGCCGACTCCGTAGAGTATATGGTTAACGCCCATTGCGCCGATGCGATGGTCTGTATCTCCAACTGCGACAAAATCACCCCGGGGATGCTAATGGCCTCCCTGCGCCTGAACATTCCGGTGATCTTCGTCTCCGGCGGCCCAATGGAAGCGGGGAAAACCAAACTCTCCGACAAAATCATCAAGCTCGACCTGGTCGATGCGATGATCCAGGGCGCGGATCCAAAAGTCTCTGACGAGCAGAGCGACCAGGTGGAACGCTCCGCGTGTCCGACCTGCGGCTCCTGTTCCGGTATGTTCACGGCAAACTCCATGAACTGTCTGACCGAAGCGCTGGGTCTGTCTCAGCCGGGTAACGGCTCGCTGCTGGCGACCCACGCAGACCGTAAGCAGCTGTTCCTCAACGCCGGTAAGCGCATCGTTGAGCTGACCAAACGCTACTACGAGCAGGACGACGCCAGCGCGCTGCCGCGCAACATCGCCAGCAAGGCCGCATTTGAGAACGCGATGACGCTGGATATCGCAATGGGCGGCTCCACCAACACTGTTCTGCACCTGCTGGCCGCCGCGCAGGAAGCCGAAATCGACTTCACCATGAGCGACATCGACAAGCTCTCCCGCAAAGTCCCGCAGCTGTGTAAAGTCGCGCCGAGCACCCAGAAGTACCATATGGAAGACGTACACCGCGCGGGCGGCGTGCTGGGCATTCTCGGCGAGCTGGATCGCGCCGGGCTGCTGAACCGTGACGTGAAAAACGTGCTTGGCCTGACGCTGCCTGAGTCGCTGGACCAGTACGACGTCATGCTGACCAAAGACGACGCGGTGAAAAAAATGTTCCGCGCCGGCCCTGCCGGTATCCGCACCACCCAGGCGTTCTCGCAGGATTGTCGCTGGGATACGCTGGACGATGACCGCGCCGAAGGCTGCATCCGCTCGTTGGAACATGCCTACAGCAAAGACGGCGGTCTGGCCGTGCTGTACGGTAACTTCGCGGAAAACGGCTGCATCGTGAAAACCGCAGGCGTGGACGACAGCATCCTGAAATTCACCGGTCCGGCGAAGGTATACGAAAGCCAGGATGAAGCGGTAGACGCGATTCTCGGCGGCAAAGTGGTGGAAGGCGACGTGGTTGTCATTCGCTACGAGGGCCCGAAAGGCGGTCCGGGCATGCAGGAGATGCTCTACCCAACTACCTTCCTGAAATCCATGGGGCTCGGTAAGGCCTGCGCGCTGATCACCGACGGACGTTTCTCCGGCGGTACCTCCGGCCTCTCTATCGGCCACGTTTCCCCTGAAGCGGCAAGCGGCGGCAACATCGCCATCATCGAAGACGGTGACCTGATCGAAATCGACATTCCGAATCGCGGCATTCAGCTGAAGCTGAGCGACCAGGAAATTGCGGCCCGTCGTGAAGCGCAGGAGGCCCGCGGCGACAAAGCCTGGACGCCGAAAGACCGCCAGCGTGAAGTCTCCTTCGCCCTGCGCGCCTACGCGAGCCTTGCCACCAGTGCAGATAAAGGCGCGGTGCGCGATAAATCGAAACTTGGGGGCTAATGATGGCCGAGTCACAACCCTTATCCGCCGCCCCCGAGGGGGCGGAATACCTGAGAGCGGTGCTGCGCGCGCCGGTCTATGAAGCCGTGCAGGTCACACCCCTGCAGAAAATGGAAAAACTCTCTTCGCGCCTCGACAACGTCATTCTGGTGAAGCGCGAAGACCGTCAGCCGGTGCACAGCTTCAAGCTGCGCGGTGCCTACGCGATGATGGCCGGGCTGACCGACGAGCAGAAAGCGCGCGGCGTAATTACCGCGTCGGCGGGCAACCATGCTCAGGGCGTGGCGTTCTCGTCTGCCCGTCTGGGGCTGAAAGCGCTGATCGTGATGCCGGTTGCTACCGCAGATATCAAAGTCGACGCGGTGCGCGGTTTCGGCGGCGAGGTACTGCTCCACGGCGCCAACTTTGACGAAGCGAAAGCCAAAGCGATCGAGCTGGCGCAGCAGCAGGGGTTCACCTGGGTGCCGCCATTCGATCACCCGATGGTGATTGCCGGACAAGGCACGCTGGCGCTGGAACTGCTGCAGCAGGATGCCCATCTCGACCGCGTCTTCGTCCCGGTGGGCGGCGGTGGCTTAGCCGCAGGCGTGGCGGTGCTGATCAAACAGCTGATGCCGCAGATCAAAGTCATCGCCGTGGAAGCGGAAGACTCTGCCTGCCTGAAAGCGGCGCTGGATGCCGGTCATCCGGTGGACCTGCCGCGCGTCGGGCTGTTTGCCGAGGGCGTGGCGGTGAAGCGCATTGGCGACGAAACCTTCCGCCTGTGCCGGGAATATCTCGACGATATCGTCACGGTGGATAGCGACGCTATCTGCGCGGCGATGAAAGATCTGTTCGAAGACGTGCGTGCGGTGGCGGAACCGTCAGGCGCGCTGGCGCTGGCGGGGATGAAAAAATACATCGCGCAGCACAACATTCGCGGCGAGCGACTGGCGCACGTGCTTTCCGGCGCCAACGTGAACTTCCACGGTCTGCGCTACGTTTCCGAGCGCTGCGAGCTGGGCGAACAGCGTGAAGCGCTGCTGGCGGTGACGATTCCTGAAGAGAAGGGCAGCTTCCTGAAGTTCTGCCAACTGCTGGGCGGCCGTTCGGTGACGGAATTTAACTACCGTTTTGCCGATGCCAAAGACGCCTGCATTTTTGTCGGCGTGCGTCTGAGCCGCGGCGTGGAGGAGCGCAAAGAGATCCTCAACCTGCTGCATGAGGGTGGCTACAGCGTGGTCGATCTTTCTGACGATGAGATGGCGAAGCTGCACGTGCGCTACATGGTCGGCGGGCGTCCATCAAAGCCGCTCAGGGAACGTCTGTTTAGCTTCGAGTTCCCGGAATCACCGGGCGCGCTGCTCAAGTTCCTGCACACGCTGGGCACGCACTGGAATATTTCACTATTCCACTACCGCAGCCACGGCACCGACTACGGCCGCGTGCTGGCGGCGTTCGAACTGGGCGAGCACGAGCCGGATTTCGAAACGCGGCTGAACGAGCTGGGCTATGAGTGCCACGACGAAACCCATAACCCGGCGTTCAGGTTCTTCCTGGCAGGTTAGTGGTTCGGCAATATCGTCCAGAACGCATCAATAAGCGGCTCATGCAGCCGCTTTTTTTGTGCGCACACGCCAAGCTCAAACGGCGTTTTCTCATCGCTGCGCTCCAGAATCATCACGCGATTGCGCACCGGTTCCGGGCTATTTTCCAGCACCACCTCCGGCAGCAGCGCCACGCCGCAGCCGAGCGCCACCATCGACACCATTGCCTCATGGCCGCTGACCGTGGCGTAAATCGACGGGTTGCTGATTTTCTGGCGGCGGAACCACAGCTCAATACGACGGCGCACCGGCCCCTGATCGGCCATGATAAACGGTACCGTGGACCAGTCCGGTTTTTCCACCGACACCTGGTTACGTACCGGGCAGGGCAGCGCCGGGGCAATGAGTACCACCGCCAGATTCTCCAGCATGGAGAATGCCACCGCGCCCGGCAGGGTTTCAGGTTTCCCGGCAATGGCGAGATCCGCTTCGCCCGTCACCACTTTTTCCATTGCGTCGGAGGCGTCGCCGGTGGTGAGCTTAATTTCAACCGACGGATGCGCCGCGCGGAAGCGGTCAAGGATGGGCGGCAGATGGCTGTAAGCGGCGGTCACGGAGCAAAAAATATGCAGCTCGCCGGAAAGTGACGGCCCCTGCTGGTCAATCGAGTGCCGCAGCTGCTGGTACTGCAGCAGCGTCTGCTGGGCAAAAATGCGTAGCTCTTCGCCCGCTTCCGTGAGGGTGACGGTGCGGTTGTCGCGCACGAACAGGGGCTGGCCGAGGTCTTCCTCAAGGCGCTGGATCTGGCGTGAAAGCGTGGAGGGGCTAACGTGCATCGCCCGGGCGCTGCGGCCAAAATGGCGGCTTTCTGCCAGATGCAGGAACATTTTCAGATCGCGTAAATCCACCGATTCCACTCCCTCTTTTTACATTGCAAAAATTGCAACATGACGTTGTGAATATATCAATTTCCGCAATAAATTTCCTGTTGTAATGTGGGTACATTCTCGCTGAAACGCGAACCGAACAATAAGACACACAACATCACGAGGTATCACCCATGGCTAACTACTTTAATACACTGAACTTGCGCCAGCAGCTGGCGCAGCTGGGCAAATGCCGCTTCATGGCGCGCGATGAATTTGCCGATGGCGCGAGCTACCTTCAGGGTAAAAAAGTGGTCATCGTCGGCTGTGGCGCACAGGGTCTGAACCAGGGCCTGAACATGCGTGACTCCGGTCTGGATATCTCCTACGCTCTGCGCAAAGAAGCAATTGCCGAGAAGCGTGCTTCCTGGCGTAAAGCGACCGAGAACGGCTTCAAAGTGGGCACCTACGAAGAGCTGATCCCGCAGGCGGATCTGGTGGTTAACCTGACCCCGGACAAGCAGCACTCTGACGTTGTGCGTTCAGTACAGCCGCTGATGAAAGACGGCGCCGCGCTGGGTTACTCTCACGGCTTCAACATCGTTGAAGTGGGCGAGCAGATCCGTAAAGACATCACCGTGGTGATGGTGGCGCCGAAGTGCCCGGGTACGGAAGTACGCGAAGAGTACAAACGTGGCTTCGGCGTGCCGACCCTGATCGCGGTTCACCCGGAAAACGATCCGAAAGACGAAGGCATGGCGATTGCCAAAGCGTGGGCTGCGGCGACCGGCGGCCACCGTGCGGGCGTGCTGGAATCGTCCTTCGTTGCCGAAGTGAAATCTGACCTGATGGGTGAGCAGACCATTCTGTGCGGCATGCTGCAGGCCGGTTCTCTGCTGTGCTTCGACAAGCTGGTGGAAGAGGGTACCGACCCGGCCTACGCGGAAAAACTGATTCAGTTCGGCTGGGAAACCATCACCGAAGCGCTGAAGCAGGGCGGTATTACGCTGATGATGGACCGTCTGTCCAACCCGGCAAAACTGCGTGCTTACGCGCTGTCTGAACAGCTGAAAACCATCATGGCACCGCTGTTCCAGAAACACATGGACGACATCATCTCCGGCGAATTCTCTTCCGGCATGATGGCGGACTGGGCGAACGACGATAAAAACCTGCTGACCTGGCGTGAAGAGACCGGTAAAACCGCGTTCGAAACCGCGCCGCAGTATGAAGGTAAAATCGGCGAGCAGGAGTACTTCGATAAAGGCGTACTGATGATCGCGATGGTGAAAGCAGGCGTTGAGCTGGCGTTCGAAACCATGGTGGATTCCGGCATCATCGAAGAGTCTGCGTACTACGAATCTCTGCACGAGCTGCCGCTGATCGCGAACACCATTGCCCGTAAGCGTCTGTACGAAATGAACGTGGTTATCTCTGATACCGCAGAATACGGTAACTATCTGTTCTCTTACGCCTGCGTACCGCTGCTGAAAGAGTTTATGACCACTCTGCAGACGGGCGATCTGGGTAAAGCGATTGCGGAAGGTGCCGTAGATAACGCGCAGCTGCGCGATGTGAACGAAGCGATTCGCAGCCATCAGATCGAGAAAGTGGGTCACAAACTGCGTGGCTACATGACCGATATGAAGCGTATCGCGGTAGCGGGTTAACACCTGGTGCGGGCTGATGCCCTCACCCCGCCCCTCTCCCACTGGGAGAGGGTGCAAACATTAAAGGCCTTCTCTTAGAGAAGGCCTTGCTGTTTATTTCCGATACAGTACTTTAATAATGTGATACCCGAACTGCGTGTGCAGCGGGCCGGTTGGCTCCAGCACCGGGCAGGAGAACACCACTTTATCGAACGCCGGAACCATCTGACCCTGGCGGAATTCACCCAGGTCGCCTCCACGTTTGCCTGACGGGCAGATGGAATGCTTCTTCGCCAGCTTGCCGAAGTCGGCACCGTTTTTAATCTGCTCCAGAAGATCCAAAGCCAGTTTCTCTTCTTTAACGAGGATGTGCACTGCTGCTGCTGTTTTTGCCATGATCGTGCCTTGAATAGGTTGAAATAAATCGGGGCGCAATATACCACGCGTCAGCGGCGATAAAGCACCTTAATGATATGGTAGCCAAATTTGGTTTTTACCGGGCCGTAGGGCTTCAGAAGCGGGCAGCTAAAGACCGCCCGATCGAACGGGCCGACCATCGCACCTTGTTGAAACTCGCCGAGATCCCCGCCATTGCGCCCGGACGGGCATTTAGAGTAGCGCTTTGCCAGATGATCGAAGCTGATGCCGCGCTCCAGCTTGGCCAGGATCTCCTGGGCCAGTTTCTCTTCTTTTACCAGAATATGCAGGGCTGCTGCGGTCTTTTTCATGGTTCTGCTCTACGGGTTAAACGCGATTTCTCCACTTTATCATTAGCTGGTAAATCTGCGCCCGGCTTTCTGCTACAATCCACACCCCGTTCGAAGATTGAGCAACACTCCCATGCGTTTAAACCCTGGACAACAACAAGCGGTCGAATTCGTTACTGGACCATGCCTGGTGCTGGCAGGGGCCGGTTCGGGTAAAACCCGCGTGATCACCAACAAAATCGCCCATCTGATCCACAACTGCGGATATCAGGCGCGACACATTGCGGCGGTCACCTTTACCAATAAAGCGGCGCGTGAGATGAAAGAGCGCGTCGGTCAGACGCTTGGCCGTAAAGAAGCGCGCGGTCTGATGATCTCCACCTTTCACACGCTGGGGCTGGATATCATCAAACGCGAGTATGCGGCGCTGGGAATGAAGTCCAACTTCTCGCTTTTTGACGATACCGATCAGGTGGCGCTGCTCAAAGAGCTCACCGAGGGGCTGATCGAAGATGACAAGGTGCTGTTGCAGCAGCTGATCTCGACGATCTCGAACTGGAAAAACGATCTGATGACGCCGGCCCAGGCCGCGGCGATCGCCAAAGGCGAACGGGATCGGATTTTCGCCCACTGCTACGGTCTGTACGATGCGCATATGAAAGCGTGCAACGTGCTGGACTTTGACGATCTGATCCTGCTGCCCACGCTGCTGCTGCAGCGCAATGAAGAGGTGCGCGAGCGCTGGCAGAATAAAATCCGCTACCTGCTGGTGGATGAATATCAGGACACCAACACCAGCCAGTACGAGCTGGTGAAGCTGCTGGTGGGGCAGCGCGCGCGTTTCACCGTGGTAGGCGACGACGACCAGTCAATTTACTCCTGGCGCGGTGCGCGCCCACAAAACCTGGTGCTGCTGAGCAAAGATTTCCCGGCCCTGCAGGTGATTAAGCTAGAGCAGAACTACCGCTCCTCCGGGCGTATCCTGAAGGCGGCAAACATCCTGATTGCCAATAACCCGCACGTGTTTGAGAAGCGTCTCTTCTCCGAACTGGGCTACGGCACGGAGCTGAAAGTGCTCAGCGCCAATAATGAGGATCATGAAGCGGAGCGCGTGACGGGCGAACTCATCGCTCACCACTTCGTCAACAAAACCGAATATAAGGATTACGCGATCCTCTATCGCGGTAATCACCAGTCGCGCGTCTTTGAAAAGATGCTGATGCAGAACCGCATTCCGTACAAAATCTCGGGCGGCACGTCGTTCTTCTCACGACCAGAAATCAAAGATCTGCTGGCCTATCTTCGCGTGCTCACTAATCCGGATGATGACAGCGCGTTTCTGCGCATCGTGAATACGCCTAAACGCGAGATTGGCCCGGCGACGCTGCAAAAGCTCGGCGAGTGGGCGATGACCCGCAACAAAAGTATGTTTACTGCCAGCTTCGACATGGGGCTGAGCCAGACGTTAACCGGACGCGGGTATGACTCGTTAACCCGCTTCACCCACTGGCTCGGCGAAGTGCAGCGTCTCGCGGAGCGGGAGCCGGTGGCGGCCGTGCGCGATCTCATTCACGGCATCGACTATGAGTCCTGGCTGTATGAAACCTCAGCCAGCCCGAAGGCGGCTGAGATGCGCATGAAGAACGTTAACCAGCTCTTCAGCTGGATGACCGAAATGCTGGAAGGCTCTGAAATCGACGAGCCGATGACCCTGACGCAGGTGGTCACCCGCTTTACCCTGCGCGACATGATGGAGCGCGGCGAAAGCGAAGAAGAGGCCGATCAGGTTCAGCTGATGACGCTGCATGCGTCAAAAGGGCTGGAGTTCCCGTATGTGTATCTGGTCGGCATGGAAGAGGGATTGTTGCCGCACCAGAGCAGCATCGATGAAGATAACGTCGACGAGGAGCGCCGCCTGGCCTACGTGGGGATCACCCGCGCGCAGAAAGAGCTAACGTTCACGCTGTGTAAAGAGCGCCGTCAGTATGGCGAACTCGTCCGCCCGGAGCCGAGCCGTTTCCTGCTGGAGTTGCCGCAGGATGACGTGATCTGGGAACAGGAACGCAAAGTTATTACTGCGGAAGAGCGGATGCACAAGGGGCAGGCTAACGTGGCGAACATTCGCGCCATGCTGGCGAAAGCCAAAGAGAAAGGATAAGTCCGTAGGGACCTGTAGGCCGGGTAAGGCGAAGCCGCCTCCCGGCAATGTTCAGCGTATTACTTCACCTCAAGCACCCAGTGCACATAGCTCTGCCACTGGCATTCCTGTTCGATCATTTCTGCCCCTAACGGGTGACGATCAATCCAGTTCTCCGGCAGCGTCAGCGAAAGCTTCTCGTCATCGGCCACCAGATTAATGGCTGGCAGCAAATCATCGCGGCGGCGGCTGGCAAACAGGATCGCCAGACGCAGCAGGCGGCACAGATGCTCGGCCACGCGCGGCGGGACGGCGTTTTGCTGATGCAAAGAGGAGAGATCGACGGCATTGGTCTGGTTCAGCAGCAGCGTGGCCAGCAATTTTTTCTGCGCGGGCGTATAGCCCGGTAAATCAAGGTTGCGGACCAAATACGCTGCGTGAGCCGGTGCCTGCTTAAAATCAATGCTCAGCCCGATTTCATGGAGCGCGCAAGCGCTCAGCAATAAATCCCGGCTCAGATGATCAAGATCCCAGACGTTAGCGACCCGATCGGCGAAGCGTGACGCCAGCTGCGATACGCGTCCTGCCTGATCGATATCAACCAGAAAGCGACGCTGCACGTTGCGCAGAGTACGGCTGCGGATATCCTGATCGACCGAAAGATGTAACATCCCGTAGACCAGACCTTCGCGCAGCGCGCCGCCGGCCAGGGTCATACACTGGATGTTCAGCTCGGTGAAAATGGCGATAAGAATGGCCAGCCCGCTCGGGAAGACCAGCGCGCGTTCCAGCGTCAGGCCTTCAATTTCCAGCTCTTCCAGGCGTCCGCACTGAATGGCGCGCTGTTTCAGCTGCTGAAGTTTGGCAAGCGTAATCCGCTCGTCCATTCCCTGCGCCATCATGATTTCCTGCAGAGCCTGCACGGTGCCTGATGCACCCACGCAGACTTTCCAGCCGTGATAGCGCAGCTCGTCCATCACCGGGCGTAACACCTCGCGCGCGGCGTTTTCTGCCTCATCGAAGTTCTCTTTCGCCAGGTTCCGATCGGTAAAGTAGCGCTCAAGCCAGGTCACGCAGCCCATCGACAGGCTGAACAGCGACGTTGCCTGCGCGCCGGTGCCGGTCACCAGTTCGGTACTGGCACCGCCGATATCCACCACCAGGCGGCGATCGTCACCTCCCGTGGTGTGCGCAACCCCCTGATAAATAAGGCGAGCTTCTTCTTCACCGCTGATAACCTGTACCGGACAACCGAGAATTTCCTGCGCTCTGGCAATAAAATCCACGGCGTTGACCGCCAGGCGGAGTGTCGCAGTGGCGACCACGGTGATTTGGGCGTGCGGGATATCCTGCAGACGTTCGGCAAAGAGCCGCAGACACTGCCAGCCACGTTCCATGGCTTCAGGGGAGAGGTGATTATCGCTGCTCAGGCCCGCCGCGAGGCGGACCTTGCGCTTGATGCGCGTCAGCGTTTGTATGCTTCCCGCCACCTCGCGCACAACCAGCATATGAAAACTATTCGAACCGAGATCAATTGCCGCATAAAGCGAGGTGGAGCTGAGCATATTTTCTTAACCTGAACGACGACGATTACGCGGCGCGCCGCCTGAACGACGCGGACCATTGCCGGAGCGTGGGCGGGTTAGACGCTTAGGCGGCGGCAGTTCGCTTAACAGTGCTTCCGGATTGTATTTGCTCTGTGGAATAGAGTGACCGATATACGTCTCAATGGCCGGGAGATTCAGCGCATACTCTTCACACGCAAGGCTAATCGAGTGACCGCTTGCGCCCGCACGACCGGTACGACCGATACGGTGTACGTAGTCTTCGCAGTCGTCTGGCAGATCGTAGTTAAAGACGTGCGTTACGGCCGGAATGTGCAGACCACGAGCGGCAACGTCGGTTGCGACCAGAATATCGAGATCGCCACGGGTGAATTCTTCCAGAATACGCAGGCGTTTTTTCTGCGCCACGTCGCCGGTCAACAGGCCAACACGGTGACCGTCTGCAGCCAGATGGCCCCAGATGTCTTCGCAACGGTGTTTGGTGTTCGCGAAGATAATGGCGCGATCTGGCCACTCTTCTTCGATCAGCGTTTGCAGCAGACGCATTTTCTCTTCATTGGAAGGATAGAAGAGCTCTTCTTTAATGCGGTGACCCGTTTTCTGCTCCGGTTCCACTTCTACATATTCGGCGTTGTTCATCTGTTCGAACGCCAGCTCGCGTACGCGATAAGAAAGAGTAGCGGAGAACAGCATATTCAGACGCTGATTGGCCGGCGGCATGCGGCGGAATAGCCAGCGAATGTCTTTAATGAAGCCCAGATCGTACATGCGGTCAGCTTCATCGAGCACCACAACCTGGATTGCGCCGAGGTTAATGTGGTTCTGTTTGGCGTAATCAATAAGACGGCCGGTGGTACCGATCAGGATATCCACACCGCTTTCCAGCACTTTCAGCTGTTTATCGTAGCCGTCGCCGCCATAGGCCAGGCCCAGCTTCAGGCCAGTAGCCTGCGCCAGGGGTTCAGCGTCTGCGTGGATCTGTACCGCCAGTTCTCGCGTCGGGGCCATAATTAGCGCGCGCGGCTGGTTAACTTTGCGGTCTGCAATCGCTGGGTGAGAAAGTAAATAATGAAACGTTGACGTTAAAAACGCCATCGTTTTGCCGGTACCGGTTTGCGCCTGCCCGGCAACATCGCGACCGGCCAGCGTCAGCGGCAGCGCGAGGGCCTGAATGGGCGTGCAGTTATGAAACCCTTTATTTTCAAGGGCTTCAATCACCTTCGGGTGCAGCGCGAAGTCGGAAAACTTCTGTTCTGTTAAATGTGTTTTGCTCATAGTGTGGTAGAATATCAGCTTACTATTGCTTTACGAAAGCGTATCCGGTGAAATAAAGTCAACCTTTAGTTGGTTAATGCGACATCAACACGTCGTTGGTGGAGACAAAACCAACGTACCAGGCTTATTCCTGTGGAGTTATATATGAGCGATAAAATTATTCACCTGACTGACGACAGTTTTGACACGGACGTACTTAAGGCTGACGGGCTGATCCTCGTCGATTTCTGGGCTGAATGGTGTGGTCCTTGCAAAATGATCGCCCCGATTCTGGATGAGATCGCCGACGAATATCAGGGCAAACTGACCGTTGCCAAGCTGAACGTCGACCAGAACCCGGGCACCGCACCAAAATACGGTATCCGTGGCATCCCGACCCTTCTGCTGTTCAAAAACGGCGAAGTGGCGGCGACCAAAGTGGGCGCACTGTCCAAAGGTCAACTGAAAGAGTTCCTGGACGCTAACCTGGCGTAAGGTTTCTCCGCTGTGCGTTCAGAGCTCCCGGCTAAATGATGTGGAACTCTGGACGCCCGGCTGAAGTCGTGCTAAGTTAGCTATGACTTCGTTTTAAACATATCTTGTTGTTTGAATCTTGTTTTACCCGATACTTCCCGTTGTTAACATGAACAGTGCGTGAAGTGGCTAAATTCCGGGCTTGTCACTCAATCCGTCTTGTCGTTTCAGTTCTGCGTTCTTTCCCTGTGACCAGACAGCGAACAGACATGAGTCGATGGCCGCTAAACAGGCATGGATGACCCTGCCATACCATTCACAACATTAAGTTCGAGAATCACCCCGAGTTTAAGAACCCACACCATTATGAATCTTACCGAATTAAAGAATACGCCGGTTTCTGAGCTGATCACTCTCGGCGAAAATATGGGGCTGGAAAACCAGGCTCGTATGCGCAAGCAGGACATCATTTTCGCCATCCTGAAGCAGCACGCTAAGAGTGGCGAAGATATCTTTGGCGACGGTGTGCTGGAGATATTGCAAGACGGATTTGGTTTCCTCCGCTCTGCAGACAGCTCCTACCTCGCCGGCCCTGACGACATCTACGTATCCCCCAGCCAAATCCGCCGTTTCAACCTCCGCACTGGTGACACCATTTCAGGTAAGATTCGTCCTCCTAAAGAGGGTGAACGCTACTTTGCGCTGTTGAAAGTCAATGAAGTTAACTTCGACAAACCGGAAAACTCGCGTAATAAGATCCTCTTTGAGAACTTAACGCCGCTGCACGCGAACTCTCGCCTGCGCATGGAGCGTGGTAACGGTTCTACTGAAGACTTAACCGCGCGTGTTCTGGATCTGGCATCACCAATTGGTCGCGGCCAGCGTGGTCTGATTGTGGCACCGCCAAAAGCGGGTAAAACCATGCTGCTGCAGAACATCGCGCAGAGCATTGCCTATAACCACCCAGACTGCGTGCTGATGGTGCTGCTGATTGACGAACGTCCGGAAGAAGTGACCGAGATGCAGCGTCTGGTTAAAGGTGAAGTGGTTGCTTCTACCTTCGACGAACCGGCATCTCGCCACGTTCAGGTTGCGGAAATGGTTATCGAGAAGGCGAAACGCCTGGTTGAGCACAAGAAAGACGTGATCATCCTGCTTGACTCCATCACCCGTCTGGCGCGTGCCTACAACACCGTGGTTCCTGCATCCGGTAAAGTGCTGACCGGTGGTGTGGATGCTAACGCCCTGCATCGTCCGAAACGCTTCTTCGGTGCCGCACGTAACGTGGAAGAGGGCGGCAGCCTGACCATCATTGCGACGGCGCTGATCGATACCGGTTCTAAAATGGACGAAGTGATTTACGAAGAATTTAAAGGTACAGGTAACATGGAACTGCACCTTTCTCGTAAAATCGCTGAAAAACGCGTCTTCCCGGCTATTGACTACAACCGTTCCGGTACCCGTAAAGAAGAGCTGCTCACCACGCAGGAAGAGCTGCAGAAAATGTGGATCCTGCGCAAAATTATCCATCCAATGGGTGAAATTGACGCGATGGAGTTCCTCATTAACAAACTGGCGATGACCAAAACCAACGACGATTTCTTCGACATGATGAAACGCTCGTAACGTAAATAAAGCCAGCGAACGCCACGTTTTTACGTGGCGTTTTTCTTTTATGGACTATACGCTAGTACCATCTACTCCCAATTTTGACCGGTCGGTGCGACAATAGGGCCGTTTGTGCAGCTAAAGAAATAATTGATTGAAAAATATACAAAGGAAGTGGTGAGAAGCCATCTTTATTACTTCTGAGGCTGTAGCTTCATGGTTATACTTCCGGGACTAACATTTGTTGAGAGCAATCCATTGTGAATCTATTCACCGCCGTTACTGAACTGATCAGTATTTTTTTATTCACAACCTGTTTTTTGTTCATTGCGCGAAAGGTGGCAAAACGAATAGGGTTGGTGGATAAGCCGAATTTTCGTAAACGTCATCAGGGACTTATTCCTTTAGTCGGCGGGATTTCTGTATACGCAGGGATTTGCTTCACGTTTGGAATTGCCGACTATTATATTCCGCATGCCGCCCTCTACATTGCCTGCGCCGGTGTCCTGGTGTTGGTCGGGGCTCTTGATGACCGGTTCGATATCGCGGTGAAAATACGCGCGACCGTTCAGGCGGCCATTGGCGTGGTGATGATGGTTGTGGGCGGACTGTATCTGCGAAGCCTCGGCTATGTATTTGGCCCCTGGGAGTTAGTCCTGGGTCCATTTGGCTTCTTCCTGACACTCTTTGCCGTCTGGGCGGCAATCAATGCTTTCAACATGGTGGATGGCATTGACGGCCTGCTCGGTGGGTTGTCATCCGTCTCGTTTGCCGCTATCGGCATTATTTTATGGTTTGATGGCCAGTACAGTCTGGCAATGTGGTGTTTTGCCATGATTGCCGCCATTCTGCCTTATATCCTCTTAAACCTCGGAGTGCTGGGCCGTCGCTATAAAGTCTTTATGGGTGACGCGGGCAGCACGTTGATTGGTTTTACGGTTATCTGGATCCTGCTTGAAACCACACAGGGTCAAACCCATCCGATAAGTCCCGTAACCGCGCTGTGGATTATCGCGATTCCATTAATGGATATGGTGGCGATTATGTATCGCCGCCTGCGCAAAGGAATGAGTCCTTTCTCTCCTGACCGCCAACACATTCATCATCTCATCATGCGTGCGGGTTTTACTTCTCGTCAGGCGTTTGTGCTGATTACTCTGGCCGCCGCTATTTTAGCCGCGATTGGTGTAGCTGCAGAATATTCCCATATTATTCCTGAGTGGGTTATGTTGGCATTATTCTTGCTGGCATTTTTCCTGTACGGCTACTGCATTAAACGCGCATGGAAAGTGGCGCGATTTATTAAACGTCTTAAACGCCGGATGCGTCGTAACAGTGGCAAAAACACAACATTAACTAAGTAAAACCGGGACTATGATGACTCAACCGTTGGCGGGAGCGAAATCAGTGGTAACTGAGAATGAACTGGATATTCGGGGTTTGTTTCGCGTGTTATGGGCAGGCAAACTTTGGATTGCGGGGATCGCGCTGGGGTTTGCACTGTTAGCGCTGGCCTATACGTTCTTTGCAAAACAAGAGTGGAGCGCCACGGCAATTACAGACAAGCCAACGGTTAACATGCTCGGGGGATACTATTCCCAGCAGCAATTCCTGCGTAACCTGGATATCAAAGCCAGTCTTGCAACGCCAGACCAGGCTTCCGTTATGGATGAAGCCTATAAAGAGTTTGTAATGCAGCTGGCTTCGTGGGATACCCGACGCGATTTCTGGTCCCAGACGGATTACTACAAGCAGCGCCGGGTTGATAATACAAAAGCCGACGCCGCCCTGCTGGACGATCTGATTAACAATATTCAGTTTATGCCGGGCGACGCGCTGCGTAACGTGAATGACAGCGTCAAGCTGATTGCAGAAACCGCGCCGGATGCCAACAACCTGTTGCGTCAGTACGTCGCGTTTGCCAGCCAGCGTGCCGCAAGCCATCTTAACGAAGAGCTTAAAGGCGCCTGGGCTGCCCGCACCATCCAGATGAAAGCCCAGGTGAAACGTCAGGAAGAGGTGGCGAATACCATTTTCGGTCGCCGCGTGCATAACATTGAGCAGGCGCTGAAAATTGCGGAGCAGCACAATATTTCCCGTACTGAGACGGACGTGCCCGCCGATGAGCTGCCTGACTCTGAAATGTTCCTTCTTGGTCGCCCTATGCTGCAGGCGCGTCTGGAAAACCTGAAGGCCGTCGGTCCTGATTTTGACCTCGATTACGATCAAAATCGCGCGATGCTCAATACGCTTAATGTAGGTCCATCCCTGGACCCGCGTTTTCAGACCTATCGTTATTTGCGAACGCCTGAAGAACCTGTAAAACGCGATAGCCCGCGTCGTGCATTCCTGATGATTATGTGGGGGATTGTAGGCGCACTGACGGGCGCTGGCGTGGCGTTAACGCGTCGTCGCAAAAACTAAGAACGCCGTCTACGATGAAGGCTGCGGCCTTCATCGCCTAATCGAAGAGAATCGATGTGAAAGTACTAACCGTATTTGGCACCAGGCCGGAGGCCATTAAGATGGCACCTCTGGTTCATGCGCTGGCCTGCGATCCCGATATTGATGCGAAAGTGTGCGTCACTGCCCAGCACCGTGAGATGCTCGATCAGGTTTTAACGCTCTTCTCCATCGTCCCGGATTATGACCTTAATATTATGAAGCCGGGGCAAGGATTAACGGAGATAACCTGTCGCATTCTGCAAGAGCTAAAGCCGATCCTGGAGTCATTTAAGCCTGACGTGGTGCTGGTACACGGTGACACAACCACAACCGTGGCGACCAGCCTGGCCGCGTTTTATCAACGGATTCCCGTGGGGCATGTTGAGGCGGGTCTGCGTACCGGCAATCTCTATTCGCCGTGGCCGGAGGAGGCCAACCGCACGTTAACGGGCCATCTGGCGATGTACCACTTTGCGCCAACTGAAAACTCGCGTCAGAACCTGCTGCGTGAAAATATCGCCGATAACAAAATCTTTGTGACCGGCAATACGGTCATCGATGCTTTAATTTGGGTACGTGACCGCGTCCTCGCAAACGACGATCTCAAGAAAGAGCTCGCTGCCCGCTATCCGTTTCTCCACAACGGCAAAAAAACTATTCTGGTTACTGGCCACCGTCGCGAAAGCTTTGGCCGGGGTTTTGAGCAAATCTGTCACGCGCTGGCTGAAATCGCCGCGCATAACGACGATGTGCAAATTGTCTATCCAGTACACCTTAACCCTAACGTCAGCGAGCCGGTTAACCGGATCCTGGGCCATGTCGACAATGTCCTTCTGATTGAACCTCAGGACTATATGCCGTTTGTCTGGCTGATGAACCACGCCTGGCTTATCCTCACCGATTCCGGGGGAATTCAGGAAGAAGCGCCATCCCTCGGCAAACCGGTGCTGGTGATGCGTGAAACGACCGAACGTCCGGAAGCCGTTAAAGCCGGTACGGTGCGGCTGGTCGGCACCAACGCGCAGCTCATCGTCGAAGAGGTCACGCGCCTGCTGCATGACGATGAAGCGTATCAGGCGATGAGCCGGGCCCATAATCCTTACGGAGACGGGCAGGCTTGTGGCCGTATTTTGCATGCACTTAAACACAATCGGGTATCGCTATGAGTTTTACTACCATCTCTGTCATTGGTCTTGGCTACATTGGCTTGCCTACTGCGGCCGCGTTTGCCTCTCGTCAGAAACAGGTTGTCGGTGTGGATATCAACGCACGGGCGGTAGAAACCATTAACCGTGGCGAGATTCATATTGTGGAGCCCGATCTTGACCGCGTGGTGAAAGAGGCGGTGGAGGGGGGCTTCCTGCGTGCCAGCACGACGCCAGTTGAAGCGGATGCCTACCTGATTGCCGTCCCCACTCCATTTAAAGGCGACCACGAGCCCGACATGGCGTTCGTCGAGGCGGCGGCAAAATCTATAGCCCCTGTGCTGAAGAAAGGGGCGTTGGTGATTCTGGAATCGACCTCTCCGGTCGGCGCTACCGAGCAGATGGCACGGTGGCTGGCCGACGCGCGTCCTGACTTAAGCTTCCCGCAGCAGGCGGGTGAGCAGGCGGATATCAACATCGCCTACTGTCCGGAGCGCGTGCTGCCGGGCCAGGTGATGGTCGAACTGATTAAAAACGACCGCGTCATTGGCGGTATGACGCCCGTCTGTTCCGAACGTGCCAGCGCGCTGTACAAGATTTTCCTGGAAGGTGAGTGCGTGGTGACCAACTCTCGCACCGCCGAGATGTGCAAGCTGACGGAAAACAGCTTCCGCGACGTCAATATCGCCTTTGCGAACGAACTGTCGCTGATCTGTGCCGATCAGGGGATTAACGTCTGGGAGCTGATTAGCCTGGCGAATCGCCATCCGCGCGTGAACATTCTTCAGCCAGGCCCGGGCGTGGGCGGACACTGTATCGCCGTCGATCCGTGGTTTATCGTGGCGCAAAATCCGGCGCAGGCGCGTCTGATTCGCACCGCGCGTGAAGTGAACGACAGCAAGCCTCACTGGGTGCTCAACCAGGTTAAAGCGACGGTAGCGGATTGCCTGGCAGAGAGCGGCAAGCGCGCCAGCGAGCTGAGAATTGCCTGCTTTGGTCTGGCATTCAAACCCAATATTGACGATCTGCGTGAAAGCCCGGCGATGGAAATTGCCGAGATGATTGCCGAATGGCACAAGGGTGAAACGCTGGTGGTTGAGCCGAATATCCATGAATTGCCGGCAAAACTGGCGGGGCACTGCACGCTAACGGCGCTGGACGACGCGCTGGCGACGGCGGACGTGCTGGTGCTGCTGGTGGATCATAAAGAGTTTAAAGCGACGTCCGGCGATGCCGTTCGTCAGCAGTATATTGTTGATACCAAAGGTGTCTGGCGTTGAATAGCCTGAATGGGGTGCTCGAGTCCCTGCAGTGGGAGAGTGCCTTTTTCGGCCTGCCGTCGGCCATCGTGCGTCTGCGCGATGACGCGTCGGTGCTGGCTGAACCGGATTTTATCGCCTGGCAACGGGTGCAGGCTAAGATCCCGGCGGAGCGCGCCGATCTGCTTGACGCGCTCCAGCAACACGGCTTTCAGCTGGTTGAAGGTGAGGTAGACCTTTCCATTACCCTTACCCGGCACGATGCATCCGGCGCGGAAATTGCAAACGAACTGGACATCCCCGTGCTGCGTCAGATGGCGGCCCAGGCATTTGCACAGAGTCGCTTTCGTGCGCCCTGGTATGCACCTGACGATAGCGGACGTTTCTATGCCCAGTGGATAGAGAATGCGGTCAAAGGCACATTTGACCACGTCTGCCTGGTTTTCCGTGCAGGGGACGGTCAAATCCAGGGGTTCGTCTCGCTGCGTAAGCTCAACGAGCGCGAGGCGCGTATCGGCTTATTAGCCGGGCGCGGCATGGGTGAAAAACTCATGCAGGCGGCGCTGCACTGGGCTCAGCAGCAACAGCTTGTGACGCTGCGGGTCGCGACCCAACTGGGCAACACAGCCGCGCTTAAACGTTATATTGCGAGTGGTGCCAACATCGACGCCACCGCCTACTGGTTATACAGGTGACAAGATGATTCCATTTAACGCACCACCCGTTGTCGGAACTGAACTCGACTATATGCAGTCTGCTATGGGCAGCGGCAAACTCTGTGGTGACGGCGGTTTCACCCGACGCTGTCAGCAGTGGATGGAACAGCGTTTTCGCAGCGCCAAAGTGCTGCTGACCCCGTCCTGTACGGCATCGCTGGAAATGGCGGCACTGTTGCTGGATATCCAGCCCGGTGATGAAGTGATTATGCCGAGCTATACCTTCGTTTCCACGGCGAACGCCTTTGTCCTGCGCGGAGCGAAAATCGTCTTTGTGGATATCCGCCCGGATACCATGAACATTGATGAGACGCTGATTGAAGCGGCGATCACTGACAAAACGCGCGCGATCGTGCCGGTTCACTACGCGGGTGTGGCCTGTGAAATGGACACCATCATGGCCATCGCCAAAAAACATAATCTGTTCGTGGTGGAAGATGCCGCGCAGGGCGTGATGTCCACCTACAAGGGACGCGCGCTGGGCACTATCGGCCACATAGGCTGCTTTAGCTTCCACGAAACCAAAAACTACACGGCGGGCGGAGAAGGTGGCGCGACGCTGATTAACGACCGGGCTCTCGTGGAGCGTGCGGAAGTGATCCGCGAAAAAGGCACCAACCGCAGCCAGTTCTTCCGGGGTCAGGTAGACAAATACACCTGGCGCGATATCGGCTCCAGCTATCTGATGGCGGATCTGCAGGCGGCGTACCTGTGGGCGCAGCTGGAAGCGGCGGAACGTATCAACCTTCAGCGTCTTTCCCTGTGGCAAACGTATTACGATGCGCTTGAGCCGCTGGCCAAAGCCGGGCGTATTGAGCTGCCGACCATCCCAGCGGATTGCGTCCACAACGCGCATATGTTCTACATCAAGCTGCGCGATAACGACGATCGCAGCGCGCTTATCGCCTGGCTGAAAGAGGCCGAAATTATGGCGGTGTTCCACTACATCCCGCTGCACTCCAGCCCGGCCGGCGAAGCGTTTGGCACGTTCGCGGGTGAAGACCGTTACACCACGAAAGAAAGTGAGCGTTTGCTTCGCCTGCCACTGTTTTACAACCTCGCGCCTGTTAACCAGCGTACGGTGATTAATACCCTTCTGAGTTATTTCGGCTGATATGTCTCTGGCAAAAGCATCGGTGTGGACCGCCGCGTCCACGCTTGTAAAAATTGGCGCCGGGCTGCTGGTCGTCAAGCTGCTGGCCGTCTCTTTTGGCCCCTCTGGCGTGGGGCTGGCGGGTAATTTCCGCCAGCTCGTTACCGTCCTTGGGGTGCTGGCCGGTGCCGGTATTTTCAACGGCGTTACCAAATACGTTGCGCAGTATCACGATGATGCGGCTCAGCTGCGCAGGGTGGTGGGCACCTCTTCGGCGATGGTCACGGGTTTTTCGACCCTGATGGCGATTGTCTTTCTGCTGGCAGCGGCGCCCATCAGCCAGGGATTGTTCGGGCACACCCATTATCAGGGACTGGTGCGTCTGGTCGCGTTGGTTCAGATGGGCATTGCCTGGGCAAACCTGCTGCTGGCGCTGATGAAAGGTTTTCGTGATGCCGCCGGAAACGCGCTTGCCTTAATCCTGGGTAGCGTCATCGGCGTGATTGCCTATTACTTCTGCTATCGCCTGGGCGGCTATGAAGGCGCGCTGCTGGGGCTTGCGCTGGTCCCGGCCCTGGTGGTTGTGCCTGCGGCATTGATGCTGATGCGTCGGGGCGTCATCCCTTTGAGCTACCTGAAACCGCAATGGGACACGATGCTTGCCAGCCAGCTGGGCAAATTTACCCTGATGGCGCTCATCACCTCCGTCACGCTGCCGGTAGCCTACGTGATGATGCGAAACCTGCTGGCGGCGCATTATAGCTGGGATGAAGTGGGGATCTGGCAGGGCGTAAGCAGTATTTCCGACGCTTATCTCCAGTTTATTACGGCTTCCTTTAGCGTTTACCTGCTGCCAACCTTATCGCGATTGGCATCCAGACAGGAAATCACGCGTGAGATTTTCCGATCGCTGCGCTTTGTGCTGCCGGCAGTCGCGGCGGCCAGCTTTACCGTCTGGTTACTGCGCGATGTCGCTATCTGGCTGCTGTTCTCGGCGAAGTTCACCGCCATGCGCGATCTCTTTGCCTGGCAGCTGGTGGGTGATGTGCTGAAAGTGGGTGCTTACGTTTTTGGCTATCTGGTGATTGCAAAAGCGTCCCTGCGGCTGTATATCCTGGCGGAAATTAGCCAGTTTGCGTTACTGACAGCATTTTCACACTGGCTGATACCCGCGCACGGTGCGCTGGGTGCGGCTCAGGCCTACATGGCAACCTATATCGTTTATTTCGCTGCCTGTTGCGGCGTATTTTTATTGTGGCGTAAACGCGCATGACTGCACTGATTCACATCCTGGGATCGGATATCCCACACCATAACCAGACCGTTTTGCGGTTCTTCAACGACGAGCTGGCATCGGGTAATCCTGATGCGCGTGAGTTTATGGTTGCAGGTCAGGATAAGGGCCTGAGCGAGGCGTTTCCGGCACTGACGATTCGCTTCTGGCCGGATAAGGCCGCGCTGGCGAAGGCGGTCGTTGCCAGAGCCAAAGCGGATCGTAAGCAACGTTTCTTTTTCCACGGGCAGTTCAATACCGGCCTGTGGCTGGCACTGCTCAGCGGGGGGATTAAACCCTCCCAGTGCAGCTGGCATATCTGGGGAGCCGATCTCTACGAAGTCTCCCGCGGCTGGAAATTCCGTCTTTTCTATCCGCTGCGGCGCATGGCGCAGGGGCGCGTGGGCTGTGTGTTTGCCACCCGCGGCGATCTCAACTATTTTGCTAAACAGCACCCGAACGTGCGCGGAGAACTGCTCTATTTCCCAACCCGCATGGATCCGGCCCTGAACGCCATGGCGAATGACGCGGTGCGTGAAGGCAAGCTGACGATCCTGGTGGGGAATTCCGGCGATCGCAGTAACGAACACGTCGCGGCGCTCAAGGCGGTGCATCAGCAGTTTGGCGACACGGTGAACGTGGTGGTGCCGATGGGCTATCCCGCCAACAACGACGCCTATATTGCTGAGGTTCGCCAGCAGGGACTTGCGCTGTTTAGTGCAGAAAATCTGCACATTCTCAGCAATAAGCTGGAATTTGATGACTATCTTGCGCTGCTGAGAAAATGCGATCTCGGCTATTTCATCTTTGCCCGACAGCAGGGAATTGGCACGCTGTGTCTGCTGATCCAGGCTGGTGTACCGTGCGTGCTCAACCGCGACAACCCGTTCTGGCAGGATATGGCCGAGCAGCATATTCCGGTGCTGTTTACCTCAGACACGCTGAATGTTGAGGTGGTACGGGAAGCCCAACGGCAGCTCACGCTGGTGGACAAAAATAGCATCGATTTTTTCAGCCCGAACTACCTCACGCCGTGGCACCGCGCGCTGCGTATCGCTTCAGGAGACAAAGCATGAGTCAGTTGCAATTCAGCGGCTTACTGGTTGTCTGGCTTCTGAGCGCCCTGTTTATCGCCACGCTTACCTGGTTTGAATTCCGCCGGGTGCGCTTCAACTTTAACGTTTTCTTCTCGTTACTGTTTCTGCTGACATTCTTTTTCGGCTTCCCGCTGACCAGCATTCTGGTCTTCCGTTTTGACGTGAGCGTTGCGCCGCCGGAAATCCTGCTCCAGGCGCTTCTGGCGGCGACCTGCTTCTATGCGGTCTACTACGTCACCTATAAAACGCGTCTGCGTTCAGCGCAGGCTGCTGCCCCGCGTCGGCCGCTTTTTACCATGAATCGGGTTGAGACCCACCTGACGTGGGTGATGCTGATGACCATCGCCCTGGTCAGCGTCGGTATCTTCTTCATGCACAACGGCTTTCTGCTGTTTAAGCTCCACTCCTATAGCCAGATTTTTTCGGCCGAAGTCTCGGGCGTGGCGCTTAAGCGTTTCTTCTACTTCTTCATCCCGGCGATGCTGGTGGTCTTTTTCCTGCGCCAGGACAGCAAAGCGTGGCTGTTTTTCCTGGTCAGTACCGTCGCGTTTGGCATTCTGACCTACATGATTGTGGGCGGCACGCGCGCGAACATTATCATCGCCTTCGCCATCTTCCTGTTTATCGGCATCATCCGCGGCTGGATCTCGCTGTGGATGCTGGTTGCGGCAGGCGTGTTTGGCATTGTTGGGATGTTCTGGCTGGCGCTGAAGCGCTACGGGATGAACGTGGCGGGCGATGAGGCGTTTTACACATTCCTCTACCTGACGCGCGATACCTTCTCGCCGTGGGAAAACCTGGCGTTGCTGCTGCAAAACTACGACAAGATTGATTTCCAGGGGCTGGCGCCGATTGTTCGCGACTTCTACGTCTTTATCCCTTCCTGGCTATGGCCGGACCGGCCTGACGTGGTGCTTAACACGGCAAATTACTTTACCTGGGAAGTGCTGAACAACCATTCCGGTCTGGCAATCTCGCCGACGCTGATTGGTTCCCTGGTGGTGATGGGGGGGGCGTGGTTCATTCTGCCCGGGGCGGTTGCCGTGGGGCTGATTATCAAGTGGTTCGACTGGCTTTACCTGCGCGGCAACGAAGAGACCAACCGCTATAAAGCCGCCATTTTGCACAGTTTCTGCTTTGGTGCCATTTTCAATATGATCGTTCTGGCGCGCGAAGGGCTGGACTCGTTCGTGTCGCGCGTGGTGTTCTTCATGGTCGTTTTCGGCCTCTGCCTGTTGCTCGCCAAACTGTTGTACTGGCTGTTTGACAGCGCAGGGCTCGTGCACAAGCGCGAGCGGCAGGGCAGCACAACGCTGTCGCAAGTCTGAGTAAGGATAGTAATGACTGATAAAATTTCTGCACCGCGCTATGCGCTACGTGGCCTGCAGCTTATTGGCTGGCGCGACATGCAGCACGCGCTGGACTTTCTGTTCGCCGACGGCCAGATGAAATCCGGTACGCTGGTGGCCATCAACGCGGAAAAAATGCTGGCGGTTGAGGATAATGCGGAAGTCAAAAGCCTGATTGAAGCGGCTGAATTCAAATACGCGGACGGGATCAGCGTGGTCCGCTCTATCCGTAAAAAGTATCCTGACGCTAATGTATCCCGCGTGGCGGGGGCCGATCTCTGGGAGCAGCTTATGGCCCGCGCCGGTGTGCAGGGTACGCCCGTGTTCCTGATTGGCGGAAAGCCGGAGATACTGGCCCAGACGGAGGAGAAACTGCGTCGTCAATGGAATGTTAATATTGTCGGCAGCCAGGATGGTTACTTCAAACCGGAAGATCGACAGGCTCTGTTTGAGCGCGTTCGTGACAGCGGGGCGAAAATTGTCACCGTGGCGATGGGCTCCCCGCGTCAGGAGATCCTGATGCGCGACTGCCGTCTGGTCTGTCCTGATGCCCTCTACATGGGCGTCGGCGGCACGTACGACGTCTTTACCGGCCACGTTAAGCGTGCGCCTAAGGTCTGGCAAAATCTGGGGCTGGAGTGGCTGTACCGCCTGCTATCGCAACCGACGCGCATTAAACGACAGATCCGTCTGCTTCGCTACCTCGCCTGGCATTACACCGGCAAAATGTAATCAAAATGTAGCGCGATATGCTATTCGCGCTGCAACTCGCCTGCAAAACTGCTGATAATCTGTGCAATGCATTCATTTTTTTAATGCATCGTTTGCCATTTGGCAGATTTTAGGAAACCATTCGCTCCGTATTTTAGTACCCCTAAAAAACAATACCCGGTATTAAGCCGGGAAACAGCAAACACAATCGAGGATCTATGGCAGAGAAACAACCGGAGCTACAGCGTGGGCTGGAAGCTCGTCATATTGAACTGATAGCGCTGGGCGGCACTATCGGCGTGGGCCTGTTTATGGGCTCCGCAAGCACGCTCAAATGGGCAGGCCCTTCCGTATTACTGGCGTATATTATCGCCGGGCTGTTTGTTTTCTTCATTATGCGTTCCATGGGCGAAATGCTCTTCCTGGAGCCGGTAACCGGCTCTTTCGCCGTTTACGCGCATCGCTATATGAGCCCGTTCTTCGGCTACCTGACGGCCTGGTCATACTGGTTTATGTGGATGGCGGTGGGCATCTCAGAGATCACCGCGATAGGGGTCTACGTCCAGTTCTGGTTCCCGGACATGGTCCAGTGGATACCCGCGCTCATTGCCGTGGGGCTGGTGGCGCTGGCAAACCTGGCAGCCGTGCGCCTTTACGGTGAAATTGAGTTCTGGTTCGCAATGATCAAAGTCACCACGATTATCGTGATGATTGTCGTCGGCCTGGGCGTGATTTTCTTCGGCTTTGGCAACGGTGGGCACGCTATCGGTTTTGGCAACCTGACCGAAAACGGCGGCTTCTTTGCCGGCGGCTGGAAGGGCTTCCTGACGGCGCTGTGTATCGTTGTGGCCTCGTATCAGGGCGTGGAGCTGATCGGTATTACCGCCGGTGAAGCGAAAAACCCGCAGGTCACGCTGCGTAGCGCGGTGGGCAAAGTGCTGTGGCGCATCCTGATTTTCTATGTGGGCGCGATCTTCGTCATCGTGACCATCTTCCCGTGGAACGAAATTGGCACGACGGGTAGCCCGTTTGTATTAACCTTTGCCAAAATTGGTATCACGGCGGCGGCGGGTATCATCAACTTTGTGGTCCTGACGGCAGCGCTGTCAGGCTGTAACAGCGGGATGTACAGCTGCGGGCGTATGCTCTATGCGCTTTCGAAGAATAACCAGCTGCCTGCAGCAATGAGTAAAGTCTCACGTGCCGGCGTACCGGTGGCGGGTGTGGCGGTCTCCATTGTAATCCTGCTGATTGGCTCTTGCCTGAATTACATCATTCCTAACCCGCAGCGCGTGTTCGTTTACGTCTACAGCGCCAGCGTACTGCCGGGCATGGTGCCGTGGTTCGTTATCCTCATCAGCCAGCTACGTTTCCGCCATGCGCATAAAAAAGCGATCGAAAGCCATCCGTTCCGCTCAATTCTGTTCCCCTATGCGAACTATTTGACGATGGCGTTCCTGATTTGCGTATTAATCGGCATGTACTTTAATGAAGATACCCGCATGTCGCTGTTTGTCGGGATGATCTTCCTGGCGGCTGTGACGGCCGCATATAAGCTTTTTGGTCTGGGTCGCCGCGCCACCACGCATAAAGTGGAGGAATAAGCGGCAAAATGTGCAAACCATAACCAAACGCGCATTTTTTTCAAAAAAGCACTAGACAGCGGGGACGGAGGTACGTAATATCCAGCCCCGCAACGGCGCTAAGCGCCCGTAGCTCAGCTGGATAGAGCGCTGCCCTCCGGAGGCAGAGGTCTCAGGTTCGAATCCTGTCGGGCGCACCATTAACCCGGTGCTAGAGCTGCGGTGGTCTGAGAAGTAGTCAGTACCGCGTGAAAGAATACAGTGGTGGCTATAGCTCAGTTGGTAGAGCCCTGGATTGTGATTCCAGTTGTCGTGGGTTCGAATCCCATTAGCCACCCCATTATTTGAAAGAGTTGTGAATTGCGAAGGTGGCGGAATTGGTAGACGCGCTAGCTTCAGGTGTTAGTGTCCTTTGGATGTGGGGGTTCGAGTCCCCCCCCTCGCACCACGACTTTTTAAATGAATTGAACTAAAAATTCAAAAAGCAGTACATCGGCGAGTAGCGCAGCTTGGTAGCGCAACTGGTTTGGGACCAGTGGGTCGGAGGTTCGAATCCTCTCTCGCCGACCAATTTTGAACCCCGCTTCGGCGGGGTTTTTTGTTTTCTGCGGCTTCTCACCCCTGTAGTAATGCCCCGACAGCGCCCTTTTTCTTTGTCGCAATCCAGCGACATACAATGCATTGAAAATTAAACAAATAACTATTTATTGGTTTTGCTGTCTCCTCCTGGCGACATATTGCCGCCTTTTACCGATACGTTGTAGAGCCTAAGACGGCGCATAGCAGCTTAATTTCCTTTTATCTTAAAATGTTGCGTCATGTAAAAGTTCTGGGTGTCATGTTGGCACGTTACGTGCAATAATATGCGTGTAGATGCTCATTCCATCTCTTATGTTCGCCTTAGTGCCTCATAAACTCAGGAATGACGCAGAGCCATTTACGGTGCTTATCGTCCACTGACAGATGTCGCTTCGGCCTCATCAGACACCATGGACACAACGTTGAGTGAAGCACCAAATATGTTGTCTTACAGACCTGTTTTAACGCCTGCTTTTATAGCAGGCGTTTTTTTATGCCTTATTCCCGATAAAGGCGCATGATCAGGGCAACCATCAGCAAGGCCGATGCAGAGACAGCATAGAGCGCCTGTACTGAGCCAAACCCTGAAGCCACCGCCGCTGCAATGCCGGTGAAAAGAGAGGCGCTGAGCGTTTGCCAGCGCCAGGCTTTACCGCTGGCCGAAGCGGTTTGCGTGAGAGGAAAACTGCTGAGCACGCCAAACGTGCCTGCTGCGAAGAGAACATTCGAGGCCAGATGCGCGATAAAGATCATCCCCAGCGCACATACCGTCCACCCGGACAAAAGCGGCAGAATGCCGTAAGCGGCCAGAAAGATGCTCAGGCAAACGATTATTCGCGGCGTGTGGGCCGCAACGCGCGTCAGGCTCTCTTTTTTTAGCAGCAGGGGGCCACAAAGCTGCCCCAGACTCCTCGCGAAAAGCAGAGGCAAAGCAAGGCCCGCCGCATCCTGAGGACGAAGCTGCTGGGCCAGTGCCGGAAGAAGCGCCATCGCCGGTGAGCCGACGGCGGCCAGCGCCGGCAGGATGAGCAGGCTGCGTTTTTGCCGAACGGTCAACGCCTGCCAGCGTAATGTTGCAGAAGCTCCCCTTTCCAAAGCGGTGGGATGTGGTGCTGGAGAAAACCGGCGCCCAGCCAGCCATAGCAGTAACAGTGACCCAAAAAAGCTCGCAGCATCAATAGCCAGCAGGGTAAACACGGATGTCTTCTGAAACAGCACCACGCCCAGGCCGGTCCCTAACAACACCTGAGAAGCAAAAATCACATTTTCCAGACAGGTTGCAGCGGGCAACTCCGCTTCGCTAAGTCCGCGCTTAAAGAGCAATGTCAGCGCGGGCCAGCTCATCCCGCTGAGCAGCGCCTCGGTGGATTGCACGGCGAGCAATGCGGCAACGCTGTGGTAACCCACGCCAAGCAGGGGAAAGAGCAGGGCGAGCAGGCCCAGCCCCTCGGTCAGTATCAGCAGGGATATCGGTGAAAAGCGCGAGCACAGCTTTTCGCCGAAGATACTGCCGATGAACCCTGGGACCGTAGCGAAAAGAAAAGCGAGAGTGAGCAGAGCGGGCGGGGCTGACCACGCTAGCAGCAAACCGAAGACTACAACCTGGGTTAAACCATTCCCCAGTGAAGAAAAGATAAAAGCGCAGGCAAGCAGGCGCAGCCAGCGGTGGCAGCGCAGCGCCTGAATAAGCGCATGCAAAAGCGAGTTCATTGAGATTTCCTTTCAAAAACGATTTAGTCCACGCTGCAAAATGTGCGCGTGTGTGAAAAAAGGTTAATGAAAAGACATCGTTACATTGGCGGGTTCGTTTGCGGATGTGTGTATAAAGAATGTAGCAGGAGAAGGGCGATAAAAAAAGGAGGCCCTCTGGCCCCCTTTTTATTTACTGCTGCGTACCGTTATTTTGCAGCGTTAACAGCAACCCATCACGACGCATGGCGGCTGCCTCTTCCGGTTTATGCTGTTTGTCCAGCGCATCGGCAAGCCACGCGTAGTCAAACGCGTCCGGACGCTGCTTCAGCGCCGCGCGGAAGGCGAGGCTCGCCTCCTGCCATTCGCCGTGCTTCATCAGCGATTGACCGAGCGTGCTCCACAGCAGCGGGCGATCCCCAACGGCTTTAATCTGCTGTCGCAGCACTTTTTCGATTTGCTCAGGATTATTGGTTTTCAGGCGCGGGATCACCATCACCAGACGATCGTCATACTGGCGCTTCAGGCCGTCGAGGAGGATCTCCTGAGCCGTGTCATGATCGTCACATTCAATAAGATGTTCCGCCATGGCGACCTGCAGAGGAACCTGCTGGCGCGTCTTACGGCTCTGATTCTTCCACCACGTTTTCAGACCGTCGCTGCCCAGGTCGGCGCGCGCCTGATCCATCAGGCCAATCCATGCCAGACGCTGAAGTTCATCACGATGTTCATCGTCGCCCACCTCGGCCTTCGCCATCGACGGAATGATGTCCAGCAGCGAGCCCCAGGCGCCGGTACGAATATACGCCTGCTCGGCAAGACGCAGCACTTCCGGATGACGTGGCGCAACTTCCAGCAGGCGATCGATACCGTGACGCGCCGCGTGATTTTCATTGCGCGCCAGCTGCAGGCGAACGCGCGTGATTTCTACAGGAATCGGGTCGCCGTGAGCCAGCTCAGCCGCCCGCTCCAGATGCTGATTGGCGCGGGCTTCGTCACCGCGCTGCTGCGCCGCTTCGGCTGCGAGCAGATAATTCACCACCGGCTGTTCGGCATGGTCGGCGTTTTTCGACATCAGCTTTTCAACCTGCTGATAGTCACCCTCGGCAAGCTTAAGCAGCGCCTGTTCGGTCTGCTTACGGGCGCGGCGGCGCTTGCGGCCAACGAACCAGCCGCGCGTGTGGGCACCGGTGCGGAAAATGCGGCGCAGGATCCACTCGATCGCAAACAGCACCACCACGCCGAGGATCAGAATGATCGTCAGGCCGGTTACGCTGGTTTCAATGTTGTAGTTATCCGTCTGGATCAGGACGTAACCCTGATGACCCGCAAGCATGGGCCCCAGCACGATCCCGGCGATCAGCAGGATGAAGAGTAAGAGAACTTTTAGCATCATTACTCTCCTTGTGGTGCGCTTTCAGGCGCCGGAGCCGGAGCCGCTACGCCCGACGGCTCTGCCGGCACGCCCGGCTGCGCCAGCAGGTTACGCACGCGCGTCTGCATCAGCTTCTCCAGAATCGGCTGGCTGGCCAGCTTATCCGGAACGTTCATGGTGATGTTCTGCTGGCTCAGCTTATCAATGTCTTCGAGGAAGGCGGTGGTCGTCGCATCATCGGTGTTGTAGTAGGCGCGTACCCACGTTGAGACGTTATCCAGCGCCTGTTTGTAGGTCTCTTCCTGATGACGCGGCACGGCCTGAGCCGCCACCAGCAGGCGGGAACGAATGTTCTCGCGCAGATAGATATCCTGGTTCGGCGCCAGCAGCGGCACGGCGGTTTCGTCGCGACGGCGGATAGTGATGAAGCTGTCCATAAAGTTCTGCCAGCTTTTCTGCAGGTTTATGCGCCATTCGCTCAGGGAGCTGGAAAGCTCGGTACCGTCGGAATCCATCGGTGAGTCGTCGTCGTTGTTATCCGCCAGCTGCAGGTTATCAATCTGATTCGACAGCTGGTTCACCTTGAGGATAATGCCGTCGTAATCCACCTGCGAGACGGCGGAGAGACTGGCGATGTCTTCGGTGATCGCGCGACGCGCGGTGATAAGGCTCGGGTCGTTCATGTCTGCCAGGCTCGCATCGGCGCTTTTCAGCAGCGCGGCGGCAGTGGTGACGTCCTGATCGCTCCAGAGCTTACGTCCGGCGAGCTTCACCAGGAAGTCAGCCTGCGAGAGCAGCCAGGTTTTGGCATCGGTGCCGGAAATCGTGGCGACTTTCTGCTGCACTTCGCCCAGCTGTTTAGTCAGCTCTTCCTGTTTGCTGTTCGCCTCGGCAAGCGCGGCGGCCTGCTGCTTAATCACCGTTTCCAGCTCGGTTTTCTGCGTCTCCTGCGCTTTTTGCAGGGCAGTGAGCTGATTCACCAGCGCATCGCTGGTGGACGTCTGGCTAGCGCCCTGTTGCTTCACCAGACCGTACAGGCCAACCCCTGCTGCCAGCGCAATGGCGATGGCAATCGCGCTCAGCGCGAGGCTCGTTTTGTTGCTGCCGTTTTTCTTCTCAGCGGTTTTCTCTGTCGTCTCTGGCTGTGGCGTCGTTTCCACAGTCTCCCTGGTCTCTTCAACCACGGCGGAGGATTTGTCGTGTTCCGTCATTATGGCTTCCCATTTGAGAGTTATTGTAATGCGCGCAGCAGCGCATCGTTGTCGGCGTTATCAGCGATCCGAATATCCTGCCAGCCCAGTTCCCGGGCCTGGTTCGCCAGACGCTCACTGACGACCAGAAGCCGACAGCGGAGTAACCAGTTTTCGCGATACCAGAGCGGTATCAGCGACCAAAGCTGTTGTAACATTTCACCGCTGGTGACCACCAGCGTATTAATGTCGCGCGCGTGCCAGCGCATCGCCTCTTCCGCGCCATCGTAGTGTTTTGCACAGCGCTGATAGCACTCAATGAACGTCACGTCTGCACCACGTTCACGCAGCGTTTCGCCCAGCAGCTCGCGACCACCATTACCGCGTAAAATGAGCGCACGCTTTCCGGCAATGTTTTGTAATTCAGGTAATTGTAGCAAGACTTCGCTGATTTCCCGATCTAACGGGTAACGAACGTCCGCGCTGCTTACGGTATGCAGCGCCAGTGCCGTTGTGCGGCCAATCGCGAAATAGCGGGGGGCGGCTGGCCAGGCTAAACCCTGCTGTTGCAGCTGTGCGTGGGCAAATTCCACCGCATGTTGCGACAGCGCAAACAGCAGGTCGCCTTCCTGAAGGGTATTCATCTGGTCGGCGAGCGCGGAGAGCTCCCGACCGGGGGAGAATTCAATGAGCGGAAAACTCCAGGCCACCTGCCCCAGTGTGCGCAGACGGCTCACTAACTGCTCTCCTGCGGGAGAAGGGCGGGTGACAAGAATACTCATGCAGGGGGCTCTCCATTATAAACGTCAGCCAGAATCTCGCGGGCGCCGTTATCCAGCAGTTCTTCCGCCAGCGACACGCCAAGCTGCTCGGCATCTTGCGCTTTACCGCGACGTTCGCCGCGTACCATCTGCGAACCGTCAGGGGCGCCCACCAGCGCACGCAGCCACAGTTCGCCATCTGTTAATTCAGCATAGCTGCCAATCGGTACCTGGCATCCTCCTTCGAGGCGGGTATTCATCGCTCGCTCGGCTTTTACGCGGATAGCGGTCTCGTCATGGTTCAGCGGTGCGAGCAGTTCGCGGGTACGCGCATCGTCCAGACGGCACTCGATGCCGACGGCGCCCTGGCCCACGGCCGGCAGCGACAGTTCCGGCGGCAATGCCACGCGAATGCGCGACTCCAGCCCCAGACGCTTAAGGCCGGCAACGGCGAGGATAATGGCATCGTAATCGCCGTTATCCAGTTTGCCCAGACGCGTGCCGACGTTACCGCGCAGCGAGCGAATGATCAGGTCAGGACGGCGCTCTGCCAGCTGACACTGACGGCGTAAACTGGACGTGCCAACTACGCTACCCTCCGGCAGCGCGTCGAGCGAGTCATAGCGGTTGGAGACAAACGCATCGCGCGGATCTTCGCGCTCGCAGATTGTCACCAACCCCAGCCCTTCCGGGAACTCGACGGGCACGTCTTTCATTGAATGTACGGCGATATCGGCGCGGTTCTCAAGCAATGCCAGTTCCAGTTCTTTGACAAACAGGCCTTTGCCGCCCACTTTCGCCAAGGGCGTGTCGAGGATCACGTCACCGCGCGTGACCATCGGCACCAGCTCGACGCGCAATCCGCTGTGGCAGGCTTCAAGGCGCTGCTTCACATAATGTGCCTGCCAGAGCGCGAGGGGGCTTTGGCGTGTGGCAATTCTCAAAACATTGTCTAACATGCTTGTTACCGTCATTATCAATCGCTAACCATCCTAACATTGTTGACTCTGGGATGGCAGTTTTACGGTTGATGAAGCGTGAGAGGGACAAGGCGGCGTATTCGTCAGCCATAGCCGTATTCAGGAATTTACACGTACAGAACGGTGCTACACTTGTATGTAGCGCATCTTTCTTTACGGTCAACCGGCAAGGTGTTAAATTGATCACGTTTTAGACCATTTTTTCGTCGGTACCACCAAAAATGATAAGGGCGAAAAAGGGTAACGGTTATCTTTTTGAAATACTGCGGGTCCGCTGTTATTCGTGTTTTGAATAGCTTGCGACACCCGGAAACATCAGGCGATACGTCTTGTACCTCTATATTGAGACTCTGAAACAGAGACTGGATGCCATTAATCAACTGCGTGTGGATCGCGCGCTTGCTGCCATGGGCCCTGCTTTCCAGCAGGTATACAGTCTGCTGCCGACATTATTGCACTATCACCATCCGCTAATGCCTGGCTACCTTGACGGTAACGTTCCCCAGGGCATTTGCCTTTTCACGCCTGATGAAACCCAACAGCATTACCTCAACGAACTGGAACTCTACCGCGGCATGCCGCCACAGGAGTCTCCAAAAGGTGAACTGCCGATTACCGGCGTTTACTCTATGGGGAGCACCTCATCGGTAGGGCAAAGCTGTTCTTCGGACCTGGACATCTGGGTCTGCCATCAGTCCTGGCTCGATAACGACGAGCGTCAGCTGCTGCAGCGCAAGTGCAGCCTGCTGGAGAGCTGGGCGGCCTCGCTCGGTGTGGAAGTAAGCTTCTTCCTGATTGATGAAAACCGTTTCCGCCATAATGAAAGCGGCAGTCTGGGTGGTGAGGACTGCGGCTCGACTCAGCACATCTTACTGCTGGATGAATTTTACCGTACTGCTGTGCGTCTGGCCGGGAAGCGTATTCTGTGGAATATGGTCCCTTGCGAAGAAGAAGAGCATTACGATGACTACGTCATGTCGCTTTACGCGCAGGGTGTACTGACGCCAAACGAATGGCTGGACCTCGGCGGTCTCAGCTCTCTGTCTGCGGAAGAGTACTTCGGCGCAAGCCTCTGGCAGCTCTATAAGAGTATCGACTCGCCGTACAAAGCGGTGCTGAAAACGCTGCTGCTGGAAGCCTATTCCTGGGAATACCCCACGCCGCGCCTGCTGGCGAAAGATATCAAGCAGCGTCTGCACGACGGGGAGATCGTCTCCTTCGGGCTCGACGCCTACTGCATGATGCTGGAGCGCGTGACCGAATACCTGAAAGCCATTGATGACACCACGCGTCTTGACCTGGTGCGTCGATGTTTCTATCTCAAAGTCTGTGAGAAATTGAGCCGCGAGCGCGCCTGCGTGGGCTGGCGTCGTGAAGTGGTCAGTCAGTTAGTGAAAGAGTGGGGATGGGACGAAGCGCGTCTGTCCATGCTCGACAACCGGGCCAACTGGAAAATCGATCAGGTGCGTGAAGCGCACAACGAACTGCTCGATGCGATGATGCAAAGCTACCGTAACCTGATCCGCTTTGCGCGCCGTAACAACCTCAGCGTTTCCGCCAGCCCTCAGGATATCGGGGTATTAACCCGTAAGCTGTACGCCGCGTTTGAAGCGCTGCCGGGTAAAGTCACCCTGGTTAACCCGCAGATTTCGCCAGACCTGTCAGAACCGAATCTGACCTTTATCTACGTGCCGCCGGGCCGCGCAAACCGCACCGGGTGGTATCTGTATAACCGTGCGCCAAGCATGGACTCAATCATCAGCCATCAGCCGCTGGAGTATAACCGCTACCTGAACAAGCTGGTGGCCTGGGCCTGGTTTAACGGCCTGCTGACCTCGCGCACGCGCCTGTTTATCAAAGGCAACGAGGTGGTCGATCTCGCTAAGCTGCAGGAGATGGTTGCGGATGTGTCGCACCACTTCCCGCTGCGTCTGCCTGCCCCAACGCCAAAAGCGCTCTACAGCCCGTGCGAAATTCGCCATCTGGCAATTATCGTCAACCTGGAATACGACCCGACGGCGGCCTTCCGCAATCAGGTGGTTCACTTTGACTTCCGCAAGCTGGACGTCTTTAGCTTTGGCGAGCAGCAAAACTGCCTGGTAGGCAGTGTGGATCTGCTGTACCGCAACTCGTGGAACGAAGTGCGTACCCTGCATTTCAACGGTGAGCAGGCAATGATCGAAGCGCTGAAAACGATTCTCGGCAAGATGCACCAGGATGCCGCACCGCCGGATAGCGTTGAGGTGTTCTGCTACAGCCAGCACCTGCGCGGTTTAATTCGTACCCGCGTGCAGCAGCTGGTCTCTGAGTGTATCGAACTGCGTCTCTCCAGTACTCGCCAGGAAACCGGGCGCTTTAAAGCGCTGCGCGTCTCCGGTCAGACCTGGGGCCTGTTCTTCGAGCGCCTGAACGTGTCGGTACAGAAGCTGGAAAACGCCATCGAGTTCTACGGCGCGATTTCACACAACAAGCTGCATGGCCTGTCGGTGCAGGTGGAAACCAACCACGTTAAGCTCCCGCAGGTGGTGGACGGATTCGCCAGCGAAGGGATTATTCAGTTCTTCTTTGAAGAGTCGGGCGACGATGCCGGGTTCAACATCTACATTCTGGATGAAACCAACCGCGCCGAGGTGTATCACCACTGTGAAGGCAGTAAAGAGGAGCTGGTGCGCGACGTAAGCCGCTTCTACTCCTCTTCGCATGACCGTTTCACCTACGGCTCAAGCTTTATCAACTTTAACCTGCCGCAGTTCTACCAGATTGTGAACGTCGACGGTCGTACGCAGGTGATCCCGTTCCGCACCCAGGCCGTAACGCCTGCCGCGCCTGCCAATCAGGACACCGCGCCGCTGTTGCAGCAATACTTCTCCTGAGGCTTTTCGCCGGGTAGCGCAGCGCCACCCGGCAACAAAACTACCTGAAACTCACTTCCTCACCGGCCTGCGCGGTCGCCGCTTGTTCCAGCAGATCCCAGAACGGTACGCCGCTGCGGTCGCAAACCCATTCCCCGTCTTTCAGATCGAAATGATAGCCGCCCTGTTTCGCGGCCAGCCACACCTGGTGAAGCGGCTCCTGGCGGTTAATAATAATTTTGCTGCCATTTTCGAAGCTCAGGGTCAGAATGCCGCCGTTGATTTCACAATCGATATCGCTGTCGCCGTCCCAGTCGTCAAGACGCTCTTCGATGGTCATCCACAGGTTGTCGGCAAGGCGATGGAATTCACTGTCGTTCATGGTTTTGTTCCTGTTTTTCGTGATGCCGGCAGTATAACCCTAAATAATTCCCGTTGCAGGAAAGCGGCAAACTCTTGCTTTTGTGTCTTCTCCTGCGATGATAGAAACAGATTTGAACTTACGGGCAACTTTATAATGAAAAACGCTTTCCGAACGCTTGCCGTTCTCATCACGCTGTTTAGCCTGACTGGCTGCGGACTGAAGGGACCACTGTACTTCCCGCCTGCGGATAAAACCGCACCGCCGCCGACGAAACCGGTTAACAGCGGCATTGAGTCTACCACGCCAACTACTAACGATCGTGGCGACAACGGTGGCCCGACTCAGGTTAATCTCTGACGACAACGTTCTGTACCCGCGCAATGGAGCAAATGATGCAGTTCTCTAAAATGCATGGCCTTGGCAACGATTTTATGGTCGTCGACGCGGTAACGCAGAATGTGTTTTTCTCCCCGGAACTGATCCGTCGCCTGGCGGATCGGCATCTGGGCGTGGGGTTCGATCAGCTGCTGGTGGTCGAGCCACCGTACGATCCCGACCTCGATTTTCACTACCGTATTTTTAACGCGGACGGCAGCGAAGTTAACCAGTGCGGCAACGGCGCGCGCTGTTTTGCCCGCTTTGTCCGCCTGAAAGGGCTGACCAACAAGCGTGATATTCGCGTCAGCACGGCCAATGGCCGCATGGTGCTCAGCGTCACCGATGATGAGCTGGTGCGCGTGAACATGGGCGAGCCTAACTTCGAGCCCTCCGTCGTGCCGTTTCGCGCAAACAAAGCGGAAAAGACCTATATTATGCGTGCAGCCGAGCAGACAGTATTGTGCGGCGTCGTCTCAATGGGTAACCCACACTGCGTGATTCAGGTTGATGATGTGGAAACCGCCGCGGTCGAAACGCTCGGCCCGGTGCTGGAAAGCCACGAACGTTTCCCGGAGCGTGCGAACATCGGCTTTATGCAGGTGGTGAAGCGCGAGCACATTCGCCTGCGGGTTTACGAGCGCGGCGCGGGCGAGACTCAGGCCTGCGGAAGCGGCGCCTGTGCAGCGGTGGCCGTGGGCATCTCTCAGGGGTTACTGGCAGAAGAGGTTCGCGTGGAATTACCGGGCGGTCGGCTTGATATCGCCTGGAAAGGACCGGGTCATCCACTGTATATGACTGGCCCGGCGGCACATGTCTATGACGGGTTTATCCATCTATGAAACAACCAGGGGAAGAACTGCAGGAAACAGTGACGGAACTGGACGACAGAGCTGTTGTTGATTATCTGCTGCGCAATCCTGAGTTTTTTATTCGCAATGCACGCGTCGTCGAAGAGATGCGCGTGCCGCATCCGGTTCGCGGGACCGTGTCGCTGGTCGAATGGCACATGGCGCGCTCGCGCAACCACATCAATCAGCTAGAAGAGAACATGACGCTGCTGATGGAGCAGGCCAGCACCAACGAAAGCCTGTTCTATCGTCTGCTGCATCTGCAGGCGCGTCTGGCGTCGGCGCACAGCCTTGACGAGTTCCTCAGCCGCTTCCACCGCTGGGCCCGGGAGCTGGGGCTGGCGGGCGCAACGATTCGTCTGTTCCCTGACCGCTGGCGCATCGGCGCGCCGTCGGGGTTCACCCATCTGGCGCTGAGCCGTCAGGCGTTTGAACCGCTGCGCATTCAGCGTCTGGGCCACGAGCACCACTATCTGGGGCCGCTTAACGGACCTGAGCTACTGGTGGTGTTACCTGAGGCCAAAGCGATTGGCTCGGTGGCGATGTCGCTGATGGGGCGCGATGGCGATCTGGGCGTCATATTATTTACCAGCCGCGACGCGCATCACTATGAGCAGGGGCAGGCCACGCACCTGCTGCAGGAGATTGCCCTGATGCTGCCCGAGCTGCTGGAGCGCTGGATTGAGCGCGTATGACGGACGGACTGCTCGCCACTGACGTCTCGCGCTTTCTGCGCTATCTGGGCATGGAGCGTCAGCTTAGCCCCATTACCCTGCTCAACTACCAGCGTCAGCTTGATGCCATCATGCAGATCGCCGACGAAATCGGCCTGAAAAGCTGGCAACAATGTGACGCTGCGACGGTACGCGGGTTCGTCGTGCGTAGCCGTAAAAAAAATCTCAGCCCGGCAAGCCTGGCGCTCAGGCTCTCGGCGCTGCGCAGTTTCTTCGACTGGCTGGTCAGCCAGGGGGGCTTAAAAGCCAACCCGGCAAAGGGGATCGCCACGCCGAAAGCGCCGCGCCATCTGCCTAAAAATATCGACGTTGACGACGTAAACCGCCTGCTGGATATCGACCTTAACGATCCGCTCGCCGTGCGCGACCGCGCGATGCTGGAGGTGATGTACGGTGCCGGGCTGCGTCTGTCAGAGCTGGTTAATCTTGATATCAAACACCTCGATCTGGAGTCCGGTGAAGTGTGGGTAATGGGCAAGGGCAGCAAAGAGCGCCGCCTGCCGATTGGCCGCAATGCAGTTTCCTGGATTGAGCACTGGCTTGACCTGCGCGGGCTGTTTGGCAGCGAAGAGGATGCGCTCTTCCTGTCGAAGCTCGGCAAGCGGATCTCGGCGCGTAACGTGCAGAAGCGCTTTGCGGAGTGGGGCATTAAGCAGGGGCTGAACAGCCACGTGCATCCGCACAAGCTGCGCCACTCCTTTGCGACACACATGCTTGAGTCGAGCGGCGATCTGCGCGGCGTGCAGGAACTGCTTGGCCACGCGAACCTGTCGACTACACAAATCTATACCCACTTAGACTTTCAGCACCTTGCCTCGGTGTATGACGCGGCGCATCCACGCGCCAAACGGGGGAAATAATGCGTTTTTACCGCCCACTTGGTCAGATCTCAGCCCTGACGTTTGACCTTGATGACACCCTTTACGACAACCGCGAGGTGATCCTGCGTACCGAGCAGGAGTCTCTGGCGTTTGTGCAGAACTACCATCCCGCGCTGAAGGCGATACAGAACAAAGACTTTCAGAAGCTGCGTCAGTCCCTGCGGGAAACCGAGCCGGACATTTACCACGACGTGACCGAATGGCGTCGTCGCGCGGTTGAGCAGGCGATGCTCAATGCCGGCCTGAGCGCGCAGGACGCGGCCATCGGGGCGGAAGCGGCCATGGAAAACTTTGCCAAATGGCGCAGCCGTATCGACGTGCCGCAGGAAACCCACGACACGCTGGCGAAGCTTGCCGAAAAGTGGCCGCTGGTGGCTATCACTAACGGCAATGCTCAGCCGGAGCTGTTTGGCCTCAGCGATTATTTTGAGTTCGTGCTGCGTGCGGGTCCTCACGGGCGCGCGAAGCCGTTCAGTGACATGTACCATCTGGCGGCAGATAAGCTTAAGCTGCCGCTGGGTAACATTCTGCACGTGGGGGATGACCTGACCACGGATGTGGCCGGTGCTATCCGCTGCGGGATGCAGGCCTGCTGGATCAAGCCGGAAAACGCTGACCTGATGATCGCCTCCGATAGCCGTCTTCTGCCGCACGTGGAAATTTCACGGTTGGCATCCCTCACGACGCTGATATAATCATCAATTGTTCTGTATAAATTAACAGGGTTTTGGCGAGTGGAAACATTCGCCTGCCCGACATGACGTGACGGTGCCAATGGACGTTTCTTACCTGCTCGACAGCCTTAATGACAAACAGCGTGACGCGGTTGCCGCCTCGCGCACCAACCTGCTGGTGCTGGCTGGAGCGGGCAGTGGTAAGACGCGCGTGCTGGTTCACCGTATCGCCTGGCTGCAGAGCGTGGAGAACTGCTCCCCGTACTCCATCATGGCGGTGACGTTCACCAACAAGGCGGCGGCAGAGATGCGCCACCGTATCGCCCAGCTGATGGGCACCAGCCAGGGCGGCATGTGGGTCGGTACCTTCCACGGCCTGGCGCACCGCCTGCTGCGCGCGCACCATATGGACGCCAACCTGCCGCAGGATTTCCAGATCCTCGACAGCGAAGACCAGCTACGTCTGCTGAAGCGCCTGATCAAGGCGATGAACCTCGACGAGAAGCAGTGGCCGCCGCGTCAGGCGATGTGGTACATCAACGGCCAGAAGGACGAGGGGCTGCGTCCGCACCATATTCAGAGCTTCGGCAATCCGGTCGAGCAGACCTGGCAGAACGTCTACAAGGCCTATCAGGAAGCGTGCGATCGCGCCGGTCTGGTGGATTTTGCCGAGCTGCTGCTGCGCGCTCACGAGCTGTGGCTCAACAAACCGCACATCCTGCAGCACTACCGCGAACGCTTCACCAATATTCTGGTGGACGAATTCCAGGATACCAACAACATTCAGTACGCGTGGATCCGCCTGCTGGCCGGTGATACCGGCAAGGTGATGATCGTGGGCGATGATGACCAGTCGATCTACGGCTGGCGCGGGGCGCAGGTGGAGAACATCCAGCGCTTCCTCAACGACTTTCCCGGCGCGGAAACTATCCGTCTGGAGCAGAACTACCGTTCAACCAGCAACATCCTGAGCGCGGCCAACGCCCTCATTGAAAACAACAACGGGCGTCTGGGTAAAAAGCTGTGGACCGACGGCGTCGACGGCGAACCGATTTCGATCTACTGCGCCTTCAACGAGCTCGACGAAGCCCGCTTCGTGGTGAACCGCATCAAAACCTGGCAGGATAACGGCGGCACGCTGGAGCAGTGCGCCATTCTCTACCGCAGCAACGCCCAGTCGCGCGTGCTGGAAGAGGCGCTCCTGCAGGTGAGCATGCCGTACCGCATTTACGGCGGTATGCGCTTCTTCGAACGTCAGGAAATCAAAGATGCGCTGTCGTATCTGCGCCTCATTGCGAACCGTAACGACGACGCGGCGTTTGAGCGCGTGGTCAATACGCCGACCCGCGGGATTGGCGACCGCACGCTGGACGTCGTGCGTCAGGTCTCGCGCGATCGCCAACTGACGCTGTGGCAGGCGTGCCGCGAGCTGCTGCAGGAAAAAGCGCTCGCCGGACGTGCCGCCAGCGCATTGCAGCGCTTCCTTGAGCTGATTGACGCTCTGGCGCAGGAAACGGCCGACATGCCGCTGCACGTGCAGACCGACCGGGTGATTAAAGACTCCGGCCTGAGAACCATGTACGAGCAGGAGAAAGGCGAGAAGGGCCAGACCCGTATTGAGAACTTAGAGGAACTGGTCACGGCAACGCGCCAGTTCAGCTACAACGAAGAAGACGAAGACCTGATGCCGCTGCAGGCGTTCCTCTCCCACGCCGCGCTGGAAGCGGGTGAAGGACAGGCGGACACCTGGCAGGATGCGGTTCAGCTGATGACCCTGCACTCCGCCAAAGGTCTGGAGTTCCCGCAGGTGTTTATCGTCGGGATGGAAGAGGGGATGTTCCCGAGCCAGATGTCGCTGGATGAAGGCGGACGTCTGGAAGAGGAACGTCGTCTGGCCTACGTGGGCGTGACGCGCGCGATGCAAAAGCTGACGCTAACCTACGCCGAAACCCGACGTCTGTACGGTAAAGAGGTCTATCACCGTCCATCGCGCTTTATCGGCGAACTGCCGGAGGAGTGCGTGGAAGAGGTGCGTCTGCGGGCGAGCATCAGCCGTCCGGTCAGCCATCAGCGCATGGGCTCACCGATTGCGGAAACCGACACCGGCTACAAGCTGGGCCAGCGCGTGCGCCATTCGAAGTTTGGCGAAGGCACCATTGTGAATCTGGAAGGCAGCGGCGAGCACAGCCGCCTGCAGGTAGCGTTCCAGGGGCAGGGGATCAAATGGCTGGTGGCGGCCTATGCGAAGCTGGAAACAGTCTAACATTCAGAAAAATATCATTATTTTGTAATAATCTGCTAGCCTTATACAGTGAAGGTCAATTAATGCCCTTCAGCGTTCCGTTGCGTGTTGACGCCACAGTTATAGCTGGCGTAACATGCGCGCACGATTACGCTAAGAGGACATTCGCCTTGGACACACCCAGTAGATACTGGCTCAATTCCCTGTCATCCAGGAACAACTCCTAAGGCTATCTCCTCTTGCTGATGGCCTTAGTGGTTGTCAGCGACCTGCATTATTCCCGTCGCGCTGAGTCAGGCTGTTTAATGGTCTGAAACCCAATTTGTTTCTGTGTGCCCACCGAACTGTCCGATATTTTTTGCATTGGGAGTCCCGGTCATGTTGAGCGCATTTCAACTCGAAAATAACCGACTGACTCGGCTTGAAGCCGAAGAGTCACAGCCCCTCATTGATGCCGTATGGGTGGATCTGGTCGAGCCGGACGACGATGAGCGCCTTCGCGTACAATCTGAACTGGGGCAAAGCCTGGCAACCCGCCCAGAACTGGAAGACATCGAAGCATCCGCGCGTTTTTTTGAAGACGAAGACGGTCTGCATATTCACTCCTTCTTCTTCTTTGAAGATGCGGAAGACCACGCGGGTAACTCCACCGTGGCGTTTACCATTCGCGACGGCCGTCTGTTTACCCTGCGCGAGCGTGAGCTGCCGGCATTCCGCCTCTACCGCATGCGCGCCCGCAGCCAGGCAATGGTGGACGGTAACGCTTACGAGCTGCTGCTCGATCTGTTCGAGACCAAAATTGAACAGCTGGCGGACGAAATTGAAAACATCTATAGCGATCTGGAAAAGCTTAGCCGCGTGATCATGGAAGGCCATCAGGGCGATGAGTACGACGAAGCGCTCTCCACGCTGGCGGAGCTGGAAGATATCGGCTGGAAGGTGCGCTTGTGTCTGATGGATACCCAGCGCGCGCTGAACTTCCTGGTGCGCAAGGCGCGTCTGCCGGGCGGTCAGCTGGAGCAGGCGCGTGAGATCTTACGAGATATCGAATCCCTGCTGCCGCACAACGAATCCCTGTTCCAGAAGGTGAACTTCCTGATGCAGGCGGCGATGGGCTTTATCAACATCGAGCAGAACCGCATCATCAAGATCTTCTCGGTGGTTTCCGTGGTGTTCCTGCCGCCGACGCTGGTAGCCTCCAGCTACGGGATGAACTTCGAGTTTATGCCGGAGCTGAAGTGGAGCTTTGGCTACCCGGGGGCGATTATCTTTATGATCCTCGCGGGGCTGGCGCCGTATCTCTATTTCAAGCGCCGGAACTGGCTGTAAGAGCGAGGCGAATTCCCTCTCCCTGTGGGAGAGGGTTAGGGTGAGGGCAACATCACAGCCCTTTGCGCACCCTGCGCTGGGTATAAATCGCATCCGCAACAAAGATTGCCAGCGCCACCCAGATAAAGGCGAACGTCACCATCTTATCCGCCCCCGGCACTTCGCCGTAGAACACCACTGCCAGCAGGAACATCAGCGTCGGGCCAATGTACTGGAAGAAGCCCAGCGTGGAGAGACGCAGGCGCGTCGCGGCACCGGTGAAGCACAGCAGTGGAATGGTGGTTACCACGCCCGCCGCCATCAGCATCAGGTTCAGCGACCACGGGTTGCTGCCCATATGGCTGGTGGCGCTGTCGGCAATGCCGAAGAGATAAATCGCCGCTACCGGCAGCAGCCACAGGGTTTCAAACAGCATCCCCGTCTGTGCTTCAACCGCAATCTTCTTACGCACCAGGCCGTAGAAGGCAAAGCTGAACGCCAGACCGAGGGCGATAATCGGCAGCGAGCCGAAGGTCCAGAGCTGCACCAGTACGCCACAGAAGGCCAGAATCACCGCCACCCACTGCATCCGGCGGAAGCGCTCCCCGAGGAAAATCATCCCCAGCACGATATTCACCAGCGGGTTAATGAAGTACCCCAGGCTCGCTTCAAGCATGTGATGATTATTCACCGCCCAGATAAACAGCAGCCAGTTGCCGCCAATCAGCACCGCTGAGAGCGCCAGCAGGAAAATCTTTTTCGGGGTTTGCAGCAGCGTTTTGACGCCCGACCACTGACGGCTGAGGCTCATTAGCGCAATCATAAAGAAGAATGACCAGATAACGCGGTGAGTCAGGATCTCATCGGCAGGAACGTAGGCGATAAGCTTGAAATACGCCGGGGCGATACCCCAAATAAAATAAGCGGCAAGGGCGAGTAAAACGCCCTGCCGCGTCTGTTTAGCATCCATCGGGAAAATCCGTTACAAAAAAGTGAATTAATTTTACCCGATTTTGCTGCCTCAACCCACCATATAAGTGGCGGTTGCGCTGGCGATATACACCTGTTCTTCGTTGTGTAATTCAACGCGCGCCACGGCAACTTTATTCCCCGCGCGCAGCAGGCTGCTGGTACAGGTAAAGCGATTACCGCGCCCCGGGCGAAGATAGTCGACGCGTAAATCAATGGTGCCCATGCGCGCCAGACGCTGCCGGAGTTCGTCTTCGTTGATGGTGTCATGGCGGGTCAGCGTACTGCCCACGCAGACCAGACCTGCCGCCACGTCCAGCGCGGAGGCAATCACGCCGCCGTGCAAAATACTTTGCGCCCAGTTGCCCACCATCATCGGCTGGTTATTGAAGCTCAGTTGGGCAAAATCTTTCTCGTAACGCTCCAGCTCCAGTCCCAGCGCACGGTTAAACGGCATATGGTAAACAAAAATCTCGCCCACGAGTTTTAACACTTCTTCGGCGGTAAGCATGGCTGACATGAGGCATCACATCCTTATTGTTAACGAAATGTTGATTTTATGCCTCGGCAACAAGGAATTCCACTTTCAGAAACGAGGATGCAGCAGTTGTCGCAGAAGTCTGTAGAATGTTCGCCACATAACTATTCAGCTAATTTTACTCTTTTGCAGGAGAACACCACCGATGCGGACGTATCTGGCCTGGTTACTGGCGGCGGTTGCGCTGCCCCTCACAGCATATGCGCAGGAAGCGACGATCAAAGAGGTGCATGATAAACCTGCCGTTCACGGTAGCATTATCGCGAACCTTCTTCAGGAGCATGACAATCCGTTCACGCTCTATCCGTATGACACCAACTATGTGATTTACACCCAGACCAGCGATCTCAACAAAGAGGCGATAAGCTCCTATAACTGGTCTGATAATGCGCGTAAAGATGAGGTGAAGTTCCAGCTCAGCCTCGCGTTCCCGTTCTGGCGCGGTATTCTGGGCCCGAACTCGGTGCTCGGGGCGTCTTACACGCAGAAATCCTGGTGGCAGCTCTCTAACAGCGGAGAATCCTCGCCGTTCCGTGAAACCAACTATGAGCCGCAGCTGTTCCTCGGTTTTGCAACGGATTATGAGTTTGCGGGCTGGACGCTGCGCGATGTCGAAGTGGGCTTTAACCACGATTCCAACGGTCGCTCTGACCCGACATCCCGCAGCTGGAACCGTGCCTATACGCGTCTGATGGCGCAGAACGGTAACTGGATGGTGGAAGTGAAGCCGTGGTATGTGGTCGGCAGTACGGATGACAACCCGGATATCACCAAATATATGGGCTACTACCAGCTTAAAGTCGGCTATCAGTTAGGCGATGCCGTGCTCAGCGCCAAAGGCCAGTACAACTGGAACACCGGCTACGGCGGTGCGGAAGTGGGCTTAAGCTATCCAATGACGAAGCATGTCCGCATCTACACTCAGGTGTACAGCGGTTACGGCGAGTCGCTTATCGATTACAACTTCAACCAGACCCGCATCGGCGTGGGCGTGATGCTGAACGATATTCTCTAGGCTGTTCGAATGTTTTTGCGTTAAACGTTGAAGTTTCTCTCTCAGGCGCTGAAAATAGCGCCTGTTTCATTTTTGGCATATGGGGTTAACGTGGCGCAGGCGGAAGTATTGAATCAGGAGTCGCTGGCTAAACAGGTTTTGCATGAAACCTTTGGCTACCAGCAGTTCCGCCCCGGCCAGGAAACCATCATTGAAACGGTGCTGGAAGGTCGTGATTGCCTGGTGGTAATGCCGACCGGTGGCGGCAAGTCCCTCTGTTATCAGGTGCCCGCGCTGGTGCTTAACGGCCTGACGGTCGTGGTATCCCCCCTTATTTCTCTGATGAAAGACCAGGTTGACCAGCTGCTTGCCAACGGCGTGGCGGCGGCCTGTCTCAACTCGACCCAAACCCGGGAGCAGCAGCAAGAGGTGATGGCCGGTTGTCGTACCGGGCAGATCCGCCTGCTGTATATCGCCCCGGAACGCCTGATGCTGGATAACTTCCTCGATCACCTGGCGCACTGGAACCCGGTCCTGCTGGCGGTGGACGAAGCGCACTGTATTTCCCAGTGGGGACACGATTTCCGCCCGGAATACGCTGCCCTCGGCCAGCTGCGTCAGCGCTTCCCCGAGCTGCCGTTTATGGCGCTTACCGCCACGGCGGATGACACCACGCGGCTGGATATCGTTCGTCTGCTCGGGCTGAACGACCCCTATATTCAGGTTAGCAGCTTTGACCGCCCCAACATCCGCTATATGCTGATGGAAAAGTTCAAGCCGCTGGATCAGCTCCTGCGCTACGTCCAGGAGCAGCGCGGCAAGTCCGGCATCATCTACTGCAACAGCCGTGCGAAGGTGGAAGACACCGCCGCGCGTCTGCAAAACCGTGGCTTTAGCGCCGCCGCCTATCACGCCGGATTAGAGAACCACATCCGCGCCGACGTGCAGGAAAAATTCCAGCGCGATGACCTGCAAATCGTCGTCGCGACCGTGGCGTTTGGAATGGGGATCAACAAGCCAAACGTGCGCTTTGTGGTGCATTTCGACATCCCGCGCAATATCGAATCCTACTATCAGGAAACCGGCCGCGCCGGGCGTGACGGGCTGCCTGCGGAAGCGATGCTGTTTTACGATCCGGCCGATATGGCGTGGCTGCGCCGCTGTCTGGAAGAGAAGCCGCAGGGACAGCTGCAGGATATCGAGCGCCACAAGCTCAACGCGATGGGCGCGTTTGCCGAAGCGCAAACCTGCCGTCGTCTGGTGTTGCTCAACTACTTTGGTGAAGGGCGCCAGGAGCCGTGCGGCAACTGCGATATCTGCCTCGACCCGCCAAAGCAGTACGATGGCCTGATGGACGCGCGTAAGGCGCTCTCGACCATTTATCGTGTGAATCAACGCTTCGGGATGGGCTACGTGGTGGAGGTGCTGCGCGGCGCCAATAACCAGCGTATCCGCGATATGGGCCACGACAAGCTGCCGGTCTACGGTATTGGCAAGGAGCAGAGCCACGAACACTGGGTGAGCATCATTCGCCAGCTGATCCACCTCGGCTTCGCCACGCAGAACATTGCCCAGCACTCCGCCCTGCAGCTGACCGAGGCGGCGCGTCCTGTCCTGCGCGGTGACGTTGAACTCAAGCTCGCCGTGCCGCGCGTCATCGCCCTGAAGCCACGCGTGATGCAGAAATCCTACGGCGGCAACTACGACCGCAAGCTGTTCGCCAAACTGCGCAAGCTGCGTAAAGCCATCGCCGACGAAGAAAACATCCCTCCTTACGTGGTGTTCAACGACGCGACGCTGATCGAGATGGCCGAGCAGATGCCGCTCAGCGCCAGCGAAATGCTCAGCGTCAACGGCGTGGGGACGCGCAAGCTGGAGCGCTTCGGTAAAGAGTTTATGGCGCTCATCCGCTCTCACGCCGATGGTGATGATGAGGAGTAGTCAGCCGGGCGAAAAAGTGCCAGGATGATGACTCACTGAATTATTTCCTCGCGAGCTAATTATGTTAATGCTATTTCTCACCGTGGCGTTAGTGCACATCGTTGCGCTGATGAGCCCCGGCCCGGACTTTTTCTTCGTATCACAAACGGCCGTCAGCCGCTCCCGCAAAGAGGCGATGATGGGCGTGCTCGGTATCACCATGGGCGTTATGGTCTGGGCGGCCGTTGCGCTGCTCGGTCTGAACCTAATCCTGGCGAAGATGGCCTGGCTGCATAACATCATTATGGTCGGCGGCGGCCTGTATCTGTGCTGGATGGGCTACCAGATGCTGCGCGGGGCGCTGAAGAAAGAAGAGAAAAAGCCGCAAGAGCCGAAGGTGGAGCTGGCAACGGGCGGCCGCAGCTTTGTAAAAGGGCTGCTGACCAATCTGGCGAACCCAAAAGCGATTATCTATTTCGGCTCGGTGTTCTCGCTGTTTGTCGGCGATAGCGTCGGCGCGGGCGCGCGCTGGGGCATCTTCCTGCTGATCGTCGTTGAAACCTTTGCCTGGTTTACTATCGTGGCCAGCCTGTTTGCCTTACCGGCGATGCGCCGCGGCTATCAGCGTATCGCGAAGTGGATTGACGGCTTCGCCGGCGCGCTGTTCGCCGGCTTCGGCATTCATCTCATCATTTCTCGCTAAGCATGACGCGCTGACGCAAGCAGCGCGCCAACCAGCATAAACAGCGAGCCAAAGACTTTATTCAGGGCCTTCATCTGCTTAGGCCCTTTAATCCACGCCGCAATTCGCTGCGCCAGCGTCGCATAACCAATCATCACGATGATATCGACGATAATGGTGGTCGCGCCCAGCACCACGTACTGCATCACCTGGGGCTGATGCGGAACGATAAACTGCGGGAACAGCGCGGCGAGGAAAACGATGCTCTTCGGGTTGGTCAGGTTGACGAACACCGCGCGCTTAAACAGATGGCCGCGGTTTTGCGTCTGAGCCAGCGTATTCAGGTTGATGGAGCCTGCCGCGCGCCACTGCTGAATGCCGAGCCAAATGAGATACGCTGCCCCGGCCCATTTCAGCACCTCAAAGGCCAGCACGGAGCGGGAGAACAGGGTTCCCAGACCAATCCCGACCAGCACAATATGAATGCCCAGCCCGGTCTGCAAACCGGCAATCGACGCTGCCGCACCGCGGTAGCCGTGATTGATGGAGGTGGTCATGGTGTTAATAGCCCCCGAACCCGGAGAAAGGCTGAGGATAATGGATGTCAGCAGGTAGGCGAACCACCATTCGAAGGTCATTTGAAACTCCCGAACCGTCTATTTTTATGCCACAATACGCTATTATTGAGTCATTTTGTGACCGGTGACGAAAAAAACGATATTCCCTGGATTACGTGAGTGGAAACCCAATGTTTCAGCAGAAAAAGGACTGGGAAACACGAGAAAACGCTTTTGCTGCTTTCTCTATGGGGCCGCTGACCGATTTCTGGCGGCAGCGTGAGGAAGATGAGTTTACGGGCGTCGGGGGCATCCCTGTGCGTTTCGTTCGTTTCCGAAATGAAAAAAATGACCGGGTGATTGTGGTCTGCCCTGGGCGTATTGAAAGCTACGTTAAATACGCCGAGCTGGCCTACGACCTGGTCCATATGGGGTTCGATGTGCTGATCATCGACCATCGTGGGCAAGGGCTGTCCGGACGTATGTTGCCGGACACGCACCGTGGGCACGTCGATCGCTTCAGCGATTACGTCGACGATTTTGCCGCGTTCTGGCAGCAGGACGTGCAGCCCGGCCCCTGGCGCAAGCGGTATATTCTTGCGCACTCCATGGGCGGCGCAATATCGACGCTGTTTTTGCAGCGTTATGCGCACCAGTGCGACGCCATTGCGCTCACCGCGCCGATGTACGGTATCGTGATCCGTTTTCCTGACTGGATGGTGCGCCATCTTCTTGACTGGGCTGAGGGCCATCAGCGCATTCGTGAAGGTTACGCCATTGGCACAGGACGCTGGCGCGCGCTGCCGTTCGCCATCAACGTCTTAACCCACAGCCGGCAGCGTTATCGCCGCAACCTGCGCTTTTATGCCGATGAACCGCGCTTGCGCGTCGGCGGCCCAACCTGGCACTGGGTGCGGGAGGGTATTCTGGCCGGTGAGCAGGTGCTGGCGGGCGTAGGCGATGATGACACGCCGACGCTTCTGATCCAGGCGGAAGAAGAGCGTGTGGTCGATAACCGCATGCATGACCGCTATTGTGAACTGCGCGCTGCAGCCGGTCACCCTTGTGAAGGGGGTAAACCGCTGGTCATTAACGGCGCGTTCCATGAGATCCTTTTTGAAAAGGACGCTATGCGCTCAGTCGCGCTTAACGCCATTGTTGAATTTTTCAACAGGCATAATTGATTCTTGTTTTCCACCAGAGGTTGAAATCCCTATGTACCAGGTTGTTGCATCTGATTTAGATGGCACGCTGCTTTCCTCCGACCACACCCTGTCGCCTTACGCGAAAGAGACCTTAAAACTCCTGACTGCCCGTGGCGTGAACTTTGTGTTCGCCACCGGCCGCCACCACGTGGACGTGGGGCAGATCCGCGATAATCTTGAGATCAAATCGTACATGATCACCTCCAACGGTGCGCGCGTGCATGATACCGACGGCAACCTGATCTTTACCCACAATCTGGATCGCGATATTGCCGCCGATCTGTTCGGCGTGGTCCATAACAACCCGGCTATCGTCACTAACGTTTACCGCGACGACGACTGGTTTATGAACCGCCACCGCCCGGATGAAATGCGTTTCTTCAAGGAAGCGGTATTCAACTACTCCCTCTACGAACCGGGCCTGCTGGAGCCGGAAGGGATCAGCAAGGTGTTCTTCACCTGTGACAGCCACGAAGAGCTGCTCCCGCTGGAACAGGCGATCAACGCCCGCTGGGGCGATCGCGTCAACGTGAGCTTCTCAACCCTGACCTGCCTGGAGGTGATGGCGGGTGGCGTCTCCAAAGGTCACGCTCTGGAAGCGGTTGCGAAACGTCTGGGCTTCGGGCTGAAAGACTGTATCGCCTTCGGTGACGGCATGAACGACGCCGAGATGCTTTCGATGGCGGGCAAGGGCTGCATCATGCAGAACGCGCACCAGCGTCTGAAGGATCTGCACCCTGAGCTGGAAGTGATTGGTTCTAACGCAGACAACGCGGTACCGAAATACCTGCGCAAACTGTTCCTTGAATAATCTTCATTCGATTATTTATTACTCAGTTGTCAACTAAAGAGTTCGCTACAATGCCTCTCCTTCTTTCTGAGAGACAAGCATTGTGGCGCTACTCATTATCACCACTATCCTGTGGGCCTTCTCCTTTAGCCTGATTGGCGAATACCTTGCCGGTTCGGTCGACAGCTACTTCTCGGTGCTGATGCGCGTGGGGCTGGCGGCGCTGGTGTTCCTGCCGTTTCTGCGCACGCGCGGGCAATCGCTGAAAACGATTGTGCTGTATATGCTGGTGGGAGCGATGCAGCTCGGCATCATGTATCTGTTCAGCTTCCGGGCCTACGTCTACCTGTCTGTCTCCGAGTTCCTGCTCTTTACCGTGCTGACGCCGCTCTATATCACGCTGATTTACGACCTGCTCAGCAGGCGCCGCCTGCGCTGGGGATACCTGCTTAGCGCCGCGCTGGCGGTGATTGGCGCGGCGATTATTCGCTATGACAAAGTCAGCGATCACTTCTGGACCGGGCTGATGTTCGTCCAGCTCGCCAACATCAGTTTTGCCATCGGCATGGTGGGCTACAAACGCCTGATGGAAACCCGTCCGATGCCGCAGCATAACGCGTTCGCCTGGTTTTATATGGGCGCCGCGATTGTCGCGGTGGCGGCGTGGTTTATGCTCGGTAACCCGCAAAAGCTGCCGACCACCGCCGTGCAGTGGGGCGTTCTGGTCTGGCTGGGCGTGGTGGCGTCAGGGCTGGGGTACTTCATGTGGAACTACGGCGCTACGCAGGTAGACGCCGGTACGCTGGGGATCATGAACAACGTGCATGTCCCGGCAGGGCTGTTGGTCAACCTTGCCATCTGGCAGCAACAGCCGCACTGGCCGAGCTTTATTATTGGGGGAGCGGTGATCCTGGCTTCGCTGTGGGTCCATCGCCGATGGGTCGCTCCGCGCTCCGCACAAACGGAAGATGGTCGCACGCGTGGTTCCGCGCTGAGCGAATAAACGCCTCCGTAATCGGCTGACGCTGCTCGCCATCGCGCACGGCGGCGTACAGTCGGCTCCACAGTCCTTCACCCAGGGTTTTGGTCTGCACCAGACCCTGGCGTTCAAAACTCTCCACCACCCAGTGCGGCAGCGCCGCGATACCCATTTTTGCCGCCACCATCTGAATCAGCAGCAGGGTGTTATCCACGCTTTTCAGCTGCGGGCTAATGCCTGCCGGCTGCAGGAAGTGGCGCCAGATATCCAGGCGGCTGCGCTGCACCGGATAAATCAGCAGCGTTTCTGTCGCCAGATCTTCCGGCGTGATGCGCGTTTTACTGGCCAGCGGATGGTCCGGGGCCAGCACCAGGCGCACTTCATAATCAAACATCGGCGAATAGTGCAGGCCGCTGCGCGGCAGAATATCTGACGTCATCACCAGATCCAGCTCGCCCTGCTGAAGCGACGGCTGCGGGTCAAAGGTCACGCCGGATGTAAAGTCCATCTCCACCTGCGGCCACTTCTGGCGGAAGTTCTCAAGCGCGGGGGTCAGCCACTGAATACAGCTGTGGCACTCAATGGCGATGCGCAGTTTGGTCTGCTGCGGTTCGTTACACGCCTGCAGCGCGCTGGCGATTTGCGGCAGTACCTGATTTGCCAGCTGAAGAAGAATTTCACCCTGCGGCGTAAAGCGTAGCGGCTGGCTCTTACGCACAAAAAGACGGAAGCCGAGGCGTTGTTCCAGATCGCTGAACTGGTGAGAAAGGGCAGACTGGGTCTGATGCAGCGTGGCCGCAGCCGCCGCGAGCGAACCGCAGTTCCGCAACGCTTGTAGCGTTTTCAGGTGTTTAATCTCGATCATGAAAGTCCTTCACTTCGCCATGAACATATTGCGCTTGAGGAATATACAGTACCTGCCAATTATAGATGTGTAAACATCTGGACGTCTAAATAACGAATTTCACAAGGGGCACACCATGACAATCCGCAATCACACTCTCGGTTTCCCTCGCGTCGGCCTGCGTCGCGAGCTGAAAAAAGCGCAAGAAAGCTACTGGGCGGGTAATGCCACCCGTGAAGAGCTGCTGGCGGTGGGGCGCGAGCTGCGCGCCCGCCACTGGGAGCAGCAAAAACAGGCGGGCATTGACCTGCTGCCGGTGGGCGATTTCGCCTGGTACGACCATGTTCTGACGACCAGCCTGCTGCTTGGCAACGTGCCGGCTCGTCATCAGAACAAAGATGGATCGGTAGATATCGATACCCTGTTCCGCATCGGCCGTGGCCGCGCGCCAACGGGGGAGCCAGCGGCAGCGGCGGAAATGACCAAGTGGTTTAACACCAACTATCACTATATGGTGCCGGAGTTCGTCAAAGGCCAGCAGTTCAGGCTGACCTGGACGCAGCTTCTGGACGAGGTGGACGAAGCGCTGGCGCTGGGCCACCAGGTGAAGCCGGTGCTGCTCGGGCCGGTAACGTACCTGTGGCTGGGCAAAGTAAAGGGCGAGCCGTTTGACCGACTCAGCCTGCTGAAGGATATTCTGCCGGTCTACAAACAGGTGCTGAGTGAGCTGGGCAAACGCGGCATTCAGTGGGTGCAAATCGACGAACCGGCGCTGGTGCTTGAGCTGCCGCAGGATTGGCTCGATGCCTTCAAACCGGCGTATGACGCGCTCACCGGTCAGGTAAAACTCCTGCTGACGACCTATTTCGAGGGCGTGACGCCGAACCTGAAGACCATTACCGCGCTGCCGGTGCAGGGCCTGCACGTTGATCTCGTACACGGTAAAGACGATGTCGCGGAACTGCATAAGCGTTTGCCAGCGGACTGGCTGCTCTCCGCCGGGCTGATCAACGGCCGTAACGTCTGGCGCGCCGATCTCACCGAGAAATACGCGCAAATCAAAGACATCGCCGGTAAACGCGAGCTGTGGGTGGCCTCATCTTGTTCCCTGCTGCACAGCCCGATCGATCTGAGCGTGGAAACACGTCTGGATGCTGAGGTGAAAAGCTGGTTTGCCTTCGCCCTGCAAAAATGTGAAGAGCTGACGCTGTTGCGCGACGCGCTGAACAGCGGCGACACGGCGGCGATTACCGAATGGAGCGCCCCGATCCAGGCGCGTCGTCACTCGGCGCGCGTGCACAACCCGGCGGTGGAGAAACGCCTGGCGGCCATCACCGCCCAGGACAGCCAGCGCCAGAGTCCGTACGAGGTGCGCGCTGAAGCGCAGCGCGCCCGCTTTAATCTGCCCGCCTGGCCGACCACCACAATTGGTTCTTTCCCGCAGACTACGGAAATCCGCGGCCTGCGCCTGGACTTCAAAAAGGGCAATCTGGATGCGAATCACTACCGCACCGGCATCGCGGAACACATCAAGCAGGCGATTATCGAGCAGGAACGCCTGGGGCTGGACGTGCTGGTGCACGGCGAGGCCGAGCGTAACGACATGGTGGAATACTTCGGTGAGCACCTGGACGGCTTCGTCTTTACCCAGAACGGCTGGGTGCAGAGCTACGGCTCCCGCTGCGTCAAGCCGCCGGTGGTCATCGGTGACGTCAGCCGCCCGGAAGCGATCACCGTGGAGTGGGCGAAGTATGCCCAGTCCCTTACCGACAAGCCGGTAAAAGGGATGCTCACCGGTCCAGTGACCATTCTCTGCTGGTCGTTCCCGCGTGAAGACGTGACTCGTGAAACCATCGCCAAACAGATTGCCCTGGCGCTGCGTGATGAGGTGGCGGATCTGGAAGCGGCAGGCATTGGCATTATCCAGATTGACGAGCCCGCTCTGCGCGAAGGGTTGCCGCTGCGCCGCAGCGACTGGGATGCCTACCTGCAGTGGGGCGTGGAGGCGTTCCGCATCAACGCTGCGGTGGCGAAGGACGACACCCAGATCCACACCCACATGTGTTACTGCGAATTTAACGACATCATGGATTCGATTGCCGCGCTGGACGCCGACGTGATCACCATCGAGACCTCTCGTTCAGACATGGAGCTGCTGGAGTCGTTTGAAGAGTTCGACTACCCGAATGAAATCGGGCCGGGCGTGTACGACATCCACTCCCCGAACGTGCCGAGCGTGGAGTGGATTGAAGCCCTGCTGAAAAAAGCGGCCCAGCGCATTCCGTCAGAACGCCTGTGGGTGAACCCGGACTGCGGACTGAAAACCCGCGGCTGGCCGGAGACGCGCGCGGCGCTGGCGAACATGGTGAAGGCGGCGCAGAACCTGCGTCAGGCTTGATGATGCGTAGGCCCGGTAAGGCATAGCCGCCACCGGGCTTTTTTTATTACGCTTTCTTACCACCGTACTGGCTAAACCACGCCAGCATTCTCTGCCAGCCATCTTTGGCTGATTCTGCGTGATAGCTCGGACGATAATCGGCGTTAAACGCGTGCCCGGCATCCGGGTACACCACAATCTCCGCCTTCGCATTTGCCGCGCGGAGCGCATGGCGCATGGTCTCTACCGAATCCAGCGAAATACCGGTGTCCTGACCGCCGTAAAGCCCTAACACGGGGGCATTTAACTCGGTGGCGATATCCACGGGATGTTTCGGCGAATTCAGCGTTTTTTCACCCACCAGTTTGCCGTACCAGGCGACAGCGGCTTTGAGCTGCGGATTATGCGCGGCGTACAGCCAGCTAATGCGTCCGCCCCAGCAGAAACCGGTGACCAGAAGACGATGCGGATCGCCGCCGTTGCGCGCCGCCCAGCTGGCGACGTGATCGAGATCGGCCAGAACCTGCGCGTCCGGGACTTTGCTGACCAGGTTGCTGAGCAATGTTGGAATATCACTGTAGTCGTTCGGATCGCCCTGACGGAAATAGAGCTCTGGCGCAACGGCCAGATACCCTTCCAGCGCCAGCCGGCGGCAGAGGTCGCGAATGTGTTCGTGAACACCAAATATCTCCTGAATCACAATTACGATGGGCAGTGGGCCCTCTGCCGATTTTGGCCTTGCGTGATAAGCAGGCATATTCTCCCCCTGCGAGGGAATGGAGGTCTCACCCGCGGTAATTGCCGCTTCTGGCGTCGACACGATGGTTGAAGCATGTGGGGCCGCAGCAGGTGCAAAACCGGTTTTTTCAGTCATGGCATTCTCCGTACCAATGAGTTAGCGCAAAGGTAAATATAGACACCAGGTTAACAACTCACAGTGCCTTAAACGGTCTATCTTTTGTGCAGCACCTGGCGATATAACTTGTTAATGTGATGTAAATCACTTTTTTATGGAAATTCAATGTAATCATTTTCATTCATGGTGAGGTGTGTCACGAAAATATGCTTACTGCTTCTGTAAAGTACCGTTTTACTTCTTCTGACTAACCGACCCACAGAGGAGTCACCTATGTCTAAGTCTGATGTTTTTCATCTCGGCCTCACCAAAAACGATTTACAAGGGGCTACGCTCGCTATCGTCCCTGGCGATCCTGAGCGTGTGGAAAAGATCGCCGCGCTGATGGATAAGCCGGTCAAGCTGGCTGCCCATCGTGAGTTCACCACCTGGCGCGCAGAGCTGGATGGCAAAGCGGTGATCGTGTGCTCTACCGGTATCGGTGGTCCGTCTACCTCTATTGCTGTTGAAGAGCTGGCACAGCTGGGCATCCGTACTTTCCTGCGTATCGGTACCACCGGCGCTATCCAGCCGCACATCAACGTCGGTGACGTGCTGGTCACGACCGCGTCCGTTCGTCTGGACGGCGCAAGCCTGCACTTTGCACCGATGGAATTCCCGGCAGTGGCTGATTTCGAATGCACCACCGCGCTGGTTGAAGCCGCGAAATCCGTAGGCGCAACCACCCACGTGGGTGTAACCGCCTCTTCCGACACCTTCTACCCGGGCCAGGAACGTTACGACACCTTCTCAGGCCGCGTGGTAAGCCGTTTCAAAGGCTCAATGGAAGAGTGGCAGTCCATGGGCGTGATGAACTACGAAATGGAATCCGCAACGCTGCTGACCATGTGCGCAAGCCAGGGTCTGCGTGCCGGTATGGTGGCGGGCGTGATCGTCAACCGTACCCAGCAGGAGATCCCGAACGCCGAAACCATGAAGCAGACCGAAAGTCATGCGGTGAAAATCGTGGTGGAAGCAGCGCGTCGCCTGATCTAATCCTCTCTTCCGAAATCAAAGGCCGACGCGTTCGGCCTTTATTTTTTGCGTAGCGCCTCGCAGGAAAACCCTTTCAAACTGGACGTTTATACAGCACAATTCTATTTTGTGCGGGTAATACGTTGATGCAGGGGGCATTGTGGATATCTCAATCCTGATTTACGCGGTGATTGCGCTGGTGGGCTTAGGGATTGGCTGGCTGATTTCCAGCTACCAGCATGCGCAGCAGAAGGCCGACCAGCTGGCCGAGCGAGAAGAGATGGTCGCCGATTTAAGCGCGACAAAACAGCAGCTTGCGCTGAGCGAACACTGGCGCGACGAGTGTGAATTGCTCAATAACGAGCTACGCAACCTGCGCGATATCAACACGTCACTGGAAGCCGATCTCCGCGAAGTGACCACCCGCCTTGAATCCACCCAGCTGCATGCGGAAGACAAAATCCGCCAGATGATCAACAGCGAGCAGCGCCTTAGCGAACAGTTTGAGAACCTCGCCAACCGAATTTTTGAGCACAGCAACCGCCGCGTTGACGAACAGAACCGCCAGAGCCTGAACAGCCTGCTGACGCCCCTGCGCGAACAGCTTGACGGTTTTCGCCGTCAGGTGCAGGACAGCTTTGGTCAGGAAGCCCGCGAGCGTCACACCCTGGCGCATGAGATTCGCAATCTCCAGCAGCTGAATGCCCAGATGGCGCAGGAAGCGGTCAATCTGACCCGCGCGCTGAAAGGGGATAACAAAACCCAGGGCAACTGGGGAGAAGTGGTGCTGACCCGCGTGCTGGAGGCCTCTGGTCTGCGCGAAGGATACGAATACGAAACGCAGGTGAGTATCGAAAACGATGCCCGCTCGCGTATGCAGCCGGATGTCATCGTGCGGCTGCCGCAGGGTAAAGATGTGGTGATTGACGCCAAAATGACGCTGGTGGCGTATGAACGCTACTTTAATGCGGACGATGACTACACCCGCGAGTCTGCGCTGCAGGAGCACATTGCCTCCGTGCGTAATCATATTCGCCTGCTCGGCAGAAAAGACTACCAGCAGCTGCCGGGTCTGCGCTCGCTGGACTATGTCCTGATGTTCATCCCGGTAGAACCCGCGTTCCTGCTGGCACTCGACAGACAGCCTGAACTTATCACCGAAGCGCTCAAAAATAACATTATGCTGGTCAGCCCCACCACGCTGCTGGTGGCGTTACGCACCATTGCGAACCTGTGGCGCTATGAGCACCAGAGCCGCAACGCGCAGCAGATTGCCGATCGTGCCAGCAAGCTGTACGACAAAATGCGCCTCTTCGTGGATGATATGTCTTCAGTCGGGCAGAGCCTGGATCGTGCGCAGGAAAACTACCGCCAGGCGATGAAAAAACTCGCCTCCGGACGCGGCAATCTGCTGGCACAGGCCGAATCATTCCGTAGCCTGGGGGTTGAGGTTAAACGCGAGATTAATCCGGAATTGGTCGAACAGGCCACCGCCCAGGACGACGAGTTTCGCCTGCGAGAAGGCGCGGACGAACAAAATACAAACAGTGAAGACAACACGTTAGCGATGGATTCATCACCAGATGAGACCCCAGCGCGTTTCTTTCGCGGTGGTTGAAACGTAGGGCAAACGCGCCCAATCTGTTACACTTCACGAACATTTTACTGATAAGCAGGCTCTGAGATGGCTGACGATTCACAAGACACAACGCACTTTGGCTTTCAGACTGTTGCCAAAGCGCAGAAAGCTGACATGGTGGCCCACGTATTTCATTCCGTGGCGGCGAAGTACGATGTGATGAATGACCTGATGTCGTTCGGCATTCATCGCTTGTGGAAGCGCTTCACCATTGACTGCAGCGGCGTACGTCGTGGACAAACGGTGCTGGACTTAGCCGGCGGCACGGGTGATTTAACCGCGAAATTCTCCCGTCTGGTGGGCGAAACCGGTCGCGTTGTTCTCGCCGATATTAATGACTCCATGCTGAAAATGGGACGCGAAAAGCTGCGTAACATCGGCGTGGTGGGGAATGTGGAGTATGTGCAGGCAAACGCCGAAGCGCTGCCATTCCCGGATAACACCTTTGACTGCATCACGATCTCTTTCGGTCTGCGTAACGTGACCGATAAAGAAAAAGCGCTGCGCTCCATGTACCGCGTGCTGAAGCCGGGTGGACGTCTGCTGGTGCTCGAGTTCTCTAAACCGATCATTGAGCCGCTGAGCAAAGCCTACGACGCCTATTCCTTCCACGTGCTGCCGCGAATTGGTGAGCTGGTGGCTAACGACGCTGAAAGCTACCGCTATCTGGCGGAATCTATCCGTATGCACCCGGATCAGGACACATTAAAAGCCATGATGCAGGACGCGGAATTTGAGAACGTTGAATATTTCAACCTGACGGCCGGTGTCGTCGCGCTGCATCGCGGTTACAAATTCTGAGTGGAGGTGTCCCGTGCCCTTTAAACCCTTAGTCTCCGCAGGCATCGAGAATGTACTGAACGCTTTTCTGTATCGCGCCCCTGCGCTGAAAGCTGCACGTCAGCGGCTTAACGGAAAGGTATTACGCATTGTTTTAAAAGAGTTCTCGACGCCGCTTGTGCTGGTATTCAGCGAACGCCAGCTTGACGTTCTGGGGGCGTGGGAAGGTGAGGCCGACTGCTCGGTCATCACGCACATGAGCGTGCTGCCAAAACTGCGCGATCGCCAGCAGTTAACGGCGCTTATCCGCAGCGGTGAGCTGGAAGTGGAGGGCGACATTCAGGTCGTGCAGAACTTCGTTGTGCTCACCGATTTGGCAGAATTCGATCCGGCAGAGCTGCTCGCGCCTTTTATCGGCGACATTGCCGCCGAAGGCATCGGGAAAGTCCTTCATGGTGGCGCCTCCTTTGCGCGTAAAAGCCTCCAGCGCCAGCAACGCTATGCGACGGAAGTGCTGACTGAGGAGTGGCGAATGGCGCCCGGGCCACTGGAAGTTGCATGGTTTGCGGAAGAGACCGCTGCTGTTGAACGTGCGGTGGATGCGTTAACCAAACGGCTGGAAAAACTGGAGGGCAAATGACGCCTGGTGAAATTCGGCGCCTCTATTTTATTATTCGCACCTTTTTGAGCTACGGGCTCGACGAGCTTATCCCCAAAATGCGTATCACGCTGCCGCTTCGTATCTGGCGGCGGATGCTCTTCTGGATGCCCAATCGCCATAAAGGTCAACCGCTGGGTGAGCGTCTGCGCCTCGCGCTGCAGGAACTCGGCCCGGTATGGATTAAATTCGGGCAGATGCTGTCTACCCGCCGCGATCTCTTCCCGCCTCTGATTGCCGATGAGCTTGCGATGCTGCAGGATCGCGTCGCACCGTTTGACGGCGCGCGCGCGAAAAAGCAAATTGAAGAGGCGATGGGAAATGTACCCGTCGAGACCTGGTTTGACGATTTCGACATTAACCCACTGGCATCGGCCTCTATTGCGCAGGTGCACACCGCGCGTCTGAAAGAAAACGGCAAAGAAGTCGTTATTAAGGTCATTCGTCCGGACATCCTGCCAGTCATCAAAGCGGACATGAAGCTGATTTATCGTCTGGCGCGCTGGGTACCACGCTTGCTGCCGGACGGGCGTCGCCTTCGTCCACTGGAAGTGGTGCGGGAATATGAAAAAACGCTGATTGATGAGCTTAACCTGCTGCGCGAATCGGCAAACGCCATTCAGCTGCGCCGTAACTTTGAAAACAGCCCGATGCTCTATGTACCCGAAGTCTATTCTGACTACTGCAGCCAGAACATGATGGTGATGGAGCGTATCTACGGTATTCCGGTTTCGGATGTCGTAGCCCTGGAGAAGCAGGGAACGAACATGAAGCTCCTGGCCGAACGTGGCGTACAGGTCTTCTTTACCCAGGTGTTCCGCGACAGCTTTTTCCATGCTGACATGCATCCGGGCAATATCTTCGTGAGCTACGAACACCCTGAGGACCCGAAATATATCGGTATCGACTGCGGGATTGTGGGGTCGCTGAACAAAGAGGATAAACGGTATTTGGCTGAGAACTTCATCGCGTTCTTCAACCGCGACTACCGCAAGGTGGCCGAGCTGCACGTCGATTCCGGTTGGGTGCCGCCGGACACTAACGTCGAAGAGTTCGAGTTCGCGATCCGGACCGTTTGTGAACCTATTTTTGAAAAACCGCTGGCGGAAATTTCCTTTGGGCACGTGCTGTTAAACCTGTTCAACACGGCTCGCCGTTTTAATATGGAAGTTCAGCCACAGCTAGTTTTACTTCAGAAAACATTACTTTACGTTGAGGGTGTAGGCCGACAGCTCTATCCTCAGTTAGACTTGTGGAAGACCGCGAAACCTTTCCTTGAATCCTGGATTAAGGATCAGGTTGGCATTCCGGCGCTGGTGCGCTCGCTGAAAGAGAAAGGCCCGTTCTGGATAGAAAAAATGCCTGAAATTCCTGAACTGGTTTATGAGAGTTTGCGTCAGAGCAAGAACCTTCAGCACAGCATGGATAAAATCGCCCGCGAACTTCAGTCCAGCCGCGTTCGCCAGGGGCAGTCACGCTATCTCTTTGGGATTGGCGCAACGCTGCTGCTGAGCGGTACGCTGCTGCTGATCAACCGTCCGGACTGGCAGATGATGCCCGCCTGGCTGATGGCTGGCGGGGTGGTAGTCTGGCTAGCAGGCTGGCGAAAAACGCGCTGAGCGTGCGTCGCTATCGACGGGTCGCACACGTATAATGCGACCTGACTCATTAATCATCTATCCCTGAGGAACATGTATGGGTGGTATCAGTATCTGGCAATTAGTCATTATTGCCGTCATCGTCGTGCTGCTGTTTGGCACCAAAAAGCTCGGTTCTATTGGTTCCGATCTGGGCGCGTCTATCAAAGGCTTCAAGAAAGCGATGAGCGATGATGAGAGCAAGCAGGATAAAACCAGCCAGGACGCTGACTTTACTGCTAAATCCATCGCCGACAAGCAAGAAGAAGCCAAAAAGGAAGACGCTAAACGCCACGATAAAGAGCAGGTGTAAGTCGTGTTCGACATTGGTTTTAGTGAGCTCCTGCTGGTCTTTGTGATTGGCCTGATTGTGCTGGGGCCGCAGCGTCTGCCGGTGGCAGTGAAAACCGTTGCGGGCTGGGTTCGTGCGCTGAGATCGCTGGCATCGACCGTTCAGAATGAGCTGGCGCAGGAGCTTAAGCTGCAGGAATTTCAGGAAAGCCTGAAAAAGGTCGAGAAGGCGAGCATGGATAACCTGACGCCGGAACTGAAAGCGTCAATGGATGAGCTGCGCGAAGCGGCGGAATCGATGAAGCGCTCTTACAGCGTCAACGATCCTGAAAAAGCGAGCGATGAAGCGAACACCATCCATAACCCGGTGGTTAAGGGCAGCGAGGAGCAGCGCGAGGGCGTAACGCCTGCGAGTGCTGAACATCAGGCTGCCGCGCCAGAACAGACGCCTCAGGAAACCGAACTGAAAAAACAGGCGCAGCCGGAAGAGCCGGTAGCAAAAGCGGCGGAAGTGAAGCCCGCTGCGTCCGTTTCCGAATCATCCCCCTCGTCGAGTGATAAAGCGTAAACATGGCAGTAGATGATACTCAACCGCTGATTACGCACCTCATTGAGCTGCGTAAGCGCCTGTTAAACTGCATTATTGCGGTTTTACTCATATTCCTGTGCCTGGTCTATTTTGCCAACGATATCTATCAGGTGGTCTCTGCGCCGCTGATCAAGCAGATGCCGCTGGGCGCAACGATGATTGCAACAGACGTTGCTTCTCCGTTCTTTACCCCCATCAAGCTGACCTTCTGGGTGTCGTTGATTGCTTCTGCACCGGTCATTCTTTACCAGGTGTGGGCGTTTGTGGCGCCCGCGCTGTATAAGCATGAACGCAAGCTGGTGATCCCGCTGCTGGTGTCCAGCTCGCTGCTATTCTATATCGGCATGGCGTTTGCCTATTTCGTTGTCTTCCCGCTGGCCTTCGGCTTCCTGACGCATACCGCGCCGGAAGGGGTCCAGGTGTCGACGGATATCGCCAGCTACCTCAGCTTTGTGATGGCGCTGTTTATGGCGTTTGGCGTGGCTTTCGAAGTACCGGTGGCGATTGTGCTGCTCTGCTGGGTAGGAGTAACGACCCCGGATGACCTGCGTAAGAAGCGTCCGTATATCCTTGTGGGCGCATTTGTTGTCGGCATGCTGCTGACACCGCCGGATGTGTTCTCGCAGACGCTGCTGGCCATACCGATGTACTGTCTGTTTGAGGTCGGCGTTTTCTTCTCGCGTTTCTACGTGGGTAAAGGACGTCGAGCGGATGACGAAGACGATACGTCCGACAAGACCACTGAAGAGTAAAACCAGCCGCCCGTCAGGGCGGTTGTTATATGGGGATTTGCATGTTTGATATCGGACTCAACCTGACCAGCTCGCAGTTTGCGAAAGATCGTGATGAGGTGGTTGCGCGTGCGTTTGCAGCCGGGGTGAAAGGACTGCTGCTGACAGGCACCAACCTGCATGAGAGCGAGCAGGCGCAGCAGCTGGCGCAACGCTACGATCGCTGTTGGTCTACCGCTGGCGTGCATCCTCACGACAGCAGCCAGTGGACCGAGGAAAGTGGCGACACCCTGTACAAGCTGGCGAAGACGCCAGACGTTGTGGCGATCGGCGAATGCGGTCTCGATTTCAACCGTAACTTTTCCACGCCTGAAGAGCAGGAAAAGGCGTTTACTGCCCAGCTTGCGCTGGCGGCAGAGCTTGGAATGCCCGTGTTTATGCACTGCCGCGACGCGCATGAGCGTTTCCTGGCGCTTCTGGATCCGTGGCTGGAGAAACTGCCCGGCGCGGTGCTGCACTGTTTTACCGGCTCACGGCAGGAAGCGCTGGATTGCCTGGCGCGAGGGCTTTATCTGGGCATTACCGGCTGGGTTTGCGATGAGCGCCGCGGGCTTGAACTTCGTGAGCTATTGCCGGTAATCCCGGCTGACCGGCTGCTCCTCGAAACCGATGCGCCTTATCTGCTACCGCGCGACATGAAACCCAAACCGGCATCGCGGCGAAATGAGCCCGCGTATCTGGGGCACATTGTTGAGAGCGTCGCGAAGTGGCGCGGAGAGGATCCGCACTGGCTTTCGGCGCAGACGGATGGCAACGTGCGTAATCTGTTCGGGATAAACGTTTAAAGCTTGCGGAAGTCGGTGTTTTTAACGCTCTGCAGCACCTGCTTGTTCAGCAGATTGAGCAACAGCATAGAGCGCGCTTCACCGTCCGGCTCGGCAAAAATCGCCTGCAGGCCTTCGAAAGCGCCTTCGGTAATCACGACGCTATCGCCGCTGTAAGGGGTTTCGGGGTCGGTGATCCCTTCAGGCTGTTGATAAATCGACAGCTGATGAATGACCGTCGACGGAACCGTTGCCGGGTGGGCACCAAAACGAACGAAGTGGCTGACGCCGCGCGTTGCGCTGATGGTGGTGGTGTGGATGACTTCCGGGTCGAACTCCACGAACAGGTAGTTCGGGAACAACGGCTCACTGACGGTTGTGCGCTTCCCGCGCTGCATTTTTTCAAGCGTGATCACGGGTGTCAGGCAATTTACAGACTGACGTTCAAGATGTTCCTGCGCGCGCTGAAGTTGCCCGCGTTTGCAATACAGTAAATACCAGGCCTGCATAATCACTCTTTCCCTTAGTTCGGGGCGCAAGCATATCAAAACCCTGGCGGGATCGCTAAGTTGATTATAATGGGGGAAAATGGAACAGAACGCATAAGTTCACGCTTATTTAACAAAATTACAGCATCAAGCAGGCTTACGCCGTATAATGAAGCGCTTACAGAGAGGCCATGATTAACTGCATGAAATACCACGATCTCCGCGACTTCCTGACGCTGCTGGAAAAGCAGGGTGAACTCAAACGTATTACATTTCCTGTCGATCCTTATCTGGAAATGACAGAAATTGCTGACCGCACCCTGCGTGCCGGTGGCCCCGCATTACTGTTTGAAAATCCGAAAGGTTACTCCATGCCGGTGCTGTGCAACCTGTTTGGTACACCGCGTCGTGTTGCACTGGGAATGGGGCAGGAAGACGTCTCTGCGCTGCGTGAAGTCGGTAAACTGCTGGCGTTTCTGAAAGAGCCGGAGCCACCGAAGGGCTTTCGCGATCTGTTCGACAAACTGCCGCAGTTTAAGCAGGTGCTGAATATGCCCACCAAACGCCTGCGCGGCGCGCCGTGCCAGCAGAAAGTGCTGGAAGGCGATGCGGTAGATCTGACTAAAATCCCTATCATGCAGTGCTGGCCGGAAGATGCCGCGCCGCTGATCACCTGGGGACTGACCGTCACGCGCGGCCCGCACAAAGAGCGCCAGAATCTCGGTATTTACCGCCAGCAGTTGATTGGCAAGAATAAGCTCATTATGCGCTGGCTGTCGCATCGCGGCGGCGCGCTGGATTTCCAGGAGTGGTGCGCTGCGCATCCGGGGGAACGCTTCCCGGTGTCTGTCGCCTTAGGCGCCGATCCAGCCACCATTCTGGGAGCCGTCACACCGGTGCCGGATACACTCTCTGAATATGCGTTTGCAGGCCTGCTGCGCGGAACGAAAACCGAAGTCGTGAAGTGTATCTCTAACGATCTCGAAGTGCCGGCCAGTGCGGAAATTGTGCTGGAAGGTTACCTTGAGCAGGGTGAAATGGCGCCAGAAGGCCCCTACGGCGACCACACGGGCTATTACAACGAAGTGGATAACTTCCCGGTGTTTACCGTGACGCACATTACGCAGCGTGAAGATGCGATTTATCACTCCACGTATACCGGACGTCCACCGGATGAACCGGCGGTGCTGGGCGTGGCGCTGAATGAAGTGTTTGTGCCGATCCTGCAAAAGCAGTTCCCGGAAATTGTTGATTTTTATCTGCCGCCTGAAGGATGCTCGTATCGCATGGCGGTGGTCACGATGAAGAAGCAGTATCCTGGCCATGCTAAACGCGTGATGATGGGCGTATGGTCTTTCCTGCGCCAGTTTATGTATACCAAATTTGTTATTGTCTGCGATGATGACGTTAACGCCCGCGACTGGAATGACGTAATCTGGGCCATTACCACGCGAATGGACCCGGCGCGCGATACGGTGTTAGTCGAAAATACGCCGATAGATTACCTGGATTTTGCCTCGCCGGTTTCCGGTCTTGGCTCAAAGATGGGACTGGATGCCACAAATAAATGGCCTGGCGAAACCGACCGTGAATGGGGTCGCCCGATCAAAAAAGATCCTGCCGTGACCGCGCGAATTGACGCGATCTGGGACGAGCTGGCCATAATGAATAACGGTAAACCCTGAGCTAACCGTTAAGCCCTATAGACTTCCCGACAGAGAGAGCGAATGACAACCTTAAGCTGTAAAGTGACCTCGGTAGATGCCATCACCGACACCGTATATCGCGTCCGTTTAGTGCCAGAAGCGCCATTCTCTTTCCGCGCGGGTCAGTACCTGATGGTCGTGATGGATGAGCGTGATAAGCGTCCTTTCTCCATGGCCTCCACGCCAGCGGAGCAGGAATTTATTGAGCTTCATATTGGTGCGTCAGAGCTTAACCTGTATGCGATGGCGGTGATGGATCGGATCCTGAAGGAACGTGAAATCGTGGTGGATATTCCGCACGGCGATGCGTGGCTGCGCGATGACGAAGACCGTCCGCTGATCCTGATCGCTGGCGGTACGGGCTTCTCTTACGTGCGCTCCATTCTGCTGACCGCCCTGGCGCGTAACCCTGACCGCGACATCACCATTTACTGGGGTGGCCGCGAAGAGAAACATCTGTACGACCTGTCTGAGCTGGAAGCGCTGAGCGTAACCCATCCTAATCTGCGCATTGAGCCGGTGGTTGAGCAGCCGGAAGAGGGCTGGCGTGGTCGTAGCGGGACGGTGCTGACGGCGGTGCTGCAGGATCATGGCACGCTGGCAGGGCACGATATCTATATCGCTGGCCGTTTCGAGATGGCGAAAATTGCCCGCGACCTGTTCTGTAACGAACGTGACGCGCGTGAAGACCGCCTGTTTGGCGATGCGTTTGCCTTCATTTAAATAAAAAACCCGCCCCTGACAGGCGGGAAGAACGGCAACTAAACTGTCTCTCTTCGCCAATGACGCCATAACTGCGTTGGCTGCGTTCGTTCTGACGTCATTGGCTTGAGATACTTTTCCTGATTTACACTCTCTCAAACACCGTCGCGATACCCTGACCCAGCCCGATACACATCGTTGCCAGGCCAAACTGGGCATCTTTGCGTTCCATCAGGTTGATAAGCGTCGTGCTGATACGCGCTCCGGAGCAGCCCAGCGGGTGACCGAGGGCGATCGCGCCGCCGTTGAGGTTAATCTTCTCGTCGATCTGCTCCATCAGCCCCAGATCCTTAATGCACGGCAGGATCTGCGCGGCGAACGCTTCGTTCATTTCAAACAGGTCGATGTCGCTGGCGGCTAATCCCGCTTTTTTCAGCGCCAGCTTCGAGGCCGGAACCGGGCCGTAACCCATGATTGAAGGATCGCAGCCCACGACCGCCATCGAACGTACCCGAGCGCGAGGCGTTAAGCCCAGATCGCGGGCACGACTTTCGCTCATCACCAGCATCGCGGCGGCACCGTCGGACAGCGCCGACGAAGTACCTGCCGTTACCGTACCGGTGACCGGATCAAACGCAGGGCGCAGGGTAGAAAGTGCTTCTACGGTAGTTTCCGGGCGGATGACTTCGTCGTAGCTGAACTGCTTCAGTACGCCGTCAGCGTCGTGGCCGCCGGTAGGGATGATCTCGTTCTTAAAGGCACCAGACTGCGTGGCGGCCCATGCGCGGGCGTGAGAGCGCGCGGCAAAGGCATCCTGCATTTCACGGCTAATGCCGTGCAGACGAGAGAGCATCTCGGCGGTCAGGCCCATCATCCCCGCAGCTTTCGCCACGTTACGGCTCATGCCAGGATGAAAATCGACCCCGTGGCTCATCGGCACGTGACCCATGTGTTCAACGCCGCCTACCAGGCAGGCCTGCGCATCACCGGTCATGATCATCCGCGCCGCGTCGTGCAGCGCCTGCATTGACGAACCGCACAGGCGGTTGACGGTGACGGCCGGAACCGAATGCGGGATCTCCGCCAGCAACGACGCGTTACGGGCGATGTTGAAACCTTGCTCCAGGGTCTGCTGCACGCAGCCCCAGTAGATATCGTCCAGCGCAGCAGGATCCAGCGCCGGGTTACGCGCCAGCAGGCTACGCATCAGATGTGCGGAGAGGTCTTCCGCACGCACGTTACGGAATGCACCGCCTTTTGAACGGCCCATCGGGGTGCGAATCGCATCAACAATGACAACCTTTTCCATTGTGACTCCTTAAGCCGTTTTCAGCTCGCCAACCGGACGGGCTGGCTCAACTGCTGGATAGTAGGGTTCGTTATGGCGCGCTTTGTTACGCAGCCCTTCCGGCACCTCATAAAGCGGGCCGAGGTGCTGATACTGCTGAGCCATATCGAGATAGCGGGCGCTGCCGAGCGTGTCCAGCCAGCGGAATGCGCCGCCGTGGAACGGAGGGAAGCCCAGGCCGTACACCAGCGCCATGTCGGCTTCTGCCGGGCTGGCGATGATGCCTTCTTCGAGGCAACGCACCACTTCGTTGATCATCGGAATCATCATGCGGGCGACGATCTCATCGTCGGTGAAGTCGCGTTTTGGCTGGCTAACGTCGGCCAGCAGACCATCCACCGCGGCATCTTCTTCTTTCTTCGGTTTGCCTTTGCTGTCTTCTTTATAGCGCCAGAAGCCCAGGCCGTTTTTCTGGCCGAAGCGGTTAGCGTCGAACAGAGCGTCAATGGCGTCGCGATAATCTTTCTGCATACGCTGCGGGAAGCCTGCCGCCATCACCGCCTGAGCATGGTGGGCGGTATCAATGCCGACCACGTCCAGCAGATACGCCGGGCCCATCGGCCAGCCGAACTGTTTCTCCATCACTTTGTCGATTTTGCGGAAGTCCGCACCGTCGCGCAGCAGCTGGCTGAAGCCGGCGAAGTAAGGGAACAGCACGCGGTTGACGAAGAAGCCCGGGCAGTCGTTAACAACGATCGGCGTTTTACCCATCTTGCTGGCCCATGCCACCACTTTAGCGATGGTTTCGTCAGAGGTTTTTTCCCCGCGGATCACTTCGACCAGCGGCATACGGTGTACCGGGTTGAAGAAGTGCATCCCGCAGAAGTTTTCCGGACGCTTCAGCACGCTCGCCAGTTCGCTGATTGGAATGGTGGAGGTGTTAGAGGCCAGCACGGTCTCAGGACGAACCTTGTCTTCCGTTTCTGCCAGCACCGCTTTTTTGACTTTCGGGTTCTCAACAACCGCTTCAACGACGACGTCCACACGGTCGAAACCGCTGTATTCCAGCACGGGCTGAATGGTGGAGATCACGCCTGCAAGCTTCAGCCCGTCAATTTTTCCGCGTTCCAGCTGTTTATTCAGCAGCTTGGCCGCTTCGGTCATGCCCAGCGTCAGGGATTTCTCGCTGATGTCTTTCATCACCACCGGCACGCCTTTCCAGGCCGACTGGTAAGCGATGCCGCCACCCATAATGCCGGCGCCGAGTACCGCCGAATGTTTTGGCGTCTCAACGTTTTTAGTCAGCTGTTTGGCTTTACCCTTCACGAACTGGTCGTTGAGGAAGATACCGACCAGCGCGCGAGCTTCATTGGTGTGCGCCAGAGGGACAAAGCTCTGATTTTCGAGCTTCAGCGCTTCATCGCGTCCGAGACGAGCAGCCGCTTCAATGGTTTTCACCGCCGTGATCGGCGCTGGGTAGTGTTTACCCGCCGTCTGCATCACCATGCCTTTGGCGATGGTGAAGCTCATGGTGGCTTCAATCTTGCTGAGTTTTAACGGCTCCAGCTTCGGCTGGCGTTTGGCTTTCCAGTCGAGATCGCCGTTAATCGCCTGACGCAGAATGGCGAGTGCGCCTTCAACCAGTTTCTCAGGCTTCACGACGCCGTCGACCAGGCCGATTTTCTGCGCCTGTTCTGCGCCGACATCTTTACCCGCGGCAATGATCTCCAGCGCGCTGTCGGCACCGAGCATGCGCGGCATACGCACGGAGCCGCCAAAGCCCGGCATGATGCCCAGCTTGGTTTCCGGCAGGCCGATGCGCAGGTCCGGCGTCGCCAGACGGTAGTCGGTCGCGAGTACGCACTCGCAGCCGCCGCCCAGCGCGTAGCCGTTAACGGCGGAAATGGTCGGGACAGGCAGATCTTCCAGACGATTAAAGACGCTGTTGGCAAAGTGCAGCCACTGGCTCAGCTGTTCTTCCGGGACCAGGAACAGCGAAAGAAACTCGGTGATATCGGCACCGACGATAAAGGCCGCTTTGTTCGAACGCAGCAGCAGCCCTTTTAATTCAGGTTGTTTTTCAAGAACATCCAGCGCCTGGCCAAGACTGGCCACCGTCGCGGTATCAAGCTTGTTCACTGAGCCGGGGGCATCGAACACCAGTTCGGCAATGCCATCTTCCAGCCAGTTGAGGTACAGGGTGTCGCCTTTGTAGAGCATGTCAGTCTCCTGAATCCAGCAATTGGATCTGGTCATACCAGATGAATCGGAGTGTGAGATTTATGTTAATAAAATGCAAATTACTCATTAAGAAATTGCTGCATTGATCACGGTCGGTGGAAATCACGCAGCCGGAGTGAGGTGTGCTAAGATGCGATGACTTGAGGTCAAAAAAACGAAAGGAAGAATGATGGACTCACTGGCTTCGCTTTATAAAAATCATATCGTTACCCTACAGGAACGTACCCGCGATGTACTGGCCCGCTTTAAGCTGGATGCGCTGCTGATCCACTCCGGCGAGCTGATGAATACCTTTCTGGATGACCACGCTTATCCGTTTAAGGTGAACCCGCAGTTTAAAGCCTGGGTGCCGGTGACTCAGGTTCCAAATTGCTGGCTGCTGGTGGATGGCGTGAACAAGCCGAAGCTGTGGTTCTACCTGCCGGTCGATTACTGGCACAACGTAGAGCCGCTGCCGACCTCTTTCTGGACGGAAGAGATTGATGTGATTGCACTGCCGAAAGCGGACGGTATTGGTAGCCAGCTGCCTGCCGCGCGGGGCAACATCGCCTATATTGGCCCTGTTCCGGAGCGCGCGCTGGGTCTGGATATTCCGGCAGACAAACTCAATCCGAAAGGCGTGCTGGATTACCTGCACTATTACCGCGCGTATAAAACCGACTACGAACTTTACTGCATGCGTGAAGCGCAAAAAACGGCGGTCAATGGCCACCGTGCCGCGCATGAAGCGTTCCAGTCGGGGATGAGCGAGTTCGACATCAATCAGGCCTATCTGACCGCGACGGGCCACCGTGATACCGACGTGCCGTACAGCAATATCGTCGCGCTGAACGAGCACGCGTCTGTGCTTCACTACACCAAACTGGATCACCATGTTCCGTCGGAGATGCGCAGCTTCCTGCTTGACGCAGGCGCCGAGTACAACGGCTACGCGGCCGACCTGACCCGTACCTGGGCGGCGAATGCGGATACCGATTTCGCGCAGCTGATTAAAGACGTGAACGATGAACAGCTGGCGCTGATTGCCACCATGAAGGCGGGAACCAGCTATGTGGATTATCACATCCAGTTCCATCAGCGCATCGCAAAACTGCTGCGTAAACATCAGATTGTGAAAGACATGAGCGAAGAGGCGATGGTCGAAAACGATCTGACCGGGCCATTTATGCCGCACGGTATCGGTCACCCGCTGGGCCTGCAGGTTCACGACGTTGCGGGCTTCATGCAGGATGATACCGGCACGCACCTGGCGGCACCGTCTAAATATCCTTACCTGCGCTGCACCCGTATTCTGGAGCCGCGTATGGTGCTGACGATTGAACCGGGGATCTACTTTATCGAATCCCTGCTGGCGCCGTGGCGTGAAGGCCAGTTCAGCAAGCACTTCAACTGGGAAAAAATTGACGCGCTGAAGCCGTTTGGCGGTATTCGCATCGAAGATAACGTGGTGGTTCACGAAAACGGTATTGAGAACATGACGCGAGACCTGAAGCTGGCCTGATGGAAAGCTGGCTGATACCGGCTGAACCGGTCACCTTTGTTGAGGAAATCAAGAAAAGCCGCTTTATTACGCTGCTGGCGCATACCGACGGCGTAGAGGCGGCAAAGGCGTTTGTCGAATCCGTTCGAGCTGAGCATCCTGACGCGCGTCACCACTGCGTGGCGTGGGTGGCAGGGCCGCCGGACGATTCACAACAGCTGGGGTTTTCCGACGACGGTGAACCGGCGGGCACGGCTGGTAAACCCATGCTTTCGCAGCTGATGGGCAGCGGCGTGGGTGAAATTACCGCCGTGGTGGTGCGCTACTACGGCGGCATCCTGTTGGGCACGGGTGGGCTGGTAAAAGCCTATGGCGGCGGAGTTCAGCAGGCACTGAATATGCTCACAACTATCCGCAAAACGCCGCTCACCGAATATACTTTGTTGTGCGATTACGCTCAGCTATCGGGCATTGAAACGCTGCTCAAACAGTTTAACGGCGTCATCGCGCACAGTGAATATCAGGCAATGGTGCAATTACGCGTGGCGCTTCCGCAGGCGGAGCTGGCTGCTTTTTCAGCAAAACTGGCTGATTTTAGTCGTGGTTCGTTGCAATTGCTGCCGATTGAAGAATAATCCCCACCTCACTTTTATGAATACCAAAGGAAGCGGCAGAGATGCATTTTCGTGCCATAACCCGAATCGTTGGACTGCTGGTCATACTCTTTTCCGGGACGATGATTCTCCCAGGACTGGTGGCGCTTATCTATCGGGACGGCGCGGGGCGGGCTTTTACCCAGACCTTCTTTGTCGCGCTGGCGATAGGCTCGCTGCTGTGGTGGCCAAACCGTCGTCAGAAAGGTGAGCTGAAATCTCGCGAAGGATTTCTGATTGTGGTCCTGTTCTGGACGGTGCTGGGGAGCGTCGGTTCGCTGCCCTTTATCTTCTCTGAACAGCCTAACCTGAGCATCACGGATGCCTTTTTTGAATCGTTCTCCGGTTTAACTACCACCGGGGCGACGACGCTGGTGGGGCTGGATTCACTCCCGCACGCCATTCTCTTTTATCGCCAGATGCTGCAGTGGTTCGGGGGGATGGGGATCATCGTCCTGGCAGTGGCTATTCTTCCTATTCTGGGCGTTGGCGGCATGCAGCTTTATCGCGCCGAAATGCCCGGGCCGCTGAAAGATAACAAAATGCGTCCGCGTATTGCCGAGACGGCGAAAACCCTCTGGCTTATCTATGTCTTACTGACGGTGGCATGTGCGCTGGCGCTATGGTTTGCCGGGATGCCCGCTTTCGACGCCATCGGACACAGCTTTGCGACGATCGCTATCGGCGGGTTCTCCACCCATGACGCCAGCGTGGGCTACTTCGACAGTCCAACGATTAACACCATTATTGCCATTTTCCTGCTGATTTCAGGCTGTAACTACGGTCTGCACTTCTCTTTACTGAGCGGGCGCAGCCTGAAGGTGTACTGGCGTGACCCGGAGTTCCGTATGTTTATTGGCGTCCAGCTTACGCTGGTAATCATCTGTACCCTGGTGCTGTGGTTCCATGATGTCTACAACTCCGCGCTGACCACGCTAAATCAGGCGTTCTTCCAGGTGGTATCGATGGCGACGACCGCCGGGTTTACCACGGACAGTATCGCGCGCTGGCCGCTGTTCCTGCCGGTGCTGCTGTTATGCTCGGCATTTATCGGGGGCTGTGCGGGTTCTACGGGCGGCGGCCTGAAGGTAATTCGTATTCTGCTGCTGTTTAAGCAGGGCAACCGTGAGCTGAAGCGCCTGGTCCACCCGAACGCGGTTTACAGCATTAAGCTGGGGAACCGCGCGCTGCCGGAACGTATCCTCGAAGCGGTGTGGGGGTTCTTCTCGGCGTATGCGCTGGTCTTTATCATCAGTATGCTGGCTATTATTGCGACGGGGGTGGATGATTTCTCCGCCTTTGCGTCCGTCGTAGCAACATTGAATAACCTCGGGCCCGGTCTGGGCGTTGTGGCGGATAACTTTGCCAGCATGAACCCGGTCGCGAAATGGATCCTCATCGCCAATATGCTGTTTGGTCGTCTTGAGGTCTTTACGCTGCTGGTGCTGTTCACCCCTACATTCTGGCGCGAGTAAGGAGCCGTTGATGAAAGCATTGATTCTTTTCTCTACGCGAGACGGACAAACGCGTGAGATTGCCGCTTATCTGGCGTCGGAATTAAAAGAGCTGGGTATTTACTCTGATGTGGTGAACCTGAACCGTGCGGAGCAGATAGCCTGGCAGGATTACGATCGCGTGGTAATTGGCGCGTCAATTCGTTACGGGCATTTCCATCCGGCGCTGGATCGCTTTGTGAAAAAGCACACGGCGGTGCTCAACAAATTGCCCGGTGCCTTTTACTCGGTCAACCTGGTCGCTCGTAAAGCCGAGAAGCGTACGCCGCAGACCAACAGCTACACGCGCAAGTTTTTACTCAGCTCGCCGTGGCAGCCAGACCTGTGCGCCGTCTTTGCCGGCGCGCTGCGCTATCCTCGCTACCGCTGGTATGACCGCTTTATGATCCGCCTGATTATGAAGATGACCGGGGGTGAAACCGATACGCGTAAAGAAGTGGTTTATACCGACTGGTCACAGGTGGCCAGTTTTGCGCGGGAAATCGCACATTTAACGGGCGATTCGCGACATTAATAAGCGTTAAGTTTGAAAAGTGAGCGAACGAAAAGTTTTTTGTATTTTATGCTTGTCACGTCGGAATAACTCCCTATAATGCGCCTCCACTGACACGGAACAACGGCACACACGCCGCCGGGTCAGCAGAGAAAAGCGAAATTAATCACTTGACTCTGAAGCGGGAAAGCGTAATATGCACACCCCGCGCCGCAGCGAAAACGAAGCGGCACTGCTCTTTAACAATTTATCAGACAATCTGTGTGGGCACTCAAAGTGACATGGATTCTTAATGTCTTCGGACA
>NZ_JBMKJF010000015.1:0-66855 GCF_049236945.1 Enterobacter cloacae complex sp. SHL020
GAACTCAGAAGTGAAACGCCGTAGCGCCGATGGTAGTGTGGGGTCTCCCCATGTGAGAGTAGGGAACTGCCAGGCATCAAATTTAGCGTGCTGATATGGCTCAGTTGGTAGAGCGCACCCTTGGTAAGGGTGAGGTCCCCAGTTCGACTCTGGGTATCAGCACCACTTTATACTTAGGTTAAAGTTCGGCAAGAAGTAAAAGAATTTGTCTGGCGGCTTTAGCGCGGTGGTCCCACCTGACCCCATGCCGAACTCAGAAGTGAAACGCCGTAGCGCCGATGGTAGTGTGGGGTCTCCCCATGTGAGAGTAGGGAACTGCCAGACATCAAATAAGTGAGAAGGCCATCCGAAAGGATGGCCTTTTTGCGTTTATGCGCCGAAAAAAACGGTAGGCCGGGTAAGGCGAAGCCTCCACCCGGCAGAGCAAACAACTAATGAATCACCTGCGACAGGAATGCTCGCGTGCGTTCTGACTTTGGATGCGCAAAGAACTCATCCGGCGGTGCCTGCTCAACAATCTCACCGCGGTCCATAAAGATCACCCGGTCGGCCACGGTTCGCGCAAACCCCATCTCATGCGTCACACAGAGCATGGTCATGCCGGATTGTGCCAGCCCAATCATGGTGTCCAGAACCTCTTTCACCATTTCCGGATCGAGGGCAGATGTCGGTTCATCAAACAGCATAATTTTCGGTTTCATACACAGCGAACGGGCGATAGCCACACGCTGCTGTTGGCCACCCGATATCTGGCCAGGGAATTTATTGGCATGCTCTGCGATACGTACACGCTCCAGGTAGTGCATTGCCAACGCCTCTGCTTCCTTTTTCGGCATCTTTCGTACCCAAATCGGCGCAAGCGTACAGTTCTGCAGAACGGTCAGGTGCGGAAACAGATTAAAGTGTTGAAATACCATTCCTACTTCCTGACGTACGCGTTCGATATTGCGGATATCTTCATTCAGCTCGATACCATCAACCACAATGCGTCCTTGCTGATGTTCTTCAAGATGATTAATACAGCGAATGGTTGTGGATTTTCCGGAGCCAGAAGGGCCGCAAAGGACGATGCGTTCTCCCTGCTTTACCTTAAGATTAATGTCCCTCAGGACATGAAATTGTCCGTACCATTTATTCACATTTTCCAGCGTAATCATCGCGTCGGCGGGTGTCATAGTTATTTGGCTCATAATTTCCTCAGTGCGGTGTACGCCCGGTGTTAAAGCGCTTTTCCAGATGCTGGCTGTAGCGCGACATGCTAAAACAAAAGATCCAGTAGATCAGGGCAGCAAAGACATATCCTTCGGTGGACATGCCCAGCCAGACAGGGTCAACGGTTGCCTGTTGCACGCTGCTAAAGAGATCGAACAATCCGATAATGATCACCAGGCTGGTATCCTTGAAGAGGGCAATGATCGTGTTGACCAGACCCGGAATGACCAGCTTGAGTGCTTGTGGAAGAATGACCAGTCCCTGCGTTTTCCAGTAACCGAGAGCCAATGATTCCGCCGCTTCGTACTGGCCTTTAGGCAACGCCTGCAGACCACCACGTACAACTTCAGCGACATAGGCGGACTGGAAGAGAATCACCCCCACCAGGGCACGGATCAGCTTGTCGATGGTTGTTCCTTCTGCCATAAACAGCGGCAGCATGACCGACGACATAAACAACACGGTGATAAGCGGTACGCCGCGCCAGAACTCAATGAAGATAACGGAGAGCACGCGGACGATCGGCATTTTTGAACGCCGTCCCAGGGCCAGTAAAATCCCCCACGGTAAAGCACCGGCTATCCCCACTGAAGCGATAATCAGCGTTAGCGTCAGCCCGCCCCACTGGCGCGTTTCAACGCGTTCCAGTCCCAGGAAACCACCATACAACAGTACCCAGACAATAATCGGATAAACCACTGCCCAGCCGGCAATATAGCGTCCACGACGAGGAAGCTTTTTCCAGAACATGGCCGCGACAGAGAGCAGGCCGATAACCAGCGCCAGATTAATCCGCCAGCGCTGTTCGTGCGGATACAATCCATACATGAACTGGCCGAAGCGCTCATGAATAAACACCCAGCAGGCACCGGCTTTAGTGCAGTCTGCTCGGGTTGAACCGACCCAGTTGGCCTGTAAAAACGCCCAGTTCAGCAGGGGAGGAATCAACTCCCACATGAGCCACAGGCAGACAATCGTCAGCAGGCTATTACTCCAGCTGGAGAACAGATTCTTACGCGCCCAGAGAATGAAACGTCCACCTGTCGAGTTGGCAGGGCGCGAGGAGTGCGACAGTATCGCTTTTGTCATCATAGATCCTTAGCGCTCGACCAGTGCTATACGGCGGTTATAAAGGTTCATCAGCAGTGAAATCACCAGGCTGATGATCAGATAGACAGACATCGTGATGGCGATGGTTTCAATGGCTTGTCCGGTCTGGTTCAGCACGGTTCCGGCGAAGAGTGACACCATATCCGGGTAACCAATCGCAGCGGCCAGAGACGAGTTTTTGACAATATTAAGATACTGGCTGGTCAGGGGGGGAATGATGACCCGTAAAGCCTGCGGAATAATGACCTGGCGAAGCGTCACGGTATGGGGTAATCCCAGCGAGCGCGCCGCCTCGTGCTGCCCATAAGGAACGGCCTGGATCCCCGCACGGATAATCTCTGCGATAAACGCGGAGGTATAAATCGACAGCGCCAGCGTCAGGGCTGCCAGCTCGGGAATTAATACCATCCCGCCCTGAAAGTTAAAGCCCCGCAGATGTGGAATGTCCCAGTGCAGCGCTGCCCCAAACAGCCAGTGCGCAATTAGCGGCAGGCTAACGATCAGGACAACTGCCGTGGGCCAGGTTCTACGAAGCTGACCGGTTTTGACCTGATGCTTGCGGTTAAAACGGAATACCCCCGCAGAGAGCGCAAGCGCTATCACAATTGCGCCGATAAAAGCGTACAGTCCTTCACCCGGCTGAGGAGAAGGAATGGACAACCCTCGGTTACTGAGGAAAAACAGCTCAAACGCGTCGACGGCCTGACGGGGACCGGGAAGATTACGCAGTACGGCGAAATACCAGAAGAAGATCTGCAGGAGCGGGGGGATATTACGGAACGTCTCGATATAAACGGTCGACAGTTTCCGCAGGAGCCAGTTTTCAGAAAGACGCGCCAGGCCAATAAAGAAGCCCAGTATCGACGCGAAGACGATACAAAGCGCCGATACCAACAACGTATTCAGTAAACCGACCACAAACACGCGTCCGTACGTGTCACCTTCCTGGTAATCAATAAGGTGCTGAACAATACCAAACCCCGCGCTGCGATCTAAAAACGCAAAACCGGAGGTAATGCCGCGGTTATTCAGGTTGGTGATGGTGTTATGGATCAGATACACGGCGATGAGAACAACCGCAACAATAGCAATAATCTGGAATAGCCAGGCGCGGACCGCGGGATGAGAAAAGGATAGCGATCCTTTTACGGCTGAGCGGCGATGGGACATAAAGAAACCTCAGTAACCATGACTCTGGAGTGGGCACTGCCGGAGCAGTGCCCGTTACAGCTATGACTTAACGTACCGGTGGCGCGTACTGAATACCGCCGTTGTTCCAGAGATTGTTCTGGCCGCGTTTGATCTTCAGCGGGCTTTCCGATCCCACGTTGCGCTCAAAGATCTCAGAGTAGTTGCCCACCTGTTTGATGATGTTGTAGGCCCACTTGTTATCCAGCTTCAGATCCTTGCCGAAATCACCTTCTGTACCCAGCAGGTGTGCCATATCCGGGTTGGATGGCTTAGCAGCTTTCTCATCAACGTTTTTCGAGTTGATGCCCATCTCTTCTGCGTTCAGCATGGCAAACAGCGTCCAGCGAACGATAGAGAACCAGTCTTCATCGCCACGACGTACCACCGGTCCGAGAGGTTCTTTGGAGATCACTTCAGGCAGAACAATCCACTCTGCCGGATTGCTCAGCTTAATACGTAAGGCATACAGCTGTGACTGGTCAGAGGCCAGCGTGTCGCAACGGCCGGACTCCAGCGCTTTGGCCGACTCATCCGAGCGGTCGAATGTCACCGGGGTGTATTTCATGTTGTTTGCTTTGAAATAATCCGCGACGTTCAGCTCGGTATCGGTGCCCGCCTGAATACAAACGGTGGCGCCATCCAGCTCTTTGGCGCTTTTCAGGCCCGCTTTATTGTGGGTCAGGAAGCCGATGCCGTCATAATAGGTCACGCCCGTGAATGACATCCCCATGCCTGCATCACGGGAGGACGTCCAGGTGGTATTACGGGAGAGCATGTCGACCTCGCCGGACTGCAGCGCCGTAAAGCGTTCTTTCGCCGTCAGCGGGGTATATTTTACTTTGCTGTCATCGCCAAAAACGGCGGCTGCCACGCCACGGCAGACATCCACATCAATACCGGTAAATTTGCCGTTCGCATCGGCATAAGAAAAGCCAGGCAAACCGTCACTGATACCACATTGAACAAAACCTTTCTTTTTAACGGCATCCAGTGTCGTTCCCGCATGGGCTTGACCGGCTACGGCAAACAACATGCCTGCAGCGGCCAGGCTGGCTATCATCGTCTTTTTCATAATGCATCCTGTGTGGCGTAATTTATCGTTATAGAGGCGTTTTTAAACGCTTAACCTGTCTGTGGCTTTGGCCAACGTTTATAAAGCAAACGTAATGCCAGTTTTGCGTTCGACAAAATAAGAGACGAGTGAACGCTTAATGCTGAGTGTAGACAGGCTTAAATAAAACGAGCGCCCCGAAACGGTGCGAAATTACAACCTGCGCCACAAATTGGAGCAAAAGTTATGCGTCGGGTCAGGAAAAAGAAGAGATAGTTTTCAGCGTGAATATTGGCAGGGTGTTCAATAATATTAATGTGTGAAAATCATCACGATAGAATAAGTAATTTGAATGAGTATGCGAAAAAGTTGTGACTGACTTCAGGCTTAGATTAATTATGTGAATAAATACGGAGCTATTTTTTTACTTATTTGAAAATACTGCACTCATTAAAAGCAAAAGCGCGGCCAGAGCCGCGCTTTCTCAACAGATGTTACTTCGTCAGGGCAACAATACCCAGCGTCAAACCCGCTACTGCGGCAGCACCGCCGGCGATCGCACCCGCAGTTTCCCAGTTATCCTGGGTGGTGCCTTTCATACAGGTATTGGTATGAACCAGTCGGCCCTGGTCATCGTAAACCGGTACACATGGAGAGTCGTGTGCGCAACCAGCCAGCAGCGCAGCGAGAAGTGCAACGGAAATGAATTTTTTCATGATGTTACCTCAGTATTATTTCTCATCCGCTATAAAGCCAGGAGGGCTATTAACGAACTGGAGGTTATTTTACCACCGGGGTAAGTCCTCGTTACACGAGGAATAATCTCAAATTATGTAGTTTGTAAAAATCGTGGAGAAAAGTCGGTTTCAGGAGGAATTAATGGAGGCATTATGGAGCTGCAAGAGACTGTTCTTACTTAATGCAAATCATCATGCTCTTAATACTGCCTTTCTGCAAAACCTAATTCGTTGTTTATGTTAAAAATAAAAAAGGCACCAGAGGTGCCTTTTCAGGGAAACATTAATCTTTAGGATGAGTAAACCTTCGCCGAACAACCACAAAGAAAACGGGCACGAAGAAAATCGCCAGAAGCGTTGCGGAAAGCATTCCCCCCATAACGCCCGTACCGACGGCGTTTTGCGCGCCGCTCCCGGCCCCCGAGCTGATCACCAGCGGCATGACGCCAAGGATAAAGGCCAGGGACGTCATCAGGATCGGTCGAAGGCGCATCCTGGAAGCTTCCAGAGTGGCTTCAATAATGCCTTTACCTTCTTTATCCATCAGGTCTTTAGCAAATTCGACGATCAGGATGGCGTTTTTCGCCGATAAACCAATCGTCGTCAGCAGGCCGACCTGGAAATAGACGTCGTTGTTTAACCCGCGCAGCGACGCTGCGAGAAGAGCCCCAATGACCCCCAGTGGCACAACCAGCATGACGGAGAACGGAATGGACCAGCTTTCATACAGTGCAGCCAGGCACAGGAACACCACGATCAGTGAAATGGCGTACAGTGCAGGCGCCTGGTTACCCGAGAGCCGTTCCTGATAAGACATCCCCGTCCAGTCATAGCCGATGCCGGAAGGCAGTTTTGCCGCGAGACTTTCCATCATAGCCATGGCCTCACCGGTACTTTTACCCGGGGCTGATTCACCCAGGATCTCCATAGAGGGCATCCCGTTATAGCGCTCCAGACGAGGTGAACCGTACACCCAGCGAGCGTTGCTGAAGGCGGAGAACGGGACCATTTCCCCATTCGCGCTGCGCACGTAAAGGTTGTTAATATCTCCCGGCAACATACGGAATTTTGCGTCGGCCTGGACGTAGACCTTTTTCACGCGCCCATGATCGATAAAGTCGTTAACATAGGTGCCCCCTAAGGCCGTCGAAATCGTCTGATTGACGTCAGAAAGGCTGACGCCCAGCGCCTGCGCTTTCTCCTGATCGACATCCAGCTTGAACTGAGGCGTATCTTCAAGACCGTTAGGGCGCACGCGAACCAGCAGGTCAGGGTGCTCATGCACCATGCTGAGCAGTTGGTTACGCGCCTGCGTCAGCTGGGTATGCCCAAGGTTAGCCTGATCGATCAATTCAAAATCGAAGCCCGTGGCGGTACCCAGTTCGATAATTGCAGGCAGGTTAAACGGGAACACGAGGCCATCTGTAATTTGACTGAAGGCTTTCGTCGCGCGACCCACAATGGCTTCAACGCCGTTTTCCGACCCCGGACGCTCCTCCCAGGGCTTAAGGCTGACGAAGGCTATACCGGAGTTCTGGCCCTGGCCGCTAAAGCTAAAGCCGTTTACGGTAAAGACGGATTCAACGTTCGCTTTCTCTTTGTTCAGATAGTAGTCCTGAACCTGATCGAGGACCTGCTGAGTACGCGTCTGGGTTGCACCCGCCGGGAGTTGAACCATCGTCATAAACACCCCCTGATCCTCTTCGGGCAGGAAGGAGGTGGGCAAGCGCAGGAAGAACACCGCCATCCCACCGACGATAATGACGTACACCGCCAGATAGCGCCCTGTCTTACGCAAAATCCCGCTCACGCTGTTGCTGTAGTGCTCCACGCTTTTATCGAAGAGCGCATTAAACCAGCCGAAGAAGCCACCTTTTTTCTCATGATGGTCGCCGGATACGGGCTTAAGCAACGTTGCGCAGAGTGCGGGCGTCAGGATTAACGCAACCAGTACGGACAACGCCATCGCGGAAACGATAGTCAGCGAGAACTGGCGATAGATCGCCCCCGTCGAGCCGCCAAAAAAGGCCATCGGAATAAAGACCGCCGAGAGCACCATGGCGATCCCCACCAGTGCGCCCTGGATCTGCTCCATCGACTTCTGCGTGGCCTCTTTCGGCGGCAGTTTGTCCTCGACCATGACGCGCTCGACGTTCTCAACGACCACGATAGCGTCATCGACCAGCAGACCAATCGCCAGCACCATGCCGAACATCGTCAGGGTATTAATGGAAAAACCGAACGCCGCCAGAACCGCAAAGGTACCCAGCAGAACAACCGGTACCGCGATAGTCGGGATGAGCGTTGCCCGCAGGTTTTGCAGAAACAGGTACATGACCAGGAAGACGAGAACGATCGCTTCAAACAGGGTCTTCACCACTTCGTGGATGGAGATTTTCACAAAAGGGGTGGTGTCATAGGGATAGACCACTTTCAGCCCCTGCGGGAAGAACTGCTGCAGTTGCGCCAGCTTGCTCTTAATGGCTGCCGCGGTGTCCAGCGCATTTGCCCCGGTTGCCAGCTTAATCCCCAGGCCGGTTGCCGCCTGCCCGTTGATTTTAGTGACCATGTTGTAGTTTTCGCCACCCAACTCAATGCGAGCCACGTCCTTTAGATGCACCATCGAGCCGTCCAGGTTCACCTTGAGCGTCACGCGACCAAACTCCTCCGGTGATTTCAGGCGGGTTTGCGCGATGATTGAGGCATTGAGCTGCTGCCCGGGGATGGACGGCGTTCCGCCCAGCTGGCCTGCAGCTATCTGGTCGTTCTGCGTTTTCAGCTGGTTGATAATATCCTGCGGCGTCAGCTGGTATTTGTTCATCGCGTTGTTGTCGAGCCAGATGCGCATCGCATACTGAGCGCCAAACAGCTGAACGTCACCGACGCCAGACGTTCGGCTGATGGCATCTTTGACGTTCGAAGCGACATAGTCAGAGATGTCATTCTGCGTGAGATTCTTGTTGTCTGAAACAAAGCCGGCGACCAGCAGGAAGCTGCTGCTGGATTTCTCAACGCCAATCCCTTGCTGCTGTACCTCTTGCGGCAGCAGTGGCATGGCGAGCTGCAGCTTGTTCTGCACCTGTACCTGGGCGATATCCGGATCGGTTCCTGACTCGAAGGTCAGGGTGATGGTGACGTTACCCGCTGAATCGCTGGTGGAGGACATATACATCAGGTTATCGATACCGTTCATGTTCTGTTCGATAACCTGTGTCACGGTATCCTGCACCGTTTGAGCGTCCGCTCCCGGGTAGGTCGCGGATATCGCCACGGCGGGAGGAGCAATGGTCGGATACTGTGCGACGGGAAGTTTGAGAATGGCCAGCCCGCCTGCAATCATCAAAATGATGGCAAGCACCCAGGCGAAAACCGGTCTCTGAATAAAGAAATTAGCCATGTCGTCGTCCCTTAACCGGCTGGCGTCGTGGTGATATCCGGCGTGGCGACGACGGTTACCCCCGGCCTGACTTTCTGTAGCCCGCTGACAATCACGCGGTCACCGTTTTTCAGCCCTTCCGTCACCAGCCAGCGATCGCCAATTGCCTGAGGGGCCACGACGGTTCGCGGCTCAACCTGGTTTTTATCGTTCACCACCAGCACGGTTGCATCGCCTCGCGGTGTACGGGTTATGCCCTGCTGTGGTACCAGAATCGCATCCGGCTGGGTGCCTTCATCAATGCGGGCGCGAACGAACATACCGGGTAACAACAGATGCTGAGGGTTCCGGAAAATGGCGCGCAGGGTAATCGATCCGGTACTTTCATCGACCGTGACGTCAGAGAACTGCAATGTGCCTTTTAGCGGGTAGGGCTGCCCGTTCTCCATCAGCAGCTCAACGTTGCTGGCGATATCACCTTTTTGCAGGCTCGTCTGTTTCAGGCGCATAAAATCATTACTGGACTGGGTGACATCAACATAAATCGGATCGAGCAGCTGAACCGTTGCCAGCGCTGCGGCTTGCCCGTTCGTCACCAGCGCCCCTTCTGTCACGCTGGATTTTCCGATACGACCATCAACCGGAGAGGTCACTTTGGTGTAGGCAAGGTTGATACGTGCGCTTTCAACACCCGCTTTTGCTGCAACCACGCTGGCATCTGCCTGCTGAGCCGTCGCCACGGCCTGGTCATACTCCTGCTTACTGACATACTGGGTGCCTACCAGCGGGAGATAACGTTTCACCGTCAGGTGCGCAATATTGGCCGCCGCCTGAGCCTTCGCCAGCTCACCCTTCGCGCTGTCATAGGCGGCCTGATAGGGCGCAGGATCAATCTGGTAAAGTGACTCGCCCGCTTTTACATCGCTACCCTCCGCGAAGTTACGGTGCAGGATAATGCCGCTAACCTGAGGACGAACCTCCGCAACGCGAAATGCATCTGTTCTGCCCGGGAGTTCAGTGGTGACAGCCAGAGGCGCGCTTTTCACAATATGCACGCTGACCTGGGGCGCCTGCAGATGCTGTTGTTGATTTTCCTGATCATCGCATCCAGTGAGCAGTACCGCGCAGACAATGAAACCGGATAAGGGCAAGCGTCTGAAATGATTCGTCATTACTGTTCCTTTAAATACCCATTAACCGATATATGCTGCGAATCGGTAGCAGGGGCAGAGGGATAAAAATAAAATGTAGCTGCGTATAATAATGAGGGTATTTAATGTTTTTTAATTTATAAGTGCGAATGACCATGCTTGTAGAAGAAAATCAGAATAAGACCGGCTCCATTCTGGGATATAGTTCAGGTATGTTAATCCGGTAAATGAGTTTAATATTTTATAATTATTCATTTCGTCAATTTAATTGATTGGATGTATCTGTATTAATTATAAATCCAGAGGGGTGACTTTTTTTGTGCAAAATTAAAACGGATTTTAGTGAATACTTACATTTGCATGAACGCAATATGACCTTTAAACCTTGTGAGTAACGAGTAGTTGCCTATGGCGCGTAAAAAGAAAGAAGAGGCTCAACAAACCCGGCAGCGGCTGATTGAGGCGGCTATCGGACAGTTTGCCACGCGTGGCGTAGCCAGCACGACGCTGACGGATATCGCTGATGCCGCTAAGGTGACGCGCGGCGCGATCTACTGGCACTTCACCAGTAAATCTGAAATATTTAATGCCATCTGGGAACAACAATTACCGCTTCGCGACATGATTCACGACAGGCTTTCCCTTTCCGATAGTGACGATCCATTGTTAAAACTTCGTGAGCAATTTATTACTGCGCTGCAATATATTGCCCATGAACCCCGGCAATGTGCGCTTTTACAAATTCTGTATCATAAGTGTGAATTTAGCAGCGATATGATTTCTGAGCGTGAAATCAGAAAGCGTATCGGGTTCAACGATGACACGCTACGTACCGCGCTGGAAACCTGTATTTCGCGGAACATCATTTCGCCACAGGTGAATGTAGATCTCACATTAATTGTATTCCACGGTTTTTTTAGCGGAATAATTAAAAACTGGTTAATGAATAACGACAGTTTTAATCTTTATCAGCAGGCTCCCGCTCTGGTAGATAGCATACTGGCGACACTCCCGGTTATTCGCGTGTCGCCGGATGATGCTTACTGCTCAGCGCCAGGTAACATTTCCCTGCGGGCACAAAGTGCTTCTATGGTCTGCGCGCTGACGGGTTTACCTAGCAGATAACCCTGAAGGGTGTTACAGCCCAGCTCGGTCAAAAAGGCTTGTTGCGCTTCGGTTTCCACACCTTCTGCCACGACTTTCAGGTTAAGTGTTTTAGCGAGGGCCACAATCGCTGAGACAATAGTGGCATCCTCGCTCTCGCCGCTGAGCTCTTGCACAAACGCCCTGTCGATTTTTAGCTCGCAGGCCGGTAAGCGCTTGAGGTACAGCAGGCTCGAATATCCGGTGCCAAAATCATCAATGGAGGCCTTCACCCCCGCATTCGTCAGCTCTGTCAGCACCCGTACGCTCTCATCCGGGTTGCTCATCGCCGTGGTTTCCGTCACTTCGAGGATCAACATTTCCGGTGGCACCTGATGAAGTGCCAGGCAGTCGAGAACCGTTTTAACCAGCGAAGGTTGTTCGAACTGCAGTGTCGACAGGTTTACCGCCATTGACCAGCTTTGATGTCCCTGAAGATGCCATTCCCGCAGCTGGCGACAGGCTTCATTAATCACCCAGTTGCCAATGGGGACGATTAGCCCCGTTTTTTCCGCCAGCGGCAGAAAAAGGTCCGGCGTCAGTAACCCCTGCTTAGGATGCTGCCAGCGCAATAACGCCTCGAATCCGAGGACCGGGCCCACCGGGGCGTGAAATTTTGGCTGATACAGCAGGCGCAGCTCATTGCGATCGATCGCCATCCACAGATCGTTCATTAACTGGAGATGGGTCTGCGCCAGGGTGTTCATGGAGGGCTGGAAAAAGTGGTAACCGTTACGGCCCATATGCTTCGTGTGATACATCGCCGCGTCGGCGTTAAACATCAGCTCACGCTCGGTTTTTCCGTCGTGAGGGTACAGCGCAATACCTATGCTGAGGGTCACCACCAGTTCATAGGGGCTGAGATTGAACGGGCTATCGATCGCGCGCACCAGCGAATTCGCCAGCGATGCCGCGTCGTCCGGACCTTCTCCCTCTGCCAGCAGAACAAACTCATCACCGCCGATACGTGCAAGGGTAAATTGGCCTTTCAGAAGCAGCAGCAGACGCTGCGTAACGGCGACCAGCAGCCTGTCACCGACATCATGGCCGTAGGCATCATTGATGGCTTTGAAGCCGTCAAGATCCATGAACATCAGGGCAAAGTGGTTCCCTTCACGATCGGCTTTGCTGATGGCCTGATCGAGTCTGTCTTCCAGCAGGATACGGTTGGGCAGGCGCGTCAGGGTATCGTGTAGCGCCAGTTGAGCGAGTTCTCGGTTAGCTTCTGCCAGCGACGAGGCCAGAAGAGCGGTGCGTGCCTGAAGGCGGGCATCCAGCATCGACACCAGCAGGGTGATCCCAAGAATAGAGAGCGCGACGACGCTGACCAGCACCGCCAGCCAGCTCCCGTTGATACCCTCATGGTGAACCATTGTGGACATCGGAAACTGCGCCGCTTTCATCCCGGCATAGTGCATACCGGCAATGGCAATACCCATCGTGATGGCGGCACCCATGCGCATCAGCACGACCTGGGCGGCTTCGCGACGCAGGCGGAAGGTCAGCCATAATGCCGCGAGCGAAGCGGCAAGCGCAATCACGACCGAAATGGCCACCCACATCTTGTCCCAGATAATCCCGGGCATCACTTCCAGCGCCGCCATGCCGGTGTAATGCATAGCAACAATACCGCTCCCCATCACCAGCGCGCCGGGCAGCAGTCGGCGCAGGCGTAGTTGCTCGCAGCTCACGAGCCATAGCGCAAACAGCGACGAACCTACGGCAATGACCATGGATAGCACCGTCAGGGTGGCGTTGTAGCTCATGCTCATGGAGAGGTCCATCGCCAGCATGCCGATAAAATGCATGGCCCACACGCCGATGCCCATAGCAATACCGCCGCCAGCAAGCCAGACGCGGGCAGCGACGCCCTGACTCCCGGCGACGCGTGCAGCCATGTTCAGCGCGGTATACGCAGCAAGGATGGCAACAACAAAGGAGAGGACGACAAGGATAGGGTTGTATTGGCTGACCAGCATGGACGGTTCTACTCGAGTGTGGGGTTACGCTAGAGCGGTTGAGAAGGGCGAGACATTATCACCGTCAGGTAATGGCTCAAAGGGATTTAAATCCCCGTTTTTAGTGGGTAATAACGGGGTGATTTGCGCAATCGGGCGGTTAGTCGAGCTCTGAGCAGTTCACGAGTTTCAGCGGATTGACGGAGTTCATATTGCGACACTTATCGGTTTCGGTGCTCATCAGTTCAATCCACTGCATCAGGAGTGTATCGAAAATGAGAACGGAGATTGCAAAGACAACCAGCCACCAGTATTTACGAATCATTGTGTCATTCCGCGAGAAAATCGCCAGTAAGGTGGGGGAAATATACACGAAAAACCGGGGTTGAAAAGCGGGAGACGCGAAGGTTTACAATGCGTTGACAGAGAAGCGCAGGTAATAAAAAAGGCGCTTCCCCATGCCGAAGAGCGCCTTTTTAAACAAGCATTTAACTGATTAGTATCAGTTCATGCCGTATTTTTTCAGTTTCTTACGCAGAGTACCACGGTTGATACCCATCATCAGCGCAGCGCGGGTTTGGTTACCGCGGGTGTATTGCATCACCATGTCCAACAGTGGCTGTTCAACTTCAGCCAGTACCAGCTCATACAGGTCATTAACATCCTGACCGTTCAGTTGAGCAAAATAGTTCTTCAGTGCCTGTTTAACCGAGTCACGCAGGGGCTTTTGAGTTACCTGGTCCTGAGAGTTAACGGTAGAAACGGTCAGTACGTCAGAATTTACGCGTTGTTCGAACATAGTTCTGTCAGCTCTTTATTTCATTACGCAAGATTTTCGAAGTATGCCTCCAACGCCTCCAGCTGTACGCTGGCATCCTCTATGGCGTTGAATGTGCGCCGAAACTGGTCATCTGGAGCGTGCTCCTGGAGATACCAGGAGACGTGTTTACGCGCAATTCGGTACCCTTTTGCCTGACCGTAGTGGTCATGCAGTTCCCGAACATGCGAGCAAAGCAAGCGCTTAACCTCTGCCAGAGGCAGCGGGGCAAGCAGCTCCCCAGTGTCCAGATAATGCTGGATTTCCCGGAAGATCCAGGGTCTTCCCTGAGCTGCACGTCCTATCATCAGAGCATCAGCTCCCGTATAGTCGAGTACAGCCCTGGCTTTAAGCGGGTCAGTTATGTCGCCATTCGCGATAATCGGAATGGAAACTTTCTGCTTAACTGCCCGAATGCTGTCGTATTCAGCTTCACCGTTGAACAAACAGGCGCGAGTGCGTCCATGGATGGTCAGGGCCTGAATGCCACAGTCTTCGGCCAGTTGGGCAATCTCTACACAGTTACGGTGTTCCGGCGACCAACCCGTGCGAATCTTCAACGTAACAGGAACGTCCACCGCGCTGACAACCGCCGTCAGGATAGCTTTCACCTGGTCGGGGTATTGCAGAAGGGCTGAACCTGCAAGCTTGCGATTCACCTTTTTGGCCGGGCACCCCATATTGATATCAATAATCTGGGCACCACTTTCCACGTTAATCCGCGCGGCATCTGCCATCTCTTCAGGCACGCTTCCGGCAATTTGCACGGTGCGAATACCTGGTTCATCAACGTGCACCATCCGAAGGCGGGATTTATCGCTTTCCCAAACCTGCGGGTTAGACGACATCATCTCGGATACGGTTAAACCGGCTCCCATCTCATAGCACAGCGTCCTGAACGGCCGGTCTGTAATACCTGCCATTGGGGCTGCGATCAGGCGATTTCTAAGCTGGTGGTGTCCGATGCGCATGAGTTAAGAAATGACCATACTGTGACTGCAAGGCGGCGTATATTACGCATTTTTTGCACGAGATGAAAGGCCAAACTTTGAACAATCCACTGTTGTAGATCAAGGAATCGCCGCCCAATCTTTCCGTTCAAAATTATTCATTATTTAAATCATTAAGTTATATGATAATGGTTATTTTATGGACGCTTACAATTTCCCGTAACTTCTCATCATTTCTGAATAAATGCCCAGGTGAAGCGGGATAATCTGCTGTTTTTAGCAGCAGATTTCCCTACTTCTTTGCGATCTGCGTCGCATTTTAGAACATGATCGTTATGCGAAAAATGTGTGTTATTCGACCACGACGCGCCCATGCAGCGACTGTACCGGACGGTTATTATCGTGATGCATCGTCTGGGTGAATCTGGCCAGCTGTTCTGCAGAAACCGTCAGGGGCTGTTTAAGCACAATCCAGGTGACGCCTTCTGAACACGGTGGGGTGGTCAGTGAACCGCTAAAGCGCCAGTACGTTTTATCTTTCGGCAGCAGTTTGTTCAGGTGGAGATCCTGTTTGATGGAGACGTTCTGCTCGGCCTGCTGAGGCATAACGCGCCATAGCTTTTCAAGCTCCGGGTTTACGGCCCCTTTATCAAACATGACCGCCACCACCGTCAGTTCCCCGCCGGCATTTTTATGAACCAGATGCATTTCCATCGCGTACCTCTTGCCATGCACGGTGTTTTCGCTCGGCGCGTGGAAATGGAACTGCTGTAACGTCCAGGTTTGCTTATCAAGAGTAAGGGTATCTCGGGTGTTCGCCTGTTCACTTGCCTGAATGGTATGGCCATTGTTTGTCAGCGTAACAGGGCCATCAACGTAGTGGGTTTGTAGCGGGGAGAGATGGGCGTTAGTGGTGGAATCAATATTAATGGGAGACTGGTTCATTCCGCTTTGACAGGTCTTGTATGCCTCGTCCATCTCGCTCCAATGTTCCGGTGAACCTTCCCCTTCGTAGCTCCAGTGTGATGCGAATGCTGAAGCCGAGATCATGCTCAGCGCCAGCAGCGCTGCCTTGCCTGTAACCTGTGTCATCATATTCTTCCGGTGAATTTTTGTAATACAAATCAACATGATTTGTAGGGTTATTTTACCGAAGAATGACCGGGGGAGAGAGGATTATCAGAGGGGGAGAGGCGTGGTCAGATGACCACGCCAGATTCTTATTTTTTACGGCCGGTGATGCGGCACCACTCTTCTTTTTCTACTACCGGGTCGAGGGCAAAGAGATCGGCGTAGGCTTCACACACGCTGTCGGCCTGGCTCGCCAGGATACCGGAAAGACCCAGCAGACCGCCCTCAACGGGCAGCACGCTGATTAACGGAGCCAGTTCGCGCAGCGGGCCCGCCAGAATGTTAGCGACCACCACATCGGCTTTCATGGCGTCTGGCTGTGCATCCGGCAGATACAGCTCCAGACGATCGGAGACACCGTTACGCTCGGCATTATCGCGGCTGGCCTGAATCGCCTGCGGATCGATATCGATCCCGATGGCTTTTGCCGCGCCCAGCTTCAGGGCTGCAATCGCGAGGATCCCGGATCCACAGCCGAAGTCGATCACTGTCTTACCGTCCAGATCCAGACCATCCAGCCACTGCAGGCACAGAGATGTGGTTGGGTGAGTGCCGGTACCAAACGCCAGGCCCGGGTCGAGCATTACGTTGACTGCGCTTTCATCAGGGACGTCGCGCCAGCTCGGGCAGATCCACAGACGTTTGCCGAACTGCATCGGGTGGAAGTTATCCATCCACTCGCGTTCCCAGTCTTTGTCTTCCAGCTGTTCGATTTTATGCACGAAACCCGCGCCCAGCAGAGGATGATTCTCCAGAATCGCGACAACCTCTTTCATATCGGTTTCGGCATCAAACAGGCCAATAACGTCGGTATCACCCCACAGGCGGGTTTCGCCCGGCAGCGGCTCAAAGACCGGCGTGTCATGCGTGTCCTGGAAGGTGATAGAGACCGACCCGGCCTCCATCAGCGCATCGCTCAGCTCTTCGGCGTTCGTGCCGGTTGTGTTCAGTTTTAGTTGGATCCACGGCATGGCAAAACTCTTTATTTATCAGTAGAAATCATAGCGGGTTGTGGGACGGGCTGACCGAAACGGTTCCCCACCACAAACGCCAGTAAACTTAGCAGTAACGAAGGCACAATTGGATGGAAGCCCAGGTACTGAATCTTAAACGTTGCGAGGACGGCGTAAAGCACGCCGCCGACAATCATCGCGCTCAGCGCACCGGCGGCATTCGCGCGCTCCCAGTAGAGCCCTAACACCAGCGGCCACAGGAATACCGCTTCAAGCCCACCAAATGCCAGCAGGTTCAGCCAGATGATCATCTCCGGCGGGCGCCACGCGGCTAACAGCAGCAATGCCCCTAACGCCAGAGTAATAACGGCCGACATGCGCTTCAGGCGTCGTTCATTCTCTACCTGCTCAGGACGCAGGTTCAGATAGAGATCTTTAATGATCGTAGCGGAACTTTGCAGCAGCTGAGCGTTGATTGTCGACATAATGGCGGCCATCGGTGCGGCGAGGAAGATCCCGGCGGCAAATGGCGGCAGCACTTTAACCATCAGGGTTGGGATAACCAGATCGGGTACGGTAAGGTCAGGAATAACTGCCCGACCTAACGCGCCCGCCAGGTGCATACCAAACATCAGGATTGCGACAACGATAGTGCCGATAATGATACCTCTGTGCACGGCTTTGCTGTCTTTGTAAGAGATACAGCGCACGGCGGTATGCGGCAGGCCAATCACCCCAAAGCACACCAACACCCAGAACGAGGTCATAAAGGTTGGCGAAAGGATGTCATCCGCGCCCTGCGGAGAGACCAGTTTCGGGTCGATGGTTTCCAGCGTTTCGACGGCGTGGCTCAGGCCACCCGCGGCGTGGACGATGCCGACCAGCAGGACAAGAGTGCCAACAAGCATTACCAAACCCTGCATCGTATCGTTCAGCACGCTGGCGCGGAATCCGCCAAACGCGGTGTAGAGCGCAATGCTGACGCCGAAGATAATCAGGCCTGTCTCGTAGGGGATCCCGGCAGCCGTTTCCAGCAGGCGTGCCCCGCCGATAAACTGCACCGTCATTGCGCCAATAAAGGCCACCAGCAGGCTTAAGCTGGCCAGCCACACCAGTAAACGGCTCTGATAGCGGGCAAACAGCATATCGTTGAGCGTCACGGCATTATAACGGCGCGCCAGAATGGCAAATTTTTTACCCAGTATGCCCAGCGAGAGCCAGACGGCAGGAAGCTGGATCATCGCCAGCAGCACCCAGCCTAACCCGTATTTATAGGCTGCACCGGGTCCGCCGATAAACGAGCTGGCGCTGATGTAGGTCGCGGTCAGCGTCATGGCCAGCACGACGCCGCCCATCGAGCGGCTACCCAGAAAATACTCGTTCAGGAAGGTGCCCGTCGTTCTTTTACGCATGGCGTAAACGGATAAACCAAACACCACTAACAGGTAAGCGATAAGCGGCAGAATGACTTCAAGCTGCATCATCGTCCTCCAGCGGAATATCGCGATAGATGAATTTCACCATTGCCCAGCACAGCAGGATGAAGACCAGCGGTACCAGCAGACACGCCATTTCGAACCAGTGCGGCAGGCCGGTGATGCCAATAGCGGAGTCAGGTAAGTAAGCAGTTACTAACCATGCAGCGAGATAGAGAAGGGTCAGCCACAGCGCCCAGCGCGCTTCTTTATGGGCCTGAACAAAACGTTTGTCCATTTTTTGTCCCTTGTGGATGAAGAAAGCGGGGATTGTACATGATGGGGCCTGGCGATCCCCAGAAATAAAAAAGGCCGGATTATCCGGCCTTTTAGCAACACAGGTCTCTTACTTCTCGTTCAGACCGAGTTTTTTCTCCAGATAGTGGATATTAGTTCCACCATTCTGGAAGTGCTCGTCGCTCATGATACGCATCTGCAGATCGACGTTGGTTTTGATACCGTCGATGATCAGTTCCTGCAGGGCGTTTTTCATGCGGGCAATCGCCACGTCACGGTTTTCGCCGTAGCAGATAAGCTTGCCGATCATTGAGTCATAGTACGGCGGTACGGTGTAACCGGCGTAGATATGAGACTCCCAGCGCACGCCAAAGCCACCCGGCGCGTGGAAACGCGTGATTTTACCCGGGCTTGGCAGGAAGGTGTTCGGGTCTTCGGCGTTAATACGGCACTCTACCGCATGGCCTTTCACCACAACTTCTTCCTGCTTGATGGACAGCGGCTGGCCTGCAGCGATACGCAGCTGTTCTTTGATCAGGTCAACGCCGGTGATCATTTCGGTAACCGGGTGTTCAACCTGAATACGGGTGTTCATTTCGATGAAATAGAACTCGCCGTTCTCGAACAGGAACTCAAAGGTACCTGCACCGCGATAGCCGATATCGACACACGCTTTGGAACAACGCTCGCCGATGTAGCGACGCAGTTCCGGGGTAATGCCCGGTGCTGGTGCTTCTTCGACCACTTTCTGGTGACGACGCTGCATGGAGCAGTCACGTTCTGCCAGATAGATCGCGTTACCCTGACCGTCAGCCAGCACCTGAATTTCGATGTGGCGTGGGTTTTCCAGGTATTTTTCCATGTACACCATGTCATTGCTGAAAGCGGCTTTCGCTTCTGCTTTGGTCATGGAGATGGACTGCGCCAGTTCAGCATCGCTACGCACAACGCGCATACCGCGACCGCCGCCGCCGCCGGACGCCTTGATGATAACCGGATAGCCAATGCGTTTAGCATGAGCACGGTTAGCATCCATGTCGTCGGTCAGAGGGCCGTCAGAGCCAGGTACGGTTGGAACACCGGCTTTTTTCATCGCGGTGATTGCAGACACTTTGTCGCCCATCAGGCGGATAGTGTCGGCTTTCGGGCCGATGAAGATGAAGCCAGAGCGTTCAACCTGCTCAGCAAAGTTGGCGTTCTCAGAGAGGAAGCCGTAACCCGGATGAATTGCCACCGCGCCGGTGATTTCAGCGGCGCTGATGATAGCCGGGATGTTCAGATAGCTTTTTACGGACGGAGCCGGGCCAATACAGACCGTCTCATCCGCCAGCAATACGTGTTTTAAATCGCGATCCGCGCTTGAGTGCACAGCGACGGTCTTGATGCCCAGTTCTTTACAGGCACGAAGAATACGCAGTGCGATCTCGCCGCGGTTGGCGATAACAATTTTATCCAGCATGTACGCCTCGTTACTCGATGACGACCAGCGGCTCGTCAAATTCAACCGGCTGACCACTTTCGACCAGAATCGCTTTCACAGTACCTGATTTGTCTGCTTCGATCTGGTTCATCATTTTCATCGCTTCAACGATGCACAGGGTATCGCCTACGTTGACTTTCTGACCCACTTCGATGAACGCCTTCGCGTCCGGGCTCGGGGTGCGGTAGAAAGTACCAACCATTGGGGAACGTACGATGTGACCACTGATTTCTGCTGCAGCGGCAGGTGCGGCTTCAGCTGCTGGCGCAACGGCTGCGGAGAGCGCAGGCTGCTGCACTGGCGCAGCATAAGCCTGCTGCATTACCGGGAAGCTAGCGGTTGGGGCTGCACGGCTGATGCGTACAGACTCTTCGCCTTCAGAAATTTCCAGTTCGGAGATGCCTGATTCTTCAACCAGCTCGATCAGTTTTTTAATCTTACGAATATCCATGAGTGGGTTCCGTACTCTTGTTTAGTGTGATTGTGACAAGCGTTTTACCGCTGTCTGTAAAGCGTATGAATAGCCGTCTGCGCCCAGTCCACAGATAACGCCAGCAGCGATATCCGACAGATACGAATGGTGACGGAACGGCTCTCGGGCGTGCACATTACTCAGGTGGATCTCGATAAACGGGATACCCACCGCGAGCAGTGCGTCGCGGATAGCAACACTGGTGTGCGTAAACGCGGCCGGATTGATCAGGATATAGTCCACATTGTCTTTAGCCTGATGAATACGGTCGATGAGTGCGTACTCCGCATTCGACTGAAAATGATCCAAATCCACATTCAGTGACGCTGCTTCCGTTCCCAGACGGTTAACAATTTCACTCAATGTTAGCGTGCCGTACTTCTCTGGCTCACGGGTGCCGAGCATGTTCAGGTTCGGTCCGTTCAAAACTAAGATATGGAACTTATCAGTCATAATGCCGCTATCTCCTGCGATTTTCGGGTAAAAAACAAAATATACCTTCGAAACGCAAATGTCACCTTTTCAGAGGCTTAAAACCGCTGTCAGGCGAACCAAGGTCGCACATTATAACGATTTCGTAGCATTTAGCAGCTAAATACTGGTCTTATCAGGGAAGATTATCAACCGCTATCCGAAAAAGATTTGCGGTTGACCGGTAATCTGCGGGAAAACGCACAGTTTCGCGAACTATCGCAACCACTGGCGGAACTTCTTGTAACGCCATGCTAAAAGCGCCACGGCCGCCAGTGCATACAGGATCGGCTGTGGCGAGAGGATCTTCACCGACCACAGGTAATGAATGGGAGCGAGGATCGCGACAAGATAGACGAAGTTGTGCAGAAGCTGCCAGCGCCTGCCCAGTTTTCGCTGCGCATATTGCGTGGATGTCAGCGCTAACGCCAGTAAAACCACCCAGCTCACGATACCCAGCGTCAGATAAGGACGTGTCACCAGTTCGCGGCCAAGCAGTGCCAGATTGTTAATTCCCAGCTCCAGCAGGGCGTAGCTGGTGAGGTGCAGCGTCGCCCAGGCAAAACACCATAGCCCTAACAGCCGACGGGTGCGTATCAATAATGGCTGTTTAGCGTAGCGCGCCAGCGGCGAGACGAGCAAGGTGGCCAGCAAAAATTTCAGAGCCATCCGACCGGTAAAATGCTGGATATCCTTTGCCGGATCTGCGCTAAAAAGCCCCTGGCTGGCGGCCCAGAACAGCCATATAAAAGGAAGCAGCCCGGCCAGGTGCAGCAGCACTTTCAGCCAGGTAATCTGTTTTGCCGTTAAACGCACTCAGAAGTTCTCCCGTAAGTTGAGACCACGGTAAAGCGAGGCCACTTCATCTGCATAGCCGTTAAACAGCAGCGTCGGCTGCCGCTTCACGTCCAGCGCACCGCCGGAACCGATAAACCGCTCGGTTGCCTGCGACCAGCGCGGATGATCCACGTGCGGGTTCACGTTGGCGAAGAAGCCGTATTCATCCGGGGCCGCCAGATTCCACGTGGTTGGCGGACGTTCGCGGGTAAGCTTAATGCTGACGATAGATTTAATCCCTTTGAAGCCATATTTCCACGGTACGGTTAAACGGATGGGCGCGCCGTTCTGCGGCGGAAGCGCTTTGCCATAAACGCCGACGGTCAGCAGGGTGAGGGGGTGCATCGCTTCGTCGAGACGTAGCCCTTCCACATACGGATACTCAAGCCCGCCGCCGATAAACCGATCTTTTTGTCCGGGCATCTCGTCCGGCGCATAGCGCGTCTGGAAAGCGACATATTTTGCGTTGCTGGTGGGTTCAACCATCGCCAGCAGTTTATGCAGCGGGAAGCCGACCCAGGGCACCACCATCGACCAGGCTTCCACGCAGCGCATGCGATAGATACGCTCTTCGAGCGGGAAACGGGTGGTGAGATCGTGATGGTCCAGCGTCAGCGGTTTTGCCACTTCGCCATCAATTTTCAGCGTCCAGGGATCGGTTTTGAGGCTCCCCGCGTTGGCAGCAGGATCGGCCTTATCGAGACCAAATTCGTAGAAGTTGTTGTAGCCGGTAACTTTATCTTCCGGCGTGAGCGTCAGCTTGTTTTGCCATTCGGCCGGTTTCGTAAAGGTGAGCGGGGCGCCGGATGGGGCCTTTGGCCGATCGTTGCCTTTAAACCAGTCGAGCAGGTCGGCGTGTGCCGCCGGAGAGAGCGTCAGGGCTGTGGCGCTGATGCCAAGCATTTTCAGGATCTGGCGGCGCTGTAACATAAAGACAGACTCAGACGTTACGTCGGCTTCCGTCAGTTTTCGGTTTTTCATGGCATCCTCCGTCATGCGTTTTTCTAAGCATGACGGAGGAAAGGGATTCGCGCGAATATGTCACGAAAATTTGAAGATTAGGCGATTTTCACCAGCGCGCGGCCGTGGAACTGGTTGTCCATGATCTTACTGGCGTATTCCGGCGCCTGGCTGAGGGTTATCTCCGTTGCGCTCTGGGTATAGAAAGATTCCGGCAGATCGCGCACCAGCCGTTCCCAGGCTTGATGACGACGGGCCGGCGGGGTCATCACGGAATCCACGCCCTGCAGGCGTACGTTACGCAGAATAAATGGCATCACGGTGGTTGGCAGGGCAAATCCGCCCGCCAGACCGCAGGCTGCCACGCAGCCGCCGTAGTTCATCTGCGCCAGGACTTTTGCCAGCACCTTGTCTCCAACGGTATCCACCGCCCCTGCCCAAACCTGTTTTTCCAGCGGACGGGTTTCGGCAAATTCGTCGCGGCTGAGAATGCGGCTGGCGCCAAGCTGGCGCAGATAGTCATGGGTGCTTTCCCGGCCGGAAACCGCAGCGACCTGATAGCCCAGCTTGTGGAGCAGCGTGACGGCCGTGCTGCCCACGCCACCGCTGGCGCCGGTGACGACAATTTCCCCTGACTCAGGGCGGATACCCGCATCTTCCAGCGCCATCACGCAAAGCATGGCGGTAAAGCCTGCCGTGCCGACGATCATCGCCTTGCGGCCATCCATGCCTTTCGGCACAGGCACCAGCCAGTCGCCCTTCACGCGCGCCTGCGTGGCCAGCCCGCCCCAGTGATTTTCACCCACGCCCCAGCCGGTGAGCAGTACATGCTGGCCCGGATGGAAGCGCGGATCCTCGCTGGCATGAACCCGGCCCGCGAAATCGATCCCCGGCACCATAGGGAAATTTCGGATGATTTTACCCTTACCGGTAATAGCCAGCGCATCTTTATAATTTAAACTGGACCAGTCGATGTCGACGGTTACGTCGCCTTCCGGCAGGCGGCTCTCTTCTACCGGCTGCACTGAGGCAAGCGTTTTGCCGTCCTGCTGTTCTAAGATCAAAGCCTGCATACGGGGTCCTCACGACTCATATGATTGGAAAATAATTTCTGAAGACTATACTCGCTCAGGGAATAGCAGTGCCGATTTAACGCAATAAATTGCCAGATACACCCGATTTGGTAGTATGCCGCATTTGAAATGCAAGTTAGCGCTTACTCGCTACCCCCATCAACCCACGGAGTAATCTCAAGGATGCGATTAACGACGAAGTTCTCAGCTTTTATCACCTTGCTGACGGGGCTTACCATTTTTGTCACCCTTCTGGGCTGCTCTCTGAGCTTTTACAACGCCATTCAGGACAAGCTGGTCAACCGGGTACAGTCTGTGGCATCGGTGATTGATACGCGTCTGCTAACGACGCCGCTACCAACGCTCACCAGTGAGCTTGATGAATTGATGGTACCTGTTGATATCGTTCAGATCGACATTCAGCAGGGAAAGCACCGTGTTTTAAGCCATGAACGACCGGGAAGCTATCGCCCCGCGGGCGTGGTAAGCCAGTATCGGGAAGTGACGGTGCATTCCCTTAAAAATCCGGGGATGACCATACGCATGGTCTACCTCGATCCGATGGCCAGCTATTTCCGATCCATGATGACCACCGCGCCGCTCACCGTCGCGGTGGCGTTTATCGTCCTGCTGATCTTTCTCGCGGTCCGCTGGCTGCGCCGCCAGCTTTCCGGTCAGGAGCTGCTGGAGATGCGCTCCGTGCGGATCCTGAACGGTGAACGCGGCCCGCAGGTGCGTGGCTCCGTCCACGAGTGGCCTTCACGCGCCAGCAGCGCGCTCGATACCCTGCTCTCCGAAATCCAGTTTGCCAGCGACCAGCGCAGCCGTATGGATACGCTGATCCGCTCTTATGCCGCGCAGGATAATAAAACCGGCCTTAACAACCGTCTTTTCTTTGATAATCAGCTCGCCACGCTGCTTGAGGATCCGGAAAAAGTGGGGACACACGGGGTGGTGATGATGATTCGCCTGCCCGATTTCGATCTCCTGCGCGACACCTGGGGACAGCGGGCCGCGGAAGAAAACCTCTTTACGCTGATCAACCTGCTCTCCACCTTTATTATGCGCTACCCGGGCGCGCTGCTGGCCCGCTATCACCGCAGCGACTTTGCCGTGCTGTTGCCGCATCGCACGCTGAAGGAATCCGAAAGCATCGCCAGCCAACTGCTGAAGGCGGTAGATGCGCTTCCGCAGAGCAAAATGCTCGACAGGGACGATATGGTCCACATGGGGATCTGCGCCTGGCGTGGCGGACAATCCACAGAGCAGGTGATGGAACATGCGGAAGCCGCTACCCGCAACGCCGTGTTGCAGGGGGCCAACGGATGGGCGGTTTACGATGACTCGCTGCCGGAAAAAGGGCGCGGCAACGTGCGCTGGCGCACGCTGATTGAGCAAATGCTCAGCCGCGGCGGACCGCGTATTTATCAAAAACCCGCGGTCATGAAAAACGGCAACGTTCATCACCGTGAACTGATGTGTCGTATTTTTGACGGTTCGGAAGAGGTTATCTCGGCGGAATATCTGCCGATGGTGCTGCAATTTGGCCTGTCCGAAGAGTATGACCGCCAGCAAATTACCCGGCTGATTCCGTTTTTATCCTTCTGGCCTGAAGAAAACCTGGCGTTACAGGTCACCGTGGAGTCGTTAATACGCCCACGTTTTCAGCGCTGGCTACGTGATACGTTAATGCAATGCGAAAAATCGCAACGCAAACACATTATTTTTGAACTTGCTGAGGCCGATGTAGGTCAACACATCAGCCGGTTACGTCCGGTGGTGCGTTTGATCAATGCGCTCGGTGCACGTATCGCTGTGACGCAGGCAGGTTTAACGCTGGTCAGCACCAACTGGATCAAGGAGCTGGATGTTGAGTTATTAAAGCTACATCCGGGGCTGGTAAGGAATATTGAGAAGCGTACGGAAAACCAGCTGCTGGTACAGAGTCTGGTAGAAGCGTGTAAGGGTACGCGAACACAAGTATTTGCCACGGGCGTGCGCTCCAGAAGCGAATGGCAGATGTTAACAGCGCGCGGCGTGATGGGCGGTCAGGGGGATTTTTTTGCTGCCTCTCAACCGCTTGACACCAACGTGAAAAAATATTTGCAAAGATACTCTGTTTGACCTGCCGTTTACGCTGTTTTCACGTAGAATATCGCGCCTGTAGCTTTGAGTATGTCGAGCAAAAAGCCAGTGAACGACCTGTAACGGGTTACAAACGTCAGTGGGGAACGCTACTGTTTACTCAGCCCTGAGGGAGTCAGGGGATGATTTTGTAACATCAGGAAACGTACTGCACAAATTTTCACCGTTGCAGATGATTTTTGCGCCTTGTCGCTGCTGCGTGTGGTTGGTAAAGTAAGCGGATTTTGTTTTCCGCCCCAGCTTTCAGGATTATCCCTTAGTATGTTGAAAAAATTTCGTGGCATGTTTTCCAATGACCTGTCCATTGACCTGGGTACCGCGAATACCCTTATTTATGTAAAAGGACAAGGCATCGTATTGAATGAGCCTTCCGTTGTGGCCATTCGTCAGGATCGTGCAGGCTCGCCGAAAAGCGTGGCTGCAGTGGGTCATGACGCGAAGCAGATGCTGGGTCGTACCCCTGGCAACATCGCCGCCATTCGCCCAATGAAAGACGGCGTTATCGCCGACTTCTTCGTGACTGAAAAAATGCTTCAGCACTTCATCAAGCAGGTTCACAGCAACAGCTTCATGCGTCCAAGCCCGCGTGTTCTGGTGTGTGTGCCGGTTGGCGCAACCCAGGTAGAGCGTCGCGCAATCCGTGAATCTGCCCAGGGTGCAGGTGCACGTGAAGTGTTCCTGATTGAAGAGCCAATGGCTGCGGCCATCGGTGCGGGTCTGCCTGTTTCCGAAGCGACCGGTTCTATGGTGGTGGATATCGGTGGTGGTACCACTGAAGTGGCCGTTATCTCTCTGAACGGCGTGGTGTACTCCTCTTCCGTACGTATCGGTGGTGACCGCTTCGATGAAGCCATCATTAATTATGTGCGCCGTAACTACGGCTCTCTGATTGGTGAAGCCACCGCAGAGCGTATCAAACACGAAATCGGCTCCGCGTATCCGGGCGATGAAGTGCGTGAGATCGAAGTTCGTGGCCGTAACCTGGCTGAAGGTGTTCCGCGCGGTTTCACCTTGAACTCCAACGAAATTCTGGAAGCTCTGCAGGAACCACTGACGGGCATCGTGAGCGCGGTAATGGTTGCGCTGGAACAGTGCCCACCAGAGCTGGCGTCCGATATCTCCGAGCGCGGTATGGTTCTGACCGGTGGTGGTGCGCTGCTGCGTAACCTCGACCGCCTGTTAATGGAAGAGACAGGTATTCCTGTCGTAGTTGCAGAAGATCCACTGACTTGCGTCGCCCGTGGTGGTGGCAAGGCGCTGGAAATGATCGACATGCACGGCGGCGATTTGTTCAGCGAAGAGTAGTCGAGTTTGAGAGGGTAGCAATTTGCTACCCTTTCTCTCTGACGCGAGAATACGCATAGCCTATGAAGCCAATTTTTAGCCGTGGCCCATCGCTACAGTTTCGCCTTATTCTGGCGGTTCTGGTTGCGCTTGGGGTCATTATTGCCGATAGCCGCCTCGGTACGTTCAGCCAGATCAGAACGTACATGGATACCGCCGTCAGTCCTTTCTACTTTGTTTCAAATGGTCCCCGTGAACTGCTCGACTCCGTTTCTCAAACGCTGTCTTCGCGCGACCAACTCGAACTCGAAAACCGGGCATTACGTCAGGAACTGCTGCTGAAAAACAGCGAACTGCTGATGCTGGGGCAATACAAGCAGGAAAACGCGCGTCTGCGTGAACTGCTCGGCTCGCCGCTGCGTCAGGATGAGCAGAAAATGGTCACGCAGGTGATCTCTACCGTAAACGACCCCTACAGCGATCAGGTTGTGATCGACAAAGGGAGCGTGAACGGGGTGTATGAAGGTCAGCCTGTTATCAGCGATAAAGGCGTTGTGGGCCAGGTTGTTGCCGTAGCCAAACTGACTAGCCGCGTGCTGCTGATTTGCGATGCCACGCATGCGCTGCCTATCCAGGTTCTGCGCAACGACATTCGCGTGATTGCGGCCGGTAACGGCTGTACGGACGATCTGCAGTTGGAACATCTGCCGGCAAACACGGATATTCGCGTGGGCGACGTGCTGGTGACGTCCGGCCTGGGTGGACGCTTCCCTGAAGGCTATCCGGTTGCGGTGGTCTCTTCGGTCAAGCTGGATACCCAGCGTGCCTATACCGTGATTCAGGCGCGTCCAACCGCCGGTTTGCAGCGTCTGCGCTATCTGCTGCTGCTGTGGGGCGCCGATCGTAATGGTGCTAATCCGATGACGCCTGAAGAGGTGCATCGCGTAGCAAATGAGCGCCTGATGCAGATGATGCCGCAGGTTCTCCCGCCTGCGGATTCCATGGGGCCGCCTGCGCCAGTACCGGCGCCGGCAACCGGGTTAACGCAGCCGCTGCCGGATGCGCCGCCACCGCCTAAACTCTCTTCGGGAGGGCAGTAGTGGCAAGCTATCGTAGCCAGGGACGCTGGGTCATCTGGCTCTCGTTTCTCATTGCACTGTTACTGCAAGTGATGCCCTGGCCGGATGACATTCTCGTTTTCCGGCCAAACTGGGTATTGCTCATTTTACTCTACTGGATCCTTGCCCTGCCGCATCGCGTAAATGTCGGCACAGGTTTCGTGATGGGTGCCATACTGGATCTCATTAGCGGCTCTACGCTTGGCGTGCGCGCCTTGTCCATGAGCATTATTGCGTACCTTGTCGCACTCAAATTCCAGCTCTTTCGTAACCTTGCGCTCTGGCAACAGGCCCTGGTGGTGATGCTATTGTCGCTCGCTGCGGATATCGTTGTTTTCTGGGCAGAGTTTTTAGTGATCAACGTCTCTTTCCGACCGGAAGTGTTCTGGAGTAGTGTAGTAAACGGTGTGCTCTGGCCATGGTTATTCCTGCTGATGCGTAAGGTTCGCCAGCAGTTTGCTGTGCAATAAAAGGTTTCTATGACGTCTTTGTATCTCGCTTCCGGCTCCCCGCGCCGTCAGGAACTCCTGACGCAGCTAGGGGTCTCTTTTGAACGCATCGTTACCGGCATTGAAGAAAAACGTGCTGAGGGCGAAAGCGCTCAACAGTACGTGTTTCGCCTGGCGCGCGAGAAAGCGCAGGCGGGCGTGGCCAGTGTGCCGCGCGATCTTCCCGTGCTGGGAGCAGATACCATCGTTATTCTGAACGGTGAAGTGCTTGAGAAACCGCGCGACGCCGATCATGCGGCGCGCATGCTGCACAAAATGTCCGGACAAACGCATCAGGTGATGACGGCCGTCGCGCTGGCTGACCAGCAGCACGTGCTGGATTGCCTGGTGGTGACCGAAGTGACGTTCAGAGTACTTACCGACGACGACATCGCCGCTTATATTGCCAGCGGTGAACCAATGGATAAAGCAGGTGCATACGGTATTCAGGGGCTGGGTGGCTGTTTTGTCAGGAAGATTAATGGCAGCTATCACGCCGTAGTCGGCTTACCGCTGGTGGAAACGTATGAGTTGCTGAGCAATTTTAACTCACTGCGTGAGGGAAGGGATAATTATGACGGCTGAATTGTTGGTAAACGTAACGCCATCGGAAACCCGTGTGGCCTATATTGATGGTGGCATTCTTCAGGAAATTCATATTGAGCGTGAAGCGCGGCGCGGAATAGTAGGCAATATCTACAAAGGTCGTGTCAGTCGTGTACTACCGGGTATGCAGGCGGCTTTTGTAGATATTGGACTGGATAAGGCGGCGTTTTTACATGCCTCCGATATCATGCCGCACACCGAGTGCGTCGCGGGCGAAGAGCAAAAGCAGTTTGCCGTGCGCGATATTTCTGAACTGGTGCGTCAGGGGCAGGATCTGATGGTGCAGGTGGTGAAAGACCCCCTCGGCACCAAAGGCGCCCGTCTGACCACCGATATCACCCTACCTTCCCGCTATCTGGTCTTTATGCCCGGCGCGTCGCACGTGGGCGTTTCGCAGCGTATCGAGAGCGAAACCGAGCGCGAGCGTCTGAAGAAAGTGGTCAGCGCCTACTGCGATGAACAGGGCGGGTTTATCATCCGTACCGCTGCGGAAGGGATCAGCGAAGAAGACCTGGCGTCGGATGCGGCTTATCTGAAGCGCGTCTGGACCAAGGTGATGGAGCGTAAAAAACGCAACCAGACCCGCTACCAGCTTTACGGTGAACTGGCGCTTGCTCAGCGCGTTCTGCGCGACTTTGCTGATGCGCAGCTCGACCGCATTCGCGTGGACTCGCGCCTGACCTATGAAGCGCTGCTGGAATTTACCGCTGAGTACATCCCGGAGATGCCCGGCCTGCTGGAGCATTATTCAGGACGTCAGCCGATCTTCGATCTTTATGATGTCGAAAACGAGATCCAGCGCGCGCTGGAGCGTAAGGTCGAACTGAAGTCAGGCGGCTATCTGATCATCGATCAGACCGAAGCGATGACCACCGTCGATATCAACACTGGCGCGTTTGTCGGCCATCGCAACCTGGATGACACCATCTTCAACACCAACATCGAAGCCACGCAGGCGATTGCGCGCCAGCTTCGTCTGCGCAATCTGGGCGGCATTATCATCATCGACTTCATCGATATGAGTAATGAAGACCACCGTCGCCGCGTGCTGCACTCGCTTGAGCAGGCGCTGAGCAAAGACCGCGTGAAAACCAGCATTAACGGCTTCTCACAGCTGGGGCTGGTGGAAATGACGCGTAAGCGTACCCGCGAGAGCGTTGAGCATGTGCTGTGTAATGAATGCCCAACCTGCCATGGACGCGGAACGGTAAAGACGGTTGAGACCGTCTGCTACGAAATTATGCGTGAAATCGTCCGTGTTCATCATGCCTACGACTCCGATCGTTTTCTGGTCTATGCTTCCCCTGCGGTGGCTGAAGCGCTGAAAGGCGAAGAGTCACACGCGCTGGCGGAAGTGGAAATCTTTGTCGGCAAACAGGTAAAAGTACAAATTGAACCGCTCTATAACCAGGAGCAGTTTGACGTCGTGATGATGTAAGACGCAGTACGCTGCGTGACGAAAGCTGACAAGGAGAGATGCGTGAGGCGATTGCCGGGGATTTTATTGCTTACAGGGGCAACGCTGGTCGTGATTGTCGCGTTGCTCGTGAGCGGGCTACGCCTCGTATTACCGCATCTGGACAGCTGGCGTCCGCAGCTGCTGGCTAAAATCGAATCCACTACTGGCGTGCCGGTGAACGTAAGCCAGCTAAGCGCTAACTGGCAGAATTTTGGCCCGACGCTCGATGTCCGGGATATCAACGCCAGCCTCAAAGATGGCGGCCACCTGAAAATCAAACGCGTGACCCTGGCCCTGGACGTCTGGCAAAGCCTGCTGCATCTGCGCTGGCAGTTTCGCGATCTCACCTTTTATCAACTCCAGTTCCTGACCAATACGCCGCTGTCTGGCGGCGATAGCGGTCAGGGTCTTGAAGCCAACCGCTTCAGCGATCTTTTCCTCCGCCAGTTCGATCACTTCGATCTGCGCGACAGCGAAGTGAGCTTCATTACCCTTTCCGGCCAGCGCGCCGAACTGGCGATCCCTCAGCTGACCTGGCTCAACGGTAAAGAACGTCACCGCGCCGAGGGGCAGGTCAATCTCTCAAGCCTGAACGGCCAGCACGGCGTGATGCAGGTGCGCATGGATCTGCGGGACGATGACGGCCTGTTAAACAACGGCAAAGTCTGGCTGCAGGCCGACGATGTTGACGTGAAGCCATGGCTGGGCGACTGGATCCAGCAAAATATGCAGCTGGAGACTGCCCGTTTCAGCCTTGAAGGCTGGCTGACCCTGACCAAAGGCGAATTTGCCAGCGGCGATATCTGGCTCAAGCAGGGGGGCGCCAGCTGGAAAGGCGAAAAACAGCAGCATCAGCTTTCCGTCGATAACCTCACCGCGCACGTGACGCAGGAGAAAGAGGGCTGGCAGTTTGCCATTCCGGATACGCGCATCACCATGGACGGCAAGCCGTGGCCGCGCGGTGCGCTGACGCTGGCCTGGATGCCGGAGCAGGACGTCGGCGGCGCGGCCAGTAAACGCAGCGACGAACTGCGCATCCGCGCCAGCAACCTCGATTTGGCTGCCATTGAAGGGCTGCGATCGATGGCGGCTAAGCTCTCTCCTGACCTGGGCGAGATCTGGCTGGCTACGCAGCCGAGCGGGAAAATAGACGCTCTGGCGCTGGATATCCCGCTTCAGGCGACGGAAAAAACCCGCTTCCAGGCAACGTGGAAAGATCTTGCCTGGAAGCAGTGGAAGCTGCTGCCGGGGGCGGAGCACTTTAGCGGCAAGCTGGAAGGCAGCGTGGAAAACGGCAGGCTGACGGTTGATATGCACGACGCCAAAATGCCTTACGAGACGGTCTTCCGCGCGCCGCTGGAAATCGAGCAGGGCAGCGCGGTGCTTAACTGGCTCCGTAACGATAAGGGTTTCCAGCTCGATGGCCGCCATATCGACGTGAAAGCGAAAGCGGTGCACGCGCGCGGCGATTTCCGCTATCTGCAGCCTGTAGGTGACGAGCCATGGCTGGGGATTCTGGCCGGGATCAGTACCGATGATGGCTCCCAGGCCTGGCGCTACTTCCCGGAAAACCTGATGGGAAAAGCCCTGGTAGACTATCTCAGCGGCGCGATTCAGGGCGGTCAGGCGGATAATGCCACGCTGGTCTACGGCGGTAATCCCCATCTGTTCCCGTACAAACACAATGAAGGTCAGTTCCAGGTTCTGGTCCCGCTGCATGACGCGACCTTTGCGTTCCAGCCCGGCTGGCCTGCGCTGAAAAACCTGGATATCGAACTCAACTTCCTCAATGACGGACTCTGGATGAAGTCCGACAGCGTGGCGCTGGGCGGCGTGACGGCCAGCAACCTGACGGCCAACATCCCGGATTACTCCAAAGAGAAGCTGCTGATTGATGCCGACATCAACGGCCCGGGCAAAGCGGTAGGGCCGTACTTTGAGGAGACGCCGCTGAAAGAGTCGCTGGCGGCGACGCTTCAGCAGCTGCAGCTTGATGGCGATGTGAATGCTCGCTTACATCTTGATATCCCGCTGGACGGAGAGATGACCACCGCTAAAGGCGACGTCCGCCTGAAGAACAACAGCCTGTTCATCAAACCCCTTGAGAGCACCCTGAAAAATCTCAGCGGGCAGTTCAGCTTTGAGAACGGTAACCTGAAGAGCGAGCCGCTTACGGCCAACTGGTTTAATCAGCCCGTTAATATCGACTTCACGACCACCGAGGCTGAAAAGGCTTATCAGGTGGCCGTCAATCTGGACGGTAACTGGCAGCCCGCGCGCATGGACGTCCTGCCGAAGCCCATTGAGGCGTCAGTGCAGGGCGCGGTTGCCTGGCAGGGTAAAGTGGCAATTGACCTGCCTTATCACGCGGGCGCCCGGTACAAGGTCGACATCACGGGCGATCTGAAAAATCTTCAGAGCCAGCTGCCTGCGCCGCTGGATAAACAGGCCGGACAGCCGCTGCCGGTAAAGCTGAACGTCGATGGCAACCTGAACAGCTTCGCGCTGACCGGAAGCGCGGGCGGGACAAACCACTTCAACAGCCGCTGGCTGCTTAACCGCAAGCTCACCCTCGACAAAGCCATCTGGACAACGGATAGCCGCTCCACGCCGCCGCTGCCGGAGCAGGCTGGCATTGAGCTGAATCTCCCGCCGATGGACGGTGCTGAGTGGCTGGCGCTGTTCCAGAAAGGCGTCGGGCAGAACGTTGATGAAGCTGCCCAGTTCCCACAAACCATTACCGTACGCACGCCGTCGCTGATGCTGGGCGGACAGCAGTGGAACAACCTGAGTCTTGTTTCACAGCCTGGCGCTAACGGTACGAAGGTGGAGGCCCAGGGAAGGGAGATCAACGGCACGCTGACCATGCGCAATCACTCGCCGTGGCAGGCGGCGATCCGCTACCTCTATTACAACCCGGCAAGCGCCGCGAGCGGGAAAGACAAAACGGCAGCGGCGTCGCCGTTGAGTAATGTCTCCCGCGTCGATTTTAGCGGCTGGCCCGATCTCCAACTGCGCTGTGCGGAGTGCTGGCTGTGGGGGCAGAAATATGGCCGTATCGACGGTGATTTCACTATTCAGGCCAACACGCTTACGCTCTCCGGCGGCCTGGTTGATACCGGTTTTGGCCGCATGACGGCCGCAGGGGAATGGGTGAATAACCCGGGTGAGCAGCGAACGTCCCTGAAGGGCGACATTAAAGGCAACAAGCTGGATGCGGCAGCCAATTTCTTTGGTATCAGCACGCCGCTGCGCGGCTCGTCGTTTGACGTCGATTACGATCTTCACTGGCGTGACGCCCCGTGGAAGCCGGATGAAGCCTCGCTGAACGGCATTCTGAAAACCCACTTCGGTAAAGGTGAGATCGCCGACGTGAGCACGGGGCGCGCCGGGCAGATCCTGCGCCTGCTGAGTTTTGATGCGCTGCTGCGCAAGCTGCGCTTCGATTTCAGCGATACCTTCAGCGAAGGTTTCTACTACGATTCCATCCGCAGCACGGCGTGGATCAAGGACGGCGTTCTGCATACGGACGACACGCTGGTGGATGGCCTGGAAGCGGATATCGCCATGAAAGGCTCCGTTAACCTCGTGCGTCGCGAGCTGGATATGGAAGCCGTGGTGGCGCCGGAAATTTCCGCGAGCGTGGGCGTGGCGGCGGCCTTTGTGGTGAACCCGATTGTCGGTGCGGCGGTGTTTGCCGCCAGCAAAGTGCTGGGTCCGCTGTGGAGCAAGGTCTCCATTCTGCGCTACCGCATTACCGGTCCGGTAGATAAACCGCAGATTAACGAGGTGCTGCGCCAGCCGCGCAAAGATGCACAGCAATGATTTGACGTGGGCAGGTAATTGCCTCACTCTCAATAAATACGATCTTTATACCGCCACGGGCGGCAACGAACGAGTAGCAATACGATGAGTCTGAACCTGGTAAGTGAACATTTGCTCGCAGCGAACGGCCTGAGCCATCAGGACCTGTTTTCCATTCTTGGTCAACTGACCGAACGCCGTCTCGACTACGGCGACCTTTATTTCCAGTCGAGCTATCACGAATCCTGGGTTTTAGAAGACAGCATCATCAAAGATGGCTCCTACAACATTGACCAGGGCGTCGGCGTCCGTGCCGTCAGCGGCGAGAAAACCGGTTTCGCCTATGCCGATCAGATTAGCCTCACCGCACTTGAACAGAGCGCGCAGGCCGCACGTACTATTGTGCGTGATACCGGCGATGGTCGCGTGAAAACTTTGGGAGAAGTGCAGCACTCTGCGCTCTATACCAGCATCGATCCGCTGCAGAGCATGAGTCGTGAAGAGAAGCTGGATATCCTGCGTCGCGTAGACAAAGTCGCCCGCGCGGCGGACAAACGCGTGCAGGAAGTCTCTGCCAGCTTGAGCGGTGTCTATGAACTGATTCTGGTGGCGGCAACGGATGGCACTCTGGCAGCGGATGTTCGTCCGCTGGTGCGTCTGTCAATCAGCGTGCAGGTCGATGACGACGGCAAACGCGAGCGCGGCTCAAGCGGCGGCGGCGGTCGTTTCGGCTATGACTGGTTCCTGGGCGACGTTGACGGTGAAGCACGCGCCGACGCATGGGCGAAAGAAGCCGTGCGCATGGCGCTGGTGAATCTGAATGCCGTCGCGGCGCCGGCGGGCTCATTCCCGGTGGTGCTGGGCGCTGGCTGGCCGGGCGTGCTGTTGCACGAGGCGGTAGGCCATGGCCTGGAAGGCGACTTTAATCGTCGCGGGACGTCCGTATTCAGCGGTCAGATCGGGCAGCTTGTCTCCTCTGAACTGTGCACCGTTGTGGATGACGGCACCATGCGCGATCGTCGCGGCTCGGTGGCTATCGACGACGAAGGTACGCCAGGCCAGTACAACGTGCTGATCGAAAACGGCGTGCTGAAAGGCTACATGCAGGACAAACTCAACGCGCGTCTGATGGGCGTTGCGCCGACGGGTAATGGCCGTCGTGAATCCTACGCGCACCTGCCGATGCCGCGCATGACCAATACGTACATGCTGCCGGGCAAATCCACGCCGCAGGAGATTATCGAATCCGTTGATTACGGTATCTTTGCGCCAAACTTTGGCGGCGGCCAGGTGGACATTACCTCCGGTAAGTTTGTTTTCTCCACGTCAGAAGCGTATCTGATCGAGAAAGGCAAAGTGACCAAAGCGGTGAAGGGTGCAACGCTGATTGGCTCCGGTATTGAAGCCATGCAGCAGATCTCTATGGTCGGTAACGATCTGAAGCTGGATAACGGCGTAGGCGTCTGCGGTAAAGAGGGCCAGAGCCTGCCGGTTGGTGTAGGCCAGCCAACGCTGAAGGTAGACAACCTGACGGTGGGCGGCACGGCCTGACCTGACCCAGCTTAAAAAAATGGCGCTACTGATGTAGCGCCTTTTTTTAGCGTAAGTTACTCAGCGGTATCTCCGGATCCGGCTCGTGAGTGATGCGATTACGCAAATCACGACGAATGATTTCAATCGACCAGAACCAGATCAGATGGCCCACGATCTCTGACACGTGTTCATACCACGGCAGCTCAAACAGCGGTGGCGTCAGCCCCATCAGAGGGAAGGAGATCATATGAACAAAAAGCTGAGCTAACGCACCCGCCAGCAAACCCTGCCAGAGTTTAATTTTCGGAAAGACTTCCGCAACTACACAATAACCTACAGCGAACACGATTGAGAAAATAATATGTGTTACGCCGACCCAGTTAAATATATGTCCGGCAAATGTATAAACCGCCGCGTTAGGATCGACGACGCCCAGCCAGTCGCGTAAAAATACATAGGGAGGGTTTAAGAAGTTTCGTGAGCAGTCAATCTGGCTGGCGGCTCTTATTAATTGCTCGGGCCCGCATGCGCCGGTGAATAAATCGGTGGGACTGCGTGGCGGAAGTGGCACCTCGGCTCCCCATTTGACAAAGGCGGAGACAATCCCTGCAATTAAACCGATGAACGCAGCAAGCCCATAGCGCCTGCGTGAAGGCGGTGTTTGTTCAAATAGATTCATTTGTTTTCCTTGTTTAACATCATCCTGCGGAATTCATTTTATTATTCATATCAGCAACAAATTAATAACAGTCTGAAAGGCTGACTGTTATTAAGGTAAAGGGCAGACGGCGGCAGTGTCAATTCTCTATTCCTGATAGTGACGAAGGAATATTCCAGAATGCAGAGGAGTTTCATCCTGGAAATATTCATCGCTCATATACTTTCAGCGTTAAATCGATTATTCCTTCCTTCTCCCCCGCATCCCCTGAAACAGCTCCGCCACGTCCACAAAATATTCGGTCAGATAGTTAATACACACCTGTACCTTGAGCGGGAGTTTGTCTTTTTCGGTATACAGGGCGTACACCGGACGCGGATCGGACTGGTAGCGCGGGAAGAGGATCTCCAGCACGCCGCTGTTGATCTCGTTGATCACCCACATTAACGGCACGTAGGCGATCCCGGCGCCGGCCACCAGCCAGCGTGAAATGGTCATCGGATCGTTGGTGACAAACCGCCCTTCCGGCAGCAGTTTGGTGGAGATCCCTTCCGGAGCGATCAGCTCAAATTCATTATCGGGCCGCACGCTATACTCCAGCCACGAGTGGTTGGCGAGATCGGCGGGTTTCTCCGGAACCCCGTACTGCGCCAGATAGCTTTTCGAGGCGCAGACCACCATCGGCATGCTGCCCAGCCGTCGCGAGAACAGGCTGGAATCCTGCAGTGCGCCGACGCGGATCACCACGTCCAGGCCGTCGGCAATCAGGTCCGGCGCCGGGATACCCGTCACCAGATTAACGGTAAGCCCGGGATATTCTTTCAGCATATCTGCCGTCATGGCAGCGAGAACATTTTGTGCCATAGTTGAAGAACACCCGATGCGCAGCGTACCGATGGGGGTGTTGTTAAAGGCATAGAGCTGTTCGTGAACATCCTGCACTTCAAGCAGCATGCGGCGACAGCCCTGATAGTAAATTTTACCCGCTTCCGTCAGCCCAATGCTGCGGGTACTGCGGTTGAGCAGCTTGACCTGAAGCTCATCTTCCAGTTTGGACACCGTCTGGCTGATGGATGAGACGCTCATCTGAAGCTGGCGGGCAGCGGCGGTAAACGAGCCCAGCTCAACCACTTTGGCGAAGACCGACATGCGTTTTAAACGTTCCATTGTTCACTCTGGCTTAAAAGTGATTTAGATCACATATTATAGATAACAGCATAACAGTTACGTTAATATATTATTAATTACATAACGGCTGCGCCATTCTCGCCCGGCGTTTCTTGCTCTCCTGCGGTGGCGTGCGCTAAAAAATTCTGAAGCCTGCACTCTCTCTTATCAAGGTCAACATGAGTCTGTTTCCCGTTATCGTGGTGTTCGGTTTGTCGTTCCCACCGATATTTTTCGAGCTTCTTTTATCACTGGCGATCTTCTGGCTGGTGCGCAAGGTGCTGGTCCCTACCGGGATCTACGATTTCGTCTGGCACCCTGCATTGTTCAATACCGCGCTGTATTGCTGCCTGTTTTACCTGATATCGCGCATGTTTGTCTGAGGTTGATGTGAAAACGCTAACAAGAAATATCTCCCGCACTGCCATCACCATGGCGCTGGTTATCCTCGCCTTCATCGCTATTTTCCGCGCCTGGGTTTATTACACCGAATCGCCGTGGACGCGTGATGCACGCTTCAGCGCCGATGTGGTGGCCATCGCCCCCGACGTAGCCGGTCTTATCACGGCGGTTAACGTCCACGATAACCAGCTGGTGAAAAAAGATCAGGTCCTGTTCACCATCGACCAGCCTCGTTACCAGAAAGCGCTGGAAGAGGCGGAAGCGGACGTGGCCTATTATCAGGCGCTCGCTGCGGAGAAACGCCGCGAGGCAGGCCGCCGTAATCAGCTGGGCGTTCAGGCAATGTCCCGCGAAGAGATTGACCAGTCCAACAACGTGCTGCAAACCGTGCTGCACCAGCTGGCGAAAGCGCAGGCAACGCGCGATCTGGCGAAGCTCGATCTCGAGCGCACCGTGATCCGCGCGCCGTCCGATGGCTGGGTCACCAACCTCAACGTCTATGCCGGGGAGTTCATTACCCGTGGCTCAACCGCCGTGGCGCTGGTTAAACAGAACTCCTTCTACGTGCTCGCCTATATGGAAGAGACCAAGCTGGAAGGCGTGCGTCCGGGTTACCGGGCGGAAATCACGCCGCTCGGCAGCAACCGCGTCTTTAAAGGCACCGTCGACAGCGTTGCCGCAGGGGTGACTAACTCCAGCAGTTCTAACGATGCCAAAGGGATGGCGACGGTCGATTCCAACCTGGAGTGGGTGCGTCTGGCCCAGCGCGTGCCGGTACGTATTCATCTGGATGAACAGCAGGGAAATCTGTGGCCTGCGGGTACCACGGCGACGGTGGTGATCACCGGTGAAAAGGACCGGGATGCCAGCCAGGACTCGTTCTTCCGTAAAATTGCCCACCGCCTGCGCGAGTTTGGTTAATCGCCATGGGTATCTTTTCCATCGCCAGCCAGCACATTCGCTTCGCCGTGAAGCTGGCGTGCGCCATCGTGCTGGCGCTGTTTGTTGGCTTCCACTTCCAGCTTGAAACCCCTCGCTGGGCAGTCCTGACGGCTGCGATTGTCGCGGCGGGTCCTGCCTTTGCCGCGGGCGGGGAACCCTATTCAGGCGCGATCCGCTATCGCGGGATGCTGCGTATTATCGGAACGTTTATCGGCTGTTTCGCGGCGCTGACCATTATTATTTTGATGATCCGCACCCCGCTGCTGATGCTGATGGTCTGCTGCATCTGGGCGGGTTTCTGCACCTGGATCTCGTCTCTGGTGAAAGTGGAGAACTCCTACGCCTGGGGGCTGGCGGGCTATACCGCGCTGATTATTATCATCACCATCCAGTCCGAGCCGCTGCTGGCCCCGCAGTTTGCGGTGGAGCGATGCAGCGAAATTGTGATTGGTATTGTCAGCGCGATCGTCGCTGACCTGCTTTTCTCCCCGCGCTCCATCAAGCAGGAAGTCGACCGTGAGCTTGACGCGCTGATCGTTGCCCAGTATCAGCTGATGCAGCTGTGTATTAAGCATGGCGACAGCGAAGAGGTGGATAAAGCCTGGAGCGGGCTGGTACGTCGTACGCAGGCGCTGGAAGGGATGCGCAGCAATCTTAATATGGAGTCCTCGCGCTGGGCCCGCGCGAATCGACGCCTGAAAGCCCTCAACACCGTCTCTCTGACGCTGATTACCCAGGCCTGTGAAACCTATCTGATTCAGAACACCCGGCCGGAAGTGGTCACCGATACGTTCCGCGAACTGTTTGCCGAGCCGGTGGAAACCGTACAGGACGTGCATAAGCAGCTTAAGCGCATGCGCCGGGTGATTGCCTGGACCGGGGAGCGCGACACGCCGGTGACCATCTACACCTGGGTCGGCGCCGCGACGCGCTATCTGCTGCTGAAGCGCGGCGTGATCGGTAACACCAAAATCAGCGCGGCGGAAGAAGAGGTGCTGCAGGGGGAAGTGGTGATCAAAGCGGAATCCGCCGAGCGCCATCACGCGATGGTTAACTTCTGGCGTACGACGCTTGCCTGCATGCTTGGCACGCTGTTCTGGCTGTGGACGGGCTGGACGTCCGGCAGCGGCGCGATGGTGATGATTGCCGTCGTGACCGCACTGGCGATGCGTCTGCCTAACCCGCGTATGGTCGCCATTGATTTCCTCTACGGTACCATTGCCGCGTTGCCGATAGGCGCGCTCTATTTCCTGGTCATCATCCCGTCGACGCAACAGAGCATGCTGCTGCTCTGTATTAGCCTGGCGGTAATGGCGTTCTTTATCGGCATTGAAGTGCAAAAGCGGCGTCTGGGATCGCTGGGGGCGCTGGCGAGTACGATTAACATCATCGTGCTCGATAACCCGATGACCTTCCATTTCAGCCAGTTCCTCGACAGTGCGTTAGGTCAGCTGGTGGGCTGTTTCCTGGCCATGATGGTGATACTGCTGGTGCGGGATAACTCGCAGGCAAGAACGGGCCGCGTGCTGCTGAACCAGTTTGTGTCGGCTGCCGTGTCGTCTTTAACAACCAATACCGCGCGCCGTAAAGAGAACCACCTGCCCGCGCTCTACCAGCAGCTGTTTTTACTGCTGAACAAGTTCCCGGGCGATATCGCGAAGTTCCGCCTGGCGTTAACCATGATCATTGCGCACCAGCGTTTGCGTAACGCGCCCGTGCCGATCAACGACGATCTGTCGGCATACCACCGCCAGCTGCGTCGTACCGCCGATCACGTGCTTTCTGCCAGCAGCGATGACAAACGGCGTCGCTACTTTACGCAGCTTCTTGAAGAGCTCGATACCTATCAGGAAAAGCTCAAGCACTGGGAGGCACCGCCTCAGGTGACCGAGCCGGTAGGACGGCTGGTGTTTATGCTGCATCGCTACCAGAATGCCCTCACGGATAACTGACTGAAGTAAAAAACCGACGCCAAAAGCGTCGGTTTTTTTGTGGCTATACTTATTCCAGCACGTTCTTACATTTCAGAAAGGGAGAACACATGACGACCCAGGCGCTTCAGGACCACATCCTTTTTCAGACCGGTTATCTGGTCAACGGAATCTGGAAAACGCTGGATACAACCTTTGATGTGCTGAATCCCGCGACCGGCGAGGTCATTGCTAAAGTCGCAAAAGCGGGTAAAGCGCAAACCGAAGACGCTATCGCAGCGGCTACCCAGGCCTTCCCGGCATGGCGTGCCAAAACCGCGAAAGAACGCTCGGCGATTCTCTATCGCTGGTACGAACTGATTATTGAGAATAAAAGCTGGCTCGCGCGGTTGATGACCACCGAACAGGGCAAGCCCCTGAAAGAGGCGGAGGGAGAAGTCGAGTACGCCGCCAGCTTTATCCAGTGGTTTGCCGAAGAGGCCAAACGGGCAAACGGTGAAATTATTCCGCCGATCAAACCCGGCTCACGCATTCTGGCGACCCGTGAGCCTATTGGTGTGGTTGCGGCGATTACGCCGTGGAACTTCCCGATGGCCATGCTCACCCGCAAGTTAGGCCCGGCGCTGGCGGCCGGATGCACCGGGGTCATTAAACCGGCCAACAACACGCCGCTCAGCGCGTTTGCGCTGCTTACGCTGGCGAAACAGGCCGGTGTGCCCGACGGCGTGCTCAACGCCGTGGCCGGGAATACGCATGAAATCAGCGATGCGATCATGGCAAGCCGCGACGTGCGTAAAATCTCCTTTACCGGCTCAACCTCCGTCGGCAAAACGCTGGTGCGTAACGCTGCCGAAACCATGAAAAAAGTCTCGATGGAGCTGGGGGGAAATGCCCCGTATATCGTTTTTGAGGATGCGGACATCGACGCAGCGGTTAAGGGCGCGATCGCCAACAAGTTCCGCAATGCCGGGCAGGTCTGCGTCAGCGTGAACCGTTTTTATATTCAGGAAACCGTCTACGACAAATTTGTGAATAAACTCGCCGATGCGGTGAATGCGCTGAAGGTGGGTAATGGTCTTGAAGACGGGGTCGTGGTCGGGCCGCTGATTGAACCTTCTGCGGTCAACAAGGTGCGTGAGCATGTCGACGATGCCGTTGCCCGGGGCGCAACCATCCTGGCAGGGGGTAAGCCTCATCCGCTTGGCGGGAATTTCTGGATGCCAACCGTACTGGGCGACTGCCATGAGGGCATGAAGCTGGCAGAGGAAGAGACCTTTGGCCCGGTGGCGGCGTGCTTCCGGTTCACCTCGGAAGATGAAGTCATCCAGCGCGCCAACAACACGCCCTATGGGCTGGCGGCTTACTTCTACACCCAGAATCTCTCACGGGTCTTCCGCGTTTCACAGGCCATCGAAAGCGGGATGATCGGCATCAACGAGTGCGCCGTCTCCACGGAGCTCGGCCCCTTTGGCGGCGTAAAAGAGTCAGGCCTTGGACGAGAGGGCTCCGTGCTGGGGCTGGAAGAGTATCTGGAAGTTAAAACCCTGCATATTGGGGGATTATAATAGACAGGGCGGCATCTGCCGCTCGCCTGGACTGGGTGGCTGGCAATGAAAACCTATACGTTTGATTTTGACGAGATCGACAGTCAGGAAGACTTCTACCGTGAATTTATCCGGGTGTTTGATCTTGAACGGGAAAGCGTGACGAATCTGGATACGCTGTGGGACGTGGTCACCGGCAGCCTGTTGCCGCTACCGCTGGAAATTGAGTTCATCCATTTGCCCGATAAGCTGCGAAGACGTTTTGGCGCGCTGATATTGCTGTTCGATGAAGCGGAAGAAGAGCTTGAAGGGCAGCTGCGCTTTAACGCGCGGCATTGAGTGAAAAAAAGCCCCTGACCATGAGGCCAGGGGCAAGTCGTATGATGAGATACGACGAGGGTTTATTTATACAGCTCTGCCGTTGCATGCCAGTGGTCACCCTGATTCAGTTCGGTGACGCGATAGCTGCTGGCGCCTGCTTTTTCAGCTTTGGCGGCAAGTTCGTGACGAATATCCATCGGTGAACCGGTGACAGACGTTACGGAGACGCTGCCCATACGCTGTAGATTTTGTGCCTGGTCGGCATTTACCTGCTGTACGGCTGCGCTCGCGCCGAAAGAGAGAACGGATGCCAGACCGAGGGTTGCGATGATCAATTTGGTTTTCATAGTCTTTACTCCTGAATAGGGTTTTTACTCAACGGCGAGAAGGGTTGAACCGCTATTTTTATGCCTGGTGCCGTTGAGTGGAGATTTACGTTTTCAGCTATTACTAAAACTTATTTGTACAGCTCAGCGGTGGCGTGCCAGTGGTCACCAGAACGCGCTTCGATGATGCGATAGGATGACGCACCCTGTTCTTCCGCTTTTTTGTTCAGCATCTCATGCATGTCCATTGGCGATGTGCCGACCGCGCCGACAGAAACCGTACCGATGGCCTGGCGGGATTGCGCCTGGTCAGCATTGATAGAGTCTGCTGCGAAAGCACCGAATGACAGGACGGACAGGACGCTGAGCGCCGCTACAGTTGATTTGATTTTCATGATTTTTACCTCGTCGAATTTTTTAGTGGGGTCTTGTTTCGTGACCCTCATCACAAAATCAAGTATACACTAATAACGGTAAAAATTAATATCAGACTAATGGTTTCCATTGTTATTACGTGTTAACTAGTCTGTTTTTTATAACCAAATTGCATAATGTTGGGCGTTTTTTGTTCATTATGGATGACTATCTCTAATTAAATCATCTGGATACCAGCTTTTGATTTTTTGTGCGATTTTTTGATTTAGCATTCACCAGATGAATGTTAACGGGTGGTAAAAAGCACTATTTGTCAAAGTGAAGGGCAGTAGAAAAGAGGGGAGAACGCAGCGGAAGCAGAACGATCCCCGCAGCGGCGCTACGGGGAGAGGGGATTAGAGTTCCTGTTCGAACAGTACCAGAATGGCTTCGTGGAGATCTTTCACGGAGAAACCGCTAGCCGGTGTGGTAAAGATAGTGTCATCGCCGGCGATAGTCCCGAGAATACCTTCCGTTTTACCCAGCGAGTCCAGCATGCGGGCAATCAGCTGCGCGGCACCCGGGCTTGTGTGGATCACCACGACGGCGTCGTTATGATCGATATCCAGAACCAGGTTTTTGAGCGGGCTGGAGGTGGTCGGCACGCCAAGTTCTGCCGGCAGGCAATAGACCATCTCCATCTTGGCGTTACGCGTACGCACCGCGCCAAATTTCGTTAACATGCGGGAGACTTTCGACTGATTGATGTTATCGAAGCCTTGTTCCTGCAGCGCCTGAACAATTTCTCCCTGAGAACTGAATTTCTCTTCTTTGAGTAGCGCCTTAAACGCCTTTACTAATTCTTCTTGCTTAGACGAGCTTCGCATAAGTCACCCGGAATATGACGATAGAAACAACATTATTATGCATGTGGATGAATTTTTATGCAAATTATCTACTCAGCGCCAGGCTGAAATAATGTTATGAAAGGGAGTGATTTTATCAGATTTCGTTATCAGAAAACATGCCTGGGTCACGCCGCGCAAATAAGCTTAAAAGTAAATTAAATGTTATCAAAATGATGTTGTTTTGGTGGCGGGGCAGGGTGTATTGTAACCACCTCTTAATGCGTTGCCCTCTGTCGTCAGATAGTTTTCTGGTGAGAGATAAAGTCGCGTGACCTCAAATTCTTTAGCTACGAAAATTGTAATTATTTACTTGCTGAATTATGGTCGCCGCAACGGATTTACAGATACTTAAGTTAACCATAATAAGGAGTTTAGGATGAAAGTCGCAGTCCTCGGCGCTGCTGGTGGTATCGGCCAGGCGCTTGCCCTACTACTGAAAACCCAACTGCCTTCAGGCTCAGAACTCTCCCTGTACGATATTGCTCCGGTAACCCCAGGCGTGGCGGTTGACCTGAGCCACATCCCAACTGCTGTAAAAATCAAAGGCTTCTCCGGTGAAGATGCACGTCCTGCGCTGCAGGGGGCCGACGTGGTGCTGATTTCTGCAGGCGTGGCGCGTAAGCCAGGCATGGATCGTTCAGACCTGTTCAACGTCAACGCGGGCATCGTGAAAAACCTGGTGCAGCAGATTGCAGAAATCTGCCCGAAAGCATGCATCGGTATCATCACTAACCCGGTGAACACCACCGTGGCTATCGCGGCAGAAGTGCTGAAGAAAGCGGGTGTTTACGACAAAAACAAACTGTTCGGCGTAACCACGCTGGATATCATCCGTTCCAACACCTTTGTTGCTGAGCTGAAAGGCAAACAGCCAACAGAAGTGGAAGTACCGGTCATCGGCGGTCACTCTGGCGTCACCATCCTGCCTCTGCTGTCGCAGATCCCAGGCGTGAGCTTCACCGAGCAGGAAGTGGCTGACCTGACCAAACGCATCCAGAACGCGGGCACCGAAGTGGTGGAAGCGAAGGCGGGTGGCGGTTCTGCAACCCTGTCTATGGGCCAGGCGGCTGCACGTTTCGGTCTGTCACTGGTTCGCGCTCTGCAGGGCGAGAAAGGCGTTGTTGAATGCGCTTACGTTGAAGGCGATGGCGAACACGCTCGCTTCTTCTCTCAGCCGCTGCTGCTGGGTAAAAACGGTATCGAAGAGCGTAAATCTATTGGTACGCTGAGCGCGTTTGAACAACACGCGATGGAAGGCATGCTGGATACGCTGAAGAAAGATATCACCCTGGGCGAAGAGTTCGTTAACAAGTAATACGAACCGTCTCCCGGAAAAAAAAACGGAGCTTATCGCTCCGTTTTTTTATGCCTGTCAGTTAGTGGCCGGGTATTCCTGAATCGTCACGTGCAGCGTCAGTTTCTTATCGTTGCGCATGACCTCAACCGGGATGATAGAACCCGGGCGAATTTCTGCCACCTGATCCATCGTCTCCAGCGCAGAGACCGCTGGCGTGCCGTTGACCGACACAATGACATCGTTTACCTGAATCCCCGCGTTAGCCGCCGGACCACCCGGTGCCACCTCGTTAACCACGATGCCCTGAATCTGATCGATACCGCCGCCCTGGGTATGCATCGGCGCAATTTCGCGCCCGCCGATACCGATATAGCCGCGGATCACGCGTCCGTCGCGGATCAGCTTATCCATAATTTTGGTCGCCAGCTGGAACGGAATGGCAAAGCCGATCCCTTCCGGCGTCTCACCGTCGTTACTCTTATCGAACGAGAGGGTATTGATACCCATCAGCTCGCCCAGCGAGTTGACCAGCGCCCCGCCGGAGTTACCGTGGTTGATGGAGGCATCGGTTTGCAGGAAGTTCTGCCGCCCGGAGGGGTTCAAACCAATACGACCGGTCGCGCTGATAATCCCCTGGGTGATGGTCTGACCCAGGTTGTAAGGGTTACCGATAGCCAGTACGACGTCACCAATATGCGGGGTACGTTTACGGTTGATCGGGATGACCGGCAAACCGCCCGTGGCGTTAATCTTCAGGACGGCCAGGTCGGTCAGGCTGTCAGAGCCAACGAGTAACGCCTCAAACACGCGGCCATCCTGCAGAGCGACGATGATCTGGTCGGCATCGTTAATGACGTGCTTGTTGGTAATAATGTAGCCGCGCTCGTCCATGATCACGCCGGAGCCGAGGGTACGGATCTCCAGCTGATTATGGGCTGAGGTATTCAGGCCGCGGTTATAGACGTTAACCACGGCAGGTGCGGCACGGCGAACGGCCTGGTTATAGGTGGCCGGTGTTTCATCCGTGCTATCGAACTGGGGAGCCGACAGTTTATTGAACTGACGTAAAGACGGCAGCGCCAGCAGCAGCAGGCCAGCGACAATCAAACCGATGACAGTAGAACGTAAGAGCTTTAAAAGCATGATGCGCGTGTCGTTAAAAAAGGAACGATTTGCAGCATAACATGAGTTATCCGGACATCACACGCAGCGGTGATGTCCGGGTCGCAAATGCTTAGCGCAACAGAATATAGATGGACTCATTGCCACGCATGACCTGCAGGGCAATAACCGCCGGTTTAGTTTCCAGCACCTTGCGCAGTTCGGCAATAGACTGCACGCGGTTGCGGTTTACACCGATAATCACGTCATCCTGATGCAATCCGGCCTGTGCGGCAGGGCTGCTCTTCTCGACGGTGTCGATGCTAATGCCTTTCGTACCGTCCTTCAGCTGCCCGTCGCTCAACGTCGCCCCCTGCAGCGCCGGGGCGATAAGCTCCGCACTGGCCGAGGATGAGGTGCTCTTATCCAGCGTCACTTCAACGTCAAGCGGCTTGCCGTCACGTATCAGGCCCAGCTTCACTTTGGCGCCAGGTTCCGTTGTGGCAATCCGTGAACGCAGTTCTGCAAAGCTGCTAAGCGGTTTGTCGTTCAGACTGACGATCACATCGCCCGATTTGATACCTGCTTTTGCCGAGCCGGAATTAGGCAGCACTTCACTGACAAATGCCCCGCGCTGTACGTTGATGTTAAACGCTTTAGCGATATCCGCGCTCATCTCCATACCTTTAATACCCAGCAGCCCGCGTTTGATTTCACCGAACTGGATCAGCTGCTGCGCCAGGGTTTTGGCCATATTGCTGGGGATAGCAAAACCGATCCCGATGCTGCCGCCGCCCGGGGCCAGAATCGCCGTGTTAATCCCAATCAGCTCACCGTTAAGGTTGAGCAATGCCCCGCCGGAGTTACCACGGTTGATGGAGGCATCGGTCTGGATAAAGTTTTCCAGCCCTTCCAGATTGAGGCCGCTGCGCCCGAGCGCCGAGACGATCCCGGAGGTGGCGGTCTGCCCTAAGCCAAAGGGGTTGCCCACGGCGACGGCAAAGTCGCCGACGCGCAGTTTGTCGGAATCCGCGATGGCAATCTGGGTCAGGTTGCTCGGGTTTTGCACCTGCAGCAGCGCGATGTCGCTCTGGTCATCGCCGCCGATCAGTTTGGCATCAAATTCACGGCCATCGTTCAGCTGGACGCTGATCTTATCGGCGTGGCTGATGACGTGGTTGTTGGTCAGGATATAGCCTTTTGCTGCATCAATAATGACGCCAGAACCCAGGCCTTCAAAAGGCTGAGCCTGCTGGTCGGGAGACTCATCGCCAAAATATTTTTTCAGTTCTTCAGGGACGCGTTGGCTTTGTACTGCGGTGCCCTCAACCTGAACGCTGACGACTGCAGGCAACACTTTTTCCAGCATGGGCGCGAGGCTTGGAATGGCCGCCTGGCCAGGCACCTGGGAGGGAAGGGCGGCAAATACAGGGACGGACGCCGAGAGAGATAACCCGACACTTAACGCGATAGCGCTCAACAGCTGGTTTTTTTTCTTCATCGATGTTGACTCTCGTAACCTGGAATAAAGGAAAAACGGCCCTAAAAACACGTTGATGTTATTGAATTTTAAACCGCTGAACAATGAGGTGTTTAACTAAATGATAGCTGGGGTCATCAGGAAAGGACGGGCGCAATCGCTGCGCCCGTAAAATAAATTCTGGTTGTGCGATTAATCGCGTTTTACACCGCCGCGCAGCAGGCCGGACGCGCCATCGGAATAGTCGCGAGGCATCTGAACGGGCGCCTGATCGTTACCGGCTTCAGAGTCTGCCAGACGGTTGCGGAACGGGTTGGTTTCCGCGGTCATTTCCGGCAGCAGGCTGCTGGAGCTTTTTGCCATATGTTGATACAGCTGACGATAGTCGGTCGCCATGTTGTCCAGCAGCTCGGCGCTACGGGCAAAATGGCTGACCAGCTCTTCACGATACTCTTCCAGTTCAGCTTTGTTCTTTTCCAGTTCGTACTGCAGTGACTGCTGCTGACGCAATTTGCGATTACCGAAACGCATGGCCACAGCACCGATGACGATGCCGACGACTAAACCGATTAGCGCATATTCCCAGGTCATGAACTTCTCCCGTTGTCTTGTTGTTCCGTAGGGTGTTGGCTCGGCTCCTGCCTGTGCCTGATAATGCCACTATAACCGCTATTTCTGCAGAAGTGGAATCCTGACGTATCATCGCGTAGTGTAGAACGGCCTTTTTTTCATCAGTCACGTCTGCTGGTGAGCGTTAATTGAAGGAATAACAATAAGATTATGCAAAACCTGTCCCCTGCATCGCGATATCAACAGGCCCTTAACGAGGGCACTCATCAGCCTGACGACGTTCAACGTGAGGCGGTAAACCGTCTGGAGATGATTTATCAGGAGCTCACGGCAAAACCCGCTGAAGTCGAACAGAACGGCGGGCTAAAGGCGGCGTTTGGGCGGTTGCTCGGTAAAAAATCGCCACAGGCTCACGCGCCGTTGCGCGGTCTATATATGTGGGGCGGGGTCGGTCGTGGAAAAACCTGGCTGATGGACCTGTTTTATCTGAGCCTGCCTGGAGCACGTAAACAGCGTCTGCACTTCCATCGTTTTATGCTGCGGGTGCATGAAGAACTGACCGCACTGCAGGGCAAAAGCGATCCGCTGGAGATTGTGGCCGACCGGTTCAAGGCGGAAACGGACGTACTCTGCTTCGATGAGTTTTTTGTGTCTGACATCACCGATGCCATGCTGTTAGGCGGCCTGATGAAAGCGCTATTTGCCCGCGGGATCACGCTGGTGGCCACGTCGAATATCCCGCCGGACGAGCTGTACCGCAACGGCCTGCAGCGGGCACGCTTCCTGCCCGCCATCGATGCCATCAAGCAGCACTGCGACATCATGAACGTCGATGCCGGTGTCGATTATCGTCTGCGCACGCTGACCCAGGCGCACCTGTGGCTTTCGCCGTTAAATGCAGAGACCACCCGCGAGATGGATACACTCTGGCTGGCGCTGGCGGGGGCAAAACGCGAGCACGCCCCGGAACTCGAGATTAACCATCGACCGCTGCCCACACTCGGCGTCGAAAACCAAACGCTGGCGGTCTCCTTTACGACGCTCTGCGTGGATGCCCGCAGCCAGCACGACTATATTGCGCTTTCGCGTCTGTTCCACACCGTGATGGTGCTGGGCGTACCGGTGATGACGCGGCTGATGGAGAGCGAAGCACGGCGCTTTATTGCGCTGGTGGACGAGTTTTATGAGCGCCACGTCAAGCTGGTGGTCAGCGCCGAGGTACCTTTATATGAGATTTACCAGGGCGAGCGGCTGAAGTTTGAGTTCCAGCGCTGCCTGTCGCGCCTGCAGGAGATGCAGAGTGAGGAATACCTGAAGCTGGAGCATATGCCATAAATGCCACCCTCTCCCTGTGGGAGAGGGGCTGGGGGTGAGGGCACCAGACCGCACAATACTCACCCCCGAAAAACCCATTCCAAATCACATTTAAGGGTCGATCTTTGACCTCAACTTCTCTATAATCTTGCGACCCCACGTTACGAGAAGGTTTTTTTCCCGAAACTTTCTATGTGTCGGCATGTGCTATTCGAAGGGGTAGGTTTGCCGGACTTTGTCGTGTGAACCTCAACTGACTAAACGTTTGGGTGTTCACCAACGTGTAACTTATTATTTGGGTAAGCTTTTAATGAAAACTTTTACAGCTAAACCAGAAACCGTACAGCGCGACTGGTATGTTGTTGACGCGACCGGTAAAACTCTGGGCCGTCTGGCTACTGAACTGGCTCGTCGCCTGCGCGGTAAGCATAAAGCGGAATACACTCCGCACGTTGATACCGGTGATTACATCATCGTTCTGAACGCTGATAAAGTTGCTGTAACCGGCAACAAGCGTACTGACAAAGTGTACTATCACCACACCGGCCACATCGGTGGTATCAAAGAAGCGACCTTTGAAGAGATGATTGCCCGCCGTCCTGAGCGTGTGATTGAAATCGCGGTTAAAGGCATGCTGCCAAAAGGCCCGCTGGGTCGTGCTATGTTCCGTAAACTGAAAGTTTACGCAGGCAACGAGCACAACCACGCGGCACAGCAACCGCAAGTTCTTGACATCTAATCGGGATTATAGGCAATGGCTGAAAATCAATACTACGGCACTGGTCGCCGCAAAAGTTCCGCAGCTCGCGTTTTCATCAAACCGGGCAGTGGTAAAATCGTAATCAACCAGCGTTCTCTGGAACAATACTTCGGTCGCGAAACTGCCCGCATGGTAGTTCGCCAGCCGCTGGAACTGGTTGACATGGTAGAAAAACTGGATCTGTACATCACCGTTAAAGGTGGTGGTATCTCCGGTCAGGCAGGTGCGATCCGTCACGGTATCACCCGCGCTCTGATGGAGTACGACGAATCCCTGCGTTCTGAACTGCGTAAAGCTGGCTTCGTTACTCGTGACGCGCGTCAGGTTGAACGTAAGAAAGTGGGTCTGCGTAAAGCACGTCGTCGTCCACAGTTCTCCAAACGTTAATCCATTCTGCTTACGCAGAACGATTGGCGAAAAACCCGCTTCGGCGGGTTTTTTTATGGATAATGCGCAGGTTATCCACAATATCCATGCATATATCTTCTCTTTTTCCACATTTCCAGAATCCCCTCACCACAAAGCCATCAAAATCTGGTAAACTATCATCCAATTTTCTGCCCAAATATCGGTGAATACTCGCTTTTTGTTCGTTTCTTGAACAATGTGTTTTCTCTGGGATGGGCGATACAACATCTGGCTGGCCCCTGTTGGGCTGGTAGCAGTAAAAATTCTGAATATACCTGGAGGTTTTCATGGCTGTCGCTGCCAACAAACGTTCGGTAATGACGCTGTTTTCTGGTCCTACTGACATTTATAGCCATCAGGTTCGTATCGTGCTGGCCGAGAAGGGTGTCAGTTTTGAGATCGAGCATGTGGAAAAGGATAACCCGCCTCAGGATCTGATCGATCTCAACCCGAGCCAAAGCGTACCGACGCTGGTGGATCGCGAGCTGACCCTGTGGGAATCCCGTATCATTATGGAATATCTGGATGAGCGTTTCCCGCATCCGCCACTGATGCCTGTGTACCCTGTAGCGCGTGGTGAAAGCCGCCTGTACATGCAGCGTATCGAAAAAGACTGGTACTCGCTGATGAACGTGATTACCAGCGGTTCTGCTTCTGAAGCTGACGCTGCACGTAAACAACTGCGTGAAGAGCTGCTGGCGATCGCTCCTGTGTTTGGTCAGAAACCATTCTTCCTGAGCGATGAGTTCAGCCTGGTGGATTGCTACCTGGCACCGCTGCTGTGGCGTCTGCCAACCCTGGGCGTAGAATTCAGCGGTCCTGGCGCAAAAGAGCTGAAAGGCTATATGACTCGCGTCTTTGAGCGCGACTCTTTCCTGGCATCTTTAACTGAACCGGAACGTGAAATGCGTCTCGGCCGAGGCTAATGACTGTGGAAATGTCACAACTTACTCCACGCCGTCCTTATCTGCTGCGCGCCTTCTATGAATGGCTGCTGGATAACCAGCTCACGCCGCACCTGGTTGTGGATGTGACGTTGCCGGGCGTGCTGGTTCCAATGGAATACGCGCGTGACGGACAAATCGTACTGAATATTGCGCCGCGTGCGGTGGGTAACCTGGAGCTGGCAAACGATGAAGTGCGCTTCAACGCGCGTTTCGGCGGCGTGCCGCGTCAGGTTTCCGTGCCGCTGGCAGCCGTGCTGGCTATCTACGCGCGTGAAAACGGTGCGGGTACCATGTTCGAGCCGGAAGCGGCGTATGATGAAGATGTTACCAGCCTGAATGATGACAACGCATCCGACGAGCGCGAAAGCGACACGGTGATGTCACTTATCGATGGCGATAAACCCGATCATCACGACGACAATGATCCTGATGACGATCCGCCTCCGCGCGGTGGTCGTCCGGCTCTTCGCGTCGTGAAATAATCAAACAGGCCCAATCGGGCCTGTTTTGCTTTCTGCCCCTTTTCGCCCCCTCTAATTTCCTGTGTTATGATAAATTGTTTTACTTCTATGGCACCGGACTGCAATGAAACCAACTGATCTTAAAGCTGAAAACTCTGATGAAACTATTGGCCGCAGCCTGCGACGTCGTCCTCTGGCGCGCAAAAAGCTGTCCGATATGGTGGAAGAAGAGCTCGAGCAGATGATCCGCCGCAAAGAGTTTGCTCAGGGAGAACAACTTCCCTCCGAACGTGAGCTGATGGAGTTCTTCAACGTGGGTCGCCCTTCGGTGCGGGAGGCGCTGGCGGCGCTAAAGCGTAAAGGACTGGTGCAGATCAACAACGGTGAACGTGCCCGTGTCTCCATGCCTTCTGCCGATACCATCATCAACGAGCTTTCAGGCATGGCGAAAGATTTCCTGACCCAGCCCGGCGGCATTGCCCATTTTGAACAGCTACGTCTGTTCTTTGAATCCAGCCTTGTCCGTTTTGCCGCTGAATTTGCCACTGACGAGCAAATCGCTCGGCTGACACAAGCGCTGGAGATCAACAGCCAGTCTCTGGATGATAACGCCCTGTTTATCCGGTCCGACGTCGATTTTCACCGCGTGCTGGCGGAAATTCCAGGCAATCCGATCTTTAATGCGATCCACGTTGCGCTGCTCGACTGGCTGATCGCCGCGCGTCCTAAAGTGCCGGATGCCGAGCTGTATAAGCATAATGAAGTCAGCTATCACCAGCATATTGCGATCGTCGATGCGATCCGCCGCCGGGATCCGGATGAGGCCGATCGCGCGCTCCAGACCCATCTCAATAGCGTTTCTGCCACCTGGCACGCTTTCGGCCAACATTCAAAAGCCAAAAAATAACGATCCTTTAGTGAAGCAGATCGCAATATAAGCGTTCTGTATTCCACTGCTGCTTAATTGATCTGGTATAACAGGTATAAAGGTATGTCTTTATAACAAACACACGATCGATTGAGGTAACTATGGCAACGCAATTACGCGGCGTAATGGCCGCACTCCTGACCCCGTTTACTCAACAACAAATGCTGGATACAGAGAGCCTGCGCCGTCTGGTGCAGTTCAATATTGAGCAGGGCATCGACGGGCTTTATGTGGGTGGTTCAACAGGAGAGGCTTTTGTACAAAGCCTTTCCGAACGTGAGCAAGTCATGGAGATCGTGGCGGAAGAGGCGAAGGGGAAAATTACGCTCATTGCCCATGTTGGCTGCGTCAGCACAGCAGAGAGCCAGCGGCTGGCCACCGCCGCTGCCCGCTTTGGGTTTGACGCCGTGTCTGCTGTCACCCCGTTTTACTATCCGTTCAGCTTTGAAGAACACTGTGACCACTATCGTGCAATTATTGACTCCGCTGAGGGGTTACCGATGGTGGTTTACAACATTCCGGCCCTCAGCGGCGTGAAGCTGACGCTTGAGCAGATCAACACCCTGGTCACGCTGCCGGGCGTCGGCGCGCTGAAGCAAACCTCTGGCGATCTCTTCCAGATGGAACAGATCCGCCGTGCGCATCCGGAACTTGTGCTCTACAACGGCTACGACGAGATCTTCGCCTCCGGTCTGCTTGCAGGCGCTGACGGAGGGATCGGCAGTACGTACAACATCATGGGCTGGCGCTACCAGGCAATCGCTAAAGCGGTTCGGGAAGGGGATAACGCCACCGCGCAGAGTCTGCAAAGCGAGTGCAATAAGGTTATCGACCTGCTGATCAAAGCCGGCGTCTTCCGTGGTCTGAAAACGGTGCTGCACTACATGGACGTGGTTTCCGTACCGCTGTGCCGCAAGCCGTTTTCCCCTGTGGACGAAAAATTTGTGCCAGCGTTAAAAGCCCTGGCAGAACAGCTGATGGCGGAAAAACGCTAACGCATTACGCAGGCCGGATAAGGCGCAGCCGCCGTCCGGCAAAACGACAGATAAATCGTCGGGAGAGTGAAATGAGTATATCTACCCAAAGCATCCCGTGGTACCGCCATCTCAGCCGCCCGCAGTGGCGTGCCTTCTCCGCCGCCTGGCTGGGATATTTGCTTGATGGCTTCGATTTTGTCCTGATTGTCTTAGTTCTGACGGAAGTAAAAAGTGAGTTCGGCCTGACGACGGTGGAAGCCGCGAGTTTAATTTCGGCGGCCTTTATCTCACGCTGGTTTGGTGGCCTGCTGCTGGGGGCGATGGGCGATCGCTATGGCCGTAAGCTGGCGATGATAACCAGCATTGTTCTGTTCTCCTGCGGTACTCTGGCCTGCGGGTTTGCGCCAGGCTACGTCACCATGTTTATTGCCAGAATGGTGATTGGCATGGGGATGGCAGGCGAATATGGTTCCAGCGCAACCTACGTGATTGAAAGCTGGCCGAAGCATCTGCGCAACAAGGCGAGCGGTTTTCTGATTTCCGGTTTCTCCGTGGGCGCCGTCATTGCCGCGCAGGTTTACAGTCTCGTGGTCCCCGTCTGGGGCTGGCGCGCGCTATTCTTTATCGGCATTTTGCCCATCGTCTTCGCCCTGTGGTTGCGTAAAAACATCCCGGAAGCGGAGGACTGGCAAGCGAAGCATGAAGGTAAAGCCCCGGTGCGTACGATGGTTGATATTCTTTATCGCGGCAAATACCGCGTAATCAATATTGCCATGACGCTGTTTGCCGGTATGGCGCTGTGGCTCTGCTTTGCCGGGGAGCTAAACAACGTCGGGATGGTGGTCATTCTGGGGCTGCTGTGCGCTGTCGTTTTTATCAGCTTTATGGTGCAAAGCAGCGGCAAACGCTGGCCTACTGGCGTAACGCTGATGGTAGTGGTGCTATTCGCCTTTCTCTACTCGTGGCCGATTCAGGCGCTGCTGCCAACCTATTTGAAAACGGAGCTGGCCTACGATCCGGTTACGGTGGCCCGCGTGCTGTTCTTCAGCGGATTTGGCGCGGCGGTGGGCTGCTGCGTAGGCGGTTTTCTTGGCGACTGGCTGGGAACCCGTAAAGCGTACGTCTGCAGCCTGCTGGCCTCGCAGATGCTCATCATTCCGGTGTTTGCGATCGGCGGTGCGAATATCTGGGTGCTCGGGCTGTTGCTCTTTTTCCAGCAGATGCTGGGTCAGGGTATTTCCGGGATCTTGCCTAAACTCATCGGGGGTTACTTCGATACCGACCAGCGGGCGGCCGGGCTTGGATTTACCTATAACGTCGGCGCGCTGGGCGGGGCGCTTGCACCGGTAATCGGCGCGCTGCTGTCGCAACGGATGGAATTGGGAACCGCGCTGGGATCGCTCTCCTTTGGCCTGACGTTTGTGGTGATCCTGTTGATCGGCCTGGATATGCCGTCTCGCGTTCAGCGTTGGATCAGGCCGGAAGCGCTACGCACTCACGATGCTATCGACGGTAAACCGCTGAGCGGAGCCTTCCCGGCGGGGGCGGTCAAACGCGAGCAGGTGGTGAAATGACGACGCTGGCGATTGATATTGGCGGAACAAAGCTCGCCGCCGCCCTGATTGAGGGACACGTTCTGTCGATGCGAAGGGAGTGCCAGACTCCCGCCAGTCAGACGCCGGGCGCACTGGAGGAGGCGTTACGTTCCCTGGTTTTACCTCTCGTTACGCATGCCCGTCGCGTGGCGGTGGCGTCGACAGGGATTATTCAAAACGGCGTACTGACCTCCATCAATCCTTCCAACCTGGGCGGGCTGGCACATTTTCCGCTGGTCGCCTTTTTGAAAGCCATCACGCAATTACCGGTGACGGCACTTAACGACGCGCAGGCCGCCGCATGGGCAGAGTTTTGCGCGTTGCACGAGAAACAGGATATGGCATTTCTGACGGTTTCAACCGGCGTGGGCGGCGGTGTTGTGCTCAATGGAAAACTGCAGTCGGGCAGCGGTGGGCTTGCGGGGCATTTTGGCCACACGCTGGCGGATCCAGATGGACCTCTCTGCGGCTGTGGGCGAAGAGGGTGCGTTGAAGCCATTGCCTCAGGGCGAGGTATTGCCGCTCAGGCGAAGGAGGAGCTGGCAGGGCTCGATGCGAAGGCAATATTCAGTCGGGATACACCGCAGGCCCGTAAGCTGGTGGCAAATTCTGCACAAACGCTGGCTCGACTGATCGCTGACGTCAAAGCTGTTACCGACTGTCAGGTTATCGTGGTCGGCGGCAGCGTGGGGCTGGCGGAAGGATATTTGCCCCTAGTGAAAGCCTATTTATCGCAGGAGCCAGAGGTATATCAGGTGGCGCTTCGGGCAGCGCATTATCGCCACGACGCCGGGCTATTGGGTGCGGCGCTGTTAGCAACGGGAGACACGCTATGATGATGGGAGAGCTGCAGTCACTGGCATCGTCGGGCCTGCCCGCCGTACTGGTGAATGCGCTGGCGCTGGCGGTTGCCGCCCGGCCGCAGGAGAAAGCGCCGGGCCACTACGAGGTGCAAGGCAAAGATATCTTTATGAATGTTATGCAGTTTTGCACTCAGGGTCCGGAACAGAAAAAGGCAGAGCTGCACGCACGGTATATTGACATTCAGCTCCTGTTGGCCGGTGAAGAGCGGATTCTGTTTGGCGTTGCGGAGTCCGCGCGCGAGTGCGAGGAAATGCATAGCGACGAGGATTATCAGCTTTGCCGTCGCATCGAGGGGGAACAATCGATAGCGTTAAGGCCGGGGATGTTCGTGGTGTTTATGCCGGGGGAACCGCATAAACCGGGGTGTATCACCGACTCGGCGGGAGAGATTAAAAAGGTCGTGGTAAAGGTCCGCGCCAGCCTGTTAACCGCATAAAAAAGCCGGATGGTAATTCCATCCGGCTCATTTCTTACACTTCCAGGTAGTTCAGGATCCCGTCAGCCGCTTTACGACCTTCGGCAATCGCCGTTACCACCAGGTCAGAACCGCGAACAATATCGCCGCCGGCGAAGATTTTCGGGTTGCTGGTCTGGAATGCGTTGTCGCTGCCTTCTGGCGCAATCACTCGGCCCTGCGAGTCCAGCTCAACGCTGTGCTTCGCCAGCCATTCCATGCTGTGAGGACGGAAACCGAACGCCATCACCACGGCATCGGCCGGGATCACATGCTCAGAACCGGCGACGATCTCGGCGCGACGACGGCCTTTCGCATCCGGTGCGCCCATCTCAGTGCGCGCCATCTTCACGCCGCTCACTTTACCGTTGGCATTCACTTCAATACCCAGAGGCTGGATGTTAAACTGGAACTCCACGCCCTCTTCACGCGCGTTTTTCACTTCGCGTTTAGAGCCCGGCATGTTCTCTTCGTCGCGACGATAGGCGCAGATCACGTGTGCCGCATTCTGACGAATGGAGGTACGCACGCAGTCCATCGCGGTATCACCGCCGCCCAGCACCACCACGCGTTTGCCTTCCATGCTGACGAACGGCTCATCGGCGGTTTCGCCGTAGCCCATGATCTGCTTGGTATTGGCAATCAGGAACGGCAGCGCGTCGTACACGCCCGGCGCATCTTCGTTCTCCAGACCGCCGCGCATGGACTGATAGGTGCCCACGCCGAGGAACACGGCGTCGTAATCCTTCAGCAGGTCGTCGAGCTGCACGTCGCGGCCCACTTCCACGTTCAGTTTGAACTCAATGCCCATGCCGGTGAAGATTTCACGGCGACGGGTCATGACCTCTTTTTCCAGCTTGAAGGCCGGGATACCGAAGGTCAGCAGACCGCCGATTTCCGGATGGCGGTCAAAGACCACCGCCTTCACGCCGTTGCGGGTCAGCACGTCCGCACAGGCCAGGCCCGCCGGGCCCGCGCCGATGATTGCCACGCGCTTGTCTGTTTGCTTCACGCCGGTCATGTCCGGACGCCAGCCCATTTCGAACGCTTTATCGTTGATATAGCGCTCGATGTTGCCGATGGTCACCGCACCGAACTCGTCGTTCAGCGTACAGGAGCCTTCACACAGACGGTCCTGAGGGCACACGCGGCCGCACACTTCCGGCAGGGTGTTGGTCTGGTGAGACAGCTCGGCGGCTTCAAAAATACGCCCTTCGTTGGCCAGCTTCAGCCAGTTCGGGATGTAGTTATGTACCGGGCATTTCCATTCGCAGTAAGGGTTACCGCAGGACAGGCAGCGGTCTGCCTGTGCTTTGGCCTGGCCTTCTGAAAACGGCTCGTAGATTTCAACAAATTCAATTTTGCGGATCTTCAGCGGTTTCTTTGGCGGATCAACACGCTGCAGGTCGATAAACTGGTATACGTTCTGGCTCATCTGAATTCCTTACTGCGCCTGCACGCGCAGCTCTGCTGCGCTACGACTACGGTGACCCAACAGGGCTTTAACATCGCTGGACTTCGGCTTAACCAGCGCGAATTTCGCAGAGAACGCCGGCCAGTTCGCCAGGATCTCTTCGCCGCGCGAAGAACCGGTATGCTGCACGTGTTCGGTAATCAAACCGCGCAGGTGTTCTTCGTGAATGGCCAGCGTATCAACGTCCAGCACTTCCACCAGCTCCGGGTTCACGCGTTTGCGGAACTCACCGTCTTCATCCAGGACGTACGCAAAACCGCCCGTCATGCCCGCGCCGAAGTTCACGCCGGTTTTACCCAGAACGCAAACAATCCCGCCCGTCATGTATTCACACCCGTTATCGCCAATGCCTTCCACCACGGTGATAGCACCGGAGTTACGCACCGCAAAACGCTCGCCCGCACGGCCTGCTGCAAACAGACGACCGCCGGTCGCGCCGTACAGACAGGTGTTACCGATGATGCTGGCTTCATGGCTGCGGAAGGCTGAGCCGACCGGAGGACGTACCGCCAGCAGACCGCCCGCCATGCCTTTACCTACGTAGTCGTTGGCGTCGCCGGTCAGGTATAGCTCAACGCCGCCTGCGTTCCATACGCCGAAGCTCTGACCCGCGGTACCGCTGAAGTGCGCGGTAATTGGATCTGCTGCCAGCCCCTGGTCACCGTGGGTCTGCGCGATGTAGCCGGAAAGGGAGGCACCCACGGAACGGTCGGTGTTGCGGATATCAAACCAGAACGTTTTGCTCTGCTTATCGTCCACGTACGGTTTCGCCTGCTGCAGCAGCTGCGCGTTCAGCACGCCGTTATCGAACGGCGGGTTGTTCTCGGTGCAGTAGACCGCTTTGCCAGGGTGCGGCTGCGCGGTTTCCAGCAGCTTGCTCAGCTCCAGCTTCTGCTGCTTCGCCGTAAAGCCTTCAAGCTCTTTCAGCAGGTCGGTACGGCCAATCAGGTCCACCAGACGTTTCACGCCCAGCTGTGCCATCAGCTCGCGGGTTTCGCGGGCGATGAACTCAAAGTAGTTGGTCACTTTGAACGGCAGACCGTGATAGTGGTTCTTACGCAGCTTCTCGTCCTGGGTAGCAACGCCGGTTGCGCAGTTGTTCAGGTGGCAAATACGCAGGTATTTACAGCCGAGAGCAACCATTGGGCCGGTACCGAAGCCGAAGCTTTCCGCGCCGAGGATCGCCGCCTTGATGATGTCGAGGCCGGTTTTCAGGCCACCGTCCACCTGCAGGCGGATCTTGTGACGCAGACCGTTAGCCACCAGCGCCTGCTGGGTTTCCACCAGGCCAAGCTCCCACGGGCAGCCCGCGTATTTCACGGAGGAGAGCGGGCTTGCGCCGGTGCCGCCGTCGTAGCCGGCGATGGTGATCAGGTCCGCATAGGCTTTCGCCACGCCGGTAGCGATGGTGCCGACGCCCGGTTCGGAAACCAGCTTCACGGAGATCATCGCCTTCGGGTTGACCTGCTTCAGGTCGAAAATCAGCTGCGCCAGGTCCTCGATAGAGTAGATATCGTGGTGCGGCGGCGGGGAGATCAGCGTCACGCCCGGCACGGAATAGCGCAGTTTGGCGATGTACGGGGTAACTTTATCACCCGGCAGCTGGCCGCCTTCGCCCGGTTTAGCACCCTGAGCGACTTTAATCTGGATCACGTCGGCGTTGACCAGGTACGCAGGCGTCACGCCAAAGCGACCGGACGCCACCTGCTTGATACGGGACACTTTGTTGGTGCCGTAACGCGCCGGATCTTCACCGCCTTCGCCGGAGTTGGAGTTGCCGCCGATGCTGTTCATGGCTTCCGCCAGCGCTTCGTGGGCTTCCGGGCTCAGCGCGCCGATGGACATCGCCGCGGTATCGAAGCGTTTGAACAGTTCAGATGCCGGCTCAACGTCGTCAATGCTGACCGCTTCATCGCCCGGATTGAGGGCAATAAGGTCGCGCAGCGTTGCCGCCGGACGGTTGTTAACCAGCTCAGCGTACTGCTGGTAATCGCTGTATTCACCGCTCTGAACCGCCTGCTGCAGCGTGCGCACCACGTCCGGGTTGTAGGCGTGGTATTCGCCGCCGTGAACGTATTTCAGCAGACCGCCCTGATCCAGCGGCTTACGTGCCAGCCACGCGCGTTTGGACAGGTTCACCAGATCCTGCTGGAAGTCAGCAAAACCGGCGCCGCCGATGCGGCTGACCACGCCCTGGAAGCAGAGGTTGGCGACCTCGTCATGCAGGCCGACCGCTTCAAACAGCTTCGAACAGCGGTAGGAGGCAATGGTCGAGATGCCCATTTTGGACATGATCTTGTACAGGCCTTTATTGATGCCGTTACGGTAGTTCAGCATCACCGCGCGGTAATCTTTGTCGATCGCGCGGGTATCCACCAGACGGGCCAGCGTTTCGTAGGCCAGGTACGGGTAAATCGCCGTCGCGCCAAAGCCTAACAGCACGGCAAAGTGGTGCGGGTCGCGTGCGCTGGCGGTTTCCACAATGATGTTGGCGTCACAGCGCAGGCTCTTGTCGACCAGACGCGTCTGGATAGCGCCGACCGCCATCGGGGCAGGCACCGGCAGACGGTTTTTCGCGATATTGCGGTCGGACAGCACCAGCAGAACGGTACCGTTACGCACCATCTGTTCGGCTTTGTCACACAGCGCATTCACCGTCTCTTCGAGGCTCGCTTCGGTCACGTCGAAGGTAATATCGAGCGTGTCGGCGCGGTAGTGCTCCTCTTTCATGGTGGTGAGCTGTTTGAAATCGGAGTACAGCAGGATCGGCGATTTAAAGGTCAGACGGTGCGCCTGGCCTTCGGCCTCGCAGAAGACGTTCATCTCGCGACCGATGCTGGTGGCCAGCGACATCACGTGCGCTTCGCGCAGCGGGTCGATCGGCGGGTTGGTCACCTGCGCGAACTGCTGGCGGAAGTAATCGTAAATGATGCGCGGCTGGCTGGAGAGCACGGCAAACGGGGTATCGTCACCCATTGAGCCGACCGCTTCCTGGCCGTTTTCACCAAGCACGCGAATAACGGAGTCCAGCTCTTCTGCGCTGTAGTTAAACTGTTTCTGGAAGCTTGCAAGCGTATCGTCGTCCAGTTCGCGGCGACCCACTTCTTCGTCCGACAGATCTTCAAACGGCACCAGGCGACGCACGTTCTTCTCCATCCACTCTTTGTACGGATGGCGGCTTTTCAGATCGTGATCGGTTTCGGCAGAGTGCAGAATGCGCCCGCCGCGGGTGTCGATAACCATCAGCTCGCCCGGGCCGACGCGGCCTTTCTCGACCACTTCGTCAGGCTGGTAATCCCAGATACCGACTTCAGAGGCGCAGGTGATGAGCTTGTCTTTGGTGATGACGTAGCGCGCCGGGCGCAGACCGTTACGGTCCAGGTTACAGGCGGCAAAACGGCCGTCGGACATGACGATGCCCGCAGGGCCGTCCCACGGCTCCATGTGCATGGAGTTGAAGTCGAAGAACGCGCGCAGCTCAGGGTCCATATCCGGGTTGTTCTGCCAGGCCGGTGGCACGAGCAGACGCATGGCGCGCACGATGTCCATCCCGCCTGCCAGCAACAGTTCCAGCATGTTATCCATGGAGCTGGAGTCAGAGCCGGTTTCGTTCACGAACGGCGCGGCATCGTGCAGGTCAGGGATCAGCGGCGTCTGGAATTTATAGGTACGGGCGCGGGCCCACTGGCGGTTACCGGTGATGGTGTTAATCTCGCCGTTATGCGCCAGGTAGCGGAACGGCTGAGCCAGCGGCCAGCGTGGAACGGTGTTGGTGGAGAAGCGCTGGTGGAACAGGCAAATGGCCGATTCCAGACGCAGGTCCGCCAGGTCCAGGTAGAAGCGCGGCAGGTCAGCCGGCATACACAGACCTTTATAGATGTTCACCAGGTTAGAGAGACTACAGACGTAGAACTCTTTATCGTCCTGGAGGCGTTTTTCAATGCGGCGGCGGGCGATAAACAGACGGCGTTCCATATCACGCGGACGCCAGCCCGCAGGCGCGTTGACAAAAATCTGTTCAATACGAGGCAGCGAGGAGAGGGCGATTTCACCGAGCACCCCTTCGTTGGTTGGCACATCGCGCCAGCCGACAATTGACAGGGTTTCACGCTGAAGTTCTTCTTCGACGATGCGGCGTGAGGCGGCAGCCTTTTCAGGATCCTGGTTCAGGAACAGCATGCCGACAGCGTAGTTTTTGGCTAAACGCCAGCCGCGCTCTTCCGCCACGATGCGGAAGAAACGATCCGGTTTTTGCAGCAGCAGGCCGCAACCGTCGCCGGTTTTACCATCGGCAAGGATGGCGCCACGGTGCTGCATACGGGCCAGTGCGTGAATAGCGGTACGCACTACCTTGTGGCTAGGTTCGCCTTCTATGTGGGCGATCAGGCCGAAACCACAGTTATCCTTCTCAAGGGATTTATCGTACAACATATCAGTGAACCTCCCCAGGCTCGTCGGGCTTCCCACTGAACTTTACCGTGGCGCACAGGCGCAGAAAGAGCATGGCGACGGGGTTTGCGTTTCATACGCGGACCTCGCATTCGCCCTCTTTTTCATCCTTTCGCGCAGGTAAACAAGTTTGAGGACTTGCTTCAGAGGGAATCTCAATTACTGCATAAATATGATGAGCAGGCCGCTCATCCAGAAAGCTTCCAGCGGATTTCCAACTTATCGGGAATTGGTACACAGGTCAAATGGCAATCTTATTTATACAAAAATGTGCTAAAGAGTGTTTATGTATTTGAAATTAAATAGTATTTAACTATTTTTACATTGATTGTATGCCCTGGCAGGACGCAGCGGAGTGTGATCTGACTCACTATATGAAAGCGGTATTATCAATGTAGCGTGCTGAATAGCAGTTTTATAGCAGAATAATAATCTGGCATTGACTGCAAACCCGCATAAACCCACTGTTTTTCAGTGGTGGCGCTATAAATGAAAAAAACAATCAGAACATAAGGAAAAGTAATCACTGATAGCGTGAATGAAATTGCAGTAATCCTGAGTATTTATTCATATAGATAAAGGCCGTCCGGGGCGATTGATCCAGGTCATCGCCGACAGAGGCTAAAAGTGGCAGGCTTGTCCCCTTTCTCCGGGACGGTCTATCAGATTATGCAGTTACAGAAATTAGTCAATATGTTTGGTGGGGATCTTTTGCAGCGGTACGGGCAAAAGGTTCATAAGCTGACGCTGCACGGCGGGTTTAGCTGCCCGAATCGCGATGGCACCATCGGGCGCGGCGGCTGCACCTTCTGTAACGTTGCGTCCTTTGCTGACGAAGCCCAGCAGCATAAATCTATCGCTGAACAACTTGCCCATCAGGCCAGCCTGGTGAACCGCGCGAAGCAGTATCTGGCCTATTTTCAGGCCTACACCAGCACGTGGGCGGAGGTGCAGGTGCTGCGCTCTATGTATCAGCAGGCCGTCAGCCAGGCCAGCATCGTTGGGCTGTGCGTGGGCACGCGCCCGGACTGCGTACCGGACGCGGTGCTGGACCTGCTCAGCGAGTACAAAGAACAAGGCTACGAGATCTGGCTGGAGCTGGGCTTACAGACCGCACATGACAAAACGCTGCACCGTATTAACCGTGGCCATGATTTCGCCTGCTACCAGCGCACCACGCGCCTGGCCCGTGAGCGCGGGCTGAAGGTCTGTTCGCACCTGATTATCGGCTTGCCGGGTGAAGGGCAGCAGCACGGCCTGAAGACGCTGGAAAAAGTTGTTGAGACCGGCGTGGACGGTATCAAGCTGCATCCGCTGCATATTGTGCAGGGCAGCATAATGGCGAAAGCCTGGGAAGCGGGGCGGTTAAGCGGTATTGAGCTTGAGGACTATACGGTGACGGCGGGGGAGATGATTCGCCACACCCCGCCGGAAATCGTCTACCACCGCATCTCGGCCAGCGCCCGCCGTCCAACGCTTCTGGCACCGCTATGGTGTGAGAACCGCTGGACGGGGATGGTGGAAATCGACCGCTATCTGCAGGAGAACGGTGTGCAGGGTTCGGCGCTGGGCCGCCCGTGGGTTCCCCGTCTACCGGCGACGGCCGCCTAACAAACTCCCCAGCATGCCGCGCACTATTTGATTGGTGACCTGCCGCGCCGCGCTTTTCGCCATGGTTTGTACCACGCCGTCGCGCTTGCCGCCGCGCGGCCCGGTGCTGCCGAACAGGATGTCTTTGAGACCCCCGAGAATACCGTCATCCACGGCGACAGACTGCCCTTTAGCGGCAGGCGCATCCTGGGATTCGGTGGTCGCCTGCACCCCTTTTTGCAGCATCTCGAACGCGGACTCGCGATCAACCTCGTCTTCGTACTTCCCGTAAACCGGAGAGTGGTTAATCAGGCCGTTACGTTCATCGTCGGTAACCGGCCCCATGCGCGAGCAGGGCGCGATCACCATGGCGCGTTCTACCACGGACGGGCTGCCCTTCGCATCCAGGAATGAGATCAGCGCTTCACCGGTGCCTAACGCCTGAATCGCCGCTTCGGTATCAAAGGCAGGATTAGCGCGCATGGTCTGCGCGGCGGCTTTCACCGCTTTCTGATCCTTCGGCGTAAAGGCGCGCAGGGCGTGCTGCACGCGGTTACCGAGCTGGCCGAGCACGTTATCCGGGATATCCGACGGGTTTTGTGAAACAAACCAGACGCCAACCCCTTTGGAGCGGATCAGGCGAATCACCTGTTCGATCTTATCCAGCAGGACCTGCGGCGCATCGTTAAACAGCAAATGCGCTTCGTCAAAGAAGAACACCAGCTTCGGTTTTTCCAGATCGCCCGCTTCCGGTAACTGTTCGTAGAGCTCAGAGAGCATCCACAGCAGGCTGGCGGCGTAGAGCTTTGGCATCTGGTAGAGCTTCTCGGAGCTCAGAATGTTGATAATGCCTTTGCCGCTGCTGTCGGTGCGCATCCAGTCTTTGATATCCAGCATCGGCTCGCCAAAGAAGTGCTCGGCGCCCTGTTGCTCCAGCGTCAGTAACCCGCGCTGAATGGCACCCACCGAGGCGCTGCTGATATTGCCGTACTGATTCTGGAAGGATTTGGCGTTATCGCCTATGTACTGCGTAATGGCGCGCAGATCTTTGAAATCAAGCAGCAGCAGCCCCTGATCGTCGGCAATACGGAAGATAATATTCAGCACGCCGGACTGCACGTCGTTGAGGTTAAGCTGACGGGCCAGCAGCAGCGGGCCGAGATCGGAGACGGTAGCGCGCACCGGGTGGCCTTTCTCACCAAAGATATCCCACACTACCACCGGATTGTTATGCGGCGTCCAGTCCGTGATGCCAATATTTTTCAGCCGTTCGAGCAGTTTCTCAGAGGCCGTCCCTTCCTGAGCCACACCGGTTAAATCGCCTTTCACGTCAGCCATAAAGACCGGTACGCCAATCTCCGAAAGCGACTCCGCCAGCTTTTGCAGGGTGACGGTTTTCCCCGTCCCGGTC
>NZ_JBMKJF010000016.1:0-29209 GCF_049236945.1 Enterobacter cloacae complex sp. SHL020
AAAGACGAAGGCGGCCGTCATACTCCGTTCTTCAAAGGCTACCGTCCACAGTTCTACTTCCGTACAACTGACGTGACCGGTACCATCGAACTGCCAGAAGGCGTTGAGATGGTAATGCCAGGCGACAACATCAAGATGGTTGTGACGCTGATCCACCCAATCGCGATGGACGACGGTCTGCGTTTCGCAATCCGTGAAGGTGGCCGTACCGTTGGCGCGGGCGTGGTTGCTAAAGTTCTCGGCTAATCGCTGATAACATTTGACGCAATGCGCATGAAAAGGGCATCATTTGATGCCCTTTTTGCACGCTTTCACATCAGAACCTGGCTCATCAGTGATTATTTTTGTCATAATCATTGCTGAGACAGGCTCTGCAGAGAGCGTATAATCCATAAAGGGATTAGCGTTTCGATTTGGCTCGCCTCGCAATCGCGGGGTGAAATTATTTGTAGAATTCTTCTGACAGGTTGGTTTATGAGTGCGAATACCGAAGCTCAAGGGAGCGGGCGCGGCCTGGAAGCGATGAAGTGGGTCGCTGTTGCCGTGCTGCTGATTGTGGCAATCGTTGGCAACTATCTTTATCGTGACATGATGCTGCCGCTCCGCGCGCTGGCAGTGGTGATTCTGATTGCTGCAGCGGGCGGTGTCGCGCTGTTGACGACTAAAGGTAAAGCAACCGTTGCTTTCGCTCGCGAAGCACGTACCGAAGTCCGCAAGGTTATTTGGCCGACTCGCCAGGAAACACTGCACACCACTCTGATCGTGGCTGCAGTGACTGCGGTAATGTCACTGATCCTGTGGGGACTGGATGGTATTCTGGTTCGCCTGGTTTCCTTTATTACTGGCCTGAGGTTCTAAGATGTCTGAAGCCCCTAAAAAGCGTTGGTACGTCGTTCAGGCGTTTTCCGGTTTTGAAGGCCGCGTAGCAACGTCGCTGCGTGAGCATATCAAATTACACAACATGGAAGAGTTATTTGGCGAAGTTATGGTTCCGACCGAAGAAGTGGTTGAGATCCGTGGCGGCCAACGTCGCAAAAGCGAGCGTAAATTCTTCCCGGGTTACGTGCTGGTTCAGATGGTGATGAACGACGCGAGCTGGCACCTGGTGCGCAGCGTACCGCGCGTGATGGGCTTTATCGGCGGCACGTCTGACCGTCCGGCGCCAATCAGCGACAAAGAAGTTGATGCGATTATGAACCGCCTGCAGCAGGTGGGTGATAAGCCGCGTCCGAAAACGCTGTTTGAACCGGGTGAAATGGTTCGTGTTAGCGACGGTCCGTTTGCTGACTTTAACGGTGTGGTTGAAGAAGTGGACTACGAGAAGTCCCGCCTGAAAGTTTCTGTTTCTATCTTCGGTCGTGCGACCCCGGTAGAACTGGACTTTGCGCAGGTCGAAAAAGCCTAAGCAGCGATCAAAAAAGCGGCGATTTAATCGTTGCACAGGGCGCGAGATTGGAATACAATTTCGCGCCTTTTGTTTTTATGGGCCCGGCCCGTAAAACGAATTTTATTCACGGGGAGCCTCCCTGAGGCGCTATCACCCAATCAGAGGATTTTAGAATGGCTAAGAAAGTACAAGCCTACGTCAAGCTGCAGGTTGCAGCTGGTATGGCGAACCCAAGTCCACCAGTTGGTCCAGCTCTGGGTCAGCAGGGTGTGAACATCATGGAATTCTGTAAAGCGTTCAACGCCAAAACCGAATCCCTGGAAAAAGGTCTGCCAATCCCAGTCGTAATCACTGTTTACGCTGACCGTTCTTTCACTTTCGTTACCAAAACCCCTCCAGCAGCTGTTCTGCTGAAAAAAGCGGCTGGTATTAAGTCTGGTTCCGGTAAACCGAACAAAGACAAAGTGGGTAAAATTTCCCGCGCTCAGCTGCAGGAAATCGCGCAGACCAAAGCTGCCGACATGACTGGTGCCGACATTGAAGCGATGACTCGCTCAATCGAAGGTACTGCACGTTCCATGGGCCTGGTAGTGGAGGACTAAGAAATGGCTAAACTGACCAAGCGCATGTCCGTGATCCGTGACAAAGTTGATGCGACCAAGCAGTACGACATCAACGAAGCTATCGCTCTGCTGAAAGAACTGGCAACTGCTAAGTTCGTTGAAAGCGTTGACGTTGCCGTTAACCTCGGCATCGACGCGCGTAAATCCGATCAGAACGTTCGTGGCGCAACTGTACTGCCACACGGTACTGGCCGTTCCGTTCGCGTAGCTGTATTTGCTCAGGGTGCAAACGCTGAAGCTGCTAAAGCTGCAGGTGCTGAACTGGTAGGTATGGAAGATCTGGCTGATCAGATCAAGAAAGGCGAAATGAACTTTGACGTTGTTATTGCTTCTCCAGATGCAATGCGCGTTGTTGGCCAGCTGGGCCAGGTTCTGGGTCCACGCGGCCTGATGCCAAACCCGAAAGTGGGTACTGTAACTCCTAACGTTGCTGAAGCGGTTAAGAACGCTAAAGCAGGTCAGGTTCGTTATCGTAACGACAAAAACGGCATCATCCACACCACCATCGGTAAAGTGGACTTTGACGCTGACAAACTGAAAGAAAACCTGGAAGCTCTGCTGGTTGCGCTGAAAAAAGCAAAACCAACTCAGGCGAAAGGCGTGTACATCAAGAAAGTTAGCATCTCCACCACCATGGGTGCAGGTGTTGCAGTTGACCAGGCTGGCCTGAGCGCTGCTGCAAACTAATGCCTTTACGTGGGCGGTGATTTTGTCTACAATCTTACCCCCCACGTTTGCTAACGAAAGTTAGCGGCTAAAAGATTTGTTCGTTGGAGCCTGGCCTAATCCAGGCCTCCGTCGAAGACCGCAGGTGTTTCGCAAGAGACTTAATCCCCTGCGTAGACGGTGACAGAACGCTAAGATTATTTTTGGATACTCTGGCTTGTTTCTGCTCACCGTATTAAGACGCTCTTTCCGTTGGGGAGAGTGAAGTGAGTTCCGGAACATGAGTTCCGGCAAACATCCAGGAGCAAAGCTAATGGCTTTAAATCTTCAAGACAAACAAGCGATTGTTGCTGAAGTCAGCGAAGTAGCCAAAGGCGCGCTGTCTGCAGTAGTTGCGGATTCCCGTGGCGTTACTGTAGACAAAATGACTGAACTGCGTAAAGCAGGTCGTGAAGCTGGCGTATACATGCGTGTTGTTCGTAACACCCTGCTGCGTCGCGTAGTTGAAGGTACTCAGTTCGAGTGCCTGAAAGACACGTTTGTTGGTCCGACCCTGATTGCATACTCTATGGAACACCCGGGCGCTGCTGCTCGTCTGTTCAAAGAGTTCGCGAAAGCGAATGCAAAATTTGAGGTCAAAGCTGCAGCCTTTGAAGGTGAGTTGATCCCGGCATCGCAAATCGATCGCCTGGCAACCCTGCCGACCTACGAAGAAGCAATTGCACGCCTGATGGCAACCATGAAAGAAGCTTCGGCTGGCAAACTGGTTCGCACTCTGGCTGCTGTTCGCGATGCGAAAGAAGCTGCTTAATCGCAGTTATCTTTATAAAGCATTTGCTTACGTATAAACTTATTCTGATTTTCAGGAACAATTTAAATGTCTATCACTAAAGATCAAATCATTGAAGCAGTTGCAGCTATGTCCGTAATGGACGTTGTAGAACTGATTTCTGCAATGGAAGAAAAATTCGGTGTTTCTGCTGCTGCTGCTGTTGCTGTAGCTGCGGGCCCGGCTGAAGCTGCTGAAGAAAAAACTGAATTCGACGTAATTCTGAAAGCTGCTGGCGCTAACAAAGTTGCTGTTATCAAAGCAGTACGTGGCGCAACTGGCCTGGGTCTGAAAGAAGCTAAAGACCTGGTAGAATCTGCTCCAGCTGCGCTGAAAGAAGGCGTGAGCAAAGACGACGCAGAAGCACTGAAAAAATCTCTGGAAGAAGCTGGCGCTGAAGTTGAAGTTAAATAAGCCAACTTTTCTGGTTGCAGCCTGAGTAATTAGGCTGATGGCTGGTGACTTTTTAGTCACCAGCCTTTTTGCGCTGTAAGGCATCAGTAGCATTTCACACTGTTTGACTGCTGATTGTCCTGACAATGCATGTTTCTATCGACGACTTAATATATTGCGACAGGGTGCTCGCTCTGTGTAAATCGCGACGAAATGATTTAAGCGTGATAGCAACAGGTATTGCGGAAAGTATTCAATTTTCCGGTCCACAAAATGGTGTTGCACAAACTGTCCCTTCGTCGGACAGATGGGTCGACTTGTCAGCGAGCTGAGGAACCCTATGGTTTACTCCTATACCGAGAAAAAACGTATTCGTAAGGATTTTGGTAAACGTCCACAAGTTCTGGACATTCCATATCTCCTTTCTATCCAGCTTGACTCGTTCCAGAAGTTTATCGAGCAAGATCCTGAAGGGCAGTACGGTCTGGAAGCAGCCTTCCGCTCCGTGTTCCCGATTCAGAGCTACAGCGGTAACTCCGAGCTGCAGTACGTCAGCTACCGCCTTGGCGAACCGGTGTTTGACGTTCAGGAATGTCAGATCCGTGGCGTGACCTATTCCGCACCGCTGCGCGTAAAACTGCGTCTGGTGATCTACGAGCGCGAAGCGCCGGAAGGCACCGTTAAAGACATTAAAGAACAAGAAGTCTACATGGGTGAAATTCCACTCATGACGGACAACGGTACTTTCGTTATCAACGGTACTGAGCGTGTTATCGTTTCCCAGCTGCATCGTAGCCCGGGCGTCTTCTTCGACAGCGATAAAGGTAAAACACACTCTTCCGGTAAAGTACTGTATAACGCACGCATCATTCCTTACCGTGGTTCATGGCTGGACTTCGAGTTTGATCCGAAAGACAACCTGTTTGTCCGTATCGACCGTCGTCGTAAGCTGCCTGCAACCATCATTCTGCGTGCGCTGCAATACACCACTGAACAGATCCTGGACCTGTTCTTTGAGAAAGTGATCTTTGAAATCCGCGACAACAAGCTGCAGATGGAGCTGGTGCCGGAACGTCTGCGTGGTGAGACCGCGTCGTTCGACATCGAAGCTGACGGCAAAGTGTATGTGGAAAAAGGTCGCCGTATCACCGCGCGCCACATCCGCCAGCTGGAAAAAGATGATATCAAACTCATCGAAGTTCCGGTTGAGTACATTGCAGGAAAAGTAGCCGCGAAAGATTACGTTGACGAGTCAACGGGTGAGCTGATCTGCCCAGCGAACATGGAGCTGAGCCTGGATCTGCTGGCTAAGCTGAGCCAGTCTGGTCACAAACGTATCGAAACGCTGTTCACCAACGATCTGGACCACGGTGCGTATATCTCTGAGACTATTCGCGTCGACCCAACCACCGATCGTCTGAGCGCGCTGGTAGAAATCTACCGCATGATGCGTCCTGGTGAGCCACCAACTCGCGAAGCGGCGGAAAGCCTGTTCGAGAACCTGTTCTTCTCCGAAGACCGCTACGATCTGTCCGCGGTTGGTCGTATGAAGTTCAACCGTTCTCTGCTGCGCGACGAAATCGAAGGTTCCGGTATCCTGAGCAAAGACGACATCATCGAAGTGATGAAGAAGCTCATCGATATCCGTAACGGTAAAGGCGAAGTGGACGATATCGACCACCTCGGCAACCGTCGTATCCGTTCCGTAGGCGAAATGGCGGAAAACCAATTCCGCGTTGGCCTGGTACGTGTAGAGCGTGCGGTGAAAGAGCGTCTGTCTCTGGGCGATCTGGATACCCTGATGCCTCAGGATATGATCAACGCCAAGCCGATTTCTGCAGCAGTGAAAGAGTTCTTCGGTTCAAGCCAGCTGTCTCAGTTCATGGACCAGAACAACCCGCTGTCTGAGATTACGCACAAACGTCGTATCTCTGCACTCGGCCCAGGCGGTCTGACCCGTGAACGCGCAGGCTTTGAAGTTCGAGACGTACACCCGACGCACTACGGTCGCGTATGTCCAATCGAAACGCCTGAAGGTCCAAACATCGGTCTGATCAACTCCCTGTCCGTGTACGCACAGACTAACGAATACGGTTTCCTCGAGACCCCGTACCGTAAAGTGACCGACGGTGTTGTAACCGACGAAATTCACTACCTGTCTGCTATCGAAGAAGGCAACTACGTTATCGCTCAGGCGAACTCCAACCTGGATGACGAAGGCCACTTTGTAGAAGATCTGGTTACCTGCCGTAGCAAAGGCGAATCAAGCCTGTTCAGCCGCGACCAGGTTGACTACATGGACGTATCCACCCAGCAGGTGGTATCCGTCGGTGCGTCCCTGATCCCGTTCCTGGAACACGATGACGCCAACCGTGCATTGATGGGTGCGAACATGCAACGTCAGGCCGTTCCAACTCTGCGCGCTGATAAGCCGCTGGTTGGTACCGGTATGGAACGTGCTGTTGCCGTTGACTCCGGTGTTACTGCGGTTGCTAAACGTGGCGGTACTGTTCAGTACGTCGATGCATCCCGTATCGTTATCAAAGTTAACGAAGACGAGATGTATCCGGGCGAAGCAGGTATCGACATTTATAACCTGACCAAATACACCCGTTCTAACCAGAACACCTGTATCAACCAGATGCCTTGCGTATCTCTGGGTGAGCCAGTTGAGCGCGGCGACGTGCTGGCAGACGGCCCGTCCACCGACCTCGGTGAACTGGCGCTCGGTCAGAACATGCGCGTAGCGTTCATGCCGTGGAACGGTTACAACTTCGAAGACTCCATCCTCGTCTCCGAGCGTGTGGTTCAGGAAGATCGTTTCACCACCATCCACATTCAGGAACTGGCGTGTGTGTCCCGTGACACCAAGCTGGGGCCAGAAGAGATCACCGCTGACATCCCTAACGTGGGTGAAGCTGCGCTCTCCAAACTGGATGAATCCGGTATCGTTTACATCGGTGCGGAAGTGACCGGCGGCGACATTCTGGTTGGTAAGGTTACGCCTAAAGGTGAAACCCAGCTGACGCCAGAAGAGAAACTGCTGCGTGCAATCTTCGGTGAGAAAGCGTCTGACGTTAAAGACTCTTCTCTGCGCGTACCAAACGGTGTTTCCGGTACGGTTATCGACGTTCAGGTCTTCACCCGTGACGGCGTTGAGAAAGATAAGCGTGCGCTGGAAATCGAAGAGATGCAGCTCAAACAGGCTAAGAAAGACCTGTCTGAAGAACTGCAGATCCTCGAAGCGGGTCTGTTCAGCCGTATCTATGCGGTGCTGGTTGCCGGTGGCGTTGAAGCTGAGAAGCTCGACAAACTGCCACGCGATCGCTGGCTGGAACTGGGCCTGACCGACGAAGAGAAACAAAATCAGCTGGAACAGCTGGCTGAGCAGTATGACGAACTGAAACACGAGTTCGAGAAAAAACTCGAAGCGAAACGCCGCAAAATCACTCAGGGCGACGATCTGGCACCAGGCGTGCTGAAGATTGTTAAGGTGTATCTGGCCGTTAAACGTCAGATCCAGCCTGGTGATAAGATGGCAGGTCGTCACGGTAACAAGGGTGTTATCTCTAAGATCAACCCGATCGAAGATATGCCGCATGATGCTAACGGTACGCCGGTAGATATCGTACTGAACCCACTGGGCGTACCGTCTCGTATGAACATCGGTCAGATCCTGGAAACTCACCTGGGTATGGCTGCGAAAGGTATCGGCGACAAGATTAACGCCATGCTGAAGCAGCAGGAAGAAGTCGCGAAACTGCGCGAATTCATCCAGCGTGCCTACGATCTGGGTACCGACGTGCGTCAGAAAGTCGACCTGAATACCTTCAGCGATGAAGAAGTGCTGCGTCTGGCTGAAAACCTGAAAAAAGGTATGCCAATCGCAACGCCGGTCTTCGACGGTGCGAAAGAAGCTGAAATTAAAGAGCTGCTGCAACTGGGTGGTCTGCCAACGTCTGGTCAGATTACGCTGTTTGACGGCCGTACCGGTGAACAGTTCGAGCGTCCGGTAACCGTAGGTTACATGTACATGCTGAAACTGAACCACCTGGTCGACGACAAGATGCACGCTCGTTCTACCGGTTCTTACAGCCTGGTTACTCAGCAGCCGCTGGGTGGTAAGGCACAGTTCGGTGGTCAGCGCTTCGGGGAGATGGAAGTGTGGGCGCTGGAAGCATACGGCGCGGCATACACCCTGCAGGAAATGCTCACCGTTAAGTCTGATGACGTGAACGGTCGTACCAAGATGTATAAAAACATCGTGGACGGCAACCATCAGATGGAGCCGGGCATGCCAGAATCCTTCAACGTACTGTTGAAAGAGATTCGTTCGCTGGGTATCAACATCGAACTGGAAGACGAGTAATTCTCGCTCAAACAAGTCACTGGTGCCGGGTTAACCCCCGGCACCAGATTGTGCTAACTCCGACGGGAGCAAATCCGTGAAAGATTTATTAAAGTTTCTGAAAGCGCAGACTAAAACCGAAGAGTTTGATGCGATCAAAATTGCTCTGGCTTCGCCAGACATGATCCGTTCATGGTCTTTCGGTGAAGTTAAAAAGCCGGAAACCATCAACTACCGTACGTTCAAACCTGAGCGTGACGGCCTTTTCTGTGCGCGTATTTTCGGGCCAGTAAAAGATTACGAGTGCCTGTGCGGTAAGTACAAGCGCCTGAAACACCGTGGTGTGATCTGTGAGAAGTGCGGCGTTGAAGTGACCCAGACCAAAGTGCGTCGTGAGCGTATGGGCCACATCGAGCTGGCGTCTCCGACCGCTCACATCTGGTTCCTGAAATCTCTGCCGTCCCGTATCGGTCTGCTGCTGGATATGCCGCTGCGCGATATCGAACGCGTTCTGTACTTCGAATCTTATGTGGTTATCGAAGGCGGGATGACGAACCTGGAACGTCATCAGATCCTGACTGAAGAGCAGTATCTGGACGCGCTGGAAGAGTTCGGTGACGAATTCGACGCGAAGATGGGTGCGGAAGCTATTCAGGCCCTGCTGAAGAGCATGGATCTGGAGCAAGAGTGCGAGCAGCTGCGTGAAGAGCTGAACGAAACCAACTCCGAAACCAAACGTAAAAAGCTGACCAAGCGTATCAAACTGCTGGAAGCGTTCGTTCAGTCTGGTAACAAACCAGAGTGGATGATCCTGACCGTTCTGCCGGTTCTGCCGCCAGATCTGCGTCCACTGGTTCCGCTGGATGGTGGTCGTTTCGCAACGTCCGATCTGAACGATCTCTATCGTCGCGTTATCAACCGTAACAACCGTCTGAAACGTCTGCTGGATCTGGCTGCGCCGGACATCATCGTACGAAACGAAAAACGTATGCTGCAGGAAGCGGTAGATGCCCTGCTGGATAACGGTCGTCGCGGTCGTGCGATCACCGGTTCTAACAAACGTCCTCTGAAATCTTTGGCCGACATGATCAAAGGTAAGCAGGGTCGTTTCCGTCAGAACCTGCTCGGTAAGCGTGTTGACTACTCCGGCCGTTCTGTTATCACCGTAGGTCCATACCTGCGTCTGCATCAGTGCGGTCTGCCGAAGAAAATGGCACTGGAGCTGTTCAAACCGTTCATCTACGGCAAGCTGGAGTTGCGTGGCCTCGCCACCACCATCAAAGCCGCTAAGAAAATGGTTGAGCGTGAAGAAGCTGTCGTTTGGGATATCCTGGACGAAGTTATCCGCGAACACCCGGTACTGCTGAACCGTGCACCAACTCTGCACCGTCTGGGTATCCAGGCATTTGAGCCAGTCCTGATCGAAGGTAAAGCTATCCAGCTGCACCCGCTGGTTTGTGCGGCCTATAACGCCGACTTCGATGGTGACCAGATGGCTGTTCACGTACCGCTGACGCTGGAAGCCCAGCTCGAAGCGCGTGCGCTGATGATGTCTACTAACAACATCCTGTCCCCAGCGAACGGTGAACCAATTATCGTTCCTTCTCAGGACGTTGTATTGGGTCTGTACTACATGACCCGTGACTGTGTTAACGCCAAAGGCGAAGGCATGGTGCTGACTGGCCCGAAAGAAGCTGAGCGTATTTATCGCGCTGGCCTGGCCTCTCTGCATGCGCGCGTTAAAGTGCGTATCACCGAATACGAAAAAGATGAAAACGGCGAATTCGTTGCGAAAACCAGCCTGAAAGACACGACCGTTGGCCGTGCCATTCTGTGGATGATCGTACCGAAAGGTCTGCCTTTCTCCATCGTCAACCAGGCGCTGGGCAAGAAAGCGATCTCCAAAATGCTGAACACCTGTTACCGCATTCTGGGTCTGAAGCCGACCGTTATCTTCGCTGACCAGACAATGTATACCGGCTTTGCTTATGCAGCGCGTTCAGGTGCATCTGTTGGTATCGATGACATGGTCATCCCAGAGAAGAAACACGAGATCATCTCTGAAGCGGAAGCCGAAGTTGCTGAGATTCAGGAGCAGTTCCAGTCTGGTCTGGTTACCGCGGGCGAACGCTATAACAAAGTTATCGATATCTGGGCAGCGGCGAACGATCGTGTATCCAAAGCGATGATGGATAACCTGCAGACCGAAACCGTGATTAACCGTGACGGCGTAGAAGAGCAGCAGGTTTCCTTCAACAGCATCTACATGATGGCCGACTCCGGTGCGCGTGGTTCTGCAGCTCAGATTCGTCAGCTGGCAGGTATGCGTGGTCTGATGGCGAAGCCAGATGGCTCCATCATCGAAACGCCAATCACCGCGAACTTCCGTGAAGGTCTGAACGTACTCCAGTACTTCATCTCCACGCACGGTGCTCGTAAAGGTCTGGCGGATACCGCACTGAAAACAGCGAACTCCGGTTATCTGACGCGTCGTCTGGTTGACGTTGCGCAGGATCTGGTTGTGACCGAAGACGATTGTGGCACCCTCGAAGGTATCACCATGACCCCGGTTATCGAGGGCGGTGATGTTAAAGAGCCACTGCGCGATCGCGTTCTGGGTCGTGTAACCGCGGAAGACATTCTGAAGCCGGGTACTGCAGACATTCTGGTTCCACGTAACACGCTGCTGCACGAGCACTGGTGTGACCTGCTGGAAGCGAACTCTGTTGACTCCGTGAAAGTACGTTCCGTTGTATCTTGTGACACCGACTTTGGTGTATGTGCGCACTGCTACGGTCGTGACCTGGCGCGTGGCCACATCATCAACAAAGGTGAAGCAATCGGCGTTATCGCGGCACAGTCCATCGGTGAGCCGGGTACACAGCTGACGATGCGTACGTTCCACATCGGTGGTGCGGCATCTCGTGCGGCTGCTGAATCCAGCATCCAGGTGAAAAACAAAGGTAGCATCAAGCTCAGCAACGCGAAGTCTGTTGTTAACTCCGCAGGCAAGCTGGTTGTGACCTCTCGTAACACCGAGCTGAAGCTGATCGACGAATTCGGTCGTACCAAAGAGAGCTATAAAGTGCCTTACGGTGCGGTTATGGCGAAAGGTGATGGCGAGCAGGTTGCCGGCGGTGAAACCGTTGCAAACTGGGATCCACACACCATGCCGGTTATCACCGAAGTAAGTGGTTTCATCCGCTTCACTGACATGATCGACGGCCAGACCATTACTCGTCAGACCGACGAGCTGACCGGTCTGTCTTCTCTGGTGGTTCTGGATTCTGCTGAACGTACCACTGGTGGTAAAGATCTGCGTCCTGCACTGAAAATCGTTGATGCTCAGGGTAACGACGTTCTGATCCCGGGTACCGACATGCCTGCGCAGTACTTCCTGCCGGGTAAAGCGATCGTTCAGCTGGAAGATGGCATTCAGATCGGTGCGGGTGATGCTCTGGCGCGTATTCCTCAGGAATCCAGCGGTACCAAGGACATCACCGGTGGTCTGCCACGCGTTGCGGACCTGTTCGAAGCACGTCGTCCGAAAGAGCCTGCAATCCTGGCTGAAATCAGCGGTATCATCTCCTTCGGTAAAGAGACCAAAGGGAAACGCCGTCTGGTTATCACTCCAGTAGATGGCAGCGAACCGTACGAAGAGATGATTCCTAAGTGGCGTCAGCTCAACGTGTTCGAAGGTGAACGTGTAGAACGTGGTGACGTGGTTTCCGATGGTCCAGAAGCTCCGCACGACATTCTGCGTCTTCGTGGCGTACACGCGGTAACGCGTTACATCACCAACGAAGTGCAGGACGTTTACCGTCTGCAGGGCGTTAAGATTAACGATAAGCACATTGAAGTTATCGTTCGTCAGATGCTGCGTAAAGCAACCATCGAAAACGCAGGCAGCTCCGAGTTCCTGGAAGGCGAGCAGGTTGAATACTCACGCGTCAAGATTGCTAACCGCGATCTGGAAGCGAACGGCAAAATCGGTGCGACCTTCTCGCGCGATCTGCTGGGTATCACCAAAGCGTCTCTGGCAACCGAGTCCTTCATCTCTGCAGCATCGTTCCAGGAAACGACTCGTGTCCTGACCGAAGCCGCTGTTGCAGGTAAACGTGATGAACTGCGCGGTCTGAAAGAGAACGTTATCGTGGGTCGTCTGATCCCGGCGGGTACCGGTTATGCGTACCACCAGGATCGTATGCGTCGTCGTGCTGCGGGCGAACTGCCAGCTGCACAGCAGGTGACTGCTGAAGATGCATCCGCGAGCCTGGCAGAACTGCTGAACGCAGGTCTGGGTGGTTCCGACAACGAGTAATCGTTGAGCCGCTAATAAAAAACCCGCCTCGGCGGGTTTTTTTACATCTGCATGTTTTCAATTCACCAACGGGATCCGACGATAAAGCTCAATCATATCGCCCGCCAGATCCTGAATGACCATCGCGTTCATCAGGTGATCCTGAGAGTGAACGGTGATCAGGTTAACCGGAAGCTTCCCGGTCCCCTCATCAAGACCGATAAGCTGCGTCTGTATGGTGTGCGCATGCTTCACATATTCACGCGACTCTTCCATCGCTTTTTCAGCTTCGTCAAACTCCCCTTTACGCGCCATCTGCAACGCCGTCAGGGCTGCACTACGCGCCGCGCCTGCATTGACCAGCAGCTCCATAATCGTGGTTTCTAAGTCTTCCATTATGACTCCAGAAGTTTGAGTGCTTTTTCCAGTACGGCATCACCCTTCATCATGCCGTAATCCATCATGTCGATCACCGCGACCTTTTTACCCAACGGGTCGGCCTGCGACTGGAGTTTAGCCTGCTCGTATTTAACCTGTGGTCCCAGCAATACGATGTCGGCCGTCGCGATGTTGTCTTTAAACTCCGCAACCGGAACGGCTTTAATGGTGACTTCAACCCCTTTTTTCTGCGCGGCGTCTTTCATACGTTGAACCAGCATGCTGGTTGACATTCCCGCTGCACAGCATAAAACGATGTTCTTCATAATCAGCCTCGATCTACATGTGTTTATTGATAATTATCCCGTGCAGACCGCTTCAACAACCGGTTTACCGCGATTGTGTGTCAGGCATCACAAAGAAACCGGCGATTTTCTGAAACCGGTTACAATTTCGCGTTGTCGGGTACCCGGCCCGTCGAAACGGGCAGGGGTGAAAGAGGGAGGATTAGCTGATGGACGTTCGGTTAATGCGGTTTTTGCCCTGCTGTTTGGCGCTGTAGAGGGCGTTATCAACGCTTCCGACAAGTTGTTCCAGCGGTTCAAAATGCCACTCCCCAAGACCACCGCTGAACGTAACCCGCAGGTTTTCTTCCCGCCAGACGCGCTTTTCAACGGCGGTACGCCACGCTTCCAGCAATGAGAGCGCAGACGTCATCTGCTCAGCCTGGAAAATTACCGCGAACTCTTCTCCACCGTAGCGGTAAATCGAGACGTCATGTGGCTGCATGATCTGGATCCCTTCGCGGGCCACGTTGCGCAGAACGATATCACCGGTCAGGTGGCCCAGCGTGTCGTTAATCGATTTAAAGTTATCAATGTCCACCAGCGCCAGCGCGAAAGGCTGCTGGGCATTCAGCAGCTCCGCGATATCGCTATCGAACGCGCGGCGGTTTTTACAGCCCGTCAGCGCATCGTGAGTCGCCTGACGCACATAGGCCATCTCACGCTCTTTATTGGACTGGATAGTATGGCTCAGCATCGCTTCCAGGCGTGGCGCCTCGCTGACGTCGCCGGTTTTGATGGCATTGATAATGTGCATCAGCACGCTACGCGAGGCGTGGCGCAGGTATAAGCCGAAGAGGATGATGATGATGGCCGCCAGCGCAAATCCCCAGCCAACAATCGTTGTTTCGTGGCGGGTGATATCGGTGAGCGTCTCGCCAGAGACCCGGTAGATGACAAACCAGTCCGGGTTGGTAAACGAGTAGTAGTAATACCAGACGTTGCTTTTCTTGTCGTAAAGGTGGCCTTCGCCGCTGGTCATTTTGTCCATCAGCGCTTCGCTCACGTACTGTTTGAAGAGCGCGCCGGTATCCGGGTGAAGCACCACGGCGCCGTCGCGCTCGACGACGAAGAATTCCCCCTGAACGGGCGCCACCATCTGGCGCAGGGTGAAGCCCATAGACGTCAAATCGAGATGGAAAGCGAGCGTTCCCTTCAGTCTCCCTTCAGGCGAAATCAAAGGTTTATAGAGTGTCACAGTCGGATGGCCAGTGAAGTAGTCCATATAGGGACGGGTATAGTGACTGAAGATACTGGCTTCCGCCTGAGCGACGAACCACGGGCGTATCCGGGGATCGAAGGTTTTACTCGTCTCCGTGGGGAGCACCTCTGGTGCGCGAAGATAATGCCCCTGCGTGTCCGCCAGCGAGATGGAGGAGACGGTCGGCATCAGGTTCTGCAGATGCATCACCATCTGTAGCCCTTGCGTCGGGTTGACGTTGAGCGTCTCGTTTAGCCTGTCGTTACGCGAAAAGTACATCGCGGCACGGCCCAGGATATAGTCGTTTTCACGCAGGATCGACTCGGTGTAGTTCACCGCCAGGTTGTGCGTGAAATTGCTGTTTATCTTATGATAATCCTCAAGAAAATCCTTTCGTTGCGAAAGCGTCACCGCGATCGCGATCACCGCAAAACTGCAGAGGATCCCCGCGAAGCTGAGCATGATTGGCCGGGTAAAAGAGAGCTTTTTGCTGTGAAGTGCCATGAGCTGTACATCGTTCCTGATGGTGAATACTTTTCGTCTGCCGATATCCTCTCAGCATAGTCGCTGTCCTGCGGTTAGCGGTGAATTATACGGCACACGATTTCTGGCGGGATGATTTATCTTAAGAATCATTAAGAAAATACGTATTCAGCCTGCTGGCGGCCGTTTGTGCAATGAACCAGAGGCAGGGCGAAACGAGGAAGAAGCTTTTCGCCCTGGTCAGCATCCGTTGCTGACAGTGCAACAATAAAAAACCGGGCGATCGCTGACAATTCTCCGGTTTTGCCTTTTCGTCGCGCCTCGACAATTTTTTAAGGTGTTGCAGCGCGTTTCAACGTCATTGCGAGGCTCTTCCCAGCCAGCTGTCCCAGTCTTTCCAGACAGGCTGAAGACCCTGCGCCGTCAGCGCTGCGGCGACCGCTTCCGGACGTCGTCCGTCATGCGGCACAAATTGCTCCAGCTCCGGACGATCGTCGGCGTAGCCGCCAGGCTGCGTTTTGGAAAACGCGCTGACGTTGTTAATCGCAAGCGGGATAACGCGATCGCGAAACGCCGGGGATTCACGCGTTGAGAGCGATAATTCAACTTCCGGGGCGAGCAGGCGAAACGCGCAGATGGTCTGCACCAGCTGGCGTTCATCCATCAGCGAAGCCGGTTCAATTCCGCCCGCGCAAGGTCTCAGGCGCGGGAAGGAGACGGAATAACGGCTCTGCCAGTAGTGCTGCTGAAGCCACAGCAGATGTTCCGCCACCATGTAGCAATCCACCCGCCAGCTGTCAGAGAGCCCGATCAGCGCCCCCAGACCGATTTTGTCGATGCCGGCACGACCCAGCCTGTCCGGCGTTTCCAGGCGGAAAAAGAAATCCTGTTTCTTGCCCTTCAGGTGATGCCGGGCGTACGTCGCCTCGTGATAGGTTTCCTGGTAGACCATGACCCCGTCCAGCCCGAGGGTCTTGAGTTCCGCGTACTCCTCCTGCGACAGGGGCTGCACTTCCATCTGCAACGACGCAAACTGACGACGAATGGCGGGAAGGTGCTGACGGAAATAGTCCATTCCCACTTTTCCCTGATGTTCGCCCGTGACCAGCAGAAGATGTTCAAAGCCCATTTCTCGAATGGCCGCGCACTCGCGGGCGATCTCACCTTCATCGAGCGTTTTACGCCTGATGCGGTTGCTCATGGAGAAGCCGCAGTAGGTGCAGTCGTTGGCGCACAGGTTTGAGAGGTAGAGCGGCACGTAGAAGCTCACCGTGTTGCCAAAACGCTGGCGGGTGAGCCGCTGCGCGCGCTGCGCCATCGGTTCGAGGTACGCGCTGGCCGCCGGGGAGAGCAGGGCCATCAGATCCTCGCGGGTCAGATGGCGGGCATGCAGCGCGCGCTCCACGTCAGTCGCCGTTTTGCTGTTGATGCGCAGGGCAATGTCGTCCCAGTTAAGCTGCCGCCAGCGCTCGGTAAACGTGCTCATGAGATCGCCTCCAGAAAACCGGTCAGCGGGCTGGTGGCCTGCGCCTGGAAACTGCGCGAGCCGGGGCCGGATTCCCTTGCCAGCAGGCCAGCCTCAACGGCCATGCGGAACGCACGCGCCATCATGACCGGATCGTCGGCCACCGCGATGGCCGTATTGACCAGCACCGCGTCAGCACCCATCTCCAGCGCCTGCGCGGCATGGCTGGGCACGCCAATGCCCGCATCAACCACCACAGGTACGGTAGCCTGCTCAATAATGATTTCCAGCATCGCGCGGGTTTCCAGCCCCTGGTTGGAGCCAATGGGGGCGCCCAGCGGCATGACGGCGGCGCAGCCGACCTCTTCCAGCCGTTTGCACAGGACAGGGTCGGCGCCGCAGTAAGGCAGGACGATAAACCCTTGCTGCACAAGCTTTTCAGCCGCTTTCAGCGTTTCAATCGGGTCGGGCAGCAGCCAGCGGGCATCCGGATGAATTTCCAGCTTCAGCCAGCGGGTGCCGAGCGCCTCGCGGGCCAGCTGCGCGGCGAAAATCGCCTCTTCGGCCGTTTTGGCACCGGAGGTGTTGGGCAGCAGCGTGACGCCAGCCTCCAGTAAAGGCGCCAGAATGGCATCGTTGTGATGACGCAGATCCACGCGCTTGAGCGCCAGCGTCACCAGCTGGCTGCCGCTTTCACAAATGGCATCCACCATCAGCTGCGGCGAGGCGAATTTTCCGGTACCGGTAAACAGATGCGAATCAAAAACCTTATCGGCAATACGTAACATCTCAGCCCCCTGCGATAACCTGAAACAGCAGGATCTGGTCGCCTTCATTGACCTGCTGGTTTTCCCACTGCTCGCGCGGCAGGATCTGTTGATTGAGCGCCAGCGCCGTTCCCGGCTTGAGCTGGCGCAGCTTGTCGAGCAGTGCGGCAACGGTAAGCCCGTCGTCGCATCTCATCGGCTCATCGTTAAACAGAATGCGCATCGCGGCCTCCGCATACCGGGCAGCGGCTGGCGCGGCGTAACGCCAGCTGGCGCCAGCCGCTGGAGCGGGCATCAAATAGCCGTAGCGTATTGCGTTCCGTCTCCATGGCGCTGAGCAGCTTGATGGCCTCCAGCGCCTGCATGGTGCCCATCACGCCGACCACCGGACCAAGAATGCCCGCGGTACGGCAGTTGCGCGCTGGCTCGGCATCATCCGGCCACAGGCAGCGATAGCAGCCCTGCGACCACGGCGGGGTCAGGACCATCATCTGCCCGCCGAACCCCACCGCGCTGGCGGTGATAAGCGGTGTATTATTTGCCACGCAGGCGGCGTTGATCGCCTGGCGCGTAGCCATGTTGTCGGCACAGTCCAGCACCACGTCGGCAAGGGCGACCTCACGGCTGAGGTTGTCACCGCTGAGCCGTTCCTGCAGGGCAATCAGCGCGATATCCGGGTTGAGCTGGTTCAGGCGCTGCCGGGTGATTTGCGCTTTCGGCTGGTTGATATCGTCGGTAGTAAAGAGGATTTGCCGCTGCAGGTTGCTGAGGTGAACCTCGTCGTCGTCGGCCAGCACCAGCGTACCGATACCTGCGCCTGCCAGATAAAGCGCGGCGGGCGCGGCTAACCCGCCCAGACCGACAATTAGCACCCGGCTGGCGAGCAGCTTTTGCTGGCCGTCGATGGCGATATCTTCCAGCAGGATCTGACGGCTATAGCGCATAAAATCACGATCGTTCATCACCCGCTCCTGCCAGCTGTAACAGCTGTTCGGTGGCTAGACGCCAGTCTGCGGCCTGGGTGATGGCGCTGACGACGGCGATACTGCCGACGCCGGTCTCCAGCACCGCCGGGGCGCGTTCAAGACTGATTCCACCGATGGCGACGGTGGGGTAATCGGCAAGGCGTTTAACGTGACTCGCCAGCTGCGTCAGCCCCTGCGGTGCGGAGGGCATCTGCTTGGTTTGCGTCGGGAAGACGTGACCCAGCGCGATGTAAGAGGGACGGGCCGCCAGCGCCACGTCGATCTCCATGTCATCGTGCGTTGACACGCCAAGACGCAGCCCGGCTTCGCGGATAGCGCTCAGATCCGTTGTTTCCAGATCCTCCTGACCCAGATGCACGCCGTACGCCTGGTGCTTAACGGCCAGCCGCCAGTAGTCGTTGATAAACAGGCGGGCGTTATACCGACGCCCCAGCGCAATGGCGGCAACCACATCGGCTTCCACCTCGTCATCGCGCTTATCCTTGATGCGCAGCTGGATCGTTCGAACGCCTGTCTCCAGCAGGCGCTCTATCCACTCCACGCTGTCCACCACCGGATAGAGCCCTAAACGGTAGGGGACGGGCGGGAAATCGGGCTTATACATTACGCCTCCTCTTTTTTGAGGTAGATTTCGCCGCCTTTGGCGCGGAAGGTTTCGGACATGTCCGCCATACCCACTTCAATGGTTTGCGCGGCGGCGTAGTCGCGCACCTCCTGGCTGATTTTCATCGAGCAGAATTTTGGCCCGCACATAGAGCAGAAGTGCGCGATTTTGCCTGACTCCTGCGGCAGGGTCTCGTCGTGATAGGCGCGGGCGGTGAACGGGTCCAGCGCCAGGTTGAACTGGTCTTCCCAGCGGAATTCGAAGCGCGCCTTCGACATGGCGTTATCGCGGATTTGCGCGCCCGGGTGGCCTTTGGCCAGATCAGCCGCGTGGGCGGCAATTTTGTAGGTGATCAGCCCCTGCTTCACATCCTCTTTGTTTGGCAGGCCGAGGTGCTCTTTCGGCGTCACGTAGCAGAGCATGGCGCAGCCGAACCAGCCGATCATCGCCGCCCCAATGCCCGACGTGAAGTGGTCATAGCCCGGCGCAATATCGGTGGTCAACGGCCCCAGGGTGTAGAACGGCGCTTCGTGGCAGTGCTCCAGCTCCTCGGTCATGTTGCGGCGGATCATCTGCATCGGCACGTGGCCCGGACCTTCAATCATCACCTGCACGTCATACTCCCAGGCGATCTTAGTCAGCTCGCCCAGCGTGTGCAGCTCGGCAAACTGCGCTTCGTCGTTCGCGTCGCGAATAGAGCCCGGACGCAGGCCATCGCCCAGCGACAGAGAGACATCGTACGCGGCGCAGATTTCGCAAATTTCGCGGAAGTGCTCGTAGAGGAAGTTTTCCTGATGATGTGACAGGCACCACTTCGCCATGATGGAACCGCCGCGCGAGACGATGCCGGTCAGACGCTTCGCGGTCATCGGCACGTAGCGTAGCAGCACGCCCGCGTGAATGGTGAAGTAGTCCACGCCCTGCTCGGCCTGCTCCAGCAGCGTGTCGCGGAACGCTTCCCAGGTGAGGTCTTCGGCAATGCCGTTGACCTTTTCCAGCGCCTGATAAATCGGGACGGTGCCAATCGGTACCGGGCTGTTACGCAGGATCCATTCGCGGGTTTCGTGAATATAACGGCCAGTGGAGAGATCCATTACCGTGTCCGCACCCCAGCGCGTGGACCAGACCAGCTTTTCCACCTCTTCTTCGATGGAGGAGGTCACGGCCGAGTTACCGATGTTCGCGTTGACCTTCACCAGGAAGTTGCGGCCGATAATCATCGGCTCGGATTCCGGGTGGTTGATATTGGCGGGGATAATCGCGCGGCCTGCGGCCACTTCGTCACGCACAAATTCCGGCGTGATGTTCTCCGGCAGGCGAGCGCCAAAGCCTTCACCCGGATGCTGATAGCGCAGCACTTCGCTACGAATGCGCTCGCGGCCCATGTTTTCGCGGATGGCGATGAACTCCATTTCCGGCGTGACGATACCCTGGCGGGCGTAGTGCAGCTGGGTCACGCATTTGCCCGCCTTAGCGCGTTTTGGCGTCAGCAGGCCGGTAAAGCGCAGCTCGTCCAGACCGTCGTCGGCCAGGCGCTCTTTGGTGTAAGCAGAACTCAGGACGCTCAGCTCTTCGCAGTCGTTACGCGCGTCAATCCACGGCTGGCGAAGCTTAGCGAGACCCTGCTGGACGTTGATGGCAACATCAGGATCGCCGTACGGACCGGAGGTGTCATATACCGGCACGGCTTCGTTGTCTTCATACTGCGGGTTATCTTTGCTACCGCCGATAAGCGTCGGGCTAAGCTGAACTTCGCGCATTGGGACGCGGATATCGGCCTGCGAGCCGGAAATATAGATGCGTTTCGAGTTCGGGAAAGCACTGCCTTCCAGCGTGTCGATGAAGTGTTGGGCCTGTGCGCGCTGTTCGCGGCGGGTCAGTTTTACAGTAGACATAGCTCATTCCAAAAGTGAAGGACATGGCTTGTCAGACGACGGATGAAGCAAGAGAGGATCGCCCTCAGGCGATACAACAGCAGTGTGACTCTTGTTCCCTTCGCAGGTATTAGCCTGATCAGGTTCCGCGGATCCCGAATTAACGGTCTCAGCCCGCGCTTTCAGGCGCTGGGCACTCCGACAAGAAAAATCCCCCTCGTGAGAGGGGCGAATGGTTGTAAATTACTCGTTAACGGTGAAGAACTCAAGCAGGGCGCGCGACGTTCTCTTCGTTACTGATGTTTAAATCATTGTCCAGCACAAGGGCGATCAGCTTATCTTCCAGCGTGAATCGCTCTTCCAGCGCTTCACCGAGGTCGGATAGCGCCTGCTGAAACTCAAGATAGTTATCGTGGTCGATAGCGTTCTCGAGCGCGGAATCATAGTAATCCATGATCTGCTGGGTGTTGGCTTCCAGAAGTGGATAGAGCTTGCTGGCCGCTAAATACGGCGTTGTCCCTTCCATTTCGCGGATAATGCGTTCATAAATATTGAAATGGCCGTCGGACAGATAGTCGACCAGGCCCTGACAAAAATCATCCAGCGCTTTTTCATTCAGTCGCATAAACGATTCTTTGCCAGGCTTAATACCGACCAGATTGTAATAAGCCACGAGTAGATGCTTGCGCACATGTAGCCAGCGATCCACCAGTTTGTTACTTCCTCTAACGCGCTCAGTCAGGCTTTGCAGCTGGTTTAACATGGTCGACTCCGCAAAATGTAGGATTGAATCTGCTTATCCAGAATGTAACCACAATGCTAACAACATGTCAGTGAAGCGAAGGTAGTGCAATAGATATGGATCGTATTATTGAAAAATCAGATCTTGGTTGGTGGATCGTCAGTCACGAACAAAAATTATGGCTTCCTGCCGGAGAAATTCCCTACGGTGCAGCTGAGGCGTTCGATCTTGTTGGCCAGCCAGCGCTACAGATCGGCGAGTGGCAGGGTGAGCCGGTGTGGTTGATCCAACATCCCCGCCGCCAGGATATGGGATCGGTGCGCCAGGTGCTGGATCTGGACGTGGGGCTGTTCCAGCTGGCGGGGCGGGGCGTGCAGCTGGCCGAGTTTTACCGCTCGCATAAATACTGCGGCTACTGCGGTCATACCATGCGCCCGAGCAAAACCGAGTGGGCGATGCTCTGCAGCCACTGCCGCGAACGCTACTATCCGCAGATCGCGCCGTGCATTATCGTCGCTATCCGCCGGGAGGATTCCATCCTGCTGGCGCAGCATACCCGCCATCGCAACGGCATTTACACCGTGCTGGCCGGCTTCGTCGAGGTGGGCGAAACGCTGGAGCAGGCGGTGGCGCGCGAGGTGATGGAGGAGAGTGGGATCAAAGTGAAGAACCTGCGCTACGTTACCTCCCAGCCGTGGCCATTCCCGCAGTCGCTGATGACGGCATTTATGGCCGAATACGACAGCGGCGAGATCGTTATCGACCAGAAAGAGCTGCTGGACGCGAACTGGTATCGCTACGACGATTTACCGCTGTTACCTCCGCCGGGCACCGTGGCGCGTCGGCTGATAGAAGATACCGTGGCGATGTGTCGGGCCGAGTATGAGTAGTGTTACACTGAGGCCATGACGCTTAAGGAACTGCAAAAATGACCGAACTGAAGAACGATCGTTATCTGCGTGCGCTGCTGCGCCAGCCCGTTGATGTCACCCCGGTGTGGATGATGCGCCAGGCGGGACGCTATCTCCCGGAGTATAAAGCCACGCGCGCGCAGGCGGGCGATTTTATGTCGCTGTGCAAAAACGCCGAGCTGGCCTGTGAAGTGACGCTCCAGCCGCTGCGCCGCTTCCCGCTGGATGCGGCGATCCTCTTCTCGGATATTCTGACCATTCCGGATGCCATGGGCCTTGGCCTGTACTTCGAAACCGGTGAAGGCCCGCGTTTCACCTCCCCAATCAAAAGCAAAGCCGACGTGGATAAGCTGCCGATCCCCGATCCGGAAGGCGAGCTGGGCTACGTGATGAACGCCGTACGCACCATTCGCCGCGAGCTGAAAGGTGAAGTGCCGCTGATTGGCTTCTCCGGCAGCCCGTGGACGCTGGCGACCTATATGGTTGAAGGGGGCAGCAGCAAAGCCTTCACCATGATTAAAAAGATGATGTACGCCGAGCCGCTGGCCCTGCACGCGCTGCTCGACAAGCTGGCGAAGAGCGTCACCCTCTACCTGAACGCGCAGATTAAGGCGGGCGCGCAGTCGGTGATGATTTTCGATACCTGGGGCGGCGTACTGACAGGGCGCGATTATCAGCAGTTCTCCCTGTACTACATGCACAAAATCGTCGACGGCCTACTGCGTGAAAACGAAGGCCGCCGCGTGCCGGTGACGCTGTTCACCAAAGGCGGCGGCCAGTGGCTGGAAGCGATGGCGGCAACCGGCTGCGATGCGCTGGGCCTCGACTGGACCACCGATATCGCCGATGCGCGCCGCCGCGTGGGCGACAAAGTGGCGCTGCAGGGCAATATGGACCCGTCCATGCTCTATGCGCCGCCAGCCCGTATTGAAGAAGAAGTGTCGACTATACTGTCTGGTTTCGGCCAGGGTGAAGGCCACGTCTTTAACCTCGGCCACGGCATTCATCAGGATGTGCCGCCAGAACACGCAGGCGTATTTGTGGAGGCGGTGCATCGGCTTTCTGCCCAGTATCACAAATAAGGAGTGATTATGGATCTCGCGTCGCTACGCGCTCAACAAATCGAACTGGCTTCATCGGTGATCCGCGAGGATCGTCTGGATAAAGATCCTCCGCAGTACATTGGCGGAGCAGACGTCGGATTCGAGCAGGGTGGGGAAGTGACGCGAGCGGCGATGGTGGTACTGAAATATCCTTCGCTTGAGCTGGTGGAGTACAAGGTAGCGCGTATTGCGACCACTATGCCTTACATTCCGGGCTTTCTCTCCTTCCGCGAATATCCCGCGCTGCTGGCAGCGTGGGAGCAACTCTCGCAAAAACCTGACCTGCTGTTTGTCGATGGACACGGTATCTCACACCCGCGCCGTTTAGGCGTTGCTAGCCACTTTGGGCTGCTGGTGGATGTGCCGACCATTGGCGTTGCCAAGAAACGCCTGTGCGGCGCGTTTGAACCTCTTTCTGCCGAGCCGGGCGCGCTGGCGCCGCTTATCCATAAAGGTGAGCAGCTGGCGTGGGTCTGGCGCAGCAAGGCGCGCTGTAACCCGCTCTTTATCGCCACCGGGCACCGGGTGAGCATGGACAGCGCCCTGGCGTGGGTGCAGCGCTGCATGAAGGGCTACCGCTTGCCGGAGCCGACGCGCTGGGCAGACGCCGTGGCCTCTTCGCGTCCGGCTTTTGTTCGTTGGCAGGAAATTCAGCGATGATTCAGGTAAACTGCGCCTAATTTTCGATTCGAGAGATCATCATGCTACAAAACCCGATTCACCTGCGCCTTGAGAAACTTGAAAGCTGGCAGCACGTGACGTTTATGGCTTGCCTGTGCGAGCGCATGTATCCCAACTATGCCGCGTTCTGTAAGGAGACGGGCTTTGGTGATGGCCATATCTACCGCCGCATTCTGGATCTGATCTGGGAAACTCTGACGGTGAAAGACGCGAAGGTGAACTTCGACTCCCAGCTGGAAAAGCTGGAAGAGGCGATTCCGGTTGCGGATGATTTTGACCTGTACGGTGTCTACCCGGCGATTGATGCCTGCGTGGCGTTGAGCGAACTGCTTCACTCCCGTCTGAGCGGCGAAACTCTGGAGCACGCTATTGAAGTCAGTAAGGCGTCTATTACGACCGTCGCGATGCTGGAAATGACCCAGGAAGGTCGCGAGATGACCGACGAAGAGCTGCGTGCGAACCCGGCGGTTGAGCAAGAATGGGACATTCAATGGGAAATTTTCCGCCTGCTGGCAGAGTGTGAAGAACGCGATATTGAGCTGATAAAAGGGCTGCGCGCGGACTTACGAGAGGCTGGTGAGAGCAATATTGGTATAATTTTTAACCAATGAGACAAGAAAACTTGAGATAACGCCCGTTTTGTCGCTCCTCGACTCTTCCCTTTCGCCCCTTGTCTGGTCTACATTTGGGGGGCGAAAAAAAGTGGCTATCGGTGCGTGTATGCAGGAGAGTGCTTTTTTGGCATTTTCGTCGCACTCGATGCTTAGCAAGCGATAAACACATTGAAAGGATAACTTATGAACAAGACTCAACTGATTGATGTAATTGCGGACAAGGCTGATCTGTCTAAAGTGCAGGCTAAAGCTGCTCTGGAATCTACCCTGGCTGCTATTACTGAGTCTCTGAAAGAAGGCGATGCTGTGCAACTGGTTGGTTTCGGTACCTTCAAAGTGAACCACCGCGCTGAGCGTACTGGCCGCAACCCGCAGACCGGTAAAGAAATCAAAATCGCCGCCGCTAACGTGCCGGCATTTGTTTCTGGTAAAGCACTGAAAGACGCTGTTAAGTAAGACGCGTGGCAGTGAACAGTTTTAGCGAAGGGGCGGCAACGCCCCTTTTGTCTTTCTGGCGTGGAACGCTCGCGCTGGCAGGCATGCTGCTGCTGTCAGCCTGCAGCCACGACACCTCCCTGCCACCGTTTACCGCCAGCGGCTACGCGGACAACCAGGGCGCGGTCAGGATCTGGCGCAAAGATTCCGGCGATGAAGTGCATCTGCTTTCTGCCTTCAGCCCGTGGCATAACGGCAATACGTCGACGGCGGAATACCGCTGGCAGGGAGATGACCTGTCGCTGATTGAACTGAACGTCTACAGCAAGACCCCCGAACACGTGAACGTGCGTTTTGACGACCATGGCGAGCTGAGCTTTATGCAGCGCGAAGTCAGCGGTCAAAAACAGCAGCTTTCCAGCGATCAAATCGCTCTCTACCGTTATCGTGCCGAACAAATCCGCCAGACCAGCGATGCGCTTCGTCTGGGACGCGTTGTGCTGCGTCAGGGGCGCTGGCATGCCGATGGGACGGTGACAACCTGCGAAGGACAGACGGTCAAGCCTGAGCTTGAATCCTGGGCAACCGAACACATTCAACGCCGTCAGCGTCATTCATCAATGGAAGTGAGTGTGGCGTGGCTGGAAGCGCCGGAAGGCTCTCAGCTGCTGCTGGTGGCGAACGAAGACTTCTGCACCTGGCAGCCGACGGAAAAAAGTTTTTGATTTAAATCCCCTCTCCCTTGAGGGAGAGGGTTAGGATGAGGGGGAAATTACTCTCCCTGCTCGCGCGCAATCGCGCGATAACCGATATCCTGACGGCTAAAGCTGCCGTTCCAGTGAATATCCGCCATCAGCGCGTAGGCGCGTTTCTGCGCTTCTGCCACGGTATGGCCCAGCGCGGTTGCGCACAGCACGCGTCCGCCGTTGGTGAGGACGCGATCGTCTTCAGCCAGCTTCGTACCCGCATGGAACACCTTCGCACCTTCAATCTCTTCCAGCGGCAGGCCGTGGATTTCATCCCCGGTGTTGTAGTTGCCCGGATAACCACCTGCAGCAATCACCACGCCCAGAGACGCACGCTCGTCCCACTCTGAGGTTTTCTCGTCGAGCTTGCCTTCACAGGCTGCCATGCACAGTTCCACCAGATCGGATTTCATGCGCAGCATGATGGGCTGCGTTTCCGGATCGCCAAAGCGGCAGTTGAATTCGATGACCTTAGGGTTACCCTGCTTGTCGATCATTAGACCCGCATAGAGGAAACCGGTGTAGGTGTTGCCTTCCGCCGCCATTCCCTTCACGGTAGGCCAAATGACGCGATCCATGGTGCGCTGGTGGACTTCGTCAGTCACGACCGGAGCGGGTGAGTAAGCGCCCATACCGCCGGTGTTTGGGCCGGTATCGCCATCGCCCACACGCTTGTGGTCCTGGCTGGTGGCCATCGGCAGAACGTTCTCGCCGTCGACCATCACGATAAAACTCGCTTCTTCACCGTCGAGGAACTCTTCGATCACGATGCGGTGGCCCGCGTCGCCAAAGGCGTTACCCGCCAGCATATCCTGAACCGCGGCTTCGGCTTCTTCGAGGGTCATCGCGACGATAACGCCTTTACCTGCGGCCAGACCGTCGGCCTTGATGACAATCGGCGCGCCTTTTTCACGCAGGTAGGCCAGGGCTGGCTCCACTTCGGTGAAGTTCTGATATTCCGCCGTCGGGATGTTATGACGCGCGAGGAAATCTTTGGTGAAGGCTTTGGAGCCTTCCAGCTGCGCGGCACCTTCCGTAGGCCCGAAGATTGTCAGACCCGCCGCGCGGAACGCATCCACCACGCCAATCACCAGCGGCGCTTCCGGGCCCACAATCGTCAGATCGATTTTCTCGCTCTGGGCAAAGCTCAGCAGCGCAGGGATATCGGTCACGCTGATAGCCACGTTCTGCAGCGCGGGTTCCAGCGCGGTACCGGCGTTGCCCGGCGCTACGAAGACTGTTTTCACCAGCGGAGACTGCGCCGCTTTCCACGCCAGAGCGTGCTCGCGTCCGCCGTTACCAATCACTAATACTTTCATTTTCTGCTCCGGGAATTAATGGCGGAAGTGGCGCATGTCGGTGAAGATCATCGCAATGCCGTGTTCGTCGGCGGCGGCAATCACTTCGTCGTCGCGGATTGAGCCGCCAGGCTGGATCACACAGGTGATGCCCACTGCTGCGGCAGCATCAATACCGTCACGGAACGGGAAGAAGGCGTCAGAAGCCATGGCAGAGCCTTTCACTTCCAGACCTTCATCGCCTGCTTTAATACCCGCGATTTTCGCGGAGTAGACGCGGCTCATCTGGCCTGCGCCTATCCCGATGGTCATGTTCTCTTTGGCGTAGACGATAGCGTTGGATTTGACGAACTTCGCGACCTTCCAGCAGAACAGCGCGTCACGCAGTTCCTGTTCGCTCGGCTGGCGTTTCGTTACCACGCGCAGGTCGGCCTCTGTCACCATACCCAGATCGCGGTCCTGAACCAGCAGGCCGCCGTTCACGCGCTTGAAGTCCAGGCCCGGCACGCGTTCTGCCCACTGGCCGCAAACCAGCACGCGTACGTTCTGTTTCGCCGCGGTGATTTTCAGCGCTTCTTCAGATGCGGATGGCGCGATGATCACTTCAACGAACTGGCGGGAGATGATGGCCTGTGCGGTTTCAGCATCCAGCTCGCGGTTGAAGGCGATAATGCCGCCGAACGCAGAGGTTGGGTCGGTTTTGTATGCGCGATCGTAGGCATCCAGAATAGAGGTGCTCACGGCAACGCCGCATGGGTTGGCGTGCTTAACGATAACGCAGGCCGGCTCGTTGAACTCTTTCACGCATTCCAGCGCGGCGTCGGTGTCGGCAATGTTGTTATAGGAGAGCGCTTTGCCCTGAACCTGCTGAGCGGTCGCAACAGAGGCTTCTTTTACCTCTTCTTCTATATAGAAAGCAGCCTGCTGGTGGCTGTTCTCACCGTAACGCATGTCCTGCTTCTTAATGAAGTTCAGGTTCAGGGTGCGCGGGAAGCGGCCGGAAGGATCTTTGCTTTCACCGTGGTAAGCCGGCACCAGGCTACCGAAGTAGTTGGCAATCATGCTGTCGTACGCCGCGGTGTGCTCGAAGGCTTTGATGGCGAGGTCGAAACGCGTTTCCAGAGTCAGTGACCCTTCGTTGGCGTCCATCTCGTTAATAATGGTGTTGTAATCGCTGCTCTTCACCACGATAGCCACATCTTTATGGTTCTTGGCTGCTGAGCGCACCATAGTTGGGCCGCCGATATCAATATTCTCTACGGCATCTTCCAGAGAACAGCCTTCGCGGGCTACGGTTTGGGCAAACGGGTAAAGGTTAACGACAACCATGTCGATTGGGGCGATGTCATGCTGTTCCATAATGGCATCGTCCTGACCGCGACGGCCAAGGATACCGCCGTGCACTTTCGGATGCAGGGTTTTGACGCGTCCATCCATCATTTCCGGGAAACCGGTGTAATCGGACACTTCGGTTACCGGCAGACCTTTATCTGCTAACAGGCGAGCGGTACCGCCTGTAGAAAGCAGCTCCACACCGCGTGCGGAAAGTGCCTGAGCGAATTCGACGATACCGGCTTTATCAGAAACACTGAGCAGAGCGCGGCGGACTGGACGACGTTGTTGCATGGTAAATCCCCTGGATTTCACGATTACAGAGAGCGTTAGATGAATTTTCCTGCGAAAAACTCATCTAACACACCTGACGGGGCATCCTTATTAAGCGCGAGCATTTTAACGAAAACGTTTGCGCAACGCTCGCACATTTTCACTTTTTCGTATCATTGTGGATAAGTCTGTGTGTAAAAAGGTATAAGGCGGGGTTTTGCTGTGGAATGCAGCAGTCAGTCATTTTTCTGTCATTTAGTGGTTGCGGCCTGCTGAGAACTCCCTATAATGCGCCTCCATCGACACGGCGGATGTGAATCACTTCACAAACAGCCCGGTCGGTTGAAGAGAAAAAATCCTGAAATAACGGGTTGACTCTGAAAGAGGAAGGCGTAATATACGCCACCTCGCAACGGTGAGCGAAAG
>NZ_JBMKJF010000017.1:0-26308 GCF_049236945.1 Enterobacter cloacae complex sp. SHL020
TCAGGATTTTTTCTCTTCAGTCGAACCGCTTGTTGTGTGAAGTGATTCACATCCGCCGTGTCGATGGAGGCGCATTATAGGGATCCCATTTTTTAGCACAAGTATTTTTTAGATCTTTTTTTCCGACTGCTGATTTTCCGCGCTTTTCGCTGAAATCCCGCCCGATCTGCTTAAATATTGACGTATTTTGCCTTGCCGCGATCCATTAATATGATCAAAGTCTTCTGTATAGCGTTCATTGTTAGAGGTAGATATGCCCGCAGTATTACGTCCTTATAAAGATCTGTTCCCCCAAAAAGGCGATCGCGTGATGATCGATGCCAGCAGCGTTGTGATTGGCGATGTCAGAATGGCCGATGACGTCAGCATCTGGCCGCTCGTCGCTATCAGGGGAGATGTTAACTATGTGGAGATTGGCGCCCGTACCAATATTCAGGATGGCAGCGTTCTACATGTCACGCATAAATCCTCCTATAACCCGGAGGGTAATCCCCTCATTATTGGAGAAGAGGTTACCGTCGGCCATAAGGTGATGCTTCACGGCTGTACTATCGGGAATCGCGTACTTGTTGGCATGGGGTCAATTTTGCTGGATGGCGTCATAGTAGAAGATGACGTAATGATTGGTGCCGGTAGCCTGGTCCCGCAGAACAAACGGCTGGAGAGTGGCTATCTCTACCTGGGAAGCCCGGTAAAACAGATCCGCCCCCTGAAGGAGGCAGAGATCGAAGGGTTAAAATACTCGGCGAGCAACTACGTTAAATGGAAGAATGACTATTTGGATCAGGACAACCAAATCCAGCCCTGATCGTCTTCCTGCTGTTCACGAATTAAATCGCTGGCCTCCTCTTCCAGATCCCAGCGATTTTCGCAAAATACCGCAATCGGATCTGAACCGCCAAAACGACGCAACAGCGTTTCCCCATGAATGGCACAGGTCAGTTGCATGCCCTGCACCAGAACCGGGAAACAGACCGCTTGCTTACTCTCATCCCAGCTCTCTCTGTCCGGAAAATGAATAGCCTGATTCACGCCGAAAGCTCCTGCTTTAACTTTTCAATGACAGGTTCGACCGCAGGCAACACGCCATGCCAGAGCAGCACCGCATGCGCAGCCTGACCCACCAGCATTCCCAGTCCATCGGCTAACTGCTTTGCGCCGTGTTGTTCACACCAGTCAAGGAAAGGCGTCTTCCCTTTCTGATAAAACATGTCATAGAAGTTCATATGTGCGCTGACCAGAGAAGCAGGAATTGCCGGGATCTCGCCATTGATGCCGCTGGACGTGGCATTGATGACAAGATCGAACTCACGATCGGAGAGATCGTCAAGCGCTGCCGCGCTCAAGCTGCCGGTATGCGCAAACAACGCCGCCAGCGCTTCCGCACGGGAAAAGGTTCTGTTGGTAATCGTCACCGAACAATCCAGTGAAAGCAGAGGCAACAGTACTCCCCGCGATGCGCCACCCGCACCAATCAGTAGGACCCGGAATCCGGGCTTAATAAACGAAAGTCGTTCCAGATCGCTAAGTAAACCAATCCCGTCGGTGTTGTCACCCAAAAGGCGTCCATCCTCAAGCCGTTTAAGGGTATTGACTGCACCAGCCAGTGAAGCACGCTCGGTCAGCTCATCCGCACGTTCGAAGGCTTCCTCTTTAAAAGGAACCGTCACGTTCGCGCCTTTACCGCCCGCGGCGAAAAAAGCCTCCAGCGTTGGAATAAATGCATCCACCGGTGCCAGTACGCGACCATAGGGATGATTTATCTGCAGCTGCTTCGCAAATTGCTGATGAATCAACGGTGACTTGCTGTGTGCAATCGGATTACCAAAAACAGCATAGGTTTCCATGAGATTACCCCTGGCGAAAACGTTCGCCGGTCAAAGCGTCGCGAATTTCAGACGGGTTCAGGCGCCCTCCCGTTTCACCGACAGCGACAGGGAAGTCGTTCCCGAACTGCGCCAGTACTTCTTCGGTTGTCCGGCAAGGTGGCAATCCGGTCAGGTTGGCGCTGGTTGAGACCAGCGGTTTACCAAATGCCAGACACAGCTCAACCACCAGCGGATGGTCAGTTACGCGAACGGCGAGGGAATCAAAACGTCCGGTTAACCAGCGAGGCGTAGTCGGCTGCGCCGGGAAAACGAAGGTCACCGGGCCAGGCCACGCAGAGAAGATAGTCTCGCGCTGCGCCGGCGTCAGCATGGAGTCATCGATATAGGGTTTAAGCTGCTCATAATTCGCAGCGATCAAAATCAGCCCTTTCTCGACAGGTCTTTGTTTTAAGGCAAGCAGTCGGCTCACGGCCGTCTCGCTGTCAGGATCGCAACCGACTCCAAAAACAGCTTCAGTTGGATAGGCGATGACTTCTTCTTTTTTCAGTACGTCCACAGCATGCGCAATGGAGCCTGATGGCAGGTTATTATTCACTATTTTGATCCGCCGTAACCGGCTTTCCACATTGTTTACTGGCGCAGAAGCGTTTCATGCCTTGCGCGGTTTTCTTCTCTATAAGTAGCGGATAATTGCAATGAGGGCAGGTTCCCGCTACCGGTTTAAAATTGATAACGAACTGGCATTCAGGGTAGCGATCGCACGAATGGAACGTCTTACCATAACGGGAACGGCGCTGTACCAACTGACCGCGCTGACACTGTGGGCACGCAATTGCCGTTTCATCAGGCTTATCAATTTGTTCCGTATGCTCACATTCCGGGTAGCGGCTACATCCAATAAACATGCCGAAACGCCCCTGCCGCAGGGCTAATTCACCACCGCAGAGTGGGCAATACTGACCCTCCAGAATTTTAACGATATGTCCGTCCGCCTGGCTTTTCAGGGGACGAACATAATCACATTCCGGATAGTGTGAACAACCGAGAAACGGGCCGTGTTTCCCGGACCGAATAACAAGTTCAGCCCCGCACTGCGGGCAGGGCTCGTTTTTATGCACCGTGAATAGTGCTGATTTGGCCATAACAACTCTTGGTGCTGCACATTGAATTAGTGCAGCATACCTTCATTCACTTCAAAGAGTAATTCTTCCATTTGCTGATAGGCGTTTTCACAGCCCGGGATATTAAACAGAACCATCAGGATCACCCACTTAAGATCTTCTAGTTCAAACTCTGCTGTATCCAGCGCCATGACGCGCTCTATCACCATTTCTCTCGTTTCGAGGTTCAGCACCTGAATCTGCTCAAGGAATAAGATGAACCCCCGGCAGCTGGCGTCCAGCCTTTCACACTCTTCCGCAGTATAAATGCGTACTGACAATGGGTCAGAAGCAAGCTGCATCGGTTCGGCGAGGCCTTCCTGATAATCAGCCAGTTTTTCCAGCCACATCAACGCATTATAGATATCTTCCCGCTCAAACCCCGCATCGGTAAGATCCTGTGTCAATTTGTCCTGATCCACTCGCATTTCTGCTTCGTTATGGATGTAAGTCTCAAACAAATACATCAGTACGTCGAACATGGCATGCCCTCCTTAATCGGACATAGCCGCCGGGTACAGCTGCGATCCACCCTGCTAACTCCAGTTCGAGTAGCTGTGCTACCGTTACTGGCACAGGTTGGCCGGCACGTTCAGCGACAACGTCAACAGGTGTTACCTCATCTCCTACGTTAGCCAGGAGCTTGGGAAATGGCAATGCCACCTTTCCCTGATCTGATGAATATTGTCGCTTTTCGGGATCTTCCTGCAGCCATTGCAACCCATACTGCAAATTTTCAAGAATATCTCCTACTTCCGTTACCGGCGTTGCCCCTTGCTTAATTAGCCAGTGGGGTCCCTCGCATCCTGGATTACCTATCGGACCAGGCAAGGCGAAGACTTCTCTCCCCTGCTCGAGCGCGCATCGCGCCGTGACCAGCGAACCGCTTCGGCGCGCCGCTTCAACGACCAGCACGCCTTTGCTAAGCCCGCTGATGATTCGATTACGACGCGGAAAGTTTGCCGGCCTGGGCTGCGCGGAGAGCGGAAACTCAGACACTATCGCGCCGTCAGATTCAATAAGCCGCATCGCCAATGCATGATGTCGGCGTGGATAAATGCTAAAAAGACCGTTCCCCAGCACCGCGACACTTCGTCCTTTAGCTGACAGCGCAGCACCGTGGGCAACACCGTCAATACCGCAGGCCAGGCCGCTGGTGATCGTGAAACCGCTTTGTGACAGTTGTTCGCACAGGATTTTCCCCCATCGCTCGCCGTACCATGATGGCGCACGACTGCCGACCACTGCCAATTGAACCGTATTAAGCGCCTCAGGGTTACCTTTTATGAATAACGCCCCGGGATAATCAGGGATCGTGCGAAGCAATGGGGGATAAAGGGGATGGTTGGCCGTTAATAAATGATGTCCCGGCTGCTCAAGCCACATCAGGCTACGTTCCAGCTCACTCTCATCGAGTGCAAGGAACCGTTCAGTCTGCTTCGCTGTCAGCCCGGCGTTTCTGGCCACGAGCACGTTGAGGTGTTCCTGCTTCTGCAGTCGCTCAGCCGCGTCCAGCATTACATCACCACACAGCGACCCAGTGTGTATTAGCCGTAGCCATATCTCGTTAGACGTCATCCTTTCCCCTGCCATAAGCGGCCTCCGCAATCATTGCGATTGGTCACTGATGCTGTCAATCGATGGGGGATTTGTCTAGAATAGAGGTAGTATTCTTATCAACTCCTGAACACGACTCTGGAAATTTATGGCAGTTTTGCAAGTGTTACATATTCCGGACGAGCGCCTTCGCATCGTCGCTGAACCGGTCAAAGAAGTGAATGCAGAAATCCAGCGTATCGTTGATGATATGTTCGATACCATGTACGCCGAAGAAGGCATTGGCCTTGCGGCGACGCAGGTGGACATTCACAAGCGTATTATCGTGATTGATGTTTCTGAAAATCGCGATGGCCGCCTGGTGCTGATCAACCCTGAGCTGCTCGAAAAGAGTGGCGAAACCGGTATTGAGGAAGGCTGTCTGTCTATTCCTGAACAGCGTGCGTTAGTGCCGCGAGCTGAAAAGGTGAAAATTCGCGCCCTGGATCGTGACGGTAATCCATTCGAACTGGAAGCAGACGACCTGCTGGCAATTTGTATTCAGCATGAGATGGATCACCTGGTCGGTAAACTGTTTATCGATTATCTCTCGCCGCTGAAACAGCAGCGTATTCGTCAGAAAGTAGAAAAACTGGATCGTTTGCGTTCTCGCGCATAACGTCCCCCCGGATACAAGGATCATCGTGTCTAAAACACTACGTATTATCTTCGCGGGAACCCCTGATTTTGCAGCGCGTCATCTTGACGCGCTGTTATCTTCTGGTCATCAGGTTGTTGGCGTCTTTACCCAGCCGGACCGCCCGGCAGGTCGCGGCAAAAAACTGATGCCGAGCCCGGTCAAGGTGCTGGCAGAAGAGCATGGGCTTCCCGTTTTTCAGCCCGCATCGCTGCGTCCGCAGGAAAATCAGCAGCTGGTTGCTGACCTGAATGCCGACGTAATGGTGGTGGTGGCTTACGGTTTAATTCTGCCAAAAGCTGTGCTTGATATGCCACGCCTGGGTTGCATCAATGTGCATGGGTCTCTGCTTCCGCGCTGGCGTGGTGCTGCACCTATCCAGCGCTCGCTGTGGGCAGGTGATGCCGAAACGGGCGTTACCATCATGAAGATGGACGTAGGTTTAGACACCGGCGATATGCTGTATAAACTGGCCTGCCCCATTACACAAGACGATACCAGCGCCACGCTGTATGACAAACTGGCAGACCTTGGCCCACAAGGCCTCATCGAGACGCTTCAGCAGCTTGCTGACAATACGGCAAAACCGGAAGTTCAGGATGACGCGCTGGTAACCTACGCCGAAAAGCTGAGCAAAGAAGAAGCGCGTATCGACTGGTCCCTTTCAGCCGCTCAGCTTGAACGCTGCATTCGCGCTTTTAATCCGTGGCCAATGAGCTGGCTGGAGATTGATGAGCAGCCAGTAAAAGTCTGGAAGGCCTCCGTCATTAGCGGTGCGACGACGGAAGAACCCGGTACGATTATTGATGCAAGCAAGAACGGCATCCAGGTGGCGACTGCGCAAGGGATTTTGAATCTTGAATCGCTACAACCGGCCGGCAAGAAGGCCATGAGCGCTCAGGATCTGTTAAATTCCCGTCGTGAATGGTTTATCCCGGGCAATCGCCTTGCCTGAGCAAATTTATTCTTAAGGCCCGGTGTTTCCGGGCATTTTTATTTTTACGGTTATGAAAAAACAAAATCTACGCAGTTTGGCGGCCCAGGCCGTCGAGCAGGTTATCGAGCAGGGCCAGTCATTGAGTAACGTCCTGCCTCCCCTGCAGCAAAAAGTTTCTGATAAAGATAAAGCCCTGCTTCAGGAGCTCTGCTTTGGCGTCCTGCGCACACTCTCTCAGCTTGAGTGGCTGATTAATAAGCTGATGTCACGCCCAATGACGGGCAAGCAGCGCACCGTACATTATTTGATTATGGTGGGTTTTTATCAGCTTCTTCATACCCGCATCCCACCTCACGCCGCGCTGGCAGAGACGGTGGAAGGTGCCGTTGCGATTAAACGTCCTCAGCTGAAAGGGCTGATTAACGGCGTATTGCGTCAGTTCCAGCGACAGCAGGATGAGCTTCTGGCTGAATTTGCCCAAAACGACGCGCGCTTCCTGCATCCGGACTGGCTGTTGAAACGCCTGAAAAAAGCTTATCCGCAGCAGTGGCAGGACATTGCCGATGCCAACAACCAGCGTCCGCCAATGTGGTTACGCGTGAATCGTAATCACCACACCCGTGACGCATGGCTGGCATTACTCGAAGAAGCTGGAATGAGCGGCTTCACCCATGACGCATACCCTGATGCCGTGCGCTTAGCATCGCCTGCACCGGTACATGCATTGCCCGGCTTTGAAGACGGTTGGGTAACGGTACAGGATGCCTCGGCTCAGGGTTGCATGACCTGGCTTGAACCCCGAAACGGCGAGCAGATCCTCGATCTCTGCGCCGCACCAGGGGGCAAAACGACGCATATTCTTGAAGTGGCTCCGCAAGCCAGCGTGATGGCGGTGGACGTTGATGAGCAGCGTCTTTCACGCGTCTATGACAACCTCAAGCGCCTGGGCATGAAGGCACAGGTTAAGCAAGGCGATGGACGCAAACCCTCAGAATGGTGTGGTGAAACCCAGTTCGATCGCATTTTGCTGGATGCCCCCTGCTCTGCAACCGGCGTTATTCGTCGTCATCCGGACATCAAGTGGCTACGCCGCGATCGTGATATTAAGGAACTTGCTCAACTGCAATCCGACATTCTCGACGCCATTTGGCCGCATCTCAAGCCCGGCGGCACGCTGGTGTATGCAACCTGCTCCGTACTGCCGGAAGAAAACAGCCAGCAAATCGCGGCCTTCCTTAAACGTACCCCGGACGCGGCGCTGCGCGATACGGGAACGCCTGAACTCCCGGGTCAGCAGAATCTGCCGGGTACAGAAGAGGGTGATGGCTTCTTTTACGCTAAGCTAATCAAAGAGTGATGTTGAGAACAGGTCACGAGATATGAAGATTATCATTCTGGGCGCAGGACAGGTTGGCGGAACGCTGGCGGAAAACCTGGTTGGCGAAAACAACGACATCACCATCGTGGATACCAACGGCGATCGCCTGCGAGTTTTGCAGGACAAATTTGATCTGCGCGTTGTGCAGGGCCATGGTTCGCACCCGCGTGTCCTTCGTGAGGCGGGCGCTGACGATGCCGACATGCTGGTTGCGGTAACCAGTTCTGACGAAACTAATATGGTGGCCTGTCAGGTGGCCTACTCGCTTTTCAACACGCCAAACCGAATTGCGCGTATTCGCTCTCCGGACTATGTTCGCGATGCTGAAAAACTGTTTAATTCCGAAGCAGTCCCCATTGACCACCTCATCGCGCCAGAACAGCTGGTTATCGACAATATCTATCGCCTGATCGAATATCCGGGCGCCCTGCAGGTGGTGAACTTTGCCGAGGGTAAAGTGAGCCTGGCAGTGGTTAAGGCCTATTATGGTGGACCATTGATCGGCAATGCGCTTTCCACCATGCGCGAGCACATGCCGCATATTGATACGCGCGTCGCAGCCATTTTCCGTCACGACAGGCCCATTCGCCCGCAAGGCTCCACGATTGTCGAAGCCGGTGATGAGGTCTTCTTTATTGCGGCCTCACAGCATATTCGTGCGGTGATGAGTGAACTTCAGCGTCTCGAAAAACCCTATAAACGCATTATGCTGGTCGGCGGCGGCAATATCGGTGCCGGTCTGGCACATCGGCTGGAAAAAGATTACAGCGTTAAGTTGATCGAGCGCGATCAACAGCGTGCTGCTGAACTGGCGGAAAAACTGCAAAATACGATTGTATTTTATGGTGATGCGTCGGATCAGGAGTTGCTGGCTGAAGAGCATATCGATCAGGTTGATCTCTTTATTGCCGTCACCAACGACGACGAGGCGAATATAATGTCCGCCATGCTCGCGAAGCGCATGGGGGCTAAAAAAGTCATGGTGCTTATTCAGCGCAAGGCGTATGTCGATCTGGTTCAGGGCAGCGTTATTGATATTGCCATTTCCCCTCAGCAGGCGACAATTTCCGCGCTTCTAAGCCATGTTCGTAAAGCGGATATTGTCGGAGTGTCATCGCTCCGCCGTGGCGTAGCGGAAGCCATTGAAGCCGTGGCTCATGGAGATGAAACGACGTCACGCGTCGTCGGCCGCTCGATCGACGAAATTAAACTGCCACCAGGCACGATTATCGGCGCCGTTGTGCGCGGGAATGATGTCATGATTGCCAATGATAATTTACGGATTGAGCAAGGCGATCACGTTATTATGTTCCTAACCGATAAAAAGTTTATTACCGACGTCGAACGTTTATTCCAGCCAAGTCCATTCTTCCTTTAAAGAATTGGGTGCTCGAGAAAGAGCACCCTTACTTTATCCTTTTCATTTCTGTGCCTTTTATTTTTCATAATGTTTAATTATCCCGAATGGCAATTGGCTAATGATTTGTTAAACTTAAACTCGTCAGCTGGCACAAGGAGAGAACAATGAGTTTTATTAAAGAATTTCGCGAATTTGCGATGCGCGGGAACGTGGTGGATTTGGCAGTGGGTGTCATTATTGGTGCGGCATTCGGCAAAATTGTTTCATCATTAGTGGCCGACATTATCATGCCACCCTTAGGGTTGTTAATCGGCGGCATTGATTTCAAACAGTTCGCTTTCACGCTGCGTGAAGCGCAGGGTGATGTCCCGGCAGTCGTGATGCACTACGGCGTATTTATTCAGAACGTATTTGATTTTGTGATTGTCGCATTTGCCATATTTATGGCCATCAAGCTGATCAACAGGCTCAACCGTAAAAAAGAAGAGCCGGCTGCAGCACCTGCGCCAACGAAAGAAGAAGTGCTGTTAAGTGAGATCCGCGATCTGTTAAAAGAGCAGAATAACCGCGTCTAATCAATAGATAAAAGCAGGAAGGCCAGTGGCAAATAAGCGATTCGCTTGCTTGCCACTGGCCTCCCAGTTACCCCGTTTTTCATGTTTGTCTTTACGCAGATAACTTCCTTTCCCTTTTTTATTCTTCTCAACGCGCTGCCTGAATAACGGGTCGTGAAGTAACGCCTCAATGGCATTATCTTTAATTTGTCCTTTCGTGTGCTGATAGCGGCTCATAATGTCTCCAGAGCAGGGTTTATGACGACGGGAGTCTAGACCCGGTTGAACTAAAAATCAACAGCCCTGCGTTTCTCCACTCGCTCCCTGTTCAAGGGCTTCGAGGATTGAACAATAAATGCTGCTGTGTGCCGTACCGCAGCAGGCATCATTCAGCCTTTGCAGAGAGCGCTGCATGGTTTGCAGTTCCTGTATACGCGCTTCGACTTCATCCAGCCGGGCCTGCACGATGCTTTTAGATTCCTGGCAGGTGTGATGTTCCGGATCGATGCGGATCGATAATAACTCGCGGATCGAATCCAGCGTGAAACCGAGCTGACGCGCATAACGAATAAACCGCAGGCGCTGCAGATCGTTATCGGTATAAAGGCGAAAGCCTCCTTCAGTCCGAACTTCATGATCGATCATCTGTTGCTTTTCGTAATATCGGATGGTATCCGGCGTAACGTTCGCAAGCTTCGCAAGTTCACCGATGCGGTACATAACTACTCCTCGCTTATTTTCTGCATCAATCTTTCACCGTATTCACCGTGAAGAAAATTAGTGTTCATCCCAGCCTGACGCAGCTTGAGTTCAAGCAGGGCGAGACGGCGGCTAAGTTCAGAATGTCGTGGATCGTCATGGCGGATCTCTTTGAGAAGATCGGCCAGTTCAACAGCTTCTCTGCGCTGTTCGAGCTCCGGGGGGAGACAGCCCGCATTTTTCAGCAAACGGTATCCAGCCCGTAGTTCAGGCGCGATGTGCGAATCATCGTCAAGCGCAAGGGGTTCGCCGCTTCCCGGGAGATCGTCGAATTCACCTTTTTTTTGGGCATCGCGAATATGGCGTTCTGCCCACTGGTCGAGCAACCACATTACCAGCTCCAAGGATTGAACAGAATTGATACAGACATTGTAGAGAAGTGGGGATATCGCGGATATAAAAAAACCCGCCGGAGCGGGTTTTTTTACGTTACTGCAGATTACTCTGCAGCAGCTTCTGCTTTCTCTGAACGATCAACCAGCTCGATGTAAGCCATCGGCGCGTTGTCGCCTGCACGGAAACCACACTTCAGAATGCGAGTGTAACCACCGGCACGGCTCGCGAAACGCGGGCCCAGTTCGTTAAACAGTTTTGCCACGATCTCGTTATCACGAGTACGGGCGAATGCCAGACGACGATTAGCAACGCTGTCAGTCTTGGCAAGAGTAATCAGCGGCTCAACTACGCGACGCAGCTCTTTCGCTTTAGGCAGGGTCGTCTTGATGATCTCATGACGAACCAGTGAACCTGCCATGTTGCGGAACATAGCCTGGCGATGGCTGCTGTTGCGGTTCAGTTGACGACCACTCTTACGATGGCGCATGACCTTATCCTTCTCAGTAAAACCTTAACCTGTGATCCGGTTACTCGTCAGCAATGCTTGCCGGTGGCCAGTTTTCCAGGCGCATGCCCAGAGACAGACCACGTGAAGCCAGCACGTCTTTAATCTCAGTAAGAGATTTTTTACCCAGGTTCGGCGTTTTCAGCAACTCAACCTCGGTACGCTGTACCAGATCACCGATATAGTGGATAGCTTCTGCCTTGAGGCAGTTAGCAGAGCGGACAGTCAACTCGAGATCGTCAACAGGGCGCAGCAGGATCGGATCGAATTCTGGTTTCTCTTCTTTCACTTCCGGCTGACGTACATCACGTAAGTCAACGAAAGCTTCCAGTTGTTCTGCCAGGATGGTTGCCGCACGACGAATCGCCTCTTCAGGATCGATTGTGCCGTTGGTTTCCATTTCGATGACCAGCTTGTCCAGGTCGGTACGCTGTTCTACACGCGCTGCTTCAACATTGTAGGCAATACGCTCTACAGGGCTATAGCATGCGTCGACCAGCAGACGGCCGATTGGGCGCTCATCTTCTTCCGAATGAATTCGGGCAGAAGCCGGCACATAACCACGACCGCGCTGAACTTTGATACGCATGCTAATAGCTGCGTTCTCATCGGTCAGGTGGCAGATCACGTGCTGCGGCTTGACGATTTCAACATCACCGTCATGGGTGATGTCGGCTGCAGTCACAGGGCCAATGCCAGATTTATTCAGAGTAAGAATAACTTCATCTTTACCCTGAACTCTCACCGCCAGCCCTTTCAGGTTGAGCAGGATTTCAAGGATATCTTCCTGAACGCCTTCTTTGGTGCTGTACTCATGAAGTACACCATCAATCTCAACCTCGGTCACCGCGCAACCCGGCATCGATGAGAGCAGAATACGGCGCAGTGCGTTACCCAGAGTATGGCCAAAGCCACGCTCTAAAGGCTCAAGGGTCACCTTGGCGTGCGTCGAACTCACTTGCTCGATATCTACCAGGCGCGGTTTTAGAAACTCTGTCACAGAACCCTGCATTGTGTCCTCTCTTTGGTACTAAGCTTTACTTGGAGTAAAGCTCGACGATCAGGTGTTCGTTAATGTCCGCAGACAGATCAGAACGTTCTGGCTGACGCTTGAACGTACCTTCCATCTTGCCAGCATCAACTTCCAGCCAGGTTGGCTTTTCACGCTGCTCAGCCAGCTCCAGAGCGGCCTTCACGCGAGATTGCTTTTTCGCTTTCTCACGAATGCTAACAACGTCATTCGCTTTAACCTGATAAGAAGCGATGTTAACAACACGACCGTTTACCATGATTGCTTTGTGGCTAACCAGCTGACGTGATTCAGCACGAGTAGCGCCGAAGCCCATACGGTATACAACGTTGTCCAGACGACCTTCCAGCAGAGCCAGCAGGTTTTCACCTGTGTTGCCTTTCAGACGTGCTGCTTCTTTATAGTAGTTACGGAACTGACGCTCCAGCACACCGTACATACGGCGAACTTTTTGCTTTTCACGCAACTGCACACCATAGTCAGACAGACGCGGTTTACGCGCACCGTGCTGGCCAGGAGCTTGTTCAATTTTACACTTGGTATCGATCGCGCGAACGCCAGACTTAAGGAATAAGTCGGTGCCCTCACGACGGCTCAGCTTGAGCTTAGGACCCAAATATCTTGCCATTTTCTATCTCCAACTAACCTAAAAAACGGAGCGTTATACGCGACGTTTTTTCGGCGGACGACAACCGTTATGAGGGATCGGAGTCACATCAGTAATATTCGTGATGCGGAAACCAGCGGCGTTCAGAGCGCGAACAGTAGATTCACGACCCGGACCCGGACCTTTAACCATAACTTCCAGATTCTTGATGCCGTATTCTTTTACGGCTTCTGCGCAACGCTCTGCTGCAACCTGAGCTGCGAACGGAGTGGATTTGCGAGAACCACGGAAACCGGAACCACCGGCTGTTGCCCAACCCAATGCGTTACCCTGACGATCAGTAATAGTAACGATGGTGTTGTTGAAAGAAGCATGGATATGAGCCACGCCGTCAGAGACTTGTTTTCTTACACGTTTACGTGCACGAACTGGTGCCTTTGCCATTATTCAATCACCCCGATTATTTCTTGATCGGTTTGCGCGGACCCTTACGGGTACGTGCGTTGGTCTTAGTACGCTGACCGCGCACTGGCAGACCACGACGATGACGCAAACCGCGATAGCAACCAAGATCCATCAGGCGCTTGATGCTCATGCTGATTTCACGGCGCAGATCACCTTCAACGACAAATTTGGCAACTTCGTCACGCAGCGTGTCGATTTGTTCTTCAGACAGCTCACTGATCTTAACATCTTCAGCGATACCCGCTGCAGCCAGAATGGCTTTAGAACGGGTCTTGCCGACGCCGTAGATCGAAGTTAATGCGATCACAGCATGTTTCTGATCAGGAATGTTAATGCCTGCTATACGGGCCACTATGCACTCCTACTATTTAATATGTACGCACCATGCTGAAAAGCCCGTTTTCAGGATACTCAAATGGAAACGTACAGACATACAAAAGATTGGCTGGCTAATCTAGCCAGCTCAACCCAACTTTGCAAGAAAAATATGCGAAATAATCAGCCTTGGCGCTGTTTATGCTTCGGCTCGGCACTGCAAATCACACGGATGACACCATCACGCTTAACGATTTTGCAGTTACGGCATAATTTCTTGACGGAAGCACGAACTTTCATTTTTACTCTCCGTAACTTCTCAGGCGACCATTTAGCGGCCGTAGCCTTTCAGATTCGCCTTCTTCAATGCAGACTCATACTGACTGGACATCATCAGAGTTTGCACTTGAGCCATAAAGTCCATAATCACGACAACAACGATAAGCAGTGAGGTCCCACCGAAGTAGAACGGTACTTTCATTGCATCACGCATGAACTCCGGGATCAGGCAGATAAAAGTAATATAAAGCGCACCAACCAAAGTCAGGCGAGTCATTACTTTATCGATATACTTCGCCGTTTGCTCTCCCGGACGAATTCCTGGTACAAATGCACCGGACTTCTTCAGGTTATCTGCTGTTTCACGCGGGTTGAAGACCAACGCCGTGTAGAAGAAACAGAAGAAGATGATCGCAGACGCATAGAGTAACACATAAAGTGGTTGCCCAGGCTGCAAATACAGCGAAATTGTTGTCAGCCAGTTCCAACCAGTACCGCCCCCGAACCATGACGCGATGGTCGCCGGGAACAGAATAATACTGGAAGCGAAGATAGCCGGGATAACCCCCGCCATGTTCACTTTCAGCGGTAAATGTGTGCTCTGTGCAGCATAGACACGACGACCCTGCTGACGTTTAGCGTAGTTCACCACAATGCGGCGTTGACCACGTTCAACGAAGACAACAAAGAACGTCACTGCAAATACTAATACTGCAACCAACAGCAACAGGAGGAAGTGCAGGTCGCCTTGACGCGCTTGCTCGATAGTATGGGCGATGGCTGGCGGGAGGCCCGCAACAATACCGGCGAAGATAATGATAGAGATACCGTTACCGATACCACGCTCAGTAATCTGTTCGCCGAGCCACATCAGGAACATAGTCCCTGTGACCAGACTTACAACAGCGGTGAAGTAGAATGCAAAGCCCGGGTTTAACACCAGGCCCTGCATACCAGGCATATTCGGCAGACCGGTAGCAATACCGATCGACTGGAATATTGCCAGCACCAGAGTACCGTAACGGGTGTACTGACTAATCTTACGACGTCCAGACTCCCCTTCTTTCTTCAACTCTGCCAGGGCCGGATGAACGACCGTCAGCAGCTGGATAATAATAGATGCCGAAATGTACGGCATAATACCCAATGCAAAGATAGAAGCACGGCTGAGAGCACCACCAGAGAACATGTTGAACATTTCAATGATGGTGCCTCGCTGTTGCTCAAGCAGTTTGGCAAGTACAGCGGCATCGATACCAGGGATCGGAATAAAAGAGCCAATACGGAACACAATCAGCGCGCCGATAACAAACAGCAGTCTGCGTTTCAGCTCGCCAAATCCACCTTTGGCACTTTGAAAATCTAATCCCGGTTGCTTAGCCATCTGCTACTTATTCCTCAATTTTACCGCCAGCAGCTTCGATAGCAGCACGAGCACCTTTAGTAACACGCAGGCCACGAACGGTTACCGGAGTAGAAACTTCACCAGCCAGGATCACTTTCGCGAACTCGATCTGGATACCGATAATGTTTGCTGCTTTCAGCGTGTTCAGGTCTACAACGCCGCCTTCAACTTTCGCCAGGTCAGACAGACGGATTTCCGCTGTGATCGCTGCTTTGCGAGAGGTGAAGCCGAACTTCGGCAGACGACGGTACAGTGGCATCTGGCCACCCTCGAAACCGCGACGTACGCCACCGCCAGAACGAGAGTTCTGACCTTTGTGACCACGACCACCGGTTTTGCCGAGGCCAGAACCGATACCACGACCCAGGCGTTTACCCGCCTTTTTAGAGCCTTCGGCCGGAGACAGAGTATTTAAACGCATCTCTTACTCCTCAACTTTAACCATGAAGTAAACCGCGTTGACCATACCACGAACAGCAGGAGTATCCTCGCGCTCAACGGTATGACCAATACGACGCAGACCCAGGCCAAGCAGCGTTGCCTTGTGTTTCGGCAGACGACCGATTGCACTGCGGGTTTGAGTGATTTTAATAGTCTTTGCCATGGTCAATTACCCCAGAATTTCTTCAACGGATTTACCACGCTTGGCAGCGACCATTTCTGGAGAATTCATATTTTCCAGGCCATCAATAGTTGCACGAACCACGTTGATCGGGTTGGTGGAACCATATGCTTTGGCCAGAACGTTATGAACCCCAGCAACTTCCAGAACGGCGCGCATTGCACCACCGGCGATGATACCGGTACCTTCTGAAGCTGGCTGCATGAATACACGAGAACCCGTGTGAACACCTTTAACTGGGTGTTGCAGGGTACCGTTGTTCAGCGCGACGTTAATCATATTGCGACGGGCTTTTTCCATCGCTTTCTGGATCGCTGCTGGAACTTCACGCGCTTTACCGTAACCAAAACCAACGCGACCGTTACCATCGCCTACTACAGTCAAAGCTGTGAAGGAGAAAATACGACCACCTTTAACGGTTTTAGATACGCGGTTTACCGCGATCAGCTTTTCCTGCAGTTCGCCAGCCTGTTTTTCGATGTGAGCCATCTTACACCTCTACCTTAGAACTGAAGGCCAGCTTCACGGGCAGCATCTGCCAGTGCCTGGACACGACCATGATATTGGAACCCGGAACGGTCAAAGGAAACATTGCTGATGCCTTTTTCCAGAGCGCGTTCAGCAACAGCTTTACCTACAGCTGCAGCGGCGTCTTTGTTACCGGTGTACTTCAATTGTTCTGAGATAGCTTTTTCTACAGTAGAAGCAGCTACCAGAACTTCAGAACCGTTCGGTGCAATTACCTGTGCGTAAATATGACGCGGGGTACGATGTACCACCAGGCGAGTTGCACCCAGCTCTTTGAGCTTGCGGCGTGCGCGGGTCGCACGACGGATACGAGCAGATTTCTTATCCATAGTGTTACCTTACTTCTTCTTAGCCTCTTTGGTACGCACGACTTCGTCGGCGTAACGAACACCCTTGCCTTTGTAAGGCTCAGGACGACGGTAGGCGCGCAGATCTGCTGCAACCTGACCGATCAGCTGTTTATCAGCGCCTTTCAGCACGATTTCAGTTTGAGTCGGACATTCTGCAGTGATACCGGCCGGCAGCGGATGCTCAACAGGGTGTGAGAAGCCCAGAGACAGGCCTACTGCATTCCCTTTGATAGCTGCACGATAACCTACACCAACCAGCTGAAGCTTTTTAGTGAAGCCTTCGGTAACACCAACAACCATTGAGTTCAGCAGGGCACGCGCGGTACCAGCCTGAGCCCATCCATCCACGAAACCATCACGTGGACCGAAGGTCAGAGCGTTATCTGCATGTTTAACTTCAACAGCTTTGTTGAGGGTACGAGTCAGCTCGCCGTTTTTACCTTTGATCGTAATAACCTGACCGTCGATTTTTACATCAACGCCGGCAGGAATAACGACCGGTGCTTTAGCAACACGAGACATTCTTTCCTCCGATTAGGCTACGTAGCAGATAATTTCGCCACCAAGACCAGCCTGGCGCGCTGCACGATCAGTCATAACACCTTTAGAGGTAGAAACAACTGCGATACCAAGACCAGCCATAACTTTTGGCAGCTCATCTTTTTTCTTATAGATGCGCAGGCCTGGGCGGCTGACACGCTGAATGCTTTCTACAACAGCTTTACCCTGGAAATACTTAAGAGTAAGTTCCAGTTCCGGCTTGGTGTCGCCTTCAACTTTAAAATCTTCGATAAAACCTTCTTCCTTCAGCACGTTGGCAATTGCCACTTTCAGCTTGGCGGAAGGCATGGTGACCGCAACTTTGTTCGCGGCCTGACCGTTACGGATACGGGTCAGCATATCCGCGATCGGATCTTGCATGCTCATCTGTCTTTACTCCCGTGATTCAATTGGTAATTACCAGCTAGCCTTTTTCAAGCCTGGCACTTCACCGCGCATGGCGGCTTCACGCAGTTTGATACGGCTCAACCCAAACTTGCCCACATAACCATGTGGACGACCTGTTTGACGACAGCGGTTACGCTGACGAGACGGGCTGGAATCACGCGGCAGAGACTGCAGCTTGAGAACCGCATTCCAACGATCTTCGTCGGAAGCGTTCACATCAGAAATGATCGCTTTCAGTTCAGCGCGTTTAGCGAAGAATTTATCAGCTAAAGCTACGCGCTTTACTTCGCGTGCTTTCATTGATTGCTTAGCCATTCAGTAACCCTACCTTACTTGCGGAACGGGAAGTCAAAGGCAGCCAGCAGAGCACGGCCTTCTTCGTCAGATTTCGCAGTAGTGGTAATGGTAATATCCAAACCACGCACGCGGTCGACTTTATCGTAGTCGATTTCTGGGAAGATGATCTGCTCACGGACACCCATGCTGTAGTTACCACGACCGTCGAAAGACTTAGCGGACAAGCCACGGAAGTCACGGATACGTGGAACAGCAATAGTGATCAGGCGCTCAAAGAACTCCCACATGCGTTCGCCACGCAGAGTTACTTTACAGCCGATCGGATAGCCCTGACGGATTTTGAAGCCTGCAACAGATTTGCGTGCTTTGGTGATCAGCGGTTTTTGACCGGAGATTGCTGTCAGGTCAGCTGCTGCGTTATCCAGCAGTTTCTTGTCAGCGATCGCTTCACCAACACCCATGTTCAGGGTGATCTTCTCGACCCGAGGGACTTGCATGACAGAATTGTAGTTAAACTCAGTCATGAGTTTGTTAACTACTTCGTCTTTGTAGTAATCATGCAGTTTCGCCATCGTACTACTCCAAATTACTTGATAGTTTCGCTGTTAGACTTGAAGAAACGGACTTTTTTGCCGTCTTCGAATCTAAAGCCTACACGGTCAGCCTTGCCGGTAGCCGCATTGAAGATTGCAACGTTAGAAACCTGAATAGCAGCTTCTTTTTCAACGATGCCACCTGGTTGGTTCAGGGCCGGAACCGGCTTCTGATGTTTCTTAACCAGGTTGATACCTTCAACGACAAGTTTGCCGGAAGACAGAACATTTTTTACTTTACCGCGTTTACCTTTATCTTTACCGGTTAACACGATAACTTCGTCATCACGACGGATTTTCGCTGCCATGATTCGCTCCTTAGAGTACTTCTGGTGCCAGAGAGATAATTTTCATGAACTTCTCAGTACGAAGTTCACGAGTTACCGGCCCAAAGATACGCGTGCCGATAGGCTGCTCGCTGTTATTGTTTAAAATAACGCATGCATTACCATCGAAGCGAATGACAGAACCGTCAGGGCGACGAACACCCTTCTTGGTGCGCACCACTACCGCCTTCAGCACATCACCTTTTTTGACCTTACCACGTGGAATTGCTTCCTTGATGGTGATCTTGATGATGTCGCCTACGCCTGCGTAGCGACGGTGCGAGCCACCCAGAACCTTGATACACATTACGCGACGTGCACCGGAGTTGTCGGCGACGTTCAGCATAGTCTGTTCTTGGATCATTTTAGTGCTCCGCTAATGTCAACTACTACCTGAGACTCTAAAATCAGAGCCGTTAAAAAGCCCCATATCGAGGGCGCGGCATTATAACACCGCTTCTGCAATATGGGTAGAAAAAATAAACGGCTCATCGCTGAGCCGTTTATTCGTATTGAGAAGGCGTACTGTATTACAGAACCGCTTTCTCTACAACGCGAACCAGCGTCCAGGACTTAGTCTTGGACAGTGGACGGCATTCACGGATTTCAACCTTGTCGCCGATACCACATTCGTTGTTCTCGTCATGTACGTGCAGTTTGGTCGTACGCTTGATGAATTTACCGTAGATCGGGTGTTTCACAATACGTTCGATAGCTACAACAATGGATTTCTCCATTTTGTCGCTAACAACACGACCTTGCAGAGTACGGATTTTATCGGTCATTACGCACCCGCCTTCTGAGTCAGTAAAGTCTTAACGCGTGCAACATTACGACGCACTTGCTTCAGCAGGTGAGTCTGTTGCAGCTGGCCACTTGCAGCCTGCATACGCAGGTTGAACTGCTCACGCAGCAGGTTCAGCAGCTCAGCGTTCAGCTCTTCAACGCTTTTTTCACGCAGCTCTTTTGCTTTCATTACATCACCGTCTTAGTTACAAAGGTGGTTTTGATAGGCAGTTTCGCTGCTGCCAGGCCGAAGGCTTCACGGGCCAGCTCTTCCGGAACACCGTCCATTTCATACAGGACTTTGCCCGGTTGGATCAAGGCAACCCAGTACTCCACGTTACCTTTACCTTTACCCATACGAACTTCCAGTGGCTTCTCGGTGATCGGTTTGTCCGGGAATACACGGATCCAGATCTTACCTTGACGCTTAACTGCACGGGTCATTGCACGACGTGCTGCTTCGATCTGACGTGCAGTCAGACGACCACGGCCAACAGCTTTCAGACCGAAAGTGCCGAAGCTAACATCCGTACCCTGCGCCAGACCACGGTTGCGGCCTTTGTGCACTTTACGGAATTTTGTACGCTTTGGTTGTAACATCAGCGACGCTCCTTATTTACGGCCTTTACGCTGCTGCTTTTTAGGTTGAGCAGCCGGTTTTTCCGGTTGTTCAACAGCAGCCATACCACCCAGGATCTCACCTTTGAAGATCCATACCTTAACGCCGATTACACCGTAAGTGGTGTGCGCTTCAGAGGTGTTGTAGTCGATGTCAGCACGCAGAGTGTGCAGCGGTACGCGACCTTCGCGGTACCATTCGGTACGTGCGATTTCCGCGCCGCCCAGACGGCCGCTAACTTCAACTTTGATACCTTTAGCGCCCAGACGCATTGCGTTCTGTACAGCACGCTTCATAGCACGACGGAACATAACACGACGTTCCAGCTGTGAAGTGATGCTGTCAGCAACCAATTTAGCGTCCAGTTCAGGCTTACGAACTTCAGCGATATTGATCTGTGCAGGAACGCCAGCGATATCCGCTACGACCTTGCGCAGTTTTTCTACGTCTTCGCCTTTCTTACCGATAACGATGCCAGGACGAGCAGTGTGAATAGTCACACGGATGCTCTTCGCTGGACGCTCGATAACGATACGAGATACAGACGCTTTAGCCAGTTCCTTAGTCAGGTACTGACGTACTTTAAAATCGCTGTCCAGGTTGTCAGCGAATTCTTTGGTGTTCGCAAACCAGGTAGAGTTCCATGGTTTTACAATACCCAGGCGAATACCATTAGGATGTACTTTCTGACCCATTGCTAGTCTCCAGAGTCTCAGCGATCGGACACAACCACAGTAATGTGGCTGGTGCGCTTCAGGATGCGATCTGCACGACCTTTCGCACGCGGCATAATGCGCTTCATGCTTGGGCCTTCATCTACGAAAATTTTCGCGACTTTCAGATCGTCGATGTCAGCGCCATCGTTGTGTTCAGCGTTAGCAATGGCAGATTCCAGTACTTTCTTGACCAATACCGCAGCTTTCTTGTTGGTATAGGTCAGGATGTCCAGGGCCTGCGACACTTTCTTACCGCGAATCAGGTCAGCAACAAGGCGAACCTTCTGAGCAGAAGAACGAGCATGGCGATGTTGAGCTAAAGTTTCCATCTCTTCCTCCTACCTTATTTCTTCTTCGCTTTTTTATCAGCAGCGTGGCCGCGATAAGTACGAGTCGGTGCGAATTCACCCAGTTTGTGACCAACCATTTCGTCGGTAACAAAGACTGGAACGTGCTGACGACCATTATGGACAGCGATGGTCAAACCGATCATGTTAGGAAAGATCGTTGAACGACGGGACCAAGTGCGCAGGGGCTTCTTGTCTCCGCTTTCCACCGCTTTCTCTACCTTCTTCAGCAAGTGCAGGTCAATAAAAGGACCTTTCTTGAGAGAACGTGGCATGGCTTATCCTCTAAAATTATTTGCTACGGCGACGTACGATAAATTTATCAGTACGCTTGTTGCTGCGGGTCTTCTTACCTTTGGTCTGAACGCCCCACGGAGTTACCGGGTGCTTACCAAAGTTACGACCTTCACCACCACCATGTGGGTGGTCGACTGGGTTCATCGCAGTACCGCGAACGGTAGGACGAACACCACGCCAGCGTGCAGCACCTGCTTTACCCAGAACGCGCAGCATATGCTCAGCATTGCCAACTTCGCCCAGAGTAGCGCGGCAGTCTGCTTCGACTTTACGCATTTCACCAGAACGCAGACGCAGGGTGACATAAGCACCATCACGAGCAACGATCTGAACGTAAGTACCAGCGGAACGTGCCAGCTGACCGCCTTTACCTGGTTTCATTTCTACGTTATGAACGGTAGAACCAACCGGGATATTGCGCATCGGCAGGGTGTTGCCTGCTTTGATTGCAGCATCAACGCCAGACTGAATCTGGTCGCCAGCTTTCAGGCCTTTAGGGGCCAGGATGTAACGGCGTTCGCCGTCTTTGTACAGAACCAGCGCGATGTTCGCGGAACGGTTCGGATCGTACTCAAGACGTTCAACAACTGCTGGGATACCGTCTTTGTTGCGTTTGAAGTCAACAATACGATAAGCCTGCTTGTGGCCACCACCGATGTGACGAGTGGTGATACGGCCATTGTTGTTACGACCACCGGATTTGCTGTTTTTTTCCAGCAACGGAGCAAAAGGTTTGCCCTTGTGCAGCTCAGGGTTAACCACTTTAACTACGTGGCGACGACCCGGAGATGTCGGTTTACATTTAACAACTGCCATTGTATTACTCCTCCGACTTACTCAGCGCCGCCAACGAAGTCCAGGTTCTGGCCTTCTTTAAGGGTGACGTAAGCTTTTTTCCAGTCGCTACGACGACCGATACGCTGTCCGTGACGTTTAACTTTCCCTTTAACTACCAGGGTGTTAACGACTTCGACTTCGACTTCAAACAGTTTCTGCACAGCAGCTTTGATCTCTGCTTTGGTCGCGTCTTTAGCAACTTTGAGAACGATGGTGTTTGTTTTTTCCATCGCAGTAGACGCTTTTTCAGAAACGTGCGGTGCGCGAAGCACCTTCAGCAGACGTTCTTCACGAATCATGCCAGCATCTCCTCAACTTGCTTAACAGCATCAGCAGTCATTACGACTTTGTCGAAGGCGATCAGGCTAACCGGGTCGATACCAGTCGCATCGCGTACGTCAACCTTGTGCAGGTTACGTGCGGCCAGGAACAGGTTCTCGTCCAGCTCACCGGTGATGATCAGCACATCTTCCAGAGCCATGTCTTTCAGTTTCTGTGCCAGCAGCTTAGTTTTAGGCGCTTCAACAGAGAACTTCTCGACAACGATCAGACGATCCTGACGTACCAGTTCGGACAGGATGCTTTTCAGCGCGCCGCGGTACATCTTTTTGTTAACTTTTTGACTGTGGTCCTGTGGACGCGCAGCGAAGGTCACGCCACCTGAACGCCAGATCGGGCTCTTGATAGAACCTGAACGCGCACGGCCGGTACCTTTCTGGCGCCATGGCTTTTTGCCAGAACCAGTTACTTCAGCACGAGTCTTCTGAGCACGAGTACCCTGACGAGCACCAGCTGCATAAGCAACAACAACCTGGTGAACCAGCGCTTCGTTGAAATCACGACCGAAGGTAGTTTCGGAAACAGTCAGCGCGCTCTGCGCGTCTTTCAATACTAATTCCATTGCTATCCCCTTACGCCTTCACAGCTGGTTTAACGATCAGGTCGCTACCGGTTGCACCCGGGACCGCACCTTTAACCAGCAGCAGGTTGCGCTCAGCGTCAACACGTACTACGTCCAGGCTCTGAACGGTTACACGTTCGTTACCCAGCTGACCTGCCATTTTCTTGCCTTTGAACACTTTGCCCGGAGTCTGGTTCTGACCGATAGAACCCGGAACGCGGTGAGACAAGGAGTTACCGTGGGTAGCGTCCTGGGTACGGAAGTTCCAGCGCTTAACGGTACCAGCAAAACCTTTACCTTTAGAGGTACCGGTTACGTCAACTTTTTTAACGTCAGCAAACAGCTCAACGCTAATGTCCTGACCTACGGTGAACTCTTCGCCTTCAGCAAGACGGAATTCCCACAGACCACGGCCAGCTTCTACGCCAGCTTTAGCGAAGTGACCCGCTTCTGGTTTGGTTACACGGTTAGCTTTTTTAGCACCAGTGGTAACCTGAATAGCGCGGTAGCCATCGTTAGCCAGATCTTTAACCTGAGTAACGCGGTTTGCTTCAACTTCGATTACGGTTACTGGGATAGAAACGCCATCTTCAGTGAAGATGCGGGTCATACCCACTTTTTTACCGACTAAACCAATCATTGTTTCAACCTCTCAATCGCTCGATGACCTGATTAACCCAGGCTGATCTGCACGTCTACACCGGCAGCCAGATCCAGACGCATCAGAGCATCAACGGTTTTCTCAGTTGGCTCAACGATGTCAACCAGACGCTTGTGAGTGCGGATTTCGTACTGATCGCGCGCGTCTTTGTTGACGTGCGGAGAGATCAGAACGGTGAAGCGCTCTTTGCGGGTCGGCAGCGGGATCGGACCACGGACTTGCGCACCAGTGCGCTTAGCAGTCTCGACGATTTCCGCGGTTGATTGATCGATCAGACGATGATCAAACGCTTTAAGGCGGATACGGATTCTTTGGTTCTGCATGAGACCAGAGCTCCAATTATTTTATAAACGAAAATGATTACTCCTCAAACCCATTACGATTGATGGGAGAGTGTAACCGTTCTTACGTAGCTCCCCAATTGGGAGCATTGTTGAGTAACAAAATGAGCTACTCTGGTTCTGATTGAACCCGCCGTCAATTACGACAAGCCCGCGCATTATACGTAAATCTGGACAAGACGCAAGTGCCGTTTAGAAATTAAGCGCCAGAGGCGCAGTATGCGTAAGGGCGCGCAACTTTTTACGCAATGTATCCCTTCTCAAGGCTTTGTCTCGAGCCCCTACGCAAGTGTCGTTTTTATAGATTGCCGACCAGGCCGATTATAGCGAGGATGCGCTCAAACCCCTTTGAGGCCTTGCCATGTTAACCACCCTCCCCTTTTTGCTGATCTATTTTTCGCTGACTGCCTTTCTTGTACATGCGGATATTCGCTACGGACTGCTTCCCGATAAATTTCTCTGCCCGCTGCTATGGGCGGGCTTGCTCTTCCAGCTCTGTGTCCAACCTGATTTTCTGCCAAGTGCAGTGGTGGGTGCGATGGCTGGATATGTCGGCTTTGCCGTTATTTACTGGGGATATCGGTTTATCTGCCGGCGTGAAGGGATGGGATACGGCGATGTAAAATACCTGGCGGCGCTTGGTGCGTGGCATGGCTGGTGCATACTGCCAACGCTGGCGTTACTCGCTGCGCTTATGGCGCTACTTAGCATTCTTGTGTTTTCGTTACTCACCGGCGATAAGGGAGCATTAAAAAACCCACTGCCTTTTGGGCCATTTCTGGCAGCAGCGGGTTTATGCGTAGGCTGGAAGACGGTGGTTACTCTTCCACTTTAATCTGCGACTGAAGGTAGTTCTGCAGACCGATTTTAGCAATCAGATCCAGCTCCGTTTCCAGCCAGTCAATATGGCCTTCTTCATCGGCCAGGATCTGGATCATCATATCGCGACTGACGTAGTCATGTACGCTGTCAGCATAGGCAATGGCTTCACGGAGATCTTTGGCGCCTTCAAGCTCCAGCCTGAGGTCGGAACGTAGCATCTCTTCGACATCTTCTCCGATGCCCAGCTTTCCGAGATCCTGCAGGTTTGGAATACCTTCAAGGAATAAAATACGCTCGATATATTTATCAGCGTGCTTCATTTCATCGATCGATTCATGGTACTCAACGTCGTTCAGACGTTTAAGCCCCCAGTTTTTGAACATTCTCGCGTGAAGAAAGTACTGGTTAATTGCGACAAGCTCATTTCCCAATAATTTATTGAGATAACTTATGATTTTAACATCACCTTTCATTATATAGTCCCTCCGCTTCCACTCATTGAAGCGTAGATCGGGCTACAGGGATGTCAAAAAAAAGATGGGCGCTTACGCGATCTCTTTGTATTCCGGGATCTGCATCAATTCGTCCTGCATGATCTCTCGCGCAGCACGTACACATTTACCGCATTGATTTCCCACCGGAACAAATTTGCGTAGCTGCTGAAATGACTGAGGCTGAAACTGACGAACGGCCTGACGTATTTTCTTGTCGCTTACACCATTACATAAACAAACGTACATAGAGACTCCCGTTCAAATTACGCGCAAAGTGTAAGTGAGAATGGTTATGATTACAATAGCACAAACGCCACAATACGGGGCGGGAGCAGGCAAAAAATGCGTAATTTTGTGACAGTACCTGAGTGGTAGAAAACAAAAAAGGACGCCGAAGCGTCCTTTTTTTATTCGGGGATAATTAATTAGCCCAGAACTTTAGCAACAACGCCCGCGCCAACGGTACGGCCGCCTTCACGGATTGCGAAACGCAGACCGTCGTCCATCGCGATTGGGTGGATCAGAGTCACAACCATCTTGATGTTGTCGCCTGGCATTACCATCTCAACGCCTTCTGGCAGTTCGATAGTACCGGTCACGTCAGTTGTACGGAAGTAGAACTGTGGACGGTAGCCTTTGAAGAACGGAGTATGACGGCCGCCTTCGTCTTT
>NZ_JBMKJF010000018.1:0-22587 GCF_049236945.1 Enterobacter cloacae complex sp. SHL020
ACCGCGTTGCGGGTGTCGTCGCGGCACTCCGGCAGCAGCGGGTTAGGAATACCGTTCGGGAAGTTGCCGTCCGGGGTGTTGTGTACCTTGACGAAGGTCACCGGCACGTTCAGCACCTTAAAGCGGGCTTCGAGAGCATCCACCACCGGGCCGGCCGCACCGTTACCGGAGTTGATGACCAGCTTCAGCGGCTTCAGGTTCGCCACGTTGATGTAGCCCAGCAGGTGGTCGATGTACTCTTTCTGCAGGTTGATTTTTTTGTAGCTGCCGCGCTTCGCGTCGTTCACCGGCGGGAAGTCGTTGGCTTCCGCCAGGCGCTGCACGTCGCGCAGGCCGGTGTCGCCGCTGATAGGACGGGCGCCCTTGCGCACCAGCTTCATGCCGTTGTAGTCCATCGGGTTGTGGCTGGCCGTCACTTCGATACCGCCGTCCACGCCCAGGTGGAAGGTGGCAAAGTAAATCTCCTCGGTCCCAGAAAGGCCGATATCCAGCACGTCCACGCCCGCGTCCTGCAGCCCTTTCGCCAGGGCCAGCTTGAGGGACTCGCTGGTCAGACGCACGTCGCCGCCCAGCACGATGGTCTGCGGTTTTAAATATTCGCCGTACGCGCGGCCAATGCGCCACGCGATGTCTTCGTTCAGCTCTTCGCCCAGCTTGCCGCGAATATCGTAGGCTTTAAAACAGGTTAATTTTTTCATAGGTTACGCTCCGTCGGAGAATCATTTCCATTTCAAATATGTAGTTAATGGCATGGATTAATGGTAATCAGATTCGCCCATAGCGATCTTTAAAACGAACGATATCATCTTCTCCAAGATACGATCCGGAACGCACTTCAATGATATTAAGAGGTATTATTCCTGGATTTTCGAGGCAGTGACGAACTCCCTGAGGGATATAAATAGACTCATTTTCTCGGAGTAATTTCACTTCCTCACCCAAAGTTACTTGGGCAGTACCTGAAACCACAATCCAATGCTCCGCTCGGTGATGATGCATCTGTAATGACAATCCTTCACCTGGCTTCACAGTTAGTCTTTTCACTTGATACCCATTACCCGTATCGATTGAGTCATACTTGCCCCACGGACGGTATACTTCGCGGTGAATATGATGCTCGTGGCGGCCATCCGCCTTGATCTTCTCCACCACTTTTTTAACGTCCTGCACGGCGTTACGATCGGCAATCAGGACAGCGTCTTTGGTCTGGACAACCACCAGGTCTTTCACCCCAACCGTAGTCACCAGGCCAGACTCAGCGTAGACGTAGCTATTTTCCGTTGCATAGCTGATGACATCGCCATGATGAACATTGCCGCTGAGATCTTTATCACTGATATCCCATAATGATGACCAGGAGCCAACATCACTCCAGCCTGCATTCATGGGCACGACCACCGCATCAGCAGTTTTTTCCATAACGGCATAATCAATTGACTCGTCAGGACAGGCCAGAAATGCCTGTTCGTCTACCCTGACAAAATCGAGATCAGGATCAACGCCAGCGATTGCCTCCTCGCAAGCGGCCAATATATCAGGTCGGAATTTCGCCAACTCTTCCAAATAACGTGATGCGCTGAACAAAAACATGCCACTATTCCAGTAATAATCACCACTGGCAATATATTTCTTAGCTGTAACCAAATCTGGTTTTTCAACAAATTGAGCTACATCAAAGGCAAATTTGAAGTTATTTTCAGATACGCATGTACCACGACGAATATAACCGTACCCCGTTTCAGGTTGATTAGGAACAATACCAAATGTGACTAGCTTTCCCATCTCTGCAAGGGGTATTGCGCTACTAACTGCTTGACGAAAAGCATCTTCATTCTTGATGACATGATCTGCAGCAAGAACAAGAATAAGAGAATCCTCAGACTGCGTAGTACGTAAGATGGTTAGAGCAGCTAATGCTATAGCAGGAGCAGTATTTCTTCCTGTTGGTTCAAGAATGATATTCTGAGTTAGTTTATCAAGCTGACGCAACTGCTCAGCAACAATAAAACGGTGATGCTCGTTACAAATGACAATCGGGCTTTCACATGCAATACCATTAAGACGATTAATGGTTGTTTGCAGCATAGTCAGCTCACCTGTTAGACAAAGAAACTGTTTCGGATAAAGCTCACGAGAACGCGGCCACAACCTACTACCTGCTCCCCCAGCCATAATTACTGGAAAAAGACTCATATATAATCAACCCTTTGTTAACAACGCATCAACCCATTCAGATAAAGATAAACATCCTGAAATTTTAACGCGTTCATCTTCACTAATAAGATTCTTAATATATTTATCACATTGCTCGGTAGACCACTCATGCCCTGTATCTCGATCAATAATCGTAACATTATGGCTATTAATATGTGCTAACACTGTTGGGTTAGTTGTCACAAGCTTGCTATTACTTTTGAGTGTTTCCCATGTACGCATCGTCAGACCCGTTTGTTTCTGATGATGGATATCAATAGTGTGATGGCTTACAGCAGTAATTTCTTCTAGTTTTTTTCTTGAGATAGGTTTAAAAGTTACCCATTCTTTTGGACAAGAACGCAAAGCCGGATTTAAGAGGTAATAAAAAATATACTGCAATCGACTTTGGAAATATATCTTAACATAATGCTTGATTGTTTTTTTGGGTCCTAAAAAACGAGAAAGGACATTTACACGATCACCATGATAACTACCAATGAAGCAATAATCGAATATTATTTTTTTATCGTGAGTATGTTGTTCATGATGATGATTTGAATTATAAAATAGAGGCAAATAGGGTATTTTATATTTCTGACTATCTTTCAAATCAAAAGTATAAGTATGGTTAGATAATTTTGAAAGTGTAACAAACGTTTTGATATTGGATATAGAATCCCACGTGTAAGTCGTTATATTAATGTTATGATTACTATTTCGGAGTTTTTGTAAAAAAGAAGGAGTAATACAAGTTCCTTTTATTATTATAACTTCAGATATCGAAGATAAATCATCAGCTATAGAATCATAAATGTCCCCACAGTATTTTTCTGAAAGTCTAGAAGCATAAATTGGAAAGTTATATTTAAAAAGGGCTTTGGAAATTGATGAGCATACCGGCCTGTCAGAGAAGCTATGGACTTTATCGAAATGCTTGCTTAACTCTTCTTCTATCAATTTTTTATAATCAAAAAAATTGGGGCAGATAAACAAGACAGAATTAATTTTTGCCATCACATTTAACCCATTCATTTTTATCAAAATCAAATTGCTTTATAATTCTAACAGGGTTACCAACAGCAATTGAATATTCTGGGATATTTTTAGTAACTACCGAATTAGCCCCTATTATTGAAGACTTACCAATACGTACTCCAGGTAAAACTACAACCCCTTCTCCTAACCATACATTAGATTCAATATATACTGGATCGGTATGTAACTCTCTTTCTCTACAGAGTGTATCGGGATGCGAATGACTGCTACCGGCATATTGACCATGATTTAAGTCTGTAATAAATACCCTACTTGCAATCAATACATTATCTCCAAGACTGACACATTCTCCAGCAACAATATGGACTGAATCATTGATTTGACAATCAGAACCAATAATCAAAGCAGGTGTTTGTTTTTCACCATGAGCTTCAAGACGGCAGTAACGGCCGGTTGTAAAACCGCTGCCAATTGCGATCTTATCTTTACCGCGGATATCAAAAGGATGCCGGATAATACGAGCATCACGACAAATCAGACAAGTTAATAACTTATCTATACATAAACGTAAAACACCTAATATTCCGTACCGACGTAAAAAAGACATTATTATAAGAGCTCCTTATAAGCAGATAAGGTATCATTATAACATTTTTCCCATGAAAACTTTTTCGCTTGAATAAAGCCTTCATTACGTAATTGATGGTAGAGTGCTGAATTTTGTATATCGTTAAGAGCTTGAGAAATTGCGACTGGGTTAGGCTGTTCCAGTAAAACAGCAGCATTTCCAGCAACTTCTGGAATAGAGGAAACATTAACAGCGATTACAACACACCCGCTGCGCATCGCTTCAATTACAGGTATGCCAAAACCTTCATATAACGAAGGATAAAGTAAGCAGAGCACACGGTTATAAATTCCATTGAGTTCTTCATCAGTGACACGCCCAAGATGTTGGTAGCGTCCAGGGATTTTACTTTCGAGAAGCGCTATTTCGTCACTTGTTAGCTGTCCGCCACCAACAATACTCAACACCAGTGAAGAAGAAAGCGCGAGAGCATCGACAGCCATGGCGAAGTTTTTATAACCGCCTCTGGCACCAACAAATAACACTTCGTTAGTTTTAATAGTGTTATCTATTGGATAATATTTTTCGGAAACACCATTATGGACAATACGGATTTTATTTTCAGATACAGGACAAAATCTCATTAAATCGTTGGCGGTATTTTGAGATACGCAAAGGATGAGATCGCTATTCCTAATCGCTCGGTTTTTCTGCCAGGTATGCATCCATTGAGCTGGGCCACTACGGAAAAGCTCATAGGTAAAATCATGGACCGTTGTAATTATTTTTGACTGCTTATTATTTACTGGCAAACGATAATGGGTAGAATGAAATATCGCGTCTTGATCAAATTCATTAATATTAACATCACGCCAGCGTTCTTGAATACGTAAAGTACGATGAGAAACATGAGTATTATTGCCGCTTAGCGTTATATTCTCATGGCAGTCATTATATCTTATATAGTTTAATTTATGATTATCTTTTTGATAAAACGATAATATCTGCCCAAAATAAACCGTACAACCACCGCCATTTTGTAGGTTTTCAATGATTCCATCAATGACTAGTTTCATAAGAAATCTCTTTTCGCACAACTCTATTAAATATGAAATATAAAACCGAAACAATTAAAAAGAACATTCCAGGTGTAAAATAACCAGCCCCTCGAATAAAAAACTCAAGGAAGCTTGCTAAATAAAAACTGGAAAAAAGCAATGTCTTTTTATCAATATTAAAGCGTTCTCGCCTCACTGCTATAAAAATCCTGACCCAACCCACAAGATATAGCATTACGATGAGAATACCAAAAACCCCAAATTCACCAATAATCTTTGGCGCAGTTGCACCGGCATCGAACTGATTAATATAAATATTAAGCATTTCGAAAATTTTATTAGATATATTCCCATATATAGTGGATATACCATATTGTTGAAAACCTGCACCGATTAGACTCTGGTGCAAGGTCAAAAACGCATTATCCCATCCCTGCATGAGAACAAGTGCAGATAAATTATTAGTATCACTGGATAAATCAAGTCGTTCTCTATAATAGAGAAAAAAATCGCTTTCGATAAATATATAAACAAGGATCGCGAACAAGCAAAAAATTACAAATGCTGGTAAAAGGTGTTTTGCTGAAATCACATAGGCTAATACCACTGCAAGAATCATAGTGAAATTCTGAATGTATACTCCCCAAAGTCCAAATATTAATAGCAAAATTAATCGTAATGGACTTCTAATATTACTAAACGAAAAATATATGAGTAAGGGGGCACAGACCAGAGCAAAATGCGAAGGTTCCTGGAATAAAAAAGTAGGTTTTTCCAACATCGTATTGAAAAAATCTATCTTTGTAAGGCTAATCATCGCATTGAAAATAATAACATATAATATGAATAAAACCGTGGAATGGATATCTACTTCCGATGTTTCATTAATTGCGCTTTTAACAACATAAGCAGCACTTGCTGATATAATAATAGAGATGAAACTCAAGAGGAACTTTGGAAAGTCGGGTTGAGCTAACTCTCCACCGAATATGGAATTCACTAGAGTAAAATGCAGAACGATAAAAAAGAAAAAGGATACTAACAACAGAACGAGCATTACATCCTTATTACTAAATACAATTTTTTGCTTATTAACCAGAACTCGCAAAAAAATAATAACAAGTGAACTTATTACTATTCCTATTGTGAATGAAGACTGATGCGCCAGTATCATTAGTAATGAAGGTAAAAATATTACCATGGAAGCCATCAGGGACAAATTGATAACATTCAATCGAATTTTCATTTCATTTTCAAACCATCAATGAGACCTTTGCGAATTGCTTTTTTCTGAGTATTAGAGGTCATCAACACAATATAGATTCTAGTAAGGAGTACAAAACTTAAGGCAATATATCTTTTGAATCCCTTCAAATTTTTGCGAATAAAATAAAGACGGTTACGCGTTAAATGATACATTCCGAAATAAGAAAGATCTCCTCCGGTACTAGCACCAACTTTATGATAAATAATAAGTGAAGAAATAACGTTCACTATAAAACCTGCTTTATAAGCACGGAAAAGGAAGTCTGTATCATCATAATAAGCAAAATATTTCTCATCCATTTCACCGACTACTTCCCAAAGTCGACGGGATACCATTAAGAAACATGTAGGCGCATAGGCATGCTGGTGAATTTCATGATAATCAGATATATTATATTCTTTATCGATATTATTATGTGGTGCTAATGCTCTATATTCATCGAAATAACCACCACAATACCATATCTTTTTTCTAGGATAATTTAAAATTGTTGGCCCAACCATATCTAGTTTTTTTGTCTCAGCTTCAAAAACTAGTCTTTGTAATATATTCGGATCTTCAAATATCAAATCATTATTAAGAAAAACGATGTAGTCACAATCGTGAACATATGCCGCCTTCGCCCCTTGATTATTTCCAGCTGCGACACCGACATTCACGCCATGATTATCAATAAAATGAGTAGGAATATTGAAATCTGCACTTAATTTTTTGGCTAATTCTATAGACTCCGGCGATGAGCTGTTATCAACTACATACAAGAAATAATTATTATAGTTTTGAAGAGCAAGGCTGGAAAAGAAATCTGATAAAACATCGGGTGAATTATATAAAACAGTCACCAGCCCAATCTTAGGGTTATTCATATTTATAGTTTTCCCATCTGTTACTCTTTAAATTCAATGATTTTATAATTCGTGCAGGATTACCGGCCACTACGCAATTATCCGGTATATCTTTTGTAACAACCGATCGTGCCCCGACTACACAATTTTTACCTATTTTAACGCCAGGGTTGATATGTGAGCCAAAACCGATAAAACTATTATCACCGATTGAGACAGGCAATACTTTATTAGAAATACGATTACCAATTTTTTCTATTTCGTATTGTTCATCGAATGGGTGAATGATATCAACAATAGAGCAACAACCTGTGATAGAAACATTATTTCCAATTTTTATATGGTCTTTTGCTACGATATGCACATACTGTTCGATATTAACATTATCACCGATATCAATAACAATTCCCTTGCCACTATTCAAAACCTCAATTCTGGCACCATTGCGAATAAGAACATTACGACCTATCGCAACACGAGAAGTATTCACCATAAGTAATGGTTTTATAATACGACTCCCATTGCCAAATTTAGCCATGATAATCCGATATCGTATAAGATCGATAAAATACATAATCTTATTACAGATTTTTTTTAATATCATGGCGCAACCCATTCTCCGGTATTTTTGTTGTAGTGTTTAATTATACGTGCCGGATTACCTGCAATCATAACAAAACCATCGGGAAAAGATTTTGTCACAACAGCGCCTGTCCCAACGATGGTCCAACTACCCAAGACTACCCCAGGTAGAACTTTTGCAGCAAACCCAAGGAATACATTATCCTTAAGCACTATTTCCCCTTTATCAATATCTTTCTGGGAAAGAATTGGACCTGCTGAAGGCTCCATTCCATGCGCCAAGGTGCTTAAAAAAACATAATCGCTTAGTACCGAGTTCTCACCAATGACAATTTTTGAATTTGTATGAATATTAGCATATCGACCGATATAAACACCTGACGCAATGTCTATTGAAGCTTGCGAATTATCACGGATGATGAATGTTGCGCCATGATGGATAAGTGCTGATTTATCAATATTAACCCTACGATCTGTAAAGTATAAATATTTTATTTTGTAATATACGTTTAATATTCTGCTAAGCACGTTATCTCCCTAATATATGTTTTATTTTTATTGTGTTTTTTAAAATAAATATTGCAGTCAACACTAAAAGTACAAACATAGACGTGGAAAATAGTATATATTCTGCTCCATCTGTTATGTTCATTTTTACCTTCATAATCGACAGGATTACCGTAAACAAAACTAATGGTCCACCTGCCAGCAGTAACCTATAGCGAAGCTTACTTCCTTCCTGAGCAGAGATTCCTATTAGTTTGAATGAATAAATAAGCATGATAAGGGCTGTTGATATTGCCAAGGATATTGCAGAAGCATAAATACCGTACTTGCTAACAAACACATATGTAAGAACCACACTTATAACCCCTTCGAGTAATGGTAAATACATAATTTCATTTTGTTTGCCCTTTGCCAGGTAAACTAGTCCCAGCGGTGAACCAATCAATCGAGTTAAGTTAGTCAACAGTAAAAATGAAAAAATGGGATATGTCAGTTTCGCCACATCATACCCTACCCATAATTCCATTACATATTTACCGATAAAGAAATTAGCGATTAGTATAAAGAAAGAAAGATATAAAAGTGTTTGTGATAACAAAAACACAAAGCGGTCAAGCGAGTTTTTATCGTCCCGATGAACCATTTTAATCAAAGGTTGTAATATTGGAGTAATTGCAGCATTCAAAAAGCCAACCACAGCAGTTACTAATGTAATCGACAATGCATAATATGCATATTCTTTGAATGCAAACTTGCCAATCAAAACACTATTTAGGTTTACAATTAAGAATGTGGACAGATTAAAAATGAAGACACCCAAACAATAATTAATAAACTCATTAAATTTAACATTATCTAATAATTTTTTAGCTTGCGTATTTCCAATAACATTTAAACTGCTAGCTTTTCTATATAAAAGGTAAGTTATTATATAGGAAAATGTATTTATCAATAAAAATACACATGCCATCGCAAGCATACTGTTTCTTGCTGATAAATATATCCCCACCCCAAGAATTACGCGTGAGGTTAAGTTTATAAATGCTGGTATCTCGTTTTTCTCAATCCCAGTAAAATAACCATTATATGAACTGGTAATTAATCCTAAAATAAAAGAGAGAGAAACAATAAAAAAAACAACAGGAGCAAATGGAGAATCATCCTGCTTTATAGCACTAAAGATCTCATAAAAATTATAATAGCTAAAACAAAGAACTGTAACTGATACCAGCACACCAAGCAAGGATACGATTAATCCAAAATTTATTACACGACGAACTTGTAGTTCATTCTGCTGTGCTTTCGCCAATGTTACGTAACGTGCAACAGATAATTGTCCAGTAAAACCAATTAATGAAAAAAATGCACCAACTTGCAAAGCCAAAGACCAAATGGCAAAATCATTTATTGATAGTATTTTAATCAATAAAGGGGATATAATTATCCCCAAAATTACATTTGAAAACCCATTTATTACATTTGATATGGCATTTTTTATGAGTCGATTAAACCCACTCATTGGTAGTTTACCATCTCAGCTCGGAAACGAGTCACCATATTTTCGATATCATCAAGTACGTTTCTTGGATTATAGTCTGGCATAACAGATTTAAGAATACTGATGTCGTTAACGGGGAATACCTCTCTTGGGAAGTTACGCTCGTGCCAGGTTACTGTACAATTTGTTGTTTGAATCAGTACATCAGCAATTTGCTCTGCTGAAATATTATATCCAGAAGCTATATTATAAATATTACCATATGAATTCTTGTTCTGTGATAAGTTGATGCAAGCTTCCGCCACATCCTCGACTGACACATAATCTTTTTCATAATGTCGATCAATGAACATGTCAATATGACCATTATTAATTGCATTACGTGTAATTGATGGTAAGAATAGCGGGCTATTCAAAGCTACGCCATAGACATTACTTGGTCTGACAATGACAATATCTTTTCCGCTTTTAAGGCATAGCTCTTCTGATACAAGTTTTGTCAGATTAAATAGCCGACGAGCATCATCCTCACTAACAACCAAATCGGCATTTTCTCGTGTATCACTGCCATTCATGTAAACACGAGTAGAAGACATAAACACCAAGCGATTAAATTTCGAATACTGCAAAACATCAGACAGAAGTGCGCAGTTAGCCTGGAAGACATTGAATGGTGTGTTTTGACAATCACCATTGCCGGCACAATAAATAACAGTGCCCAAATCTTTTGTAAAGAGGGTTTGCTCGTCTCGTTGTGGAACCCAAACATCGTGTTTCAGTTGTTTTAACTGTTCGACGATTTCGTTACCAATGAATCCCCGTCCACCAATTACGGTATATTGCGCCATTTTACCATCCCTCCTTAATATTTTTAGTTATTTTTTCTAATGAAGGAAGGATTTTGTCTTTCTCAGAAAGAATTGGATCTTTAATTGGCCAATCAATATTCACAATTGAATCGCTCCAGATTAATCCGCCTTCATCAGATGGATCGTAGAAATCTGTGCATTTATATTGAAAATCAGCACTATCACTCAACACACAAAAGCCATGAGCAAACCCCGGGGGAATGTAAAACTGAATTTTGTTCTCTCCAGTTAACACGATAGACTCATACTGGCCAAATGTCGCAGAACCAAATCGGAGATCAACAGCGACATCGAAAACTTCGCCCTGAGTAACTGTTACCAATTTTCCTTGGGGTTTCGTTTTCTGGAAATGGAGTCCTCGTAATACGCCTCCTGTTGAACGAGAGCGGTTATCCTGAACAAATTCTTCCTTAATACCCGCGTCTTTGTAGCGTTTCGCATGAAATGTCTCATAAAAGAACCCACGTTCATCACCGAAAACTCGAGGTTCAATAACCAGTACACCTTCCAACTTTGTTTTAATAACATTCATGATGAAATGGACTCTTATTTTACGAGATTTAACAAGTAGTTACCGTAACCAGTTTTAGATAAAGTTTTGCCAATAGACTTAACCGTTTCTTTATCTAACCACCCTTGGTTGTAAGCAATTTCTTCGAGGCACGCAATTTTAAAACCTTGCCGTTTCTCGACAGTTTGCACAAATTGTGATGCCTCAAGTAACGAGTCATGCGTACCAGTATCCAGCCATGCGAAACCACGACCTAGCTGCTCAACTTTCAGTTCACCCATTTCGAGATATTTTTGGTTAACACTAGTTATTTCAAGTTCGCCCCGCTCCGAAGGCTTTACTTTCTTAGCAATATCAACAACACGATTATCATAAAAATAAAGGCCCGTAACGGCCCAATTTGATTTTGGCGCTTTTGGTTTCTCTTCTATGGATATTGCATTAAAATCTTTATCAAATTCAACGACCCCAAAACGTTCAGGATCCATAACTTTGTAACCAAACACTGTCGCACCATTAAGATGTTCGACTGCATGTTTGAGTTGTTTTCCAAAAGACTGACCAAAGAAGATGTTGTCACCTAGAACCAGGCAAACACTATCATCACCGATGAAATCTTCACCCAAAATAAATGCCTGAGCGAGCCCATCTGGAGTGGGTTGAACCTGATACTGTAAATTGATACCAAACTGATTACCATTACCAAGAATACGTTTAAAGCTTGCCTGATCTTCCGGCGTCGTAATCAATAAAATGTCGCGAATCCCGGCCAGCATCAGCACCGACAGTGGATAATAAATCATAGGTTTGTCATAAATAGGTAATAACTGCTTAGACGTACCCAATGTAATCGGATGCAAACGCGAACCAGAACCGCCCGCAAGAATAATGCCTTTCATTAATTATTCTCTCCATATTGTTTTGAAAGCCATGAAGCATATGCTCCACTTTTTACATTATTTACCCACGATTCATTAGATAAATACCACATAACTGTTTTACGAATACCACTCTCGAAAGTTTCTTGAGGATGCCAACCTAGCACATTGCCAATTTTAGTTGCATCAATTGCATAACGACGATCGTGCCCAGGCCTATCCTTAACATAAGTGATTTGATCGCGATAAGAACCTTCTTTAGGCACAATTTCATCCAACAGATCGCAAATCGTATGGACCACGTCCAGGTTCTGCTTCTCGTTATGACCGCCAATATTGTACGTTTCACCCGGTTTCCCTTGAGTGACAACGGTGTACAGCGCACGCGCATGATCTTCAACATATAACCAGTCACGGATCTGATCGCCTTTACCGTAAATTGGCAGAGCTTTACCTTCCAGCGCATTCAGAATAACCAGCGGGATCAGCTTTTCAGGGAAGTGATATGGACCGTAGTTGTTTGAACAGTTGGTGACAATAGTCGGAAAACCGTAAGTACGCAGCCAGGCACGCACGAGATGGTCACTGGAGGCTTTCGACGCTGAATACGGGCTGCTGGGTGCATAAGCGGTGGTTTCTGTGAAGAGTGGCAGCTTAGTTGATGCCGTTTGCTCATCAGGATGGGGTAAATCACCATACACTTCGTCGGTAGAGATATGATGGAAACGAAACGCTTTCTTTGCCTGTTCCTCCAGCGTTGACCAATACGCACGAGCGGCTTCCAGCAGCACATACGTGCCGACAATATTTGTCTCGATAAACGTTGCAGGGCCGGTAATAGAACGATCGACGTGACTTTCCGCGGCCAGGTGCATCACCGCATCAGGCTTATGCTTTGCGAAGATGCGATCCATGGCGTCTTTGTCACAAATATCCGCATGTTCAAAAGCATACCGGTCGCTGTCGCTGACTTCACTAAGCGATTCAAGGTTGCCGGCATAGGTCAGCTTATCCACATTGACGACGTCGTCCTGGGTATTTTTAATAATATGTCGTACAACCGCTGAGCCGATAAAGCCGGCCCCACCCGTCACAAGAATTTTCACGTTATCTGTTCCGTCTAGTGTTTATGTCTGGATACTGGCGTCCTGAAACCTGAGCATTTATTAACGGTTTCAGAAATTAAGCACGCTACCGCCCCTGGCTTAACAGCTACCAGTGCACTGAGCGATGTTTGATTAAATGATTTTTCTTGTCTGATTACAGACAAAAAACTGCCGTTAATTGTCGTCCTAAACGACCTCAGAAACAAGCACAAATCGCTACAAAGCGATCCCGATTTAAACCCTGTAACCCTATGTAATCATAGGATTAATAATAAAAAACGGCAGTCATCATTTTGGCTATATTTCAATACACCAAAATAATGACTGCCGCTTGTTCAAGACGTTGCAGGAATATCAGTCGTTTGCGAGCAACTTCTCAATACGGGTTCTGAACTTCGCCCCTTCCTTCAGGTTACGCAGCCCATAGTTCACGAACGCCTGCATATACCCCATTTTCTTACCGCAGTCGTAGCTGTCGCCGGTCATCAGCATCGCGTCAACAGACTGTTTTTTCGCCAGCTCGGCAATCGCGTCGGTCAGCTGAATACGATCCCAGGCGCCTGGCTCAGTTTTTTCCAGCTCGGCCCAGATATCCGCGTTGAGAACATAACGACCCACTGCCATCAGGTCTGAGTCCAGCGTCTGTGGCTGATCCGGCTTTTCGATGAACTCAACGATGCGGCTCACCTGCCCTTCCGTTTCCAGCGGTTCTTTCGTCTGGATAACGGAGTACTCGGAGAGATCGCCCTTCATGCGTTTCGCCAGCACCTGGCTACGACCGGTTTCATTGAAACGCGCCACCATTGCCGCCAGGTTGTAACGCAGCGGATCGGCAGAAGCGGTATCGATGATGATGTCCGGAAGAACAACAATGAATGGGTTATCACCCACAACCGGACGGGCACATAGGATAGAGTGGCCCAGGCCCAGCGGCTGCGCCTGACGGACGTTCATGATGGTCACGCCCGGCGGGCAAATAGACTGCACTTCCGCCAGCAGTTGGCGTTTGACGCGCTGCTCAAGCAGCGCTTCGAGTTCGTAAGAGGTGTCGAAGTGGTTTTCTACCGCATTCTTGGACGAGTGCGTAACCAGGACGATTTCTTTGATCCCTGCAGCAACAATCTCATCGACAATGTACTGAATCATTGGCTTGTCGACGATCGGCAGCATCTCTTTAGGAATGGCTTTTGTGGCGGGCAGCATATGCATGCCCAAGCCTGCTACCGGAATGACTGCTTTCAAATTGATCATTATCTCTTCCACCTTAATATGGTTGACGAAGTATAAACTGTGTCAGGAAAAATGCCTGTAGAAGAAAGTCTACTTCGTCGAATGCAAATCACGTTTGACTCAGAACTCTGATTACTTAAGCTCATTAAGCTATAAGTGTGACCCAGAATCGTCGGAAACCCTACCAATAAAGAAGAAGAAAAACGTGTTTCCGACAAATCCCAGATTCTAAGTCATTACTCAGAAACGAACGTGATGTCATCTTTCTTCTCATGCACGAACTCATACTTCAACGTACGGTCCAGCCCTTGAGATAAGGTATAAGGCGCTTTAAAACCTGAGGTGTGCACTTTCGTCGCATCAAACTGAGTGGTGGCACAGAATTTTTTGACACGCACGGAACTAATCGCATACTTTTTCCCGGTAACTTTGCTAAGAATATCAAAGCAATAACCGCCAAGCATACCTAAGGGATAAGGGAGATGAACTGATGGGATTTTTTTGCTAAGGCTCTTTTCTACCTCGGCAACCAGCTGATTCATATTCAGATCGGGTTTATCTACATAGTTGTATACGTCGTAGCCAGGTTTGACGTTGCTCAATCGGAATTTGATAAACTCAACAATATTACCGACATAAGCCATAGACTTATAGTTAGTTCCGGCACCTACCATTGCGAATTTTCCACCCGCAATTTGCTTAAGAAGATTGAAGACATTGCCTCGATTGCGTTCACCAAAAATGACCGTTGGACGAACAATTGTCAGAGATCGCTCTTCTGGAGCTTTGTTGAACCATTCGCGCAGTACCTCTTCCGCCTGCCACTTACTTTTACCATAGTGGTTAAAAGGATCGTGCGGGTGAGATTCATCAGGATTGACTTTATTGAGACCATAAACGGCAACTGAGCTGGTAAAAATAATGTTCTTAACATTATTTTTTTCCATAGCTGCCAGTACGTTACGCGTTCCCTGAACGTTTACATCGTAGTAAAGTGAGGTTGGGCTAACATCATCACGATGCTCGGCAGCGAGTAATACTACCGTATCGAAACCGGCAAGAGCGTGATCGAGTTGCTCCTGATTGCGCACATCACCGGAAACAGTAATCTCAGGGTAGAAATGGCTTTGCTGTTTGTCGAAGTTGGTAACATCAAACTCAGCCTTAGAAATCTCGATCAAACGAGTCCCAACGAAACCGGACGCGCCAATAAACAAAACTTTATCGTTCATAAACCACTCAGTGCGTTATGTGTGTTTGGCAAACCTCCGGTAATCACTGTATTCCCTGAGGTATCGCTAAAGATAAGACAGAACTGACGAAAATGTGGCACGGATTATAAACCCTAAAATCGCTGAGTTCAGTAACAAATTTTAGGGGTTACCGCGCACTCAATGAGATGTGACGTCAATACTTACTTTCTGAAGGAAGGAAGCGCAAAATTCAGCCTTTCCACATTCACCACCTGCTGGTCGACCCGGTCAATATCCACCGAACTCTGCCCCTTCTCATTCACTGCTTTTATGTTCGCCAGCGACAGCAAGGTCTCATCTTTCGCCATGAACTTGCCACGCACATCCTTGCGCAGGTCGAAGTTGATCTTCAGGGCGGGACCCACAGCGGCTTCCTGCATCACATTGATATTGCGTAAAAAAAGATGCTGCGGCTTGTTGTGCAGTTCCAGCGTCGCCCGCTGCATTTCCACGTTAGTTATCGCCACAAACGAGGTGGCGTTACCGGAGGAAATCTGTATTCCGCGCAGTTTATACGCAAGCTGTCGATTATCGAGGTGAATATTATTGAGCTTGAAGTTCTGCGGGATGGACAAATAATCGCCTTTTATAACCCCATAGCCGATTAACATTCCGGCGCTGTTCACCATATCGACATTATCAATAATGAAATTATCACAGCCATAAATGGCCACCGTGGCGTTGTCTATTCCCGCCTTTTTACTGAAATCGGGGGTAATATTTTTGGCTTTGATATTGCGGATAACAAAATGCTTACCGTTTTCAACGTGCACCAGCTGGCGACAGTTGCTGCCGGTGATGTTTGCCACCACGAAGTTCTTGACGGTTTGCTTCTCCGGATAGTCGTTATCGTAGGTGCTGCCGGCGAGGCCAATGCCGATGCCCCAGTTGATCTTGCCGTTGGTGCAGTTGATGTTGTCGATGACATGATCGGAGATCAGGATATTGCGATCGTTGATGGCGACGTTCCACTCGATAGCATCGCCCTGAAGATGGCTAAATTTACTGTTGGTGATGCGGGCACCGTCCACCTGGTTGTGGAACCCCTGGCGCAGGATGGCGTAGTTGGCCTGGCTCACGCTGATGTTATCAATCAGCAAATTACGCATCACGCTCGGTTTCTTGCCGCCGATGTAGATCTGCGTCACCGGGCCAAAACCGCTCATGGCCAGCCCTTTGATGACGCAGTCAGAGCCGCGAACGTCGAGCGTAATGTTCTCCGTGCGACCGGCACCTTCGCCTATCACTTTGCTACCTTCCTGCAGCACAAAGCGGCCGCGCCCGTTGCCGGTTAACGCCCCGCGGATCAGCAGTGTTTTACCGTCGGGAATGAAAATGCCCGTATTGATGTTTTCGCAGGTGAGCCCGGCCGGGACCACGACGGTGTCGCCGTCATTAAACGCCTGCTTAAAGGCGGCGATCCAGTCGTTGTTATTGTACTGATTAACAGAGACCGTTCTGCCGCTTGCCGCCCGCGCGATGCGTGACGACAGCAGCGGCGTGGCCGCCAGAACGGAGAGAGAAGAGACAAAGGTGCGTCGGGTAATCTTTTTCAGCATACATCCTCGGCGTTACAGCGTTTGCAGCAGGCTCGCTAACTGGCGGTTAATCACCTGCTGGTTAAAATCGGTTTCCACTTTTTGTCGGGCGTTATGGAGCACGGGCTCCAGCGCCTGCTGGTCAATATCGCTGAAGGCAGCTAATCGGTCCGCAAGGGCCATCGCGTTATTCTCCGGCACCAGCCAGCCGGAGTGGTCAGACTGAATCAGCTCCGGGATCCCGCTGTGCAGGGTTGATACCACCGGAATACCTACGGCCATCGCCTCCATCAGCGCCACCGGAATGCCTTCCATATCGCCATCGGCGCCCGTCACTGAAGGCAGCAGAAAGACATCCGCCTCGTCGAGCATGGCCTTGACCTCGTGGCTCGGCTTGAAGCCCGGCATCTCTACGACATCTTCCAGCTGATACTGTTCGATAAGCGTGCGCAGACGACGCTCCCAAGGCCCAATGCCGAGAATGCGATAGTGGAAATCCACCCCGCGCGCTTTCAGCTGGCGGCAGGCTTCAATGGCCACATGGAGGCCTTTCTTCTCGGTCAGGCGAGCAACGGAGATGATCTGCAGCGGTTTTCCCGGCACCTTTACAGGACGGCGAGTGAAGCGCGTTAAATCCACGCCCATGCGCGAAACGGCAATTTTCTCTCTCGGGCAGCCCATGTTTTTCAGGCGCCCGGCCCACAGGTCGCTGATAGGCAGCATCATGTCGCCGCGTCTGAACAGCTGCTGATACTCCGGCGTGTAGTGGTTCAGCACTTCGCGGCTGGAGATGTCGATACCGTGGAAGATGGTCGCAATTTTGCCGTCAATCACGCCCAGTTCGCGCAGCTTCGCGGCGGTGACGCCCGCCGGGCCAAAGTGGGCGATAAACACGTCGGCACGATACGGCTGCGCGGTTTGCCCGCAGATGGCCGACAGGATCAGATTGCGGGATTCGGCCCCATAGCGGGAAACATTCAGCGCCCGCCAGGTCGACGCGCGGTGGATCCCACGCAAGGTCTGGCTGGCCCGGTGGCGCAGCTTGCTCAGCCTCCCGGAAGGCTCATCCTGCAGCCAGCGGGTTTTCGCCTCCAGCCCATACTGGGTATACGCCGCATGGGTATTTTTGGTATCGCCCTTTTGCAGGGCGATAATCTCCACGTCATATCCCATATCGATAAACGCGGTGATTTGGTTCAGGACAAACGTTTCGGACGACAGCGGAAATTTCAGTAAGAAGAAACCAACCTTCATTTCCCCTCCCGTACGCGGTCAAGTACCGATTTCACCATCCCAATGCCCTTCTCGCGCTCGGCTTTCACCGCCACGGCCAGGCGTTCATTGATCGCAGGCAGCTGGCCGAGCGTGTCGCCCACCATCGCACCGAGCGACCCATCAAGCAGATGACGGATATCCACGGCCATTTCCGGCATGCCGAGCTGCTGCATAATCCCTGCTGATTTGTGCTCGTAGTTGATGGCAATGGCCGGCGTGCCAAAGTTCATGGAGATAATGGCGGAGTGCAGGCGCGTGCCGACGGTCAGGTCGCAGGCGGAAAGCAGCTTGCCCATCTCCAGGTCGTTCAGTTCATCCATCACCACGTGATAGCGGGACGGATCGTTCACCAGGCTGCGCAGATTCAGCGCCACCATGCGGTCGTCTTTGTTGTAGCTGTCGATACCGGTGCAGGTGGAAAGCGCCAGCACCTGGTACCCGCTGTCCAGCACGCGGTTCACCACGTCGGCGAAGGCTTTCTCATACGCCGCCTGCGTCGTGCCTAAACGCTTATCGAAGGGCGCCAGCTCGCGCAGGGTAATGGCAACGGTTTTCTGTTTCGCCGCCACGTCGAGCCAGTGCTGCACCGCGTAGCTTGGCTGGAAGCTGTCGTCCTGGTGGTCCACCAGCCACGCGGTGTCCACGCCGTGCTCAACTTTTGAGGTGTCAATTTCGCTGCGCTTCATCATGTCGAGGCTGACCGACTCGCGCAGGATCAGCGCGTCGCAGTGGCCGAACACGTAGTTCGCCAGCTGGTTAAACTGCGGATCCTGGAATGGCCCGACGCTGTGGCCAATCATAAACAGCGGCTTTTTCGCCATAAATGTGCACAGCGCATGCTCAAACTGCGGCACGCCGTAGAGATCGACGAAGAACGATCCGCCGACCTGGATAATGGCGTCGTAGCCGGACAGCAGACGAACAAAGTCGGTGAAGCCCTGCGCGATAGCGATGTTGCGCAGCTTGCCGGTATCGGTCACGCGGGAAAGCAGCACCTGGTGCTGGTAGCGACGACGCAGCACTTTCTTCACGCGGCCCATCACGCCCGCGGCGTTGTTGTGCTGTTTCATCTGGCTGTAGAGCGGGTCGCCCATCACCGGGCGGTTCAGTAACCAGGATGAGCTGACCGGATAACGGCTCATCACGTCCACTTCGGTCTCAGGCTTAAGGGTGTTAATTGCATCCAGTAAACCGCGCAGGATGGCGCTGTCGCCACGGTTGCCGCAGGTATGGTTGCCAAGAATTAATAATTTCATAATGGCCTCTTAAATAACTAGCCTGCGCGAAGCAGCGTTTTCATTTTTTCGTTACGGCAAAACTGGCGCTTCATCTCCACCACCAGCGCATTGCGTGACAGCACAATCATCACGCCAAATGCCAGCGCGCCCGCGGCAACCTGTACCGCCAGCAGCGCGGCCAGCGGCAGGTGACCGCTGAGGATGATGCCCAGGCCGTAGCTCACCGCCAGGGTCGGCAACGAGAGATAGAACGGCAGCCACAGGCTCAGGATGTACTGACGGTAGCTGGAGCCCAGCACCGGCTTGATCATGATGAAGTAGCTCAGAACGGTATTGACTACCTGCACCAGCAGGAAGCCCAGCGTCACGCCGATGGCGCCCGCCATATGCCCGCCGACGATAATCGCCGGAATAAACAGGAAGGTTTTGAACACGTTGAACTTAAAGCTGATGTCCACGCGCGCTTTTGCCATCAGCAGGGAACCAATCGGATTCCCCACGGAGCGCAGCAGCCCCACCACGCAGAGCAGCTGCAGGATCGGGATGATGCCGTTCCACTTCTCGCCAAACACCAGCGGCACAAAGTTGCTGGACACCACCATCAGCCCCAGCAGCACCGGGAAGTTAATGATCCCCACAACGGAAAGCAGCTTGTAGAAGTTAACGCGCAGCTTCTCGGTATCGTCCTGGATCTTGGCGAACGCCGGGAACAGGACGCGGGTGATGATCGGGTTCAGCTTCATCGGCGGCACCACCGCGACGTTGTAGGCCAGGTTATAGCCCCCCGCCACGCTCGCGCCGAGAATACGCGCCAGCACCAGCGTCGACAGGTTGGTATTCACATAGTTGATGATGCTGTCCGCCGTCAGCCACGCGCCAAAGCGCAGGTTGGACGAGACGGACGCGAGAGAGAAATGCAGCCCGGGACGGTAGATCTTGCGGCCAAAGTAGCCGAACAGCAGCGTACGCACGGCAGAGTTAACCAGGTATCCGAGGATGGCGGTCATCGCCAGCGGCCAGAAATGGGCGCTCACCACGGTGAAGGTAAAACCCGCCAGCACCGCGCTGGTCTCAATCATGCCGATCTTGTTGAACTCCAGCTCTTTCTGCATCAGCGCGCGGAACTGCTGCCCGTGCGGGATCACTACGAACGCAAACGACAGCGTGCGCATCAGCGGAGCCAGATCCGGGTTATGCAGCACGCTGGCGATGGTGTCGCTCAGCAGGAACACCAGCACGAACACGAAAATCCCCAGCCCAACGTTCAGCCAGTAGAGGGTGGTCAACTCAAGATGGCTGATCTCTTTGCGCTGGATAATCGAGTTGGCGATACCAAAATCAGACAGCGTATCGGCCAGCGCGATAATCACCAGCGAGACGGTCAAAAGGCCGAACTGGTGATTATCAATAATGCGCGCCAGCACGGTCATCTGCACCAGACCGAGGCCAATGATGACGATGGTCGCCATCGCTGACCATTTGGCCCCGCTGATGGTTTTTTCACGTAAGCTCATCTTAGTACGCCGCTTTGTTCACGAAACCTTTGAAGATGGTCAGAAAAACAATCTTGATATCGAACCAGATACTCCATTCACGGATGTATTCCAGATCGAATTCGATACGTTTTTCCATTTTTTCCAGCGTGTCGGTTTCGCCGCGCCAGCCGTTGATCTGCGCCCAACCGGTAATGCCCGGCTTCACCTTATGGCGCAGCATGTAGCCTTCAATCAGCGAGCGGTACTGCTCGTTGTGCGCCACCGCGTGCGGACGCGGGCCAACAATCGACATGCCGCCGGTGAAGACGTTGATAAACTGCGGGAGTTCATCCAGCGAGGTGCGGCGCAGGAAGTTCCCCACGCGGGTGACGCGCGGATCGTTCTGCGTTGCCTGGGTCACCACCTTGTCGTTTTCCATCACCTTCATGGAGCGGAATTTCCACACCATAATCGGCTTACCGTCCATACCGTAGCGGGTCTGGCGGAAGATAACCGGGCCGGGAGAGCTCAGCTTCACCGCGAGGGCAATGCAGCACAGCACTGGGGAGATGAGCAGTAAAATCAGCGATGAGAGCACGATATCTTCCGCGCGCTTCAGCACGCGGTTAATGCCCGACAGCGGGGTATCGTACAGCGGTACCACCGGCACGCCGTTCACTTCTTCAATGCGTGAATGGAGGATGTTAAAGGTGAAGACGTCCGGGATCAGGATCACCGAACAGGTGGTGTCCGCCAGCTCGCGCATCAGTTGCTTAATGCGGGATTCGTCTCTCATCTGCATGGCGATGTAGACGTTGTGAATTTTACCGGCTTTCGCGTCTTCAATAAGCTGTTCGTAATTGCCCGCCCAGTCCGACGGCACGCCGCCCGGCTTCGCGTCGTGATAAATCCCGACCACTTCAAACCCTAACCACGGCTCTTTGCGGAAGCTGTCGAGCAGAACCTTACCAACCGGCAGATCGCCCGCTACCGCAACGAAGCGACGGTTATAACCGCGGTTACGCAGCCAGCCCGCGCCGAAGCGGATCAGGGAACGGCAGACCACCATGCCGACGCTGGTTATCAAATACCAGCAGAGATAGGTGACGAGGCGATTATCAAAATCATGGCTGAATGCCACCAGGCCCGCGCTGAAGATCAGGCTCAGGGTCCAGTTCTGCAGCAACAGCATCAGTTCGGTGGTCATTTTCACGCCGCGCCACGAGCGGTAGAAATCGGTCATCCCACCGATCATCTGAAACACGACCAGCGCAATGAGTGCCATCAGCAGATGCATATATAAGAACGGCAGCCCGCCGATCCGACACACCGCCCACAATCCACCGACCATGATGGTGATATCAGAAAAACGCTGCACCATAGAGATTAACGATGCATTCGTTCTCGCTCGTTCGCGTTTTTTTAGATTCGTCATCGTTGTTCCTGTATTCGGTTCCCCCTCCCGCCGGGAGGGGCAATTGTTACTGATTCAACAGCGCCAGAATGTCCTTCGTTCGGGCTTCCATCAGCGCCGTGTCAGCACGGGACTCCACGTTCAGGCGCACCACCGGCTCGGTGTTGGACGAGCGCAGGTTGAAGCGCCACTGCGGGAATGCCATGCTGATGCCGTCCGTACGGTCAATTTCCAGCGCGTGGATCGCAAAGTGCTGCTCCACGCGGGCAATGGCCTCGGCCGG
>NZ_JBMKJF010000019.1:0-6208 GCF_049236945.1 Enterobacter cloacae complex sp. SHL020
CCCTCTTCATCCGTACTGCCGCCGGACGGCGTCTGGTGGTAAGGAATGACCTCATAGCCGCTGAACGGCTGATGCTGCGTGGCGGCGTCGGTGAGCACCAGGGTGTGCTTGTCCGCCTCATGGCGGAAGTGATACGCAATCCCCTCCAGCTCCATCAGGCGGCTGATGAAGTCCAGGCTCGACTCCTGATACTGCACGCAGTAGTCCCACACCCGGTAGCTGCCGGTGAGTTTGTCCTCAACGTTGACCTGATGCTCAGCCAGCAGGGTTTTCACAATCTGCGGTACCGTCTGGCCCTGGAAGATACGCAGGTTACGGTCGCGCTTCATCGGCCACAGGTCCGGCTCCACCGTCAGCTGGTACACCGCATAGCGGGTGCCCGTCAGCTCAACGGCGCTGACCGCCACGCGGGTAATTTTGCCGTTAACATAGCGGGACGTCAGCAGGTTCTGCGTCGGGATGGTCACCGTGACCGGCTGGCCCAGCAGCTTGCTGCGGTCAATGCGCGCGTCCGTGCCGAGCACGGTCAGCGTCAGCGCGAACGACTCGGACATCGCCTCGCGGCCCGTCAGTTTCCAGAACAGAAGCCCCTCCACCGGGAGCTGAACGGTAATTCGGTTGAGCATAATCTTTATTCCACTATGGACTAATCTCGGTGTTCATTGAGATATTTTTTAAATCGTGCTTATTTAAGCCATAAACCTGAAAACATAAGGACGCTACCCAGGGAAACGACGCTTTTAGCAACGATTAGTAAGCCAGGCGCAATGACGCGTGTTATAGACGATATTGCTTCATAATTTTCAGCATTGTATTTTTTGTGCCCCCCTATAATCCCGGAAAAGATCGTGCAGAGCAGCACAACGGTAACTTTTAGTCCCCATACGCACAGGAAAGACATGGAAAAGATAATCGAATATTGTTTCGCCGTTGCGACGGAGAATAATGACATTGACTGAGCGAGCCATTTCAACGTAAAACCAATAACAACCGTAGCCACTAGTACCAGAACAAACATCAACCCGGCCAGGAACCATTGTTTTTTGTTGAACAAATCTTTTCCATTCCAGATAAGCGCTAGTGCCCAAACCAGAAAGAGAAGAAAGAAAAACCAATGCATCTTAACATTCCACATTTATATATCATATCATTTTCGGCATCTATCTAACCTATTCGCATCAGACTGTTTTGCCAAACCAAACCCAATAAGCGCACTAACAGCACGATCTCGCAATTCTGCTAGTTAGATGTTACATAATGGTGTTAAGTCCCATTATTTTTTGTGTATCGCAATCAAAAGATGATTCTAATAGTTTATCATTATATTTATACTGCATTTTCTGCTGACCTGAAAGATTGCTAACAGGTAAGTACTTACGATATCTATCTACATATTTTAACAACACATTCAAATTAGCATGTAAATCAATAACCACTCACCCATAATAAAATATATTTAATATCAACCCTAAAATTCATCAGGGTATTTCATTTTAAGATTTTGTTGTTTTATTCTGTAATTGGCATCAACCTCATGCGGGAGCCTAACCTTTAATCCTCGGCGGATTTGATCAACAATAAACCAAGCATCCGACAACCTTTCAAAAAACAACTCATCCGAATTATCAAACTCCTTCGCTGCATACATACCGAACGTCATCTTCCATAATTTCGCCTTATCCTTTTCCTTGCCTTCGATTAAATCCCGTAGAAATAACAATTGTTGCACAATAGAGTCGTATATTTGTAAAAGCGGGGAATTAGGATTGAGATTTTTGACCTCAGCACATCTCTTCTTTGCTAAAGTTAATGCTTTTTCAACATAATCCAAGACTGTTATTTCATTCATTATATTGAGTTAAATTATTAGATGAGAATACGTTTATTATCCCCTACCACTTCCACTTTATAATATTAATCACCGCCTTTTATTTAAGAAAATAAGAGAGGCAAGAGGACAAATTAAAAACCACCTTTTATCAATGAGTGATTATCATTAAGAATGGCACGCTACAATAGCCGTGCCATAGGAATCATACAATTATAAAAAATTGTCCTCAGGTGCTTTATCGAATAACTCACCTGCCATTGTGGCGATACGTTCGTGTTGCACGAGTTTATTTTTCCACTCTTGGGGAATACCGGAATAACCATATAATGCTCCAGCTATTTGCCCCGCCGTCGCCGCAACGCTGTCAGCGTCATCGGCAAGATTGGCGGCCAGCAGAATTGCATCGCGGAAATTATCCGTATTCCATACCGACCACATCGCGGCCTCAAGCGTATCGATAACATAACCACTTGAACGAATCTGATCGCGAGTTTTTTGCTTATACTCACCCGCGTTAATGATCATTACACGCGCGCATAATGGGAAAACATGAGGCGAAAAAGCTTGTTCTTTTTGATAACCATTAATTAAATAGTGCAATACTAATCCGAGAAATTGACATGCATTAATTGACTCTACTGCACCATGAGTTGCTCGACTCTGAGCCTGGGATTCGAAGTAAATCGCACGCAACGATTTTCGACGAAAGATAGATACCGGGGCTTGACGAATAACACCAGCATTACCAGCCGTGTGCTTTTCTGTATTACCATACCAGGAAGGCCCAACGCGCATATACTGTTCAAGCGCAAATCGTGTCGTGTTCCCTATGTCAAAACAACGACCATTACTGCTATTATCCCCATTTAGGTACCATTTCAGGAGATATTGTCTAAGTACATCGGTATGCATTCTGTTTTCTGAAAGATAAGTTTCCGCCAGACATAATGCCATGGACGTATCATCTGTCCATTCCCCAGGTTTTAATTGAAAAGGCCCACCGCCAATCATATCCACTACATGTTCACTGTCTCTTTTCTTAAACTCAAGAGTAGTGCCGACTGCATCCCCAACAGCCAAACCCACCAGCGCCCCAAGCGCTTTATCACGTGAAACATCTTCAGCCGTAATTAAAGGTAATGTTTCATCCCAGGCTTGAGAAGAATTCAAACCATCAATACTTGTGCTTTTCATTGCCTTACGGACATTAATTGGCATATATGTACGATAGCGATCGGCATAATGATTGATTACCGAATCTTCGGTATGAAGGTCGATCATGGCATTTCCCTTAATTCTATATTCGTTATCCCAAGTTCATCTGACCTGCTGATAACCTCAAACGATGTATTAGGCTTAAATAGCACTTCAGTCTCTGTTGCATTGAATTCCGAAAGGAAGTCAATTTTCCTACCGGAAAAACCTTCAATGCGCATTTGGATAGGCCCGCTAAAACCTCGATTAACATCAGTACTAACAAAGGCGGGATCGATAACAGTTTTGCCTGGAGTATATCCTTCCAATATGTGTGAAGGTAAGCTGTTCATCCCGCGGTATGTCTCGCCACTAAACGTAGGAAGCTGGTCCAAGCCATCATTTATATGTTGAGTAAATGCTTCCATTTCTTTAGTCATTGGTTTCATACCTCGTAATGCTGGATTTACCATTTGGTAGCCAGGATCGGTAGTATAACCATACAATGCACCTACTTGCTCATCACTGAGTAATGCAGACAAAGCAGGATCTCGATTTTCTGCCAATTCTCTGCCACGAGTAATCCATTTTTCAGCTCTTTGTTTCCCTACGGCTTCGCCTAAGCTCATCCTTGGCGTTGCTGAAGCTTTAACAGGTTCCGCACTAACGCGCGGCATTGATTTACCAGCCCGCCACGCATCAAACCGTGCCCCGCCTTTAATGCCAGCCCCGCCGCCGATAACGGAGCCGATCAGCATCCCCCATTTCTGACCGTCGCTGCCTTCGCCAAACAGCATTCCACCCGCGTAGCTACCAACAGTGCCACCGCCCATCGCACCGAGGGTACTCAGAAGTGCGATTGCCGGACTGGCCAGCACCGCCATGGCTCCGGCACCAACGGCGAGCATCGTCCAGTTCACCCATTCCGGGATTTCAGAACTTATTTCATCGGTCTGGACCTTGCTTCCGCCGATGATAACATTACGCGATCCCTGGCTAATCTCAGCGCTGCATGTCAACTTATCGCCCGTGCGAGAGGCGGGAAAGTTGTTGATGTAAACTTTTATCGAACCTTCCGCAACCCGTTGCAGGCTACCGCTGTGCTCATCACACTCTCCGGTTGACAGATGAGCGCGGATAGCCTTTCGGCTGTTGATAAAGACATTGGGTGAACCTTCTTTTAGCGTACCGGTAGTATGGCGTGGAGCCCATGACATACTGCCGAGGAGCTCACCCAAGCCACCCGCAGCACACGCCCCAGCCGCAACGGCGGAAACAGCAACCAGCGCGGTCCCTCCGGTGACCACAACGGCAGCTGCCCCCAGAATGGCTCCGCCCACCAATCCTGCGATCATCCAGCCTTTTGAGGCTGTATGAGCAATCTCATCATCTACGCGAGCGGCCAGACATTCGGACATAACTATTCGGCTCGCTGTGCCATCAGATACCCACGTATCCGATCGGGTGTATTAAGTTGGTCAGAACCAGAGACCTGGCGGCATACGGAAAGCTGTGAAAGCAAGTGATGTGATTTGTCTGAGGAAGCCGTCCAGAGCGCGTAACGAAGGGGTTGGCTGTCCGGAACGGGTGCAATACTGAGTGGTTTACCCTGCTTTTCAAAAAGCAAATATTGCCCCTCTTTCGCCCGCTGAAGCGAAAGATGTCCATACAGTTCTTGAATGTTTTCAAAGACACTCAATACCTTACTCTCACTATCAAGCGCAAAAAATGGCCCCTGGCTGTCGGCAGCAAGCATTTCCCGGGTTTCAGTCTGAGCCGGTTTGTGGAACTTAATACTGCGGATAATTTCCTGATATTGATTATGATAATAATCGCTAAACTCGCCCGGGCAAGTACCGATATAACACACCATCTTTTGGCCGCCAGGATGGTCACCGAGCAAAATAACGGTCTGCCTCTGGAAAATGATCGCATTATCATTTTTGAACTGATAAAAAAGCTCAACCGCCGGCAGACCATCAACAGAGGTCATCTGAGAGGATTCGAGACGAAAGTCGGGCACCGTAATTTCCAGTTCACGTACCAGACGAGTTGCCGCATCATGGACTTTGTCTTCGTTTTTAGCACTCGCGCGAGAAACAACAAAAGTAAACTCGCTGGCTCCGTTATCACTCAGGGTAAACAAATTCATGGTTCTGTCTTTAAATACATCGGGTAAGGCAAGGGATGCTTCCTGAAGAATATATTCAGCCATTCGGGTTACTCTTACTTATTGCCATTAATAACAAAAAAACTATCCACTTCCTGCTGGATTTCACCCTGAAGGGATGCGCCAGGCGGATCGATGACATTTTGTCCATCATCAGGGTTCAAGTGTAATTCGCCGGAAAGCGTATTAATTTGCGCATTCTGTTTCGCAGTAAAGTTAAAGTTATTACCAATGATATGGACGCTGCCGTCTTTTGATAGCTCGATGGCGCTTTCACCACATTCCAGCCTCAGCGTATTTCCTGCGGAAAGGATAAAATTATTAACGACTTTATCGTTTCGACTGTTCCCCGTCAGGCATACCACATCACCTTTAATCCCTGATTTCTGATTTTTCGCTACCCGTAAGGTTTCATCTTCGCCAACAAACTGGGTTCGATTTTTTTCAGTAGAATGTGTTTCGTCGTTTTTGACGTTAATATCAAGATTGCGCTCGGCCTGGATCCACACCTGCTCTGCACCCGCTTTATCCTCAAACCGCAGGGCGTTGGCGTTGTCCACGGAACCGTCTTTTGTGCGGCTCATAAAGCCCATCTGCGTCGCCGCAGCCGGCAGCGCCCACGGCGGCATGCTCGCGTCGTTGTACACGCGACCGGTAATGATCGGACGGTCCGGGTCGCCGTTGATAAAGTCCACCACCACCTCATCGCCGACGCGCGGAATCTGTACCCCGCCATAGCCCTGGCCCGCCCACGCGCTCGACACGCGCACCCAGCAGGAGCTGGTGTCATCGCCCTTCGCCAGGCGGTCCCAGTGGAACTTCACCTTCACCCGGCCGTATTTGTCCGTCCAGATACTCTCGCCGTTCGGGCCCACCACCTTCGCCGTCTGCGGGCCGTAGGTGCGCGGCCACGCCGTGGACTGCGCCGGGCGGTACACCACCGCCGACGGGATGACCGTAAAATCGGTGCGGTGAAGGGTTTCCCCCTCGCCGCTGGCGTAGCGGTTCTCTTC
>NZ_JBMKJF010000020.1:0-4867 GCF_049236945.1 Enterobacter cloacae complex sp. SHL020
GCATCGCCCAGCGCCTGACCAAAAATCACGCCAGCGTTTTTACAGCCATCCAGCGTTTCCTGCGTCGCCTTGATCGGCGTAATCAAGTCGGTGAACCATTGCCAGATACCGCCCAGCTTCTCCGAGATAGAGTCAAACACCGCCATCACCGGTGAGAACAGCGCCCCCAGCGGTGCGAAAGCCGTCGAAAGCCCTTCCATCACCCCGCCAAAGAAGGCGCTGATGGGCTCCCAGTATTTAAAAATCAGTAAGGCACCGGCAGCAATCGCCGCGCCAAGGGCAATCACCGGCCAGCTAAGCGCGCCCAGCACCGTCATGATGGCGCCGCCCACCACGCTGAATACCGTTCCCAACATCCCGGCCGCGGTAATAACCATATTGACGCCTGTCAGAACCGGGCCGATAACCGTGCCTACGCCGCCCAGCACGCCAGCAAACGCCTGCGCGCCGACAACGATGCTGGCGAGGGTCTGCGTCAGCTCAGGGTTGGCATTCACCCAAAGAGAGGCCGTGCCAAGCCAGCCGGTTGCGGTTGTTATCAGGTTGCGCAGAGCGCCATCCGCTTTATCAAATACATCAATCTTCAACCCGTTCCACGCGGCCTGGAATCGGTTGATATCGCCGTCAAGATTATCGGTCTGCGCGGAAGCCGCGAGCGCGGTACTGCCCTTTGCCCCCTGCAACTGCTGGCGTTTTTCATCAAGCGATCCATCACCCGCAGCGGAAGCCAGCGCCCCCGCGGCTTTTATGGCATCCGGAGTCTGAACATGGCGCAACATCGCGCTGAGGGCGTCCCCCGCGGCAGCGCCTTTCATTCCTTTTTCTGCCAGAACGCCCAGCAGCGCGGTGGTCTCTTCAAGCCCCATACCGGCGGCATCCGCAGCGGGCGCAGCGGAGGTGACGGCCGCCACCATCTCAGCGAGGCTGGTATTCGAAGAGGTAAAACCGCGCGTAAGCACATCTGCGATGCGTCCCGCATCCGTATCGGCCAGGCTATACGCGGCCTGCGTGCTGGCGATCATATCGGCCGCTTTAGCCGCGTCGACACTCCCCGCCAGGCTGAGGTTGACCGTTGGCGCGGTGGCCGCAAGCAGCCCATCGGCGTCATAGCCTGAACGAGTCAGTTCGGTTTGTGCCCGAAGGACCTTATCTGCGGGTACTCCGGTCCTGGCACTGACGTCCCGCGCCTGCTGGCGAATCGCCTCAAGCCGGGAATCCCCCTTCGCCAGGCCAAGGTTTGCCTGAATGGCCGACATCTGCTTTTCAAAGCTGATGCCAGGGGCGATAAACCGGGACGTCTGGTCAAAGCCCGCTTTTGCGATGCCCACGCCCGTATTCGCAAGCTGACGCACCCGCGCGGTAACGCGTTTGCCTGACTCGTAGCGATTCTGAACGGTACTCAGCCGCTCCTGCTGCTGATTGACGCGGGCCAGCGCATCCCGCTGTCGGTTAAGCTGCTGCGTTTTTTCGCTGATGTGACTTTTTAAACGACGTTCATCCGACGAGAGCGTGCGCGTGTTCACTCCCGCCTGAGCGAGTTCAGTACGCTGACGCTGTACCGAGTAGCGTAAGCTGTTGTACTCATGCTTCAGGTCGACTGCCGATTTTCGGGCTGCAGTCAGCGCATCAGCCTGCGCCTGGGTGGGGTTTTGCGTGTTTTTAAACTGCATCGCCAGCGCCGCGGCCTGCTGTTTCGCCTGAGCAAGCGACTGCTCCGTTGTGGCGAGCCGGGCATTTGCTTTTCTGAAGCCGTTAATGCGCCCTGCCTGCTCATCGAGCGCCCCCAGCGCCGTCTGCGCATCGCGGATATCGCTCGCGAGAGTGAGGCTGGCGTTCTGGAGAGCGTTAAGCGGTCGGGTTGCCCGATCGACTGCCTTAAGCAGCTCCTGAAGACTGACATTATTACTCATGGTGGTTTCCGCTTCGCTGCAGCGCTTTTTCGCGCCATAAGAGGAGTTCGGTCACGCTAAGGGAGTACAGTTCTGACGGCGGCCAGTGAAAAATCACCGCGATATCCGCCATCAGATCGTCGACCGACACATTTTCGGGAAATTTCAGCGAGCCGAAGCCGGTGACAAAAAACCGATCACCTTACCTGCAAAAGAGAGCAGATCGCAGGCATCCAGGCGCGCAACCTCATGCTCGGTCAGCGCCGGCGAGGTCATTCGCGGCAGCACCTTAATCAGCGCATCAACGTCAGATTGCGCCAGCGACGCCAGCGATACGCCACGCAGGGTCCCCGCATTGGGTTTTGCGACGGTCACCTTTTCGATTTTTTGCTCGCCGCGCTGAACGGGGCTATCAAGCGTGACGATATGTGGGTTTTCACTTTCGTTCATGGCGGTCTCGTTGATATTTTCCATTTCGTTACTCTTCTGAAAGTTAACTCACCGGCCGGTACTCCCGGCCGGTTAAAGGGTTACAGGCCGATGGCCTTACGGTGTTCTGCCAGGCGATCGACGCCATCGACTTTGAGCACCATGTTGATGATGTCGATTTCGATGATCTCTTTGCCATCAATGGTCAGCTGGTAGTAAGCGCACTCGGTGGACATCTTGGTAGTGCCGCTCTCGCCCTGCTTGTTTTCACCGCCATCAAACTCTTTATGACGGCCGCGCATGACGATTTCGACGGCGGAGATTTCGCCGGTGTCATCGCGCTGATAAGAGCCGGTAAAGCGCAGCGGCACGCTGTCCGCGCCCGGAGAGGCATACTGTGCCCACAGCGCGGCGTCCGGCAGACCGCCAATGGTCCACTCCAGCGCCAGGGCATCATCGTCCAGGCCGAGGTCGACAGAGACCGAGCCCGGCATACCGCCGCCGCGATACTTCTCCAGCTTGCGGGTAAGCTTCGGTAAGGTGACAGACTCAACAACGCCCATATAGCTCAGGCCATCGTTGAACATATTCAGGTACTTAAGTTTGCGTGGTAACGCCATGCTTCAGCTCCTTAGCTGTTAACCGAATCTGACAGATCTGCCAGATAGGTGTCGGTGATTCGCTGGCGCAGGGTCAGATTTTCCAGCGGCGGGACGGGGGTGTAGTCGTAATCGATATACAGTTTCCCCGCTTTCAGGGTGGTTGCATCGTTCGACTCAGGGTCATACCAGCAGGAGCCGTCGACGATATAGCCGTTGGTTTTCAGCTCGCGGAACTTGGCGTTAATACCGGAAACGATGTCGCGAATAAGCGTTGGGGTGATGGGTTTATCCATCGCCCACGCGTGCGCTTCCGCCATGGTATCGGCCAGCACCTGTGCGGTACGAGTGTAGTTTTCAAAGACGAATAACGGGTCGTCTGAGCAGGTACGGTTACCCCAGAATTTGAATCCGTCGTTGCGAATCAGCGTGGTGACGCCAGCCTGGTTAAGCAGGTTCGCATCGGTAGCCTGTTCCTGCAGATCCCAGGAAACAGAAGCGCTTACGCCAGTAACGCCGTTGACACCAACGTTTGACAGGGTTTTATGCCAGCCGATTGTCTGGTCGATTTTGGCGCGCAGGCCAAGCGCACGGGCGGTAGCCCAGGCCGTCGTCGTTGCGTTCGTGGTGGTATCCCATGCCAGAAAATCAGGATGGATAACCATCAGCTCGCGCTGGCTGAAGTTTTTGCGGTAGTTGATCGCTTCAGAGATGGTTTTACATCCCCATGCGCTGACATAGCCGAACGCGCGCAGGCTCTGGCACATGGCGGCCAGTGCGGTCGCCACTTCCTGAGAGTCCAGCCCCGGCACGCCGAGAATACGCGGCTTAACGCCGGTCACCGTTTTCGCCGTGAGAAGCGCCTTCAGGCCGGTATATTTACCGTTTTCATCAGTAGTACCGATGATGTTGGAAACGGTCTGCTTGCGCGCCTCTTCCGGGGTTTCAGCGGTGCCTTCGGCCACGCGAACAACCACGACAACCGGTTTGCACTGGTCGGCGATCGCCTGCAGAGAAGCGGACAGCGTCCCCGCCTTACCGGCTTTCGCAATCGCGTTTTGCACGTTGGTAATGAGCACGGGCTCGTTTAAAGGAAATGTCTTGTCGTCAGCATCGCTGGCCGTACAGACCATGCCGATGATTGCCGTCGAGACGGTGGAAATGGTGCGGGTGCCATCGTTGATTTCGATAACTTCCACGCCGTGGTGAAAATCACTCATCCGTTTAACTCCTTGGTTAGTTGGTGAGTGATATTGTCGCGGCTGGGCTTGCTATGAGCTAACCATCCCTGTCCAGCGGCCGCTGGCACAACGATTGTCCGACTATCGTGGCGGGGAATTTTTTATAAAGCGTGGAAACACCCACATCAAAAATTAACGCAACGCGCTGTCGGGATTCTCCGGCAGCAATCAGCCTGCCAGCCTGAGCCCATTCTTCCTGCGTCAATTTAGGGCGTCGGCCACCAATTCGTCCCTGTTCCCGCGCTGCGGCCAGCCCGGCGCACGTTCTCTCGACAATGAGTTCACGCTCCATTTCAGCAAGCGCTCCCATAATATGGAAGAAGAAACGCCCCATTGGCGTTGAGGTATCAATGCTATCAGTCAAACTGCGGAAGTTAATGCTTCGCTGGCGTAGTTCCTCGGTCATTGAAACAAGGTGGCGCATACTGCGCCCGAGCCGATCGAGTTTCCATACAACGAGAGTATCGCCCGCATTCAGCTGTCTGAGGGCACGATTGAGCCCAGGTCTGTTTGTCGATTTACCGCTGATTTTATCTTCAAAAATGAGCTCACATCCTGAACGCTGCAGCGCGTCACGCTGTAAGGCGGTGTTTTGTTCATTTGTTGACACGCGTATGTATCCAATAAGCATGGTATTTCTCTCCGTCAAAACCGGAAATCATGCCACTTAATTGATAAACACGCATTTTCGAAAACCTTGGTTTGGGAG
>NZ_JBMKJF010000021.1:0-1668 GCF_049236945.1 Enterobacter cloacae complex sp. SHL020
AAAACCTTGGTTTGGGAGAAGGGGCAGCTCTGCCGGTTGGCGTCCCCGTTCCGTGGCCGTCAGCAACTCCACCGACGGGGTGGCTTAAATGCAACGGAGCGGCGTTCACGGCTTCCCAATATCCGAAGCTTGCGCTTGCTTATCCTGCCCTTAAACTGCCAGACCTTCGCGCTGAGTTTATCCGTGGCTGGGATGATGGCAGAGGAATAGATAGCGGGAGGGGGTTGCTGTCAGCTCAGTTTGGTTCTGGGATTGGGATGTTTGTTGGCGGTTATTCTGATGGAACTGCTTATATTGCAGTGAGTGATTTCGATAGCGTTGTCGACAATAGCCCATCATGGTCACATATTAGTACCGCTGGAATGATTTCTTCAATTACAGGGCAAAGGTCATCATTTGGCGCTCGCCCGCGTAACATCGCATTTAACTACATCGTGAGGGCCGCATAATGGTGATGGCAAAATTAAGTAGTGAACATATCGCCATTATGGCCGGTGAGATCACTGTGTTTAATTATGATGGGGAGACGGGTGAATATCTTTCTTCATCCGTTGAATATTTAGCGGAAGGTGTAGGCATTCCAGCCTTATCATGTATTGATGCGCCTGGAGAATCTAAAGAAGGTTTTACCATTTGTCGCACCTCTGACTTAAGCGCATGGGAGTACCTCGCCGATCATCGCAGTGAAAATGTATACAACACGAAGACAGGTCAACGAGTCACGATTTCCCTGCCGGGTGATTATCCTAAAGATACGACTACAGAAGCCCCTGGTACGCCATATGATAAGTGGAGTGGCAGCGGGTGGATAACCGACGTAAAAGCGAAACATTCTGCGGATGTGGAAAAGGCTGAACAGCAGAAAACCGCATTACTGGCTGAAGCGTCTGCAATTATCGCACCATTGGCAGATGCACAGGTTGGAGGCTACATTGACGATGCAGATATTCCACGTCTGACTGAATGGCAGCGGTACCGTTATAAACTAACTAAGATTGATACCGGCACTGCTCCGAATCTTTACCTTCCACCAAAACCCGAGGTATAGGTCATCCAATATCAGGTGCTTTTGATGTATCAATAATCATCAGCAGCACCTGATATTTTCAGCATTCAGCCAGGAAACGTATTCATTTATTCGTTGCCAGATATATCATGGCTAATTTCCATAAGAGCTGGCTCACCTTTTTCATTGACTTCAAGCCGCATTCCCTCAGGTATTTCCCGCATTGTGAAAAACCAGTTATCTTCAGGGAGCTCTATAGCACTAACAGTATCGTGGAAACCATGAATGACCTCCGTCATCGTGATCGGATTAAATAGGCGCATAGTAAACTCTCCACGAAAAACCATTATTTGATGGGGCACCCGTTGCGGCCATTGTGCAACGAGCTTTGAAACCGATATTTGTTGTTAAAGCATCAATGATCATTGATGAATGAGCAAAGTTGGGCGCTGTGCCAGGATCAGCAGAGAGACGTTCGGCAATGCTGATATAGCGGCTTACACCTGGTAGCGCAATTGGGTAATTAACGGTTGCCAGGACGTTATCAAGGATTACACCATACCCCATAACCTCAATGGCTCCATCCGACCATATTACCCAAGCTCCATTTGCGTTACTTCCTCGACTGGTTACGTATTTAGCTCCTCCCAAACCAAGGTTTT
>NZ_JBMKJF010000022.1:0-512 GCF_049236945.1 Enterobacter cloacae complex sp. SHL020
GCCACGCAGCATCAGCCGTTCAGCGGCTATGAGGTCATTCCTTACCACCAGACGCCGTCCGGCGGCAGTACGGATGAAGAGGGCATCAGCCAGTGGGCGCTGGAGGACAGCGTCACGCCGGGGATTTACAGCCTCGACGACTATGACTTCCGCAAGCCGAACGCGTGGCTGTTCCAGGCCCAGCAGAATCCGGCGTCGCCGAAGCCGGGCAGCATCGACGTATACGACTGGCCGGGACGCTTTGTGGACAAAGGGCACGGGGAGTTCTATGCCCGCATCCGTCAGGAACGCTGGCAGGTTGAGCATCAGCAGATTCAGGCCACCGCCACGGCGGCGGGGATTGTGCCGGGCCACACCTTCACGTTAACCAACGCGCCGTTCTTCAGCGACAACGGGGAGTATCTGGTGACGGCGGCGGGTTACCACTTCGAAGAGAACCGCTACGCCAGCGGCGAGGGGGAAACCCTTCACCGCACCGATTTTACGGTCATCCCGTCGGCGGTGGTGTACCG